>NZ_JBITGW010000010.1:0-414716 GCF_044457345.1 Nonomuraea sp. NPDC050547
AAGGCGAAGGAGCTGATGAACAGCATCCCGGGATCGCCCGGCAGGTTGTTGCGGGTGACCACGCCGTTGACGATGCTGCCGAAGATGCTGATGGGCGAGAAGCCGCCCGCGCTCGCTCCGTTGATGACCAGCAGGCCCATGAGCATGGGGTTGATGCGGTAGCGCAGGGCGAAGCCCATGGCGACCGGGGCGATGATGGCGACGGCGGCGGGCACGACCGCGCCCACGGCCGTGAGCAACGCCGTGACCAGGAACATCATCCAGGGAATGAGCGCGATCTTGCCACGTACGAGGCGTACCGCGGCCTGGACCAGCCAGTCGACCGTCCCGTTGGCCTTGGCCATCGCGAACAGGTAGGTGACCCCGACGAGGATGACGAACAGGTCGCCGGGAAACCCCGCGACGATGTCGTCCTTGCCTTCGCCGAGCACGAAGGCGCCGACCATGAAGGCGGCGACGAACGCCAGCGCCCCCATGTGAACGGGCAGCACGGTGGCGACCAGGAAGACGACGGCCAGGACGACGATCGTGATGATCTGAACCGACATACGGACTCCAGCAGGTTTTCCATAATGCGGAAAATAGTTTCCGCTTAGCGAGAGTATGACCTGGCTCACATTGGCCGTCAAGACTTTTCATCTCCCCCGGGAAGGCATATCTTCCGTATAGCGAGATAACTTTTCCGCATCGTGGATATTTCGAGCGAGGTCCTCATGAGCAGGCACTTCCTGCAGATCCCCGGCCCCACGAACGTGCCCGACAGCGTGCTGCGGGCCATGTCGGCGCCGACCATCGACCACCGGGGTCCCGAGTTCGCCGCACTCGGCCTGGAGGTGCTGCGCGACATCAAGCCGGTCTTCGGCACCGAAGGACCGGTCGTGATCTACCCGGCCTCGGGCACCGGAGCGTGGGAGGCCGCCCTGGTCAACACGTTGAGCGCGGGCGACAAGGTCCTGTGCTTCGAGACCGGCCACTTCGCCACCCTCTGGCAGGAGATGGCCGGACGGCTCGGGCTGGACGTCGCGTTCGTGCCCGGCGACTGGCGCAGGGGCGCCGACCCCGACGCCGTCCGCGAACGCCTGTCCGCCGACACCGGCCACACCATCAAGGCCGTCTGCGTGGTCCACAACGAGACCTCCACCGGCGTCACCAGCCGCGTCCCCGACGTGCGCGCCGCCATCGACGCCGCGGGCCACCCCGCCCTGCTGCTGGTCGACACCATCTCCTCACTCGGCTCGATCGACTACCGCCACGACGAGTGGGGCGTCGACGTCACCGTCGCCGGCTCGCAGAAGGGGCTCATGCTCCCGCCCGGCCTGAGCTTCAACGCCGTCAGCGACAAGGCCCTGCACGCCTCACGCACCGCGACCCTGGCCAGGTCGTTCTGGGACTGGGCGCCGATCCTGGCCGCCAACGAACGCGGCTTCTTCCCCTACACTCCCGCCACCAACCTGCTCTACGGCCTGCGCGAAGCCCTCCGCCTGCTCTACGACGAAGGACTCGACGCCGTCTTCGCCCGCCACATCCGCCACGCCGAGGCCACCCGCGCGGCCGTACGCGGATGGGGACTCGAAGTGCTCTGCGCCGACGAACGCGAGCACTCCGCGGCCCTGACCGCCGTGATCGTTCCCGAGGGATACGACGCCGACAAGATCAGAGCGATCATCCTCGACCGCTACGACATGTCACTCGGCTCCGGGCTCGGCAAGCTCAGCGGCCGCGTCTTCCGCATCGGCCACCTGGGCGACTTCAACGACCTCACCCTCGCCGGCACCCTGGCCGGTGTCCAGATGGGACTCACCCTGGCCGGCGTGCCCATCGACCCGCGCGGACTCAACGACGCGCTCGAGCGCCTGCAGGCGCCATGACGGCCACCCTTCCGGAGACGGGCGACCTGCTGCGCGCGCTCAGCGCGGCCGTCGAGGGCGAGGTGGCCTTCGACGACTACACCCGCCACCTGTTCTCCCGCGACGCGAGCATGTACGCGATCATGCCGGTCGGCGTGGTCTTCCCCCGGCACGCCGGGGACGTCGCCGAGGCGGTCAAGGCGGCCGGGCGGGAGGGCGTGCCCGTGGTGCCGCGTGGCGCCGGCACCAGCCTGGCCGGGCAGACGGTCGGGCCCGGCCTGGTCCTCGACTTCTCCCGGCACATGAACCAGATCGTCGACCTCGACCCGGAGGCGCGGACCGCGCTGGTCGAGGTGGGGGTGGTGCAGGACCAGCTCAACCAGGCGGCCGCGCCGTACGGGCTGATGTTCGGCCCCGACACCTCCACCAGCAACCGCGCCACCATCGGCGGGATGATCGGCAACAACTCCGCCGGCAGCGGCTCGCTCACCTTCGGGATGACCATCGACCACGTCAGGGCCCTGGACGTGGTCCTGGCCGACGGCTCGACCGCGCGGCTGGAACCGGTCAGCGAGCAGGAGCGGGCCCGGCGCGCCGCGGAGCCGACCCTGGAGGGCGCGCTCTACCGTGAGCTGCCCGCACTCGTCCGCGACAACGCCGAGGCGATCGCCACCGGCTTCCCGCCGTTCTGGCGGCGCGCCTGCGGGTACCGGCTGGACCGGCTGGCCGGGTCGGGGGAGTTCGATCTGGCGAAGTTCGTGGTCGGGGCCGAGGGCACGCTGGTCGTGGCGACGCACGCGCTGGTCGACCTCGTGCCCAAACCCCGCCACACCGTCTACGCCGTGGGCCACTTCGACACCACCGCCGCCGCCATCGCCGCCACCGAGGACGCCCTGGCCTGCGACCCCGCCCAGGTCGAGCTCATGGACAAGACGATCCTGGACCTGTCCCGGCAGAAGATCGAGTACGCCGGTCTCGGCGACATCCTCAAAGGCGACCTGGCCGCGCTGCTGTTCGTCTCCTTCAGCGGCGACGACCGCGACCACCTGACCGCCAAACTCGACGAGGTCAGCCGGTCGTGGAAGCGCAACGGCCACGGCTACCACACCCTGCTCGCCGTCACACCCGCCGAGCAGACGGCGCTGCTCAAGGTGCGCAAGTCGAGTCTCGGCCTGCTCATGGCGGCCGGCGAGGGCACCCGCAGGCCGCTGGCCTTCGTCGAGGACACCGCCGTCGACCCCAAGCATTTGGCCGAGTACACCGACCGTTTCCGCGGCGTGCTCGACAGGCACGGCCTGACGGCCGGATTCTACGGCCACTGCTCGGTCGGCTGCCTGCACATCCGCCCGTTCGTCGACCTGGCCGACCCCGAGCAGGTGACGACCATGCGCGCGGTGGCCGTGGAGATCAAGGACCTGGTTGCCGAGTACGGCGGCGTCAACTCCAGCGAGCACGGCGACGGCCTGGCCCGCAGCGAGTTCAACCGGGAGATCTTCGGCCCGGAGCTGTACGAGGCGATGCGCTCGGTCAAGCACCTGTTCGACCCCGGGAACGTCCTGAACCCCGGCAAGATCGTCGACGCGCCGCCCATGACCGACAACCTGCGCGACGCGGCCCTGCCCCCCGCCGGGCCGCTGCGCACCCGGCTGTCGTTCGAGGTGGTCGGCGGCATGCGCGGCGCCGCCGACCGGTGCATGAACATCGGGCTGTGCCGCAAGAGCGGGCCCGGCGTCATGTGCCCGTCCTACGTCGCCACCCGTCAGGAGGAGCACTCCACCCGGGGCCGGGCCAACGCTCTGGTCAAGGCGCTGTCGTCGGCCGACCCCAAGACGGCCTTCGGCGACGAGCGGCTGCACGAGATCCTCGACCTGTGCCTGATGTGCAAGGCCTGCAAGAGCGAGTGCCCGATGAGCGTGGACATGGCCACGCTCAAGGCCGAAGCGCTGTCGCACCACCATGACCAGCACGGCGTGCCCCTGCGCTCGCGGATCTTCGGCGCCATCCGCTCGCTCAACCGGCTCGGCTCGGCCACCGCGCCGCTGTCGAACCTGCCCACCCGGATCCCGCTCGTCCGGCGGCTGCTGGAACGCACGGTCGGGATCACCGCCGCCCGGCAGCTGCCCCGCTTCCAGCGCGGCAACCTCATCCGCTGGCACCAAGGGCACAAGGGCCGCGAGCGCACCGGCCGCGAGACGCTGACGTTCCTGGCCGACTCCTTCACCACCTACACCGAGCCGCACATCGGCAAGGCGGCGATCGAGCTGCTGGAGCGCGCGGGCTGGACGGTCGAGCTGGCCGCCACCGGCTGCTGCGGCCGCTCCAGCCTGTCCAAGGGCCTGCTCGACCAGGCCAAGGCGCAGGCGGGCGCGCTGGTCGCCCACCTGGCCGCCACCGAGGGCCCGATCGTCGGCTGCGAGCCGTCCTGCCTGTTCACCCTGCGCGACGAGCACCGGGCGATGCTGGCCGGCGACGAACGCGTGGACGCGGTCGCCGCCCGGGTCAAGCAGGTGGAGGAACTGCTCACCGAGGCCGTCGGCGCGGGCAGGCTGACGCTGCGCGCCGACTCATGGCTCGCGGGCAAGAGGGTCGTCTTCCACGGCCACTGCCACCAGAAGGCCGAGGTCGGCACGGCCGCCACGATGGCCATGCTCCGGCTCATCCCCGGCGTGGAGGTCGTGGAGCTCGACACCGGATGCTGCGGCATGGCCGGCTCCTTCGGCTTCGAGGCCGAGCACTACGAGCTGTCCATGACCGTCGGCTCCGACCGGCTCTTCCCCGCCCTGGCCGCGGAACCGGCCGAGACCGTGGTGGCCGCCACCGGCGTCTCCTGCCGCCAGCAGATCTTCCACGGCTCGGCCCGCCAGGCCTGGCACCCGATCGAACTCCTGCGTGAGGCGGTGGTTGCGTCATGAGACTCGTCCGCTACACCCACAAGGACGAGGTACGCACCGGCGTGCTCGTCGGCCACGACATCCACCCTGCCCCCGGGCAGGGGCCGGTGGCGGCGCTGGAGGAGGTGACGCTGCTGGCGCCCTGCGATCCACGCGTGATCGTCTGCGCCGGCCGCAACTACGGCGCACCGGGAAAACTCCGCAAACCACGGCTGTTCCTCAAGGCCGCCAACGCCGTCACCGGCCCCGGCGCCGAGGTACGCCGCCCGCACGGGCTGCGCAGGCTGGAGTACGAGGGCGAGCTGGCCGTGGTCATCGGCCGCACCGCCCACCAGGTGCCCAAACGCCACTTCCGCGACTACGTCCTCGGCTACACCTGCGCCAACGACATCACCGCCGACGACTGGCGCAACGACGGCCAGTGGGTCAGGGCCAAGAGCGCCGACACCTTCTGCCCGCTCGGTCCCTGGATCGAGACCGACATCGACGACCCGGCCGGACTGCACATCCGCACCCGCGTCAACGGGCTCGTCGTCCAGGACAGTCCCACCGCCGCGATGCTCTTCGGCGTCGACGAACTCCTCGCCTACGTCACCCGCTGGATCACCCTCAACCCCGGAGACGTCCTGCTGACCGGCAGCCCCGACGGCGTCGGCCCCCTGGCCGCCGGCGACGAGGTCGCGGTGGACATCGCGGGCGTGGGCGTCCTGAGCAACACCGTCCGATAGGAGGCAGGCCAGATGCGCTACACCGTCAACTGCTCCATCCTCTTCACCGACCTGCCCGTGCTGGAACGCCCGGAGGCCGCCCGCAAGGCCGGCTTCGAGGCCGTGGAGTTCTGGTGGCCGTTCGAGACCGCCGTGCCCGCCGACGCGCAGGTCGACTCGTTCGTACGCGCCGTCCGCGACGCCGGGGTCCAGCTGACCGGGATCAACTTCGCCGCCGGCGACATGCCCGGAGGCGAACGCGGCCTGCTGTCGCACCCGCACCGCGCCGCCGAGTTCCGCGACAACGTGCCGATCGTGGCCGCGATCGGCCGCACGCTCGGCTGCCGCTCCTTCAACGCCCTGTACGGCAACCGCCTTGACGACGTCCGGGAAGAACTCCAGGACGAGACCGCCCTCGCCAACCTGGCGCTGGCCCAGGAGGTCGTGGACGGCGTCGTCCTGATCGAGGCGCTCAGCGGCGCCCCGGCCTACCCGCTCAGGACCGCCGCCGAGGCGCTGGCCGTCGTGGCCGCCGTCCCGGGGCTGAAGCTGCTCGCCGACCTCTACCACCTGGCCGTCAACGGCGACGACGTGGACGCGCTCCTGCGCGGCGACCCGGACCGCATCGGCCACGTCCAGATCGCCGACGCGCCGGGCAGAGGCGCGCCCGGCACCGGCGACCTGCCGCTGGGCGCCTGGCTGACCGAGCTCGGCCGGACCGGATACGACGGCTGGATCGGCCTGGAACACAAAGCCAACCCGGGCGAGGACCCCTTCGCCTGGCTCACCTCCGACCACAAGGAACTGCCGTGAGCAACGTGACCGTCATCGGCCTGGGCATCATGGGCGCCCCGATGGCCGCCAACCTCCTCAAGGCCGGATACACCGTCACCGGCGTCAACAAGGAACCGGAGAAGGTCGAGCGGCTGATCGAGCTGGGCGGCCACGGCGCGGGCAGCATCGCGGAAGGCGTGCGCGACGCCGACGTCGTCGTGACCATGCTCCCCGACACCCCCGACGTCGAACTCGTCGCCGCCGACATCGTGGACCACGCCCGCGAGGGCACGCTGTGGATCGACGCCAGCAGCATCAGGCCCGACGCCGCCGCCCGCATGGCCGCCCAGGCGGCCGAGGCCGGGCTGCGCGCGGTGGACGCGCCCGTCTCCGGCGGCGAGCAGGGCGCGATCGACGCCAGCCTGTCCATCATGGTCGGCGGCGCCCCCGCCGACGTCGAGGCGGCCCGGCCCGTCCTGGAAGCGGTGGGCTCCACCGTCGTGCACGTCGGCCCCGCCGGGTCCGGGCAGACGGTCAAGGCCGCCAACCAGCTCATCGTCGCCGGCACCATCGAGCTGGTCGCCGAGGCGATCGTGTTCCTGGAGGCCTACGGCGTCGAGATGGAGGCCGCGGTCAAGGTCCTGTCGGCGGGCCTGGCGGGCAACCGCATCCTGGAGCGCAAGGCCGAGGGCATGCTGAGCCGTACCTTCCAGCCGGGCTTCCGCATCGACCTGCACCACAAGGACCTCGGCATCGTCACCGCGGCCGCCCGGCAGGCGGGCGTGGCCATCCCGGTCGGGGCGGTCCTGGCCCAGCTGATGGGCGCCGCGCGGGCCCAGGGCCACGGGCAGCTCGACCACACCGCCCTGCTGCTGCTCGTCGAGCAGCTCTCGGGCCGCTGAGCGCGAGGAGCGAACCCATGGCACGCATGCGAGCCGTCGACGCCGCGGTCCTGATCCTGGAGCGTGAGAACGCCACCCAGACCTTCGGGGTGCCCGGCGCGGCCATCAACCCGTTCTACTCCGCGATGCGCGCGCACGGCGGGATCAAACACGTCCTGGCCAGGCACGTCGAAGGCGCCGCGCACATGGCCGAGGGCTACACCCGCGCCCGCGCCGGCAACATCGGCGTGTGCGTCGGCACCTCGGGCCCCGCGGGCACCGACATGATCACCGGCCTGTACTCCGCCGCCGCCGACTCCATCCCCATCCTCTGCGTCACCGGCCAGGCGCCGGTCGCCCGCCTGCACAAGGAGGACTTCCAGGCCGTCGACATCGCCGCGATCGCCGCGCCCCTCACCAAGATGGCGTACACCGTCATGGAGGGCGCCCAGGTGCCGGGCGCCTTCCAGCAGGCCTTCCACCTCATGCGCTCGGGACGGCCCGGCCCCGTCCTCATCGACCTGCCGCTCGACGTGCAGCTCACCGAGATCGACTTCGACATCGAGACCTACGAGCCGCTGCCCGTCCACCGGCCGGCGGCCACCCGGGCGCAGGCGGAGAAGGTGCTGGCCATGATGGCGGGGGCCGAGCGCCCGGTCATCGTCGCCGGCGGCGGCGTCATCAACGCCGACGCCAGCGACCTGCTGGTCGAGCTGGCCGAACTGCTCGGGGTGCCGGTCATCCCCACGCTCATGGGCTGGGGCGGCATCCCCGACGACCACCCGCTGATGGCCGGCATGGCCGGCCTGCAGACCGCCCACCGCTACGGCAACGCCACCCTGCTGGCCGCCGACTTCGTGCTCGGCATCGGCAACCGGTGGGCCAACCGCCACACCGGCGGGCTCGAGGTCTACCGGCGCGGCCGTACCTTCGTGCACATCGACATCGAGCCCACCCAGATCGGCAGGGTCTTCGCGCCCGACTACGGCGTCGTCTCCGACGCCGGGGCGGCGCTGATCCAGCTCGTCGAGGCGGCCCGCGCCACGCTGCCGCCGGACCGGGGCGTGTGGGCGAAGGAGTGCCAGGAGCGCAAGCGCACCCTGCACCGGCGCACCGACTTCGACAACGTCCCGATCAAGCCGCAGCGCGTCTACCAGGAGATGAACCTCGCCTTCGGCAAGGACGTGCGCTACGTCTCCACGATCGGCCTGTCGCAGATCGCCGGCGGGCAGTTCCTGCACGTCTACAAGCCGCGGCACTGGATCAACTGCGGCCAGGCCGGGCCGCTAGGCTGGACGGTGCCCGCCGCGCTGGGCGTGGCCGTGGCCGACCCGGAGGCCACCGTGGTGGCGCTGTCGGGCGACTACGACTTCCAGTTCATGATCGAGGAGCTGGCGGTCGGCGCGCAGTTCAACATCCCCTTCCTCCAGGTGCTGGTCAACAACTCCTACCTGGGGCTGATCCGGCAGGCGCAGCGGGCGTTCGACATGGACTTCCAGGTCAGCCTGGCCTTCGACAACGTCAACGCGCCCGAGCTGGGCGGCTACGGCGTCGACCACGTCAAGGTGGTCGAGGGGCTGGGCTGCAAGGCCATCCGCGTGCACGAGCCCGGGGAACTGGCCGGGGCCTTCGAGGAGGCGCGGAAGATCATGGAGGACCTGCGCGTGCCGGTCGTGGTCGAGGTGATACTCGAACGGGTCACCAACATCGCGATGGGCGCCGACCTCGACGCCATCACGGAGTTCGAGGAGGTCGCCGACGCCGAGATCCTGTCGCGGGGGTGAGCGGCCATGTCCGTGCTGATCGCGCCCGACAAGTTCAAGGGCTCGCTGACGGCCCGTGAGGTCTGCGAGCACCTGGCGGCCGGGATCACCGGGCGCGCCCCCGGCACCCCGGTCGCCGCGCTGCCGGTGGCCGACGGCGGCGAGGGCACGCTGGAGGCCGCGCTGGCCGCCGGGTTCCGCCGGGTCGCCGTCCGGGCCGAGGGGCCTGACGCGCGGCCGGTCGCGACCTCCTACGCCGAGCGCGACGGCGTCGCGGTGATCGAGCTGGCCGACGTGTCCGGGCTGGGCCGCCTGACCGGGCCGCCCGCTCCCCGTACCGCCACCAGTTACGGCACCGGCCAGGTCATCCGGGCCGCGCTGGACGGCGGCTGCCGCCGGATCGTGCTCGGCCTGGGCGGCAGCGCCTGCACCGACGGCGGCGCCGGCCTGGCCGAGGCACTGGGCGCCCGGCTGGAGGGCGTCACCGGGCGCGGCGGCGCGGCCCTGGCCGCCATCGACCGGCTCGACCTGTCGCGGCTGCATCCCCGCCTGGCCGAGGTGGAGATCGACATCGCCATCGACGTGGACAACCCCTTGCTCGGCCCGTACGGCGCCGCCGCCGTCTACGGGCCGCAGAAGGGCGCCACACCACGCGACGTGGCCGACCTGGAGACCGCGCTGGCCCGCTGGTCCCGGGCGGTCGCCGCGGCCACCGGCGTCGAGGCCGCCTGCGTCCCCGGCGCGGGGGCCGCGGGCGGCGTCGGCTACGCGGGCCTGACCATCCTGCGCGGCACGCTCCGCTCCGGCATCGAGCTGGTCCTGGACCTCGTCGGCTTCCCCGCGCACCTGGCGGCGGCGAAGCTCGTCGTCACCGGGGAGGGCTCGCTCGACCACCAGACCGCCCGCGGCAAGGCGCCCGCCGGGGTCGCCGCGATGGCGGTCGCCGCTGGCACGCCGGTCGTCGCCGTGGCCGGGCGCTCGCTCCTGCCGCCCGCGGCGATCGAACGGCTCGGCCTCGACCGCGTCTACCCGCTCAGCGCCCTGGAACCGGACGGCCGGCGCTCGATGCGGCGCGCCGGCACGCTCCTGGAGCTGGTCGGCGGGCAGATCGCCGACGACTGGCTCACCTGAACGCCCGGCCGGGCGAGCTCAGCGCCCGGCTGGGCCCTCGAACGCCCGGCCGGGTCACCCCCACCCGCCCGGCCGGGCCGCCCATCCCGACCGGCGGGGTCACCCACACCCTGCCGGTCGGGTCGTCAGAAGGCCCTGCCGGATCCCGCTCCCCAGCCCGGCGGGGCCACCACCGGCCTCCGGCCGGGTCACCCACGCCCGGCCGGAGGTTCCGGGCGTACCGCTCCGGCCGTAGCGGGCCGGCCGGGAGTCGTACCGGGGGAGTAGACGCGTCATCACCGCTGGTGGGACGTCCGCGCGCCACGGGCTGGACGAAGATTTCCGGCATGAGGTTCCTGCGCATCACACTCACCCTGCAGACCCTGGTCCTGCTGCTCCAGGCGGTCACCGCCGGCATGTTGCTGTCCTCTCCCGGCGGGCGGGCCGCGCACAGCGTCACGGCCATCGCGGTGGCGGTCGTCGTGCTGGTCAACCTGGTCGCCGCCCTCGTCGCGCGCCGGCGCGCCGCCATCGGGCCCGCCGTCGGCATGCTGGTGCTGACCCTGGCCCAGATGGCGCTCGGCATGGCCCACATGAAGACGCTGCACGTGCCGGTCGGCGTGCTGATGTTCGGCGGCAGCCTGGTGCAGACCGCACAGATCTGGGCCGAGCGCCGCCACGCCGCCGCGGCGGCGGCGTGAACGTCTCACGGCGGCGGGCGCTGGGGCTGCTCGGGCTGGGGGCGGTCGCGGCGCTGGGCGTCCCCGGCTGCTCGCTGACCGGGCGCACCCCGTTGCCCAAGCTTCTCGCCAGTACGGCCCCGCTGCCCCGGCCCTTCGCCGTGCCGCTGCCGCTGCCGCCGGTGGCGAAGCCGTACCGCAGCGACGGCACCACCGACTACTACGAGCTCGTCCAGCGCGCGGCCGAGGCGGACATCCTGCCCGGTCTGCGCACCCCGATCTGGGGCTACGACGGGAAGTTCCCCGGCCCCACCGTCCGGGCGCGCAGCGGCCGGCGGACCGTCGTGCGCGTGCGCAACACGCTGGGCGCGCCGACCGTCACCCACCTGCACGGCGGGCACACCCCGCCGGAGTCCGACGGCTTCCCGACCGACCTGGTGGCGCCGGGCACGCAGCGGGACTACGTCTTCCCGCTGGAGCAGCGGGCGGCGACGCTCTGGTACCACGACCACCGCATGGACTACACCGGCCCGCAGGTCTGGCGGGGCCTGGCCGGGTTCTTCCTGGTGGGCGACGAGGAGGAGGCGGCGCTGCCGCTGCCCTCCGGCGAGCGGGACGTGCCGCTGATGATCTGCGACCGGGCCTTCCACACCGACGGCACCATGCCCTACCCGGTGCGCGACAACGGGCCCGGCGCCCGCGAGGCGTTCATGGGCGGCCTGCTCGGCGACGTCATCCTGGTCAACGGCGCCCCGTGGCCGGATCTCGCGGTCGACCGGGCCCGCTACCGGCTGCGGCTGCTCAACGGCTCCAACGCCCGCACCTACGAGCTCGCCCTGCCGCCCGGCGGCACGATGGTGGTGATCGCGAGCGACGGCGGCCTGCTGGCCGCCCCTCACCCCGTCGAGCAGGTACGGCTGGCGCCGGGCGAGCGGGCCGACGTGGTGGTGGACTTCGCCGCCTACCGTGTGGGCGAGCACGTCGAGCTGCGCAACCTCCTCGGCGAGGAGGGCCCGCAGTCGCGGGTGATGCGGTTCACGGTCGCCCGCGAGGCCCGCGACGACTCCGCGATCCCCCAGACGCTCTCCCGGATCGAGCGGCTCGACCCGGCCACGGCCGCGGTGACCCGCGATTTCTCCTTCACCAGCGGCAGCCTGCACGGCCACACCGGCTGGATGATCAACGACAAGCCCTTCGACGTACGCCGCGTCGATGCCAGGCCCAAGCTCGGCCAGGTCGAGATCTGGCGGCTGACCAGCGACGTCTCCCACCCGGTGCACCTGCACCTGGCGCCCTTCCAGGTGCTGTCGGCCGGAGGCGAGCGCCCCGAGGGCCCGTCGGCCTGGAAGGACACGGTCGAGCTGCGCGAGACGCAGACCGTGGAGATCATCACCCGCTTCACCGGCTACCGCGGCCGGTACGTCATGCACTGCCACAACCTGGAGCATGAGGACATGGCCATGATGAGCACCTTCGAGGTGGTCTGAGCGGGTAAGCCGTACAGCCGTACGTTTTCACGTACTGGTGAGCAGTACCGTACGGAGATACGATCGCGGCGTGAGGTCAACATCCGTCCCCTCGCGCCGCCGCAGAGTCGGCGGTGGCCGCAGGGCAGAGGTGCTCGACGTGGTCGTCGCCGTCCTGTCCGAGCGCGGTTACGAGCACACGCGTTTCACCGACGTCGCCAAGGTGGCGGGGGTGGCGGTGAGCACGTTGCAGTTCTACTTCGGCTCGCGCGACGACATGCTCGTCGAGGCGCTGCACCACTCCACCGAACGGGAGGTCGCCCGGCTGGAGCAGGCGGGCGATCAGGAGCCGACGCCGTGGCGGCGCCTGGTCGCGCTCGTGGACGGCGGGCTGGCGCCGCTGCCGATCGGCACCTGGCGCATGCTGATGGAGTTCTGGCACGCGGCGGTGCACGATCCCGAGCTTCGCTCGCACAGCGTGAGCCTGCAGCAGCGCTACCGGCGGCCGTTCGCCGAGGCCATCCGCGACGGCGTCGAACAAGGCGAGTTCCGCGTGGCCGATGACGTCGAGGACGTGGTGACGGCGCTCATCGCGCTCCTCGACGGGCTGGTCATCCCGCGTGTCCTCGACCATGACTACTTCGACGCCGGCCGGTTGCGCATCGTCGTTCTGCGGCAGCTCCGCGCACTACTCGGAGTCGCCGATCCAGAGGAATGAGGAGGGGTACGCGTGCTTAGTCCGGTCATTTCCGGCGCACCCGCATTGGTGGACATCGCCACCGCGAACCGCGCGGCGACCTGCGACTTCTATTCCGGTCTCTTCGGCTGGACCTATTCGTCGGCGGGCGACTACGTCTACGCCGAACTCGACGGCGACGTCGTGGCCGGCGTCCGCGACGGCGAGCAGGCCGCATGGACGCTCTACGTGCACGCCGACGCCGTGGAGACGGCGGCCAAGAGCATCGAGGAGGCGGGCGGGCAGATCGTCTTCGGCCCGTACCAGGATCCCGGGCAGGGGGAGGCTCTCGTCGCCGCCGACCCGGCGGGCGCGGTCTTCGGCCTGTGGCGCGCCGACGTGCCCGGCGGCTTCGGCGTGGGCAGGCCGGGCACGCTGACCTGGGCGGAGCTGCGTACCATCGACGGCGGGCGCATCGACGCGTTCTACGGGCGGCTGTTCGGTTACGAGCAGCGGCAGATCGGCGACGGGCGGCACTTCGACTATACGGTCTGGTCGGCCGGCGGGCAGACCCGGCTGGGCCGGCACGCGGACAAGTCCTACGTCCTGCCGTACTGGCTCGTGTACTTCGCGGTCGATCCGGCCGTGGGGACGGACGCGACGGTGGTGCGCGTGACCGACCTCGGCGGATCGGTGATCGGCGATCCCCTCGATGTCTCCACGGGGCGGATGGGTCTGGTGGCCGACGTCTCCGGGGCCGTGTTCGCGCTCATCGACGAAACGGGACCGAGGGCCTCGTAGACGTCCGGTGCGCGCCGGGTGAGGCTTCCCCGGGTGGCGACCGCAGCCGCCGCCCGGGGTTCCACGTGCGCGCGATCCGCACATTTTCCCGCTGAGTCCTGCACGCGGCCGCTCTAAGGTGGGCCGGTGATCTCCAAACCCGTTCTGGCGGCCGTCCCCCTGGCCGTGATCGCGCTCGGCGTCGCGCTGCACACCGGCTGGCTGGTGACGCGGCTCTGGATCCTGGCCCTGCCGCTGCTGCTGCTGATCTTCGTAGTGCTGGTGACGCTGTTCGGCCTGGCGATCTGGCGGGCCGGGCGGGACACGCGCCGCTGGCCGGTGGTGGCCACGGCCGTGCTGGCGCTGGCCGGTCTGGGCGGCGGGCTCTTCCTGCATCTGGAGCCGCAGGCGCGGGCCCGGGCGCGGTTCTGGGTGGAACGGCCGGCGTTCGCGGTCGCCGCCGGGACGCGCGTCCCGGAGGGGCAGTACTACGGGGCAGAACTGCCGGGCTGGGCCTGCTTCGTCTCGGCCAACTGCCGCGTCGCGGTGATCGGAACCAGCGGCGGGCGGCCGGTGCGGTTCGTGCCCGACTGGATCGGCGTTCCGGACGACGCCGTCGGTTACGGGCACTTCACCGGGCGGCCGGAGGCGGGTCCCTACAACGGGTTCGGCGCGAGCCTGTGCCCGTCCTTCGAGCTGGCCGGCGGATGGTGGTGGCTCGGGCGCTGCTGACCGCTGAACTATTTGGAAACTTTCCTAAAAGAAAGCGTTGACGCACCTGGTGAGAGCGCCTACCTTCGCGCACAAGAGCGCATTATCACCCCCCTTGGATGGCGAACCATGCGTAAGCGAGCGCGTCTGTCCTTAGCCGCCGTGGCGGCCTCGATGGCCCTGGTCGCGGCGACCCTCGCCGGATCCGCCGCCGCGGCCGTCGACCACGAGACCTGCCGCCCCGACGGGCTCCACCGAACGTCCGGCGTCAGCGTCCCCTACTGCTCCGCCTACGACGAGCAGGGCCGCGAGAGCATGGGCGCGGACCATCCGCGCCGCGTGATCGGCTACTTCACCGGCTGGCGCCACGGCGGGAACGGGCAGCCCGCCTACCTCGCCCAGAACATCCCCTGGTCGAAGATCACGCACATCAACTACGCCTTCGCCCACGTGGGCGCGGACAACAAGATCTCGGTGGGCGCCGACTCGGCGAGCAACCCTGCCACCGGGCTGGACCTGGCGGGCAACGACCCGGCCCTGCCGTACAAGGGACACTTCAACGCGCTCACCACGCTCAAGAGGGCCAACCCGCACGTCAAGACGCTGATCAGCGTCGGCGGATGGGCCGAGACGGGCGGGTACCTCGACGCGAACGGCAACCGGGTGGCCTCCGGCGGCTTCTACACGATGACCGACAGCCAGGCCGCGATCGACACGTTCGCCGACTCCGCCGTCGCCTTCATCAGGAAGTACGGCTTCAACGGGGTCGACATCGACTACGAGTACCCCACCTCGATGAAGGACGCCGGCAACCCGGCCGACTGGCAGATCGCCAACGCCCGGCGCGGCCGGCTCATGCAGGGATACGCGGCGCTCATGAAGACGCTGCGCGACCGGCTGGACAGGGCCGCCGCCGCCGACGGGAAGTACTACCAGCTCACCGCGGCCGTGCCCGCCTCCGGGTACCTGCTGCGCGGCATGGAGACCTTCCAGGTCACCCAGTACCTGGACTTCCTCAACATCATGTCCTACGACCTGCACGGCGCCTGGAACGAGTTCGTCGGCCCGAACGCCGCGCTCTACGACGACGGCAAGGACGCCGAACTGGCCAAGTGGGGCGTCTACACCACCTCCCAGTACGGCGGCATCGGCTACCTCAACACCGACTGGTCCTACCACTACTACCGCGGCGCCCTGCCGCCCGGCCGGATCAACATCGGCGTGCCGTACTACACCCGCGGCTGGAAGAACGTCACCGGCGGCACCGGCGGCCTGTGGGGCAAGTCGGTCGGCACCACCTGCCCGACCGGCCTGACCACCTGCGGCGACGGCGCCACCGGCATCGACAACCTGTGGCACGACAAGGAGAACGGCCGCGAGGTGGGCGCCGGGTCCAACCCGATGTGGCACGCCAAGAACCTCGAACGCGGCATCGCCGGCTCCTACCTCGGCGCGTACGGCGTCACCGAGGGCATCACCGGCACCTACACCCGCAACTACGACGGCACGCTCGTCGCCCCGTGGCTCTGGAACAGCGGCAAGAAGGTGTTCCTGTCCACCGAGGACGAGCAGTCGCTCAAGGCCAAGGCCGAGTACGTCAGGGACAGGGGCCTCGGCGGCATCATGATCTGGGAGCTGGCCGGCGACTACAAGTGGACCGGCAGCGAGTACTTCATGGGCGACACGCTGACCACGCTGGTGCACGACACGCTCAAGACCGCGGCGCCGTACACCGCGACCAGGGCGAAGACGGCGCTGCCCGCGGAGAAGATCGACGTGGGCTTCGCCGCTGAGCAGTTCCCCGTCGGCGACAGCAACTACCCGATCAGCCCCAAGCTCAAGATCACCAACAGGTCGGCGTTCACGCTGCCCGGCGGCACCGAGTTCCAGTGGGACTACGCGACCGCCTCGCCGCCGAACGCCAAGGACCAGTCCGGGTTCGGGCTGCGGGTGATCAGCAGCGAGCACACCGGGGCCAACAACATCGGCGGGCTCAAGGGCGACTACCACCGCGTCTCGGTGAAGCTGCCCAGCTGGCAGACGCTCGCCCCCGGCGCCTCGGTGACCATGGACTACGTCTACTACCTGCCCGCGCCGGGCCCGAACAACTTCACCGTCACCTTCGGCGGCAAGAGCTACGGCGTCGTCCAGGACCTGGCCCGCGGCGGGGGCGTGGTGACCCCGTCGCCGACCCCCACGGTCACCCCGACCGGCGGCACGTGCACCGATCCGGCGTGGGAGGCCGGGAAGGTGTACAACGGCGGCCAGCGCGTCTCCCACAACGGCCGTACCTATGAGGCCCGCTGGTGGACGCAGGGCAACCAGCCCGGCACCAACGACGTGTGGCGCGACCTGGGCGCCTGCGCCGGCACCCCGACCGCGACGGCCACCCCCACGCAGACGGTCACTCCCACACCGACGCCCACCCCGACTCCGACGGCGACCCCCACGCCGACGGCCACGCCCACACCGAGCGTGACCTACACCGGCGGCACACCGGAGTGGGCGCCCGGCGTCAGCTACCAGACCGGTGCCATGGTGCGCTACCAGGGCATCACCTACCGGTGCAGGCAGGGGCACACCTCCCAGGTCGGCTGGGAGCCCACCAACCTCTTCGCGCTCTGGCAGCCCATGTAGTCCCGCGAGGGCCCGGCTCCGGCCGGGCCCTCATGGCTTTGGGCCTGTAGGGAGCAGCCCACCATCACCGGCAGCCTCAGCAAGCTGCCACCCGTTCTTCCGCTCCACCGGCTCGGGCGACCCCGTCACCTACGCCCGCGCCCGACGACGAGGCTCCACCCTCCTGAACAACAGTCACAAGATCAGGTTGTGGTGCCAGAGCTGACTTGACGGCCCGGCGAGGATCCCGCGGGCAACCGTCCTCGGCGAGCCAGCCGCGCACCGTCGAACTCCCGCCACACCGCGGTGTTGCCCGTTCAGCGGGTCTTCGGTTACCGCCGGCGGCCGAGGAGCGGAGCAGGCGCTATGACTTCGGAATTTTCAGCGCGCGCGTCTGGGCGGGCGGCGGGGGCTTGATGGTGAGCTTCATACCCCAGTCCGAATAGCGGATGTCGTCGACGTAGCCGAACCACCCCTGCCCGCCGGTGGCACCCTTGAGCTGCTCGTACTCGGGTTCCTTCCACTTGACCCAGACGCGGCGTACCAGTCCGTCCTCGCCGATCCACAGACGCCACTGGATCGGCCACTCGCTGTTTCCGTACTCCTGCTTCGGACGCAGTTCCGGCCGGACCGCCCACAACTGGCCGAACGTCATCACTCCTTGGCGGAGGGTAGTGGACACGCCGTCATAGGTCTCGGAAGGCTGTTCGGATGTGGTGGTGGCCAGCACGGCCGCGAACATGTCAGGCTTGTCCAGCCGCAGATTTCCTGCCTCTAGGCGTAGCTCGCACTGCCACGCGAAAGTTACTGGCCAGGTCACCCACTTCTTGCCCTTGGGATGCTTCTTCGACGGGTCGTGTACCCACTGGCGTTTGCCGATGCAGATGTCGCGCTCATTCCGAATCTGGTGGTGCACGAGGTCGGTCGCCACGACCTTGCCGTCGCCGAACCCGATGACGCCCTTGGTCGGTTTGAAGCGGTCCCACCCGTCGCCGTTGTTGAAGGTGCTGTATTCGACGACCCGCACTCCACGACCTTTGACCATCTGCCGCTGGATCGCGGCGATCGGATCGACCGCCGTGCCGGCCGCGGCCACGCTGGGAGCGGGAACGGCATGGAGGGCGGATCCGGCCAACGCGAAGACCACGACCGTTGTCCATCGCCTCATGAGGTGACGTTCTCCTATGGGTGAGTGCGGTACTTCCGCCGCCATGCCGAAGGAGCCAGACTCGCAAATGCGGATCACGCCATGATCACAGCCCCGATGGGGCCTATCCAGCCTCACACGGTCGGACACCCGATCACTGCGGTCACCAGACCCCGCGCCGCCACGCCCAAGCCCGCGCCCGCAGCAGCCACTACCGGCGACGCCGGCCCAAGCATCACGCATCCAGGTTGCAGTACTAGCTCACGCAGTCCTGCCCCATCACGGCGATCGACAGTTGTTCGAGCCTCTTCTTGCCGACGAAGAAGGTGTAGTACGCCTTGGGGTTGCCGGGCACGCGGACGTACGGGTTCAACCCGTGCGGGGTTCTCACCTTCGGGTAGGCCCGCTTGATCTGCCGCATCGTGGCGCCGATCCCGATGCCTTCCGGCGTTCTCATGCCCTTGCCCGCGAACACCACGGCCACGCCGCGCTTCTTGGAGATGTAGAGCCCGACGCTGTTCTTGCCGGTCGGATGGGTCTTCAGGTCCCAGCCGGAGCAGCCGCCGTGCGGGGCGCTCCGCTTGAGAACGATCTTCCCGGTGGCCTTGGCCCGCTTGGCGCTCATTCCGAGCTTGAGCGTGCCGACGCCGTACGGTCCGAGGGTGGGCCCGGAGGCGAGCGCGGGCGTGCCCGAGAGCAGCAGCGCCCCGCCGGCCAGAGCCGCGAGGAGTATCTTCATGGCGTTCTTCCTTCCGGTCGCGTGCCGTGCCCAGGGTTGGAGTGCCGTGGCCGGGCGGAAGTTCGGTTCGATGCCGGTCGGGTCTACGACGGGCCTATCGTGCGGAATCCGCAGTTGCCGCTGCTGGAGCCGGGCACGTTGGCGGAGCGGGCGGCGACGCGGTAGCGGTGGCAGTAGGAGCCGTGGCACAGGTACGACCCGCCCCTGATCACCTTCCGCTCGCCGGCGGGCGGGCCTTGCGGGTCCGCCCGTGCGGAATCGGCGTAGGACGTGGGGGAGAACCAGTCGGCGCACCATTCCCACACGTTCCCCGCCATCTCGTACAGCCCGTACCCGTTGGCGGGGTAGGAGCGCACGGGGGCGGTCGCCAGCCAGCCGTCCTCGCCGGTGTTGTCGTGCGGGAACGAGCCCTGCCAGATGTTGCACATCCACCGGCCGCCGGGCGTCAGGTCCCGGCCCCAGGCGAACCGCTGCCGGGACAGGCCGCCGCGGGCGGCGTACTCCCACTGGGCCTCGGTCGGCAGGCGTCTTCCCGCCCACGCGCAGTAGGCGGCGGCGTCGTTCCAGGAGACGTGGACGACGGGGTGGGCGGACTCGGCTTCTGACAGCGGCCCGAAGGGGTGGCGCCAGTCGGCCCCGGCGACCGTCGCCCACCAGGGAACCGACGGGTCGAAGCCGAGGATGTCGGCGCGGGTGGCGGCGACGGCCAGGCGGAAGACCGCGGAGTGGCCGGCCCGCTCGGCGTCGGTGCGATAACCGCTGGCCCGGGTGAACGCCTCGAACATGGCGACGGTGACCGCGGTGGCGTCCATCGGGAAGGGCGCGAGCCGTACCGGATGCACGGGGGTCTCCCCGTCGGCGGGATAGCCCTCGCCGAAGGCGTCGCCCATGAGGAAGGTGCCGCCGGGGAGCGCCACGTCGTCGTGATCGATCGGGACCGGCGAGGGGGCCGGGAGGGCGCGCGGGTTCGTGGTCTGTCCGGCCACCGGCGTGCAACAGGGCATTGACGGCTCCATGGGAGGAGTATATGAATCAACTCACATAAGTGCATGTGCACATAGGAGACACGTTGAGGTTTGAGTACGTCCTGCTGGCGTTGCTGGCCGGCCGCCCGTTCAGTGGCTACGACCTGCGCAAGTGGCTGGAGGTGGAGGGGCAGTTCGTCCGCTCGCGCGCCCACCACAGCCAGATCTACCGGCTGCTGGCCCGGATGGTCGCCGACGGGTGGGTGGAGTTCGAGGTCGACCCGAGGGAGGGACGGCCCGACGCGAAGGTCTACCGGCTGACCCCCCACGGCGAGCAGGTGCTGCTGGAGTGGGTCCGCTCGCCCTACGAGCCGTCGAGCCGTTTCCAGGACGCGGACTTCACCGCCCGGTTCGGCTTCGCCGTGGCGCTCGACCGGCAGGCGGCGCTGGAGATGCTCCACGTCGAGCTGGCCTACCGGTACGAGCAGATCGCCCGCAGCCGTCACCGCGACAGGACCCTGCGCTTCGAGAACGCGCTGCCCGGCCTCGATCAGGCGAGCGCGCAGGAGGTCTTCGACCGCATGCACGACTACGGCGCCGCCGCCATGGACGCGTGGGTGGCGTGGCTGGAGGAGACGCGGACGTGGCTGGAGGCCCGATGAAAGCGATCATGGTGATGTTCGACAGCCTGAACCGGCACATGCTGCCGCCCTACGGCGGGGACTGGACGCACGCGCCGAACTTCGCCCGGCTGGCCGGCCGCGCGACCACGTTCGAGCACTGCTACGCCGGTTCGATGCCGTGCATGCCGGCCCGCCGCGAGATCCACACCGGCCGCTACAACTTCCTGCACCGCGGCTGGGGCCCGCTGGAGCCGTTCGACGACTCGATGCCGGAGCTGCTCAAGCAGAACGGCGTCTACACGCACCTGGTCAGCGACCACCCGCACTACTGGGAGGACGGCGGCGCCACCTATCACGGCCGCTACAACACCTGGGAGTTCTTCCGCGGCCAGGAGGGCGATCCGTGGAAGGGCCGGGTGGCCGACCCGGAGATGCCCGAGGACCTCAAGCGCATGCGTCACACGATCTACCGGCAGGACTGGGTCAACCGCCCGTACATGGACACCGAGGCGAAGCACCCCCAGACACTGACCTTCGACGCCGGGCTGGAGTTCGTCAGGACCAACGCCGCGCAGGACCGCTGGTTCGTCCAGATCGAGACCTTCGACCCGCACGAGCCCTTCTTCACCCATAAGCAGTACAAGGACCTCTACCCGCACGACTACGACGGCCCGCACTTCGACTGGCCCGACTACAAGCGGGTGACCGAGACGCCGCGGCAGGTGGACCACGCCCGCTACGAGTACGCGGCTCTGCTGTCGATGTGCGACCACTCCCTGGGCCGGGTGCTGGACACCATGGACGACCTGGGCCTGTGGGAGGACACGCTGCTGATCGTCTGCACCGACCACGGTCTGCTGCTGGGGGAGAAGGGCTGGTGGGGCAAGTCCGTGCAGCCCTGGTACAACGAGCTGGTCCACCTGCCGCTGTTCGTGTGGGATCCCCGCGCGGCCGCCGCGGGCGAGCGGCGCGAGGCGCTCGTGCAGACCATCGACCTGGCGCCCACGCTGCTGGAGTACTTCGGCCTCGACCGGCCCGCCGACATGCAGGGCATCCCCCTGAACTCCGGGGCCACCAGGCAGGCCGGCCTCTTCGGCATCCACGGCGGGCACGTCAACGTCACCGACGGCCGCTACGTCTACATGCGCGCGCCCGCCTCGGCCGCCAACGAGCCCCTGCACGAGCACACCCTCATGCCCACGCACATGCGCGGCCGCTTCTCGCCCGCCGAGCTGGCGGGCATCGAGCTGGCGGAGTCGTTCGCCTTCACCAAGGGGGTGCGCACGATCCGGGTGGCGGGCCGTACCTTCGTCAACGCCTACCACTTCGGCACGCTCCTGTACGACCTGGAGACCGACCCCGAGCAGCGCGCGCCCGTCGTCGACGACGCGGCCGAGCTGCGCATGGCCGGTCTGCTGGTCGAGCTGATGCGGGCCAACGACGCGCCGCCCGGCCAGTTCGAGCGGCTCGGGCTCCCCGTCACCGGCGCGGTCACGGAGGAACACCTCCTGGTACGCGCCCAGCTCGACCGGGCCGAACAGAGCGCCGCCCCCCTCCCGCGGCCCGAGGACTACCCCGAGGGCAGGCTGTCGCTGCGCACGCCGGTCAAGGCGCTGATCGCCGACCCGGTCGCCGTCGAGGTCCTGCGCAGGCACGTGCCCGGCATCGTCGACTCCGAGCTGCTGCAGATGCTCGGCGCCACCCCGCTGATCGACGTCGCGGCGATGGCCGGCGGGCTGCTCCCACCCCCCAGACTCCGCGCGATCGCGGAAGAGCTCGCCGAGCTCTGAGCCGGTGACGGGGCGGCCACCCCGTCACCGGCGAACACCTTTCCTCCTCCTCGCAGAAAGAGGTGGCGTGATGTCTCAGGCTACCCAACAAGCGCCCGCCGAGATCCGCGGACGATGGCGTCAGCTGTCGCTGCTGGGCGGCGCGATGCTCGTCGACAGCACCGAAGCCAGCTTGGTCAACAGCCTCTTCCCGGTGATCAGGCAGTCGCTGGGGCTCTCGCTCGGCGCGCTCGGCATCCTCACCGCCGCCGGGAAGATCGTCGGGGTGTTCACCGGGCCGCTGTGGGTGTGGGCCGCCCGCCGCTGGTCGCGCAAGAACGTCCTCGTCGTGGCCACGGGGCTGTGGGGCGTGTGGGGCATCGCCGCCGGTTTCTCCCAGAACTTCGCCCAGCTGCTGATCTTCTACACCATCCTCGCCGCCGGGTACGCCGCCGCGCACCCGATCATCACCGAGATCATCGGCGACCTGTTCGACGGCTCCGTCCGCGGAAAGGCCGTCGGGCTGCTCTACGGTGTGATCGCGCTGGCCGGATCGGTCCTCGGTCCCGTCAAGGGCCAGCTGGCCAACGTCGACGACGGCTGGCGCTGGGGTCTGTGGGGCATCGGCGCGTTCAACGTGCTGCTCGGCATCGGCATCTGGCTGTGGTTTCGCGACCCGGGCATCGGAGCCGCCGAGCGGCAGCTCGCCGACCTCGACCCCGAGGTGCGCGCCGCCCAGTCCGAGCTCACCTGGACCAAGGCGCTGGCGCTGCTGCGCATCCCCAGCTTCGGCATCCTGCTCGGCTCCCGGCTGCTGTCGGGCCACCTGCTCGTGGGGGCGTTCGGCGTGGTCTTCCTCGTCGACGTGTACGGCTTCAGCACCGCCGTGGCCTCCATCGTGCTGCTGCCGTTCGGCGTCGGCTACTTCCTGGGCAACGTGGCCGGCGGCTTCCTGGGTGACTGGGCCGCCCGGCGCAGCCCTCGCTACGGCCTGGTCGCCGTACTGCAGGCCGCCCAGTTCGGCTTCGCCGCGGCGGCCTTCCTCGGCACCCAGATCGCGTTCGCGTCCATCGTGCCGTTCGCGGCGTTCTTCGGGCTGATGGGCGCCACGCAGGGCGTCAACCCCGGCATCAACCGGCCGATGGTCATGGCGATCACGCCTCCCGAGCTGAGAGGCGCGGCCTTCGCCGTCTACATCTCGATCTTCGAGGCGATCGGCTGGGCCGCCTTCAGCCTCGGCGCCGGCTTCCTCGGCGACGTCTTCGGGCTCAAGCAGGTCTTCCTGTGGGTTCTGGTTCTGCTGATGCTGGCCAACGGGGCGTACCTCACGCTCCTCTACCGCCCGTACGCCCGCGACGTGGACCGCCTCCAGCGCGAACTGGACGCCCGGCGCGCCGCGGCCCTGGGCGGCTGAGAGCGCGCTGCAGCCGCCGTGCAAGTGCCGAGTGATCGACTGGCGGCGTCGGAACGGGAGGAAGAGCATTGGGATCGGTCGTCTTCGGCACATGCGCCGCCATCGCCGCGATCGTCGGCGTCATCTTGTTCGTCAGGTTGCGGCGGAAGCCGCAGACCCGGGTGGGGGCGTACGTCAGCGCGACGATCCTCTTCCTGGGCGCGGGGGTGCTCACCATGGGCTCCATCTCGTTCGCGAGCCTGGAGTCGGCCGCGCTGGTGACCTTCACGCCGGAGGAGCGCGCGGTGGCGGTGCCGTGCGACGCGGCGGTCCTGGGGGCGGAGGAGATGTCCAACAAGCACAACGGCCGCTACGTCTGGCTGCTCCGGCTCCGGGTGACGCCGCGGACCGGCGACCCGTACGAGATCGAGCGCACGGCCCGGCTCACCTCGTCCATGGGCGAACGCCTGGAGCGAGGCGACGCCGTGCTTGCCTGCCTGACGGCCCCCGCCGACCGCACCAAGATCGAGATCCCGGCCCTGGCCTGACCGCGGAGGGCCTGGTTGACGCATGTCCTCCCTATGTGCTGTTATAGGCTATAACAGACATGAGAGCTAGTAGCGGAGGTTGTGATGGGCGCCGAGGAACTCGTCGAGGTCGTTCTGCCGGGCAAGGTCGAGCCGGAGGGGCTGCGGATCAGGCACGGGGAGGTGCCCGTCGCCGGACCCGGTCAGGTTCTGATCCGGATGGAGGCGACCGGCGTCTCCTTCGCCGAGCAGCAGATGCGCCGCGGGCGCTACTACGACCAGCCGGCGTTCCCGTTCGTACCCGGCTACGACCTGGTCGGCACCGTGGTGGGCACCGGCGAGGGAGTGGAGCCCGGCCTTGCCGGCGCCCGGGTCGCGGCGCTGGTCAAGGTCGGGGGCTGGGCCAGCCACGTGCTCGTGGACGCCGCGGACGTGGTGCCGGTGCCCGACGGGATCGGCGCGGCGCAGGCGGAGACCCTCGTCGTCAACGGCATCACCGCCTGGCAGATGCTGCACCGCAAGGCCCGCGTCCGCGCCGGGCAGACCATCCTCGTGCACGGCGCCAACGGCGGCGTCGGCTCGGTGCTCGTCCAGCTCGCCCAAGCCGCGGGCGTCCACGTCATCGGCACCGCTTCCGCCCGCCACCACGACGCCCTGCGGGCCCAGGGCGTCGTGCCCGTCGACTACCGCGGCGGCGACGTCGCCGCGCGCGTGCGCGAACTCGCCCCCGGCGGGGTGGACGCCGTCTTCGACCACGTCGGCGGGCGCGGCATCGTCGGCTCCTGGAGGCTGCTCGCCCCCGGCGGCACGCTCGTCTCCTACGGCAGCGCCTCCACCCGCGACGACGAGGGGTCCAAGCAGTGGCCCGTGCTCAAGCTGCTCGGCCGGGTCTGGCTGTGGAACGCCCTGCCCAACCGGCGCCGCGCCTACTTCTACAACGCGTGGGCGGGACACGCCCTGGCCAAGGACCGGTTCCGGGCGCGGCTGCGCGCCGACCTCACCCAGGTCTTCGCCGCGTTCCAGCGTGGTGACATCACCGCCCGGATCGCCGCCCAGCTGCCCCTCGCCCGTGTCGCCGAGGCCCTGCGGCTGGCGGAGTCCGGCACCGTCGCCGGGAAGATCGTGCTCACGCCGTAGCGCGGGCCGTCCGCCTCAGCGCTGATACGGCTCACGCAACATCGCCAGCCGTCCCTCCTCGTGGATGCGCCGGGTGGCGGCGCGTTCGGGGTAGCAGCGCATGAACATGTTCGTGAAGTGCGTCCCGTAGTGCAGCGGCGGGCCGCCGCACGGGTCGTCGAGCGATCGGCCGAAGCTCGGCTCGTGGAAGTACGCCACCGCGAACCGCTCGCGATCGGCCAGCGCCACCTTGTGCGGCGTGGACAGCAGGTAGCCGCCGGTCAGGAACTGCAGGATGTCGCCGGGAAAGACGGTGAACACCCGCGGCACCGGGCGGACGAAGATCCACGGCGGCTCGTCCTCGTACAGGCCGGCGGTGCTCTCCGCCTCCAGCCAGTTGCGCGGCCGCTTCTCGCCCTCGACCGGCGGCCGGACGTACAGGCCGCCGACCTCGTCCTGCGCGGCGATCACCAGCAGCCCGTAGTCGGTGTGGGCGCCGATGCCGCGCGCGGTCCGCGCGGAGCGCGGCGGGAAGCGCAGCACGCGCATGTGGTGCCAGCCGTCCGTGGTGTGCCCGGTCAGCGCGTCCGGCCCACCCAGCCCGAGACCCAGGGCCGCCAGCCGCAGCAGCCGCTCGCCGATCGAGCCGAGCGCGGCCGTGAACGCCTCCATCCGCCGCTGGTAGTGCGGGCCCGGCCAGGGCACGGGGCCGTGACAGGGCCAGCGCTCGCGCACCCGCGCGTCGTGCACCGGCACGTCCGGGCAGACGGTGAAGATCTCGGAGTAGTCGGTCTCGCCCGCGGTGACCTCCTCGCCTGAGGCGACGTAGCCGCTGTAGCTCAGGTCGCTGACATGGCTGGACTTCTCCGGCAGTGACAGCGAGAAGAACTCCCTGCTCGCCTCGAACGCCGCGAGCGCCGTCTCGTGCTGGGGTGTGGTGGCGGCGACCTGGAAGATGCCGTCCCTGCGCCACGCCGCGATCATGGTACGGCCGAGCTCCAGGTCCGCCCGCGTCCCGGTGACGGCCTCCGGCAGGCTGAACGTGCTCAGTTCGATCATCTCGTCCCCCTCGCTGGAGTGGTGTGCGATTCGGCCACCTGTACGCGGACCGGTCCCCGCCCGGCCGACCCGATCCGGCCGGTTGCGCCCGGCGGTCGAACTCCCGCGCCCGGCGGCCGCCACCCGCGCCGGACGGCACCACACCGGTCCCCAACGGCTTCGCCCCGGTGGCGGTCAGCGGAGGCCGGGGTGCCCGGGGGTTTTCGCGGGCCGGCCGTACCGGCTGGGGCGCAGGGCGGTGGCGACGAGGACGGCGGCGAGCACGACCAGGGCGGCACAGACGACCAGGGCGAACGCGTAGCCGTGCTGGGCGGCCAGCGTGACCAGCAGCGCCACGCCCACCGCCCCGCCGACCTGCTGCACCGAGGTGAGGACGGCCGAGCCGACCCCGGCGTCCTCCGAGGTGGTGCCCGTGACGGCGGCGGTGGTCAGCGCGGGCAGGCTCAGGCCGCAGCCGAGGCTGGTGACCAGCATCCCGGGCAGGACGCCGCTCACATAGGCGTCTCCGGGCGCCACCCCGGACAACAGCAGCAGCCCCGCCGCGCTGACCGTCAACGCGACCAGGAGCGCGGGCCGCGTCCCGAGCCGGGCCACCGCGCGGGACGACAGCCACATCCCGGCCAGGATCCCAGCCCCATAGGGCAGGTACGCCACGCCGGCCACCAGCGCGCTGTACCCGAGCCGCGTCTGCAGGTGGATCATCAGCAGGAAGGCCATCGCGTAGAAGGCGGCCGAGAACAGCAGGGTCGAGAGGTTGGCCACGGCCCGGATGCGGACCGCCAGGAACGCCAGTGGCACGAGTGGCTGTGCCGTACGGGACTCGACCGCCAGGAAGGCCGCCGCCAGCAACACGGCCAGCAGCAGCGGGAGCAGGACCGCCGCCGAGACCCAGCCCGCGTGCTCGGCCTGGAGCAACCCGTAGACCAGCGCGAGGACCGCCGCGGTGCCCAGCAGCGCGCCCGGGACGTCCAGCCGGGCCCCGCGCGCGGCCCGGCTCTCGCCGACCAGGCGGGGGACGAGCACCAGGGCCAGAGCCGCCACGGGCAGGTTGATCAGGAAGATCCAGCGCCACGACGTCAGATCGGTCAGCACGCCCGAGATCACCAGCCCCATCGTGCCGCCCAGGGCCGCGATGGCGCCCCAGACGCCGACCGCCCTGGCGCGTTCGCCCTCGCCGGGGAAGATCAACGTGATCAGCGACAGCGCGGCCGGGCTGGCCAGCGCGGAGCCCATGCCCTGCGCGAACCTGGCCGCCACCAGCTGCCACGGCTCCTGGGCGATGCCGCAGACCAGGCTGGCCACGCCGAACGCGGCCACTCCGATGAGGAACGCCCGCCGCCTGCCCAGCAGGTCGGCGGCCCGCCCCGACAGCAGCAGGAAGCCGCCGAAGGCGAGGAAGTAGGCGTTGACCACCCAGGACAACCCGGCGGCGGTGAAGCCGAGTTCGCCGCGGATGGCGGGCAGGGCGACGTTCACCACGGTGTCGTCGAGGACAAGCATGAACTGCACGGCGCACAGAACCGCCAGTGCGGGGGTTTTCTTCGTCACCCGACGACGCTAGGCGCGGGCCGCCGATGGCCGCAATCCGCGATGGGGCCAGGTGATATCGCGCTGAGGACATAGGCTGGTCCGCATGAAGACCGAGGTGCCGCCCGGCGTCGGCGCGATCGTGGTCGGGCACTTCCCGCTGTCGTCGGGGGAGTGGATCCCGCCGCACACCCACACGCACCACCAGATCGCGTGGACGCGGCGCGGGGTGGTCGGAGTGGCCGTGGGCGACTCCTACTGGGTGCTGCCGCCGACCGTCGCGCTGTGGATACCGGCCGGGGTGGAGCACCGCACCGGGGCGACCCGTGACGCGGTGTTGTGCGGCCTCTACCTGGCCCCGGAGCGCTGCGCGCTGGACTGGCCGGAGCCGACGCCGGTGGGGGTGGACGGGCTGCTGGCCCATCTGTTCACGTACCTGGGGCGCGACGACCTGGCCGACGGCCCCCGGCTGCGGGCCGAGGCGGTCGTGCTCGACCTGCTGCGGCCGCTGCCCGCCCTGCCCATCGACGTGCCGCGCCCGCGTGAGGAGCGGGTACGCGCCGTGGCCGACGCGCTGATCGCCGATCCGGCCGACGCGCGCGGCCTGGAGGCCCACGCGCGGGCCGCGGGGGTGAGCCGGCGCACGCTCACGCGGTTGTTCGTCCAGGACACCGGGATGAGCTTCGAGCGCTGGCGGACGCATCTGCGGTTGCGGGCCGCCCTCCCGCTGCTCGCGGAAGGGCGGCCCGTCTCCGCGGTGGCGCGGGCGGTGGGGTATGCGACGGCAAGCGCGTTCCTCGCCGCCTTCCGCCGCACCGTGGGGACCTCGCCGGGCCGCTACCTGAACGCGGAGTCGTGAGGCCCTAGACCGAGTACTTGCAGACCAGGGACTGGGCGCCGCCCTGGGCGTAGCCGAGGTAGGTGTAGGTGGGGTTGTAGTACTGACAGGCGGCCGAGGGGCTGCCGCTGCCGAGGTAGATCAGGTTGGAGGCGTACCGGTAGCAGCCGAGGCTGCCGTTGTAGAAGCCGACGATGGAGCTGGAGTTGACCTTGGCGGCGCAGTACTCGCCGAGGGAGAGCGGGCTCATGACGACGTCGATCGGGCCCGCGGCCTGTGCGGGGGCGGTGCTCACGGCGAGCGCGCCGAGACAGGCCAGCGCGGCCGTGGTGAGAGCGAGCGCGCGACGGGGCATACAAACCTCCAGGGGGCTCTGAGCTGCGTTGATCGCAGTATTAATTAGGAAACCTTCCTATGCAATGGGCTTTCTGCGTACCCTTCACGCTGTGCTGGCCGCGGTCAGGGATACGGTCGGGGGGTGAGCACGTACCAGCGCTATGTCGCGCTCGGCGACAGCATGACCGAAGGCGTCGGCGACGACGACGGCCTGGGCGGCCACCGCGGGGTCGCGGACCGCCTGGCCGAACACCTCGCCCGCCACAATCCCGGCCTGCTCTACGCCAACCTCGCCGTACGCGGCCGGCTGGCCGCCCAGGTCCGCGACGAGCAGGTGCCCGCGGCGCTGGAGCTGCGCCCCGACCTGGTCACCGTCGTCGCGGGCATGAACGACCTCATCCGGCCCGGCTTCAGCGCGGCCGCGACCGCCGCGGTGCTGGAGGACATGTTCGCCACCCTGACCGCCTCCGGCGCCCGCGTCGTCACCGTCACCTACCCCGACCTGGGCAAGCTCTCGCCGCTCGTCCGCCGGCTGGCCCCGCGCGTGCTCGACTTCAACGACCGGGTCCGCACGGCCGCCGCCCGCCACGGCGTCACCGTCCTCGACGCTCACGCGTTCGCGTTCGTCACCGACCGGCGGATGTGGAGTCACGACCGCATCCACGCCAGCCCCGAGGGCCACACCCGCTTCGCCGCCGGTTTCGCCCAGGTGCTGGAGCTGCCGGGCAGCGACGACACCTGGACGCACCCCCTGCCGCCGCTGCCCGCGCCCGCCGCGTGGCGGGTGGTCGCGGCGGAGGCGCGCTGGCTGGCCGGCTTCGTCGGGCCCTGGATCGGCCGCCGGCTGCGCGGCCGGTCCTCCGGCGACGGCCGCACCGCCAAACGCCCCGCTCTCGCCCCCGTGGCCACCACCTGACGGGGGCGCCGCCTAGGGTGGTCGGCATGCCGTACACGATCAAGGGAACACCGTCGGCGGAGGTGTCGGCGGAGCAGGCCGAGGCGTGGCACGGGGTGATGGCCGCGTCGCTGGGGCACGATCTTCCGGGTCGGCCGGTGCCCACCCGGGCCCAGCTGACCGTGCCGCCCTTACAGAGCCGCCGGTTGGTCTGGATGGCGGCCGAGCCCGGCGGGCCGGTGGCCGGGGTGGCGGCGCTGCGGTTGTTCGACGCGCCGGGCATGGACCATCTGAGCGAGCTCGACTTGCACGTGCGGCCCGAGCGGCGGCGCGGCGGCGCCGGGTCGCTGCTGCTGGCGGCGGCGGTGTCGGCCGCGCGGGCCGAGCGGCGGCGGGCGATGATCACGGCGGTGGCCGCGGACGGTCCCGGGGACGCCTTCTGCGCGGCCCGCGGCCTGCGGCGCGTGCTGACGCTCCGGCACCTGCTGCTCGACCTGGCCCAGGCCGACTGCCGGGAGGCCGACACCGCGCGGCCCGGCTACGACCTGGCGTTCTGGACCGGCACCGTCCCCGACGGCCTGGCCGGCGCCTTCGCCGAGGCCAGGAACGCCGTGAACGACATGCCCACCGGCGAGATGGGCCACGGCGTCCGGCGCTGGGACGCCGCCGCCGTCAGGGAGATGGCCAAGGTGATGGCCGATCGCGGCGACACCCTGCTGACCCTCGCCGCGCTGCACGGCGAGACGATGGCCGGATACACCGAGATCGTGATCAGCGCGGGGGAGCGCCGCCGGGCCGCGCAGTACGGCACCGCGGTGGTGCCCGTGCATCGCGGCCACGGCCTGGGGCTCTGGCTCAAGGCCACGATGGTACGCAGGTTACGCGCCGAGCATCCCGGCCTGACCGAGGTCGAGACCGATACCGCCGAGGACGACGTCCACATGCCGGCGGTCAACGAGCGCCTGGGCTACCGGGCCTACCGCAGCACGCACCAGTACCAGTTCGACCTGTAGGAGCCTCATGCACCAGGACACCCAGGCGGACCGGCGGCCCTTATGGCGTCAGCGCGACTTCACGGTCTTCTGGGGCGCCCAGACGCTGTCCGTCGCGGGAGACTCCTTCGCGATCATCGCCGTCCCGCTGCTCATCCTCAACGTCACCGGCTCCGTCGCCCAGATGGGCCTGCTGACCGGCGTCTCCGGCGCCGCCGGCGTCGTCGCCGGGATCTTCGCCGGTGTGGCCGTCGACCGCTTCGACCGCCGCAAGCTGCTCATCGGCTGCGACATCGTGCGGTGCGTCCTGTACGCCACCATCCCGCTGGCCTGGCTGAGCGGACCCAAGGTCTGGCTCCTGTACGCCGTCCTGCCGCTGGCCGCCGCGGTAGGCATGGTCTTCCAGGTGGCGTACGTCTCCTCCGTGCCCACCCTGGTCGGTGAGGACCGGGTCACCGAGGCCAACGGCAAGCTGTACGCCACGGCCGCCGCCGCCAGCGTGCTCGGCCCGATGCTGGCCGGCGTCGTGGCCGGCTGGCTCGGGCCCACGGCCGCGATCGGCATCAACGCCGTCGGCTTCGCCCTGTCCGCGGTCGGCGTCTACATGGTCAGGCTCGCCCGGCACGAAAGGCCCGCCGTCCACGGCGCGCCCTGGCGGGAACTGGTGGCAGGGGCGGTGTTCCTGTGGCGGCAGCCGGTGCTGCGGGCGCTGACGGTGCTGCTGTCGTTCTTCATCTTCCTGACGCTCGGGCTCACCGACATCGTGATCTTCCGGTTGAAGCACGACCTGGGCCAGCCGGACGCCGTCATCGGCGTCGTCCTCGGCATCGGGGCGGTCGGGACGATGATCGGGGCGACACTGGTGACCCGGCTGCGCGGGCGGCTCGGGTTCGGGCCCACGTGGGTCAGCGCGCTGGCCGCCGCCGGGCTGGCGATCGGCGCCATCGGGTTCATCGGCACCGTATGGGGGATCGGCACCGCCATGGGGCTCTACCTGGCCTGCGTGAGCGTGGCCGGGATCTGCAGCCTGTCGCTGCGCCAGCAGGTCACGCCCAGCCATCTGCTCGGCAGGGTCACCTCGGCGTTCTGGACCATCCACTACTCGCTGGGGCCGCTGGGCGCGGCGGCGCTGACCTGGGGCGCGGGCCGGTTCGGTTCGACGCCGGTGTTCGTCTTCGCCGGGGTCAGCTGCCTGGCGATCGCCGCCGCGGCGTTGCTCACCCCTGCCCGGCAGCGGCATCCGGAGCGGGCCGCAGCCGCGCCGCCAGGAACGGGGCCGTGACGGAGGCCTCGGAGCCGGCGACCGAGCGCGGCGGACCCGCGGCCACCACCCGCCCGCCCGCCGCGCCTCCGCCGGGGCCGAGGTCGACGACCCAGTCGGCGCGGGCGACCACGTCCATGTCGTGCTCTACCAGCACCACCGTGTTGCCCGCCGACACCAGCCCGTCGAGCTGGGCCATCAGCCGGTCCACGTCGGCCGGATGCAGGCCGGAGGTCGGCTCGTCCAGCACGTACAGGGTGTGGTCGCGGCGTACGCGCTGCAGTTCGCCCGCCAGCTTCACCCGCTGCGCCTCGCCGCCGGACAGTGTGGTGGCCGGCTGCCCGAGCCTCAGGTAGCCGAGGCCCACCTCGGCCAGCGTGTCCAGGCTGCGGGCGGCGGCGGGCAGACCGGACAGCGCCTCGCGGGCCGCGTCCACGGTGAGATCGAGCACGTCGGCGATGGACCGGCCGTCGACGCGCACCTCCAGCGTCTCGGCGTTGTAGCGGCGGCCGTGGCAGACCGGGCACGGCGCGACGGCCCCCGGCAGGAACAGCATCTCGATGGAGATCTCGCCCTCGCCCTGGCAGTTCTCGCAGCGCCCGCCCTGCACGTTGAAGGAGAAGCGGCCGGCGTCGTAGCCGCGCTCGCGCGCCGCCGGAGCCGCGGCGAACATCTTGCGCACCGCGTCGAACAGGCCCGTGTACGTCGCCAGGTTCGAACGCGGCGTGCGGCCGATCGGCTTCTGGTCCACGCGTACCAGGCGGGCCACCTGCTCCAGGCCGCTCGCCTTCACCGCCGGCACCTCGCCGGCCAGGTAGGTCTCCACCGCGTCGGTCAGCACGTGCGTCACCAGGGTCGTCTTGCCGGAACCCGACACGCCGGTCACCGCGGTGAACGTGCCGAGCGGGAAGCTCGCGTCCACCTCGCGCAGGTTGTGCAGGGTGACGCCGCGCAGCTCCAGCCAGCCCGACGGCACACGCGGCGTCCTGGAGGCCGGGGGACGGCCGAACAGGTAGCGGCGGGTGACCGACTCCTCGACGCCGGCCAGGCCCGGCACGTCGCCCGAGTACAGCACCCGGCCGCCGTGCTCACCGGGGCCGGGGCCGACGTCGACGATCCAGCCGGCCTGCCGTACCACCTCGAGGTCGTGTTCCACCACGAACAGCGAGTTGCCCGCCGCGCGCAGCCGGTGCAGGGCCGCGACCAGCGCGCGGGTGTCGGCCGGGTGCAGGCCGGCGGAGGGTTCGTCGAGCACGTACAGCACGCCGAACAGGCCGGAGCGCAGTTGCGTCGCCAGCCGCAGCCGCTGCAGCTCGCCCGCCGACAGCGTGGTGGTCGTGCGGTCGGCGCTGAGGTAGCCGAGGCCCAGCTCGGCCATGGTCTCGACGCGGCCGCGCAGGTTCTCGGCCAGGGCGTGCGCGGCCTGCGCCCGCGCGCCGTCCAGGCCGGGGTCGGCGGCGAGGGCCTCGGCGAGGTCGGTGAGCGGCAGCGCGGCCAGCTGCGTGATGTCCTTTCCGCCGAACCGTACGGCCAGCGCCTCCGGCCGCAGGCGCCGCCCCGCGCAGACCGGGCACGGTGAGGACACCAGGTGCCGCTCGGCCCTGGCCCGCAGCGCGGCGCTCTTCGTCGTGGCGTAGGTGTGCAGCACGTAGCGCTTGGCGCTGGCGAAGGTTCCCTGGTAGGGGCGGGTGATCCGGGAGGCGTCGCGGACCGGGTGGATGGTGACGACGGGCTGCTCGTCGGTCATGAGGATCCACTCGCGCTGCTCGGCCGGCAGCTCCCGCCACGGGCGGTCCACGTCGAAGCCCAGCTCGGCGAGGATGTCGCGGTAGTTCTTGCCCTGCCAGGCGCCCGGCCAGGCGGCGATCGCGCCCTCGCGCACGCTCAGAGACGGGTCGGGGACCAGGCTCTCCTCCGTGACCTCCTGCACGGTGCCGAGCCCGTGGCAGTGGGGGCAGGCGCCGGCCGGGGTGTTGGGGGAGAAGGCGTCGGAGTCGAGCGGCGCGGCTCCCGGCGGATACTCGCCCGCGCGGGAGAACAGCATGCGCAGCACGTTCGACAGGTGGGTGACGGTGCCGACCGATGAGCGGGTGCTGCCGCCGCCGCGCGCCTGCTGGAGCGCGACCGCGGGCGGCAGGCCGGTGATGTCGCCCACCTGCGGCGCGCCGGCCTGCTCGATGAGGCGGCGCGCGTAGGGGGCGACGGACTCCAGGTAGCGGCGCTGGGCCTCGGCGTAGACGGTGCCGAACGCCAGCGACGACTTGCCCGAGCCGGACACGCCGGTGAACACCACGATCTCGTCGCGAGGGGCGTCGAGGTCGACGTGGCGCAGGTTGTGCTCGCGGGCGTCCCTGACCCGGATCATGGAGTCCATGGCGTCCAGGTTATGCGTGCGGGCCCACGCTGACCTGGCCGAGCGTCAGCGCGGGCGTGCCCTCCATGATCTCGCCGAGCCGGGCGACCTGCTCGTCGAGCTCGTCGCGGTGGGCGGGGGAGAGGGGTTCGAGCGTCTCCACGGTGACCGCGATCCTCCTGCCCGAGCGCTTCTGGTGCCACACCCCGCCGACGACCCCGTCGAGCAGGACCAGCGGGTAGTTGCCCGCCTGCCCCCTGGCCAGCGCCCGCTCGAACGCCCGGCCGGGAAAGAGCAGCTCACGCGGCTGCCCGGCGATCGTGTACGCGTCGAAGTACGGCAGCAGCCGCACCCCCTGCGCCGGAGCGGCAGGGGCCGAGGTGTCACCGGCCAGTACCCACGCCCTGCCTCCTTCGTAGGCCACCTCCTCCAGCTCCAGCTCGCCGAACGCCTGGCTCGCCCAGCCGACCGGCGTGCCCAGCCAGCGGGCGAACTGCTGCGGCGTGGCCGGGCCGTACGCGTGCAGGTACGCCGCGGCCAGCGCTCCGCCGCCGGGGGCGGGCTCGAAGGCGGGCGGGGCGGTGAAGGTGACCTTCCTGCCCCGGTTCGGGCCGAAACACAACGCGCCGCGGTGGGCGGCGTGGGCCACCGCCTGCCGCCAGCGCGGCCACATGTCCTGGAAGGCGGGCATGACCTTGTCACCGGCCCACGGGCCCGTCTCCGCCACGACCGCCTCGCTGAGCTCGTCCATCGTCAGCACGGCACCGGTCAGCACCCGGCGCAGCGCCTCGACGACCTCCTCGGTCTGGCCGGGCGTCAGCCGTATCCCGTCGGGGAAGGTGTTGTGCACGGCCGGGATCGTGGACATCGCGCCCACCCACATGGGCAGGTCGCGGGTGGCCAGCAGGTGCACGGTGCCGCGCGGCCCGTAGGTCTTGACCAGGCCGCCGTCCTGCCACAGGGCCTTCTGCACGTCGGTCCTGGTCGCCCCGTCCAGGCGCAGGGCCAGCGAGTGCTCGCCCGCCGACAGCACCTGGGCGTGGACGCCGGCCATCGCCGAGGCGAGGTCGGCCGGGGAGGCGTCCTTGACCGGGTCGGCCAGTCCCTGACGCAACAGCCGCCGCGCACTGACCTCAGGCCACGAAAGTTCCTTCATGAAACCCCACGTTAGAGCTTATTGCGGCATGGTTCGTGCCGCATTGATCAGATCTTCTCTCGTCTGGTCCGCGGCCCGCGCCGCCTTGTAGCGCTCCTCGCCCAGCTCGGCCAGCAGCCGCTCGGCGAGGCGGTCGTGGTCCCGCTGCTCGGCCGCGCTCACCGGGGTGCCCTCGCGCAGCTCGTCGTGGATCGCCACCAGACCCGCCGCCTGCTCGGGGCGCCCGCAGGCGGCCAGCGCGGTGGCCAGGGCCAGCTGCCCGAGGGGGAAGCCGAGCTCGTCGCGCAGGGCCTCGGAGGCGTCGAGCGCGGCCAGGCTCAGCCGCAGCGCCCGCCGGGCCTCGCCGAGGCCCTCGGCCACGAACGCCTGCTCGGCCAGCACGAGCGGCAGGTACGGCGGCGGCTCGGCGACCTCGTCCTCGGGAGAGGCCAGCGCCCGGATCTCACGCAGCAGCGCGTCGGCCCGCTCCAGCTCGCCGCGCCGGCGGGCGGCGAAGGCCAGCGACATGGCGGCCAGCACCTGCGAGGGGTGGTGGCCCTGCAGCTTGGCCAGCTCCAAACCCCGCTCGCACATCGCGACGGCCTCGTCGTAGTCGCCGCGCTGGTGGGCCAGCCAGCCGACCCAGCCCATCCGCCCGGCGACCTCGACCCACAGCTCCAGTTCCTCGGCCATGCGCAGTCCCTCGCGCTGCAGCCGTTCCGCCTCGCGCGCCTCGCCGCGGAACTCGGCCGCGCCGCCGAGCCAGCCGTTGGCCTCCATCAGCCCCCAGCGGTCGCCCAGCCGGGTGAAGGCCGCCCGGCTGATCTCGGCGTCGCGTTCGATCCCGGCGACGTCGCCGCGCACGTGCGCGAGCTTGGCCCGCAAGGCGCGCACGGCCGCCGTGCCCCACGCGTCGCCGTGGGCCTCGAAGACCGGCAGCGCCGCCGCGGCCAGTTCCTCCGCCGCGGCCATGTCGCCCAGGTCTACCGAGGTGTAGGCCAGAAACCACTGAGCCCGCGCCTTCTCCGGCCCGTCCGCGCCGAAGGCGTCGAGCGCCGCCGCCCGCAGCGCCGCGCGCCCGGCCGCCGCCTCGCCCGAGGCCTCCGGCCGGTGCAAGAACTCCAGGCCCGTCTTCCAGGCCAGCGCGACGGCCCGCTGCCGGGGCTCGCCGCCGGGCAGGGCCAGGGCCGCCGTCAGCGAGCGCACGCCCTCCGACAGCCGGCCCCGCAGGAACCAGTACCAGCCGAGCGCCCCGGCCAGCGCGAGCGCGTCGCCGGCCGCGCCGTTCCTGACCGCGTGGCCGAGCGCCGCGCGCAGGTTGGCGGCGTCGGCGTCCAGCCGCCGCAGCCACCGCCGCTGCTCGCCCCCGCGCAGGTACGGCTCCGCCCGCACCGCCAGCCCGGTGTAGTAGCGGTGATGCCGGGCCTGCATCTCCTCCAGCTCGCCCGCCTCCCGCAGCCGCTCCACGCAGTAGGCGGCCACCGACTCCAGCAGCCGGTAGCGTCCCTCGTGCGCGCTCACCAGCGACCGGTCGATCAGCCGGGCGAGCAGGTCGAGCACGTCGAGCCCGCCCGAGCCGCCCACCTCCTCGGCCGCCTCCATCGAACAGCCGTCCGCGTGCACGGCCAGCCGCCGCAGCACCGCCCGCTCCTCCTCGCCGAGCAGCTCCCAGCTCCAGTCGATCATCGCCATGAGCGTCTGCTGCCGCGGCGGCGCGCCCCGGTGCCCGGTGGCCAGCAGCCGGAACCGGTCGTCCAGACGCTCCACGACCCCGCTCACCCCGAGGGCCCGCACCCGGGTGGCGGCCAGCTCCAGGGCCAGCGGGATCCCGTCGAGCCGCCGGCACAGCACCGCGGCCGCCGCGGCGTCCTCGTCGTCGAGGGTGAAGCGCCGGTCGGCGGCGGCGGCCCGCTCCACGAACAGGCGGACCGCGGCGGCCTGCCGTACGCGTCCGGCAGCCTCGCCGGGGCCGGGCACGCGCAGCGGCGGCACGCTCCACACCAGCTCACCGGCGAGGCCGAGCGGCTCCTGGCTGGTGGCGAGCAGCCGCAGGCCGGGTGAGCGGGACAGCAGCCGCCCGGCCAGCTCGGCGATCGGATCGATCACGTGCTCGCAGTTGTCCAGCACCAGGACGGCCTGGCGCGAGCGCAGCGTCTCGGCCAGGCGTTCCACCGGGTCACCGGCTCCCTGCAGGCTCAGCACGACGCCGATCGCCTCGGCCAGCCTGGCGACCGCGTCGGCGTCGCCCGGACGGTCCACGGCGGCCAGCTCCACCAGCCAGACCCCGTCGGGCGCCGACATCCGGCCCGCCACCTCGACGGCCAGCCGCGTCTTGCCGACGCCGCCGGGGCCGGTGAGCGTGACAAGACGTTCCTCGCCGGCCCTGGCCAGGATCTCCGCGACGGCCTCCTCGCGGCCGATGAGCGCGCCCAGCGGGGCCGGGACGTTGCCCTTCGGCCGGGCGGGGCCCGCCGTCGCACTCGCCGCCGGGGCGGCCAGCGCAGGATCCTGCACCAGTACGGACCGCTGCAGCGCGGCCAGGTCCGGGCCCGGATCCAGGCCCAGTTCCTCGGCCAGCACCTCGCGGTGCGTCTCGTAGCTGGCCAGCGCCTCGCTCTGGCGGCCGGAGCGGTACAGGGCGCGCATGTGGGCCGCGCGCAGCCGTTCGCGCAGCGGGTGCTCGGTCAGCAGGTCGCCCAGTTCGGCGGCGAGCGCCGCGTGCTCGCCGAGCGCGAGCCGTACCTCCGCCTGGTCCTCGCGGGCGGTCAGCCGCAGTTCGTGCAGGCGCGCGGCGGCGGCGCGGGTGAAGTCGTGGTCGGCGAAGTCGGCGAAGGCCGGGCCCCGCCACAACGCCAGCGCCTCGGCCAGGTGCTTGGCGCGGGCCCTGGGCTCCTCGGCGGCCGCCGCCTCGGCCAGCAGCGACTCGAAGGACGCCGCGTCGCACTCGCCCCTGAGCACGTAGCCCGCGGGGGTGTTCGCGATGAGGTCGCGCCCGCCGGGCTCGGCGTCCTCCAGGATCCTCCGCAGCTGCGACACCTTCACGGACAGCGCGGCCGGCGGGTTGCCGGGCAGTTCGTCGTCGCTCCACAGGTCGTCCACGAGCCGGTCGGCGGGGACCGGCCGCCCCGCGTGCACGAGAAGGTCGCTGAGCAGGCCTCTCACCTTGAGTCCCGGCACGCTGACGGGCCGGCCGCCGGAGGTCCAAACGGTCAGGGGTCCCAGAATGCCGAAACGCATAAGGGCCACCGTAAGTGGATGAGAAAGATTCCGTAAACGCCGGGGCGCACAGTAAGGCCATGACGCAGCAGACGTTCACCACCGACCTCGGTTTCACCGCCTACCTGCCCGGCCAGAGCGGCTACGACGAGCAGCGCAGCCAGCCGTTCAGGCCGGACATGGACGCCCGTCCCGCCCTCGTGGCCCGTGCCTTCACCGCGCACGACGTCCGCATGGCGGTGCTGGCGGCCGGCGAGCGCGGGCTCCCGCTGGCGGTCCAGGCGACCGGCCACGGCACCCACGTCGCCTCCGACGGCGGACTGCTGCTGAAGACCACCGACATGAACACCGTCACGGTCGACCCGCACCGCCGCACCGCCACCGTCGGGCCCGGCGCCGTCTGGGCCGACGTGCTCGCCGCCGCCTCGCCGTACGGGCTGGCGCCGCTGTCCGGCTCCTCCCCGACGGTCGGCGTCACCGGCTACACCCTGGGCGGCGGCCTCGGCTGGCTGGCCCGCAGGTACGGCTTCGCCGCCGACAGCGTGCTGAGCGCCCAGGTCGTCACCGCCGACGGCCGGATCGTCACCGCCGACACCGAGCACAACCCCGAGCTGTTGTGGGCCCTGCGCGGCGGCGGCGGCAACTTCGGCGTGGTGACCTCGCTGGAGTTCCGGCTGTACCCGGTCGCCGAGGTCTGCGCCGGCGCCGTCACCTTCGCCGTCACCGACGCCGCCGCCCAGCTGGCCGCCTACCGCGACTGGGCCGCCGCCGCGCCGCAGGAGCTGAGCACCGCGGCCGTCCTGACCAGGGAGCGCACCCTCGTGATCAAGGCCATGGGCCCGGACCGGGCGGCGGTCGAGCCGCTGCTGCGCCGCATGGGCACGGTCGTCCAGGACGACCTGCGGGTCATCCCCTTCGCCTCGGCGGCCATGGGCGGCAACCCCGCGGTCACGCTGGAGCTGTACAAGAGCCTGCCGGACGAGGTCCTGGAGACCGCCGCGGACGTGGACGGCGCCGCCGTGGAGGTGCGCCACTGGGGCGGGGCGATCGCCACCCCGGGGCCCGGCGCCGGGCCGGCCGGCCACCGCGACACCGAGTTCTCCGTGATCGTCACCAAGCCCGTGGCGCTGCCGTACGCCGTCGGAAGGTCCTTCCTCAACTTCGCGAACGACCCGGCGCGCACCGCGAACGCCTACACCGCGGCGAACCTGGGCCGGCTGCGCGAGGTCAAGCGCGCCTGGGACCCGGGCAACATGTTCCGCCTCAACCTCAACATCCAGCCGTGATCCGGCTCGCCGTCATCGTCGCCAGCACCCGGCACGGCCGCTTCGGCCCGACCGTCGCCGCCTGGCTGACCGCCAAGGCCAGGCGCCGCGCCGACCTGGTGATCGACCTCGTCGACCTGGCCGAGACCCGCCTGCCGCAGGACCTCACCGACCCCGACGAGCCCCTGCCGCCGCGGGTCGCCGCCCTGGCCCCGCGCCTGGCCGCCGCCGACGCCTTCGCCGTCGTCACCCCCGAGTACAACCGGAGCTTCCCCGCGCCGCTGAAGACCGCGATCGACTGGTACTACGAGGAGTGGCGCGCCAAGCCCGTCGCCTTCGTCGGCTACGGCCGAGAGTCCGGCGGGCACCACGCGATCAGCCAGCTGCGCCAGGTCTTCACCGAACTCGACGCGGTGGGCATCCGCGAGGCGGTCACCCTGCCCTGCTACTGGGAGCTCTTCGCCGCCGACGGCACCTGGCCCAAGGCCACCGCGACCTGCAACGCCGAGCTGAACCACATGCTGGAGCGGCTCAGCTGGTGGGCGCACACCCTGCGCGAGGCGCGTCTCGTCAAAGCCCAGCCATGATCTTTGAGTATTCTCCCTGGTGGATGTAGAGACCCGCGGCTTCGCTCCGACTCAGGGGTGACACGAGAGGAGCACGTGCATGAAATACATGCTGCTGATCTACAACAACGCCGAGTCGCGCAAGGCCATCGACGCGGACATGGACACCGTCATGGCCAAGGTCGACGAGATCATGAGCGAGCTGCAGGAGTCCGGCGAGTTCGTCGGCGGCATGGCGCTGTCCGAGGGCTCGCGCACGGTCAAGGTGAGGGACGGCGTGCCGGTCGTCACCGACGGGCCGTTCCTGGAGGCCAAGGAGCTCATGGCCGGGTACATCACCGTCGACGTCGACAGCATGGAGCGCGCGACCGAGATCGCCGCCCGCTGGCCGGACGCCGCGCTGTGCGCCATGGAGATCCGCCCGGTCATCGGCGAGGTCGAGTAGGTGAGGCCCGTCGAGGACCTGCTGCGCGAGCTCGCGCCTCAGGTCCTCGGCGTCCTCGTACGCCGCCACGAGCAGTTCGACGCGTGCGAGGACGCCGTCCAGGAGGCGCTGCTGGACGCCGCGGTCCAGTGGCCCGAGCGCGGCCTGCCCGACAACCCGCGCGCCTGGCTCGTCACGGTCGCCTCGCGCCGCCTCATCGACCAGGTACGCAGCGACGCGTCCCGGCGCCGCAGGGAGGAGACGGTCTCCGCCTGGGCCGGCCCAGAGCCGGACGAACCGATCCCCGACCGGGACGACACGCTCACGCTGCTGTTCCTGTGCTGCCACCCGGCGCTGTCGGCCCCCTCGCAGCTCGCGCTCACGCTGCGCGCCGTCGGCGGCCTCACCACCGCCGAGATCGCCCGCGCCTTCCTGGTGCCCGAGGCCACGATGGCCCAGCGCATCAGCCGCGCCAAGCAGAGCATCAGGACGGCCGGCGCGCAGTTCACGCTGCCGCCGGAAGGCGAGCGGGCCGAACGGCTCCGCGTCGTCCTGCACGTGCTCTACCTGATCTTCAACGAGGGCTACACCGCCAGCTCCGGCCCCGACCTGCACCGCACCGACCTGACCGCCGAGGCCGTCCGGCTGACCCGCGCGGTGCGCCGCCTGCTGCCCGCCGACGGGGAGGTCGCCGGGCTGCTGGCCCTCATGCTGCTCACCGACGCCAGGCGGCCGGCCCGCGCCGACGCCGGCGGCCGCCTGATCCCGCTGGCCGAGCAGGACCGCTCGCTGTGGGACCGGGCGATGATCGCCGAAGGCGTCGACCTGGTCAGCACCGCCCTGGCCGGGACCGCTCTCGGGCCCTACCAGCTGCAGGCCGCGATCGCCGCCGTCCACGACGAGGTGCCCAAGGCCGAGGACACCGACTGGCCGCAGATCCTCGCCCTGTACGAACTGCTCGCCGGGGTGTCGGACAACCCCGTCGTGCGGCTCAACCACGCGGTCGCGGTCGCCATGGTCCGCGGGCCTCGGGCCGGCCTGGAGCTCGTGGACGCGCTGGCCGCGCCGCTGGCCGCCAACCACCGGCTGTACGCGGTGCGGGCGCACCTGCTGGAGCTGGCGGGGGAGGTGGCGGCGGCCCACGACGCCTATCGCGAGGCGGCCCGCCGTACCACCAGCCTGCCCGAGCAGCGCTATCTCACGGAGCGGGCCGAACGGACGCGAGGGCCCGGTTGACCGCGGACAGCACGGCCCGCACGGGGGTGTCCCGGCTCGCCCCCCACCAGGTGGCGCCGTTCACCCGGCACTCGGCGTAGGCGGCTTCGTCCTGGGTGGTGAGTTCCAGGATCTCGGCCTTGATCCCGGCTGCTGCCAGCTCGCGGAGGAGGCCGTCCACGCTGTCGCCGGGCGAGCCGGTGCGGCCCGGCGTGAGGTAGGTGGCGGCGAACAGCTCCCACAGGTCCTCCGGCGTGGCCTCGCGCCCGCTGGCGTCGGTGGCGCGCTGCACCACCTGTGAGAAGTCGGCGCGCAGCCGGGCGGGCAGGTCCAGGCCGTAGCCGGTCCTGAGCAGATGGGCGACGCCGCCCTTGCCGGACTGGCTGTTGACCCGGATCACCGCCTCGTACGTGCGGCCGACGTCGGCCGGGTCGATCGGCAGGTAGGGCACCTCCCAGTGCCCGCCCGCGTGGCGGGCCAGGCCCTTGCTGATGGCGTCCTGGTGGGTGCCGGAGAAGGCGGTGTAGACGAGCTCGCCGCCGTAGGGGTGGCGGGGGTGGACCGGGATGCGGTTGCAGTGCTCCACGACCTCGCGGATCCGGTCGATGTCGGAAAAGTCGATCATCGGGTCCACGCCCTGGGCGTACAGGTTGAGCGCGAGCGTGACCAGGTCCACGTTCCCGGTACGCTCGCCGTTGCCGAACAGGCACCCCTCCACCCGCTGGGCCCCGGCCAGCACCGCCAGCTCCGCGCAGGCCACGCCGGTGCCGCGGTCGTTGTGCGGATGCACCGACAGGATCACCGAGTCGCGCCTGGACAGGTTGCGGTGCATGTACTCGATCTGGTCGGCGTACACGTTCGGGGTGGCCGCCTCGACCGTCGCCGGCAGGTTGTGGATCACCGGCCGGTCGGGCGAGGCGTCCCACAGCCCGGTCAGCCCGTCGCAGATCTCCAGCACGAAGTCGGGCTCGGTCAGGTTGAACACCTCGGGCGAGAACTGGAACCGGGTCGTGTCGCCCGCCAGCCGCGCCATCAGCGTCGCCGCCCGCCGGATCATCGCGTGCACCTCCTCGCGCCCGCGCCCGAGCACCACGTCCCGCCAGACCGGCGCGGTGGCGGTGTACAGGTGCACGACCGTGCGCGGCAGCCCCTCGATCGAGGCGAACGTCCGCTCGATCAGGTCCTGCCTGGCCGGGGTGAAGACCACGACCGTCACGTCGCCGGGAACGTTCCCTTCCTCGGCCAGATGCCGCACGAAGTCGAAGTCCGTCTGGCTGGCCGAGGGGTAGCCGACCTCGATCTCCTTGTAGCCCATGCCGGTCAGCAGGTCGAACATGCGGCGTTTGCGCGGGGTGTCCATGGGCTCGGCCAGCGCCTGGTTGCCGTCGCGCAGGTCCACGGGGACCCACAGCGGCGCGGTCTCGATCCGGTTCGCGGGCCAGCGGCGCTCGGTCAGCGGCACCTCGACCCGCTCCTGAACAGGCCGGTATTTCCGGTACGGCATGCCGCTCGGGCGTTGCGGATTCACAGGGTTTCGTCCTCTGTCGTCGTTCTGCCAGGGAGAGACCGGCAGCACGGCACCCCGCGGCGGGGTGCCGGTCCGGATCAAGCCCCGCCGCGGCAGCCGAGAAGAAGCCCGGTGTGCGACATGCCGGGTATAGTGGCACATAACCAACTCCTCAGACAACCTGAGAGGTGAACGATGCCGCTCGGCGCCCTCCGCCCGAGCCCCCTCGTGGAGCAGGCCGCCCAGGCGCTGCGCGAGGAGATCGCCGCCGGCCGCTGGCCCGTGGGCACCAGGCTCCCGGGCGAGACCACGCTCGCCGCCCAGCTCGGCGTGGGCCGCTCGACCGTGCGCGAAGCCCTCCGCGCGCTGGCCGGAGCCGGGCTGGTGCAACCCCGGCAGGGGTCGGGGGTGTTCGTCCTGGCGACAGAGGCACAGGAGGACTGGCCGGCCCGGCTGCGGCGGGCGGCCATCGGAGACATCTACGAGGTGCGCATGCTCGTCGAAGTACAGGCGGCACGGCTCGCGGCCGCCCGCCGCACCGACGCCGACATCACCGCTCTGAGAGCGGCCTTGACCAGCCGCCGGGAGGTGGTCGCCGCGGCCGGGGCGGAGCTGGACGCCCGGTTCATCGACGCCGACATCGCCCTGCACGCGGCCGTGGTCGCCGCCGCGCACAATCCGGTGCTCACCGACCTGTTCGCCGAGTTCGTCCCCGCGCTGCGCGAGGGCCTGATCGACCTGCTCGGCCTGCTGGACGTCCACGCCCACGAGCACGGCCACGGCGACGAGGCCCACGCCGCCCTGGTCGAGGCCGTCGCGGGCGGGGACGCCGGCGCCGCCGGCGCCATCCTGGAGCGGGAACTCCGCGAGACCCTGGCGCACCTGCGATGATGCCGCTCCCGCCGCGCGAGGTGGCCCCCGGCGCCGTGCACGTGCCCGGCTGGCTGGCGCTGGAGGAGCAGCGCGCGCTGGTGCGCGCCTGCCGCGAGTGGGCCAGGGGCCCGGTCCCCCTCCGGCACACGGTGCTGCCCAGAGGCGGCGTCATGTCGGTGCGCACGGTGTGCGTGGGCTGGCACTGGCAGCCGTACCGGTACACGCGCACCGCCGACGACGTGAACGGCCGCCGGGTGGCCGAATTCCCCGCCTGGATGGTGGAACTGGGCCGCCGCGCCCTCACCGGCGCCGGCCTGCCGGAGCTCGCCGCCGGTTACACGCCTGACACCGCGCTGATCAACTTCTACGACGACCAGGCCAGGATGGGCATGCACCAGGACAAGGACGAACGCTCCGACGCCCCCGTGGTCTCGCTGAGCATCGGCGACGCATGCCTGTTCCGGTTCGGGAACACCGAGACGCGCGGCCGGCCGTACACGGACGTCAGGCTGGAGTCGGGCGACCTGTTCGTCTTCGGCGGGCCCTCGCGCTTCGCCTACCACGGCGTGCCCAAGGTCTACCCGGGCACCGCCGATCCCGCCGTCGGCCTGCGCGGACGGCTCAACATCACCATGCGCGTCACCGGGCTGTGACGCCGTCAAGCAGCGTGCCGAGGCTGGTGGCGAACGTCCGCCGCGCCACCTGCTCCAGATAGGGCACATCCCCCTCCTCGGCGGGTACGGCGTCGCCCCGCTCCAGCCACGACACCGACGGGAAGCGGCCGGCGAAGTCGGGCGCGACCTCCAGCAGCAGCGCGGAGCGCGCCCGCCACCACTCCTCGTCGGACACCCCCGTGGCCGAAGGCGCCTGCCGGGTCTCGGCGACGGTCCTGGCCGCCCCGCGCACCACGTCCATGAGCGCGGCCACCACCCCCCGCAGCCGCTCCGGCGGCAGCCCGGTCCCGCGCAGGATCCCGGTCACGGTGTCGATCATCGCGAACTCGTTCGGCCCCAGCACCGGCCGCGCCTGCGACACCTGCAGCACCCAGGGATGCCGGACGAAGAACTCCCGCAGGTCATGCGCCCAGGCGACGGCGGCGCTCCGCCACCCCTCGTCCGCCGGATAGGAGGTGGGCAACTCGCCCAGCGCCCGGTCGTACATGAGGTCGACCAATTCGGTCTTGCTCGGCACATAGGTGTAGAGCGCCATCGCGGTCCGCCCCAGCCGCTCGCCGACCGCCCGCATCGACAGCGCCGCCATGCCGTCGGCGTCCGCGACCTCGATCCCGGCCGCGACGATCACCCCGACGCTCAGCCCCGGCTTGGGGCCCGGCCGCGCCTCCTTACGCTCCTCGGTGCCCCACAACAACGCCATGGTACGGCGGGCATCGCCCTGACCTGCGTAAACGGTCATCCGGACTCCCTCACCCAAGATCTCTTTACACCCTAAGGATAACGGCCGCCGGGCGGACACGCCTCGTTCATGATCAGAATGAAGCCATGACGAGTGACACGGGGACGATGGAGCTCGGGCCGCCGGTGACCTTCGGCAGGCCGGCCAGGCAGGGGGAGAAGGGCGGCGACGAGCCGGTGGCTGGTCGAGCGTCATGGGCGGCGCAGGGAGGATCCGGTACGGCTCGCCTGGCCGGCCGATTCGCGCCGCCTGCTACCTCGCCGCGTCGATGACACGGCGAGGCGTCGACGCGCGATTTCTGATCTATCCCGACGAGGGCCATGGCTTGGAGGATCCGCACAACCAGCGTGACCTCATCGATCGGGCGGCCGCCTGGATCGACGCCCGCTGCGCGTGAGAGTGCGGAAACCCGTCCGGCTCTGCTTCGTCAGCTTGGGGGGTGCCTCCTATGTCCTGTAGCGGTAGAGGATCCTGCCGCGGTTGAGGTCGTACGGGCTGAGCTCTACGAGCACCCGGTCGAACGGCAAGATCTTGATGTAGTTCTTCCTGATCTTCCCGCTGATGTGCGCCAGCACCTTGTGCCCGTTCTCGAGCTCCACCCGGAAGGTGGCGTTGCGCAGGCATTCGACGACGGTGCCTTCGACTTCGATGCCACCTGCTGTTCTTGCCACGTTCTCATCCTTGTCCGGTCCGCGATGACGGCGTCAGCGCAGGACCCATTCGAGGTTGCTGTTCACGCGCCGGGCGCCGATGCCCTCGATCAGCGCGACGGCCGCCGTGTTGGACTCGTTCACGTCGGCTGACGCCGTTTCGATCCCGCACCGGTGCAGCGAACCCAGCACATGGGCGAGCAGCGCTCTGGCGATGCCGCGGCGCCGCTGGCCGGCCCGGGTCGCGATCAGCCCGATCCGCCTGCACTGGGGCCGCCGGGCCGCGGTCGTCACCCGGACCATCCCCACGTACGCGTCTGCCCGTACCGCCACCGCGTATTCCGACGGGTTCATCGCGGCGACGCCGTCCGGGCGGGGCGGTACCTCGGCGGGCATCTCCCGCCAGCCGATGGTGGCCTCGACCTCATCGCGAATCACGCGGTCCAGCGTGCGCAGCGGGCCCTCCTGCGCCCGGCCGACGGGCACGATCGTCACGTCCGACGGCGGCAGCGCCGTGCCGAGTCCCGTGACGCGCGGGTCGGTGGGCACGAGACACTCCCACTCGCGGCGCCGGATCGTGAAGCCGGCTCGCTCCCACCGGGACGCCAGGTCGAGGTCAGGCTCGTCGACCACCGTGAACAGCGGTCTCGGAAGGTCCGCCAGCATGGCCGCGGCGAGCCGGTCGAAGGCGGCGTCGTGCCACGCGTCGATGCTGAGGAACATCCGCCCGTCGGGTCTGCGCGAGGTGTGGCCGCGGCCGACCGTCAGGTCGTCCTCCACGGCGTGCCACTGCGTCGGCGCGACCCGATGGATGGTAACGGCATGCTTGCTCATGCCTGAGGTGGAGTTCATTGGTTGTCGCCTTTCGGGATCGCCCAGTCGGGGCGCTCCCGGCGACACCTACGTCAGCCGCTCGACCGTGACAGCGAGAGGGAGCACCCACATCGATGCAGTGTTCATGGGTGTCACCTCCTTGGGGCCTTTCACGGTTCGCGGCACGTTAACAGCGTGAACGCCGTGGTGTCCAGCGTTTTTCCGCCCGAGCGTCTAGGAGTGGGTGGCGCGGATCTCGGTCACGGTGAAGGCGTCGACGACGTGCCGGTTCTGCAGCAGGAACCCGATCACGCCCGCCACCGCCTGCGCGGCCAGAGCCGCCCGGACCTGCCCGCTCAGCAGGTAGACGAGCGGCGTGGACGGCTGCGCGATCCCGAAGCCGCGGCCGTGGCGGTGGATGTCCTGGAGGGTCTTGATGGGGATCGGGCGCACGGTGGTGAACCACGCCGCGACCTCCCACAGGTGCAGAGCCTGGTCGTCCTCGGCCGAGTCCTCGTAGCAGGCGACGCAGCCGCGCCCGGCGTGGCGGCCGTGCGGGCAGGTCCACCGCGCGGCCTCCGCCCGGCTCTGCTCGCGCTCACCCAGAACCGCCGACTCCACGACGCGGCGGCGCCGCGGCCGCGGGGGCCGGTCCGGCAGGGGCAAGGAGTCGCTGATGGTGATCGAATCCTTCCCGCCTACGTTCCTACAGCCTAACCCGCACGGTCAGGGCTGCTCTCCGGCGCAGATGGCGAAGCCGTAGGAGAGGGCGAAGGAACGCATCGAGACCTCCGTGGGATCGGGCCGCAGCGACGCCTCGACCAGGCGCCGGACCGTTCCCGCGTCCCCGGCGGCCAGCGCCGCGCGCGCCCGCGTGGCGTGGCCGCCGAGCCGCCCGGCCAGCCGCCTGCCCGGCTCGACGAACCGGGCTCGCAGCATCGCGGCGTCCGCCTGCGGCGGCCGGATCGCCGCGATGCGCTCCACCGTGGCCCGCATGACCCGCGCCGCGCGTTCCAGTTCCTCGACGTCCTCCTGCTCCGTGCTCACCGGATACCGCCCGGGGTCGGTCTGCCGCCCGGCCGCCAGGCAGGCGGCCTCGGCCGCGGCGACGTAGCGCCGTTTGGCGGCCAGGGTGTCCTGCGAGGACGGCGGCAGCGCCGCGGCCACGAGGATGGCGACGCCGAGGACGACACGCGCGTCCATGCGCTCCTCCACGAGAGTGGTGCCGGGGTGCGGGCCGCACCCCGGCGGGGGTCAGCAGGAGATCCGGCGCTGCTCGGTGTAGCCGAACGACCGGGTGCCGCTGCCGCCCTGGGCGATCCAGCCCTTGGTGTGGTTGCGGTAGAGCTGGTTGCCGCCCGAGCATCTCCAGGCCGGCTGCATGGTGAAGGTGACGGCCGCACGGGTGAAGTGGCGGCGCGTGTACGCCTTGTTCCGCCAGACTCCCAGGCCCCGGTACTGGTCGAGCCGGGCGTCGATGTACCCGCTGCGCCCGATGGGCCCGGTGTAGCGGTCGCAATGCGCGATCGTGGAGATCTTGATGTACGCCCCGCTCCGCCACGGCGCGGCCATCCGCGCGTAACCGCCCCCGCAAGGCAACGGACGGGCGGCCGACTCCACGGCTTCCACGGAAACGGCGGCGCCCGCCTGACCCGCGGGCAGCGTCACGGTCGCGAGCCCCGCCGCCACGGCCAGTGCCCCGATCACCCTGGTAACGCTCACCAGTGACTCCTTTCCGAGAGGAACCGGCGCGGCGGGTGGGCCGCGCCCGACATCACGGAAGGCTAGGTTCGTGGCCTTGTCGCGCACATCTACCAGGGGGTTGACCGCGCCCGAAGCTTTCGCGGTACACGCCTGAAACTCTCGCGGTAGCTCTTGACGGTTCACCTGCTGTTCTACGAGCATACGTCTAACACAGAACAGCGTTCGGTCATACCGAACAAGTGGGGAAGTGCATCACATGACGACCACCACAGACGTCGCCGCGAGCGCCATGCGCAAAGCGATGTGGCGCCTCGGGCCCTTCCTCGGCCTGCTGTACCTCATCGCCTACATCGACCGGAACAACGCGGGCTTCGCCAAGCTGGAGATGACCACGGCGCTCGGCATCACCGAGTCGGCCTTCGGGCTGGCGGCCGGCATCTTCTTCATCGGCTACCTGCTGTTCGAGGTGCCGAGCAACCTGATGCTGCAGCGCTTCGGCGCCCGCAAGTGGATCGCCCGCATCATGGTGAGCTGGGGGATCGTCGCGGTGGCGACCGCGTTCGTGACCGACGCCACCCAGTTCACCGTCGCGCGCTTCATTCTCGGCGTGGCCGAGGCGGGCTTCTTCCCCGGCGTGCTGCTGTACATCACGTTCTGGTTCCCGCAGCAGTACCGCACCACGATCCTGGCGATCTTCGCCGTCTCCAACCCGCTGGCCAACGCGATCAGCGCGCCCATCTCCGGCTGGATCATGGACCTGCACGGCCTGTGGGGGCTCCAAGGCTGGCAGCTCGTCTTCGTCCTGGAGGGCATCCCCGCCGTCCTGCTGGCCTTCGCCACCTACCGGTGGCTGCCCGACCGGCCGCAGGACGCGCGCTGGCTGGACGACGCCGAGCGCACCTGGATCACCACTACCCTGGCGGAGGAGCGGGCGGCCACCGAGAGGCGCCACGGCCGCCTCGGCGTGGGCGCGGTGTTCAGGAACGGGCGGCTGTGGAGCCTGATCTTCCTGTTCTTCGGCGTCGTCTTCGGCGCCTACGGCCTGGGCCTGTGGCTGCCCACGATCGTCAAGGGCATGGGCGGCTACTCCTCGACGGTCACCGGCTGGCTGGTCATGATCCCGAACCTGTTCGCCGCGCTGGTCATGCTGCCCTGGGAACGCTTCGCCCGGCGCCGGGGCAACATCCCGCGCCAGGCCGGCATCACGCTGACCGTCACGGCGATCGCGCTGCTGGCCGCCGTCGCCGCCCGCGACGTGCCCTGGCTGGCGCTGGCCGCGATCAGCGTCGGGCTGGCGGCGCTGTTCTCCACGACCCCGCTGTTCTGGAGCCTGCCGCCGAAATTCCTCACCGGTACGGCTGCCGCGGCCGGGCTGGCGTTCATCAACTCGGTGGGCAACCTGGCCGGGTTCGCCGGGCCGTACGCCATCGGGTGGATCAGCGAGACCACGGGCACAGCCGTGTGGGGGCTGCTGGTCGTCAGCGCGCTCACGCTGGGCGGCGCGGCGGTGGCGTTCACGCTCTCGCGCAAACAGGAGTGGGCCGCCTGAACCGCGGAAGGGGGCCGGCGCGCGGCCGGCCCCCTTCCCTACGCGATCGCCTTGCCGGGATTGAGCAGGTCGTGCGGGTCCAGCGCCGCCTTGATCGCCCGCTGGGTACGGCGGGCCGGCTCGCCCAGCTCCCGCTCCAGCCAGGACCGCTTGAGCAGGCCGACCCCGTGCTCGCCGGTGACCGTGCCGCCGAGCCGCAGCGCCAGGGCGACGATCTCGTCGAAGACCTGGAAGGCCCGGACCTCGGCGCCGGCGTCGCCGTGCGGGTAGACGACCGTCGGGTGCATGTTGCCGTCGCCGGCGTGGCCGAACAGGCCCACGGTCATGTCCCGGTCCTTCGCGATGGCCTCGACGCCCTCGATCAGCTCCACCAGCTTCGGCAGCGGCACCGCCACGTCGTCGAGCAGCGTCGCGCCCAGGCGCTCCAGCGCCGGGTAGGCGAGCCTGCGGGCCTGCATGAGCATCTCGGACTCCGCGGCGTCGTCGGCCACGATGACCTCGCTCGCCCCCGCGCACGCGGCCTCGATGAGCCGCAGGTCCTCCTCGTGCGGCGAGTCGGACTGGGCGATGACCATCGCCGCGGTGCCCGCCTCGACGCCGAGCGGCTGCCACTCCTCGATGGCGCGCAGCGTCGTGGCGTCGATGATCTCCAGGATCGACGGCTCGGCGCCTGAGGCCAGCACGGCCGTCACCGCCGCCCCGGCCGCCGCGGCCGAGCCGAACTGGGCCACGATCGTGCGCGGCGGCGCGGGAGCCGGGCGCAGCGCGAGCGTGAGCTCGGTGATGACGGCCAGCGTGCCCTCGGAGCCGACCAGCAGGCTGGTCAGGTCGTAGCCGGCGACGCCCTTGACCGTGCGCCCGCCGGTGCGCAGCACCGAGCCGTCGGCGAGCACCGCTTCGAGGCCGCGCACGTAGTCGCCGGTCACGCCGTACTTCACGCAGCACATACCGCCCGCGTTGGTGGCGGCGTTGCCGCCCACGGTGCACATCTCGTAGCTGCCCGGGTCGGGCGGATAGAACAGGCCGTGCTCGGCCACGGCCTTGCGCAGGTCGGCGTTGATCACGCCGGGCTGCACGGTGGCCAGGCGCTCGGCCCGGTCGACGCTCAGGATGCGGTTCATCCGCTGGGTGGACAGCACCAGGCAGCCGTCGACGGCGTTGGCCGCCCCGGCCAGGCCGCTGCCCGCGCCGCGGACCACGATCGGCGCGCCGTACGCGGCGGCGGTGGCGACGGCGGCGGCCACCTGGGCGGTGTCCTCGGGCATGGCGACGGCGGCCGGCAGCCCGGCGGGCAGGCCGGGCGCCTGGTCGCGGCGGTAGGAGTCCATGACGTCGGCGTCGTCCAGCACGGTCAGGCCGGGGACGGCGCCACGCAGCGCGGCGGCGAGGTCAGCCATCGCGGCGGCCCGGGAACACGAGCGACTCTCGGAGGGTGGGGGCAGGGCGGCGGGTCACAGCGACTCCGTTCGGTAGCGCAAAACGTAGTTCGCCGGGTAAGCCTAGCGTCCGCTGTACAGCGCGGTGAGGCGGGCCGCGTGCGCGCGGACGGTGTCACCGATCTGGTGGATGCGCCACACGGGAAGGTCGAGCTTGAGGCCGGTCACGCTGATCGCCCCGGCCACCTCGCCCCGATGGTCGCGCACGGCCGAGCCGACGCAGAAGACGCCTTCCGCGTCCTCCTCGTCGTCGACGGAGTAGCCGCGCCGCCGGATCTCGGTCAGGTCGGCGACGAGGGCCGCCGGATCGGTGATGGTGTGGGCGGTGCGGGCGGGCAGGCCGTACTGCTCGATGATGCGCGCGGAGTCGGCCTCGGGCAGTTCGGCCAGCAGGGCCTTGCCGAGGCCGGTGCAGTGGGGCGCCTCGCGGTGACCCATGTGCAGGTCGAAGCGGACCGCGGACGGGGCGTCGACCCGGCCGACGATGACGGCGAAGCCGTTCTCCGGAACCGCCACGCGCGAGGACATGCCGGTCTCGGCGGTCAGGTCGTCGAGGACCGGGCGGGCCAGGTTGCGCAGCGACACCTGGGCCATGGCGTTCTCGCCGAGGCGGGCCAGCGCGAGCCCGAGGCGGTAGCGGCGCGAGGCGCCCTCGCCCTGGGAGGCCACGAAGCCGTGCATCTCCAGAGTCTGCAGGGTGGAGAACGTCGCGCTCTTGGAACCGCCGACCTCGCGGGAGATCTCGGTCACGGTCCGGCCGTCGCGCTGGGCCAGGCACTCCAGGATCTCGACCGCGCGCGAGACGCTGCGGACCTCGTAGCGCTTGTCCAGTTCGTTCGTCATCACCGAACAAGCGTGTCCGAATCCGGAAACCGTTGTCAACCGCTGCGTTCGGTGGTGGAGAGCGTTATTCTGTGGTGCCGAACGCTTCGCCGAGTCGGCACAGCATGTGGTCCCAGCCCGCGCCGGTCTCCTCGCCCAGGACGGCGGGCAGCCCGCTGTGCCGGAGCGTCAGCACGGTGCCGTCCCCGTCCTCCTCCAGCGTCACCTCGACCCGCGACGATCCGGGCGGCACGCCGGGCACCCCGGGCGCGGGCTCCCATCCGAAGGTGAACACGACCCGCTTGCCGGGCACCAGCTCGACGAACTCGCCCAGCATCACCGGGCGCGGCCCGCCGTCCATCGCCACCCGGAGCACGCCGCCGGGACGGGCGTCGGCCTCGGCCCGGCCCCACCACCGCGCCAGCCGTTCCGGATCGGTGAAGAAGCGATAGACCGTCTCCCGGCGCGCGGCGATGCGCACGGTCCGCTCGATCATCGTGCCTCCTGTTCGTTTTCCTCCAGCTCGGCGGCCTCTTTGAGCCGGTCGAGCCGGTCGGACCACATGTCCTGGATGAACCGCGCCGCCTCGGAGAGGCCCTCGCGCCGCAGCCGGTACAGGCGGCGGTTGGCGTCGCGGCGTACGCCGAGCAGGCCCGCCGAGATCAGCACCCGCAGGTGCTGGGAGACCGCGGGGCGGCTGATCCCCGGAAAGTGGCGGGCGAGGTCGCCGGCCGCGACCTCGCCGTCGCGGACCAGCAGGAGGATCGCCCGCCGGGTGGGATCGGCGACGGCGCGCAACGCCTCGTCCATGCCCGCCCCCTTTCGCAGCCCGCAGCAGGTATGTAAGTATTTAAGCACTATCTTACATAGGGGGAGCGATGACGAACAAGCTGCTGGACGCCCTGGTTGGTCACTGGGACTCACGCGGCACGACCGTGGACGACGCCGTGGAGATCAGCGGGACCGACGCCTACGAGTGGCTGGCGGGCGGGCACTTCCTCGTGCACCGGGTCGACGTGCGGATGGGTGGGGAGAAGGTCGAGGCGATCGAGATGATCGGCCCCTACGATCCGGACAGCCGGAGCTGGCCGATGCGCGCCTTCGACAGTTCCGGGAACTACGGCACGATGCGCGCCACGGTGGACGACGACGGCGTGTGGACCTTCGCGGGCGAGACGGAACGGGCCACGCTCCGCATCGCCCGCGACGGCGGCGCCATGTCGGCCGTCTGGGAACGTACGGAAGACGGCACGACCTGGTCGCACTGGATGGACATGGCGTTCACGAAGAGCGCGTGACGCCGGGCCGGATCACGGCACGCGCGGGTTGCGGCGGACGTCGGACCAGGTACGGCGATCGGTGCAGATGCCACAGTCCGGGCCGTAGAAGACGGGACGCGCCTCGGGGTCGTCCATGAGCTGCAGGCGGAACCAGGCCGTGGTCGGCGCGGCGAACGGCCCCGGATCGCCGGCGACCGTGATGTGGTCGGCGCCCCTCACCTCGCCGTACAGGGCCGGAATGTGGTCGGCGTCGTTGTAGAACGCCTTGACGAGCGCGGGCCAGACGATGCTGTCGTACTGCCCGGCCATCAGGAAGGCGGGCCCGCGCACGGCGTCGATGTCGGCCAGCGGCCCCGGCTGGATCGGCAGAATCGTGTCCACCCTCGGGTCCCCGCCGACCACGATGGCGGCGGCGCCGCCCTGGGAATGGCCGGAGGCGCCGATGCGGTCGAGGGCGACGCGGCCGTGGAAGACGCTGGACGGGTCGGCGTCGCGGGCGGTCAGGCTGTCGATCCCGGCGCGCATCGAGATGCCGAGGTTCGACATGGGCGTGTTGGCGGCCGAGACGATGAAGCCGTGCGAGGCCCAGTGCAGCAGCAGCTCACGGTAGACGAGCGGCACGGCCCCGGTGCCGTTGCCCCAGACGATCACCGGGTGGCGCAGCGGGCTGCGGGCGATGTCGCGCGGGTAGTAGAGCGTGTTGACGGCGCCGATCTCCACGGCGGTCGCGTACGGCCCCGGCGCGCCCCAGTCACCGCCCGCGGACGGGAAGGCGGCCTCGGCATGGGCGGGGGCGGTGGAGATGGCGGCTGTCAACGCCAGCAAGGCGACGAGCAGGCGGCGGAACACGGCGTCCTCCAGGCTGGGGGGTTTGCTCGATCGTGGCCGCGACGGCGCCCGCCGTCAGTCCGCACATGCGGCAATCATTGACGGTGCGGTTTGTGCAATGTGACGATCCGCTGATGGCAGACCTGCACACCCGCATGGCCCCGCGCGTCCGCGAACTCACCGGCGAGGTGGTCGCCCGCTGCGCCGCCGAACTCCCCTTCTACCGGGACCTGCCGCGCGAGGTGCTGGAAGGCGAGGTCACCCGATCGGTCACGGCGGTGTTCGGCCTGCTCCTGCGGGCCTTACGCCGCCAGGACGCGGTCGGGCCCGGTGAGCTGGCCAGGCTCATCGATTGGTCGGCCCGGCGGGCGGAGCAGCGGGTCCCGCTGGAGGCGGCGCTGGCCGCGTACCTGATCGGCGCCGAGACGTGGTGGCGCGCGCTCGGCGCGGCCGCCGAGCCGCACGAAATGGCCGAGGCGGGCGCGGGCCTGCTCGGCTGCCTGCGCACGGCCATGCCCGCCGTCGCGCTGGCCCACCAGCAGGCGCTCGAGGACATCAGCGGAGAGGACAAGAGGGTACGGCGCGCGTTGCTCGCCGCCCTTCTCGGCGGCCGCCCGCACGAGGCGCTGGCCGACGCGGCGGGCGTCGAGCTTGGGCAGGGGCACGAGGTGGTCTGCTTCGCCTTCGGCCAGACGACGCCGCCCCCGCGACTGGTGCAGTCGGCCCTGGACGCCCACGCCGGCACGCTCGTCCTGGCCGACCACGCCGAGGGCATCGCCCTGCTCCCCTCGGCGGGGGAGGCGCTGTGGGAGACGATGACCGCGGCCGTGGGCGGCGACGCGCTGCTCAGCGCCGCCGCGGCCGCCGACCTGGGCGGCGTCCCGGAGGCGGCGGAGGAGGCCCGCGGGGTCCTGGAACTGGTCCAGCGCCTCGGCCGCCCGCCCGGCCTGTACCGGTTCGACGACGTCCTGGTGGAGTACCAGCTCGCCCGCCCCGGCAACGGCCTGACCCGCCTGGCGGCCAAACTGGACCCGCTGGACGGGCACCCTTACCTGCTGGAGACGTTGCGCGCGTACGTCAGAAGAGGGCACAACCGCCGCCAGACCTCTCTGGACCTGCACATCCACCGCAACACCCTCGACTACCGGCTGCACCGGGTGGCCGCCCTGACCGGCCTGGACCTGACCGTCCCCGCCGAGGCCCGCCTCCTGGAGGCCGCCCTGACCGCCCGCACCCTGAACCCCTGACACCTCCGTCCCCGGCCGCGCCGCCGACGCCGGCCGTGGTGAGGGGCCGGCAGGCCGCTGTCGCCGGCCCCTTCCCGCCACTTGACCAGGCGGGGCCGCGACCCGGGCGGTGCGGACGCGGCCGGCCGTCGACGAGATCCTGATACGCGCAGGCGACACCACCCGGTAGTCAGCCGCGTACCAGGTGAGGTGCGGCTCGTACGACGCGGGCCCGGCCACGATCCGCTCCTTGATCAAGGTGTCCCCGGCAAGAACGTTGACGCGGTCAGCGGTCTTCTCGTCATCGGTCGCTTCCGCCCTCGGCATCACGCCCTTGGACGCCGGAACCTCGGTGATCGTTCGCGACTCGCCGGTAAGGCAACTGCTACCAGGCGTTACCCGTGGTGTTCCCGGTGACGGAGCGACGTGAGGGGCATGCTTGGAGGGTCCCCCCACGAGGAGGTAGTCCATGCTGAGTGTCCGGTTCGGCGCGGCCGCGATGGCCCTGGTGCTCCCCCTGGCCGGGTCCGCGCCGGTCGAGGCGAGGACCCGGGCCCTCGCCACCTACCAGGTCGTCACCGGTGAACCGGTCACCGCCGCCCCGGGCGACGGCCGGCAGTCGTTCGCGAGGTGCCCGGCGGGAACCGTGGTGCTCGGCGGCGGCGAGTCGAACACCGTGCTGCTGCCGACCGGGGCCGAGCTCACCTCCTCGAATCCGGATATCTACAACAACGGGTGGATCACCAGTTTCCACAACGGGTCGCAGCTGCTGCCCGTCACTCTGCGCACGCACGCGGTCTGCGGCAGCGGGATCACCGGGCACGAGTTCGAACTCCTGCGGGACCAGCTCGTACCGCGTGGCCGTACCCGCAAGGAGTTCTCGCTCGGCTGCCCGGCGGGTTCGCTGGCGGTGGGCGGCGGCAGCGACGGACCCCAGGGGCTGAGGCTGCTCGACTCCTACCCGGGCGGTAGTGACGACTGGCAGAGCACGGTCCACAACATCTCCCTGACCGCGGATCTGCGCACCACGCTCTTCACCATCTGTGCGAGCGGCGTCAACAGGTCCCTTCAGCTGAGCGACACGGTCAAGGTCGCCAAGGGCGGGCGCGCGCACACCTCCGTCACCTGCCCGGCGGGGTCGAAGGTGCTGAGCGGCGGGGGCGAGTCCTCCCCGCGCGGCAGCAACCTGATCACCGACACCTACCCGAGCTCGGACGGGACGACCTGGACCGTCTACGTCAGGAACATCGTCGACGAGGACTCCTTCATGCGCGTCAGGGCGTTCTGCGGGAGCTGACGTCGAAGCGCGGCCTAGCTCGTGGCCGAGCCGTACGCCTTGACCAGCCGCTTGAAGATCGTGTCGGCGGCACGCGTCCCCAGGCGGTTGGTCACGACCATGAGCGTCACCCCGCGGGCCCGGTCCGTCCCGCCCAGCGTGTTGAACCCGCCATAGGCGCCCGAGTGCCCGAGCCAGGAGCGGCCGCCGGCTTCGAAGATCTCCGTGGCCATCCCGTAGGGCTCCTTCGCCGCGACGGACTGCGGAGTGGGCTTGGTCATCTCCCGTACGGTGGCCGGCCTCAGCAGCCGCTTCCCGGCGTACAGCGCGTCGATGAACTGGGCGCCGCCGAGCGCGGTCCCGGCGAACAGGCCGTCGCCCCAGGGCAGGCCGAACATGTCGGCCGGGATGCCGGTGTCGCCGTAGTAGGTGAACATGTCGACCTTCCCCAGGTCGGGGAAGTCCTCGTAACCGTGGGCGAAGCGGGCGTAGTCGGACTGCTTGCGCTCCATCGTCAGCACCCTGCCGTCCTCGGGTACGACGGAGCCGGCGCGGGCGGTGAAGGCGTTGACGGCGGCGGTGAGCTTCCGGTCCCCGCCCGCGCGCACGCTCAGCACACGGGCCAGGATGAGGAAACCGGTGTTGGAGTAGCTGTACTTCCCGCCGGGATTCACCGGCGCGCGCAGGCCGCGGGCGATCATCCGCCACGTGTACGGCACGCCCGGCCGATACCGGTCGCCCCCGGGCATCAGCGGGGCCAGCTCGGGTGATGCGTACACGTCGGGGTAGCCCCCGGTGTGGGTGAGCAGCATCCGCAGCGTGACCACGCGGGAGCCGGGCACGTCGTCGCCGACGTAGGCCCTGATCGGGGTGTCCATGGCGAGCTTGCCGGCCTCGACCTGGCTGAGCGCGTAGGAGGCCAGGAGCAGCTTGCTGTAGCTCGCGAAGCCGAACATCGTGTCGTCGGTGACCGGGGCGGGCGGGTCGTCGACGGCGTTGCCGGACCTGCCCGACCAGACGAGGCGGCCGTCGCGCAGGATGACCGCCTGGACACCCGGGTCGCCCGCCTTGGCGGCGCCCTCGGCCAGGGCGGCGTCCAGCGCCTCACTCAGGTCGGCTCTTGAGGCGGCCGACGTGGCCGCGGTGGCGGGGGCGGCGGTGACGAGGAGCCCGGTGAGGCTGACGAGGGCCAGGAGCGCTCGGGTTCTGGTGGCCGGCATGGCTGCCCGTTCCTTTCTGGAGGGGAATGCACAGGACCTCGGACAAGAACACGCCACCAGTGTGGAAGCGGCTCCGATGCCCGGCTTTGGAGTGATCGCCAAACCCCGCCCGCCCGGCCTTATCAGATCCGCCAAAGAGCCCCGGGACAGACGCCACCCGCCCCAGGCGACGAAGTTCGCCGCCCGCGCCGAGGTGCGGCCCGCGATGGACGTCATCCGCTGACGAGTGCGGGGCCGATTTACGGTCCCTTCCTTGACATTTCGGACACCAGGTGAATAGTGTCCGGTCAATCGGCAGGCACAGACGAAGACATCCCTGTCAGTGGTCTTCGTCTGTGCTTTTGTCATTTCCGGACCGCTGGCAAGGGACTCCACCCCCCCTGAAAGGCGGCTGGGCATGAGCGACGCCCCCGTGAACACCGCGATGACACGCATCCGCAACGCAGCGGACGCGGCCGACGTCATCGACACCCTGAAAAGCCTGCCCCGCAGGGCGAACTGGATCTGGTTCCTCGCCCTGGCGGGCCTGTTCCTGGACGCCTACTCCAACGCCGCCCTGGGCGCCGGCCTGTCTCCCATGGTCAAGCAGCTCGGCCTCTCGCCGGGCCAGGTGGGCCTGCTCACCGCCATGGCGCCGGCCGTCGCCATCGTGTCCAACCCGTTCGGCGGCTGGCTGGCCGCGCGCATCGGCAGGGTCAAGCCGCTGCTCATGACCAAGGTGGTGTTCGGGCTCGGCGCGCTGCTGACCGCCACCGGCTCCGACTTCCAGACCGTCTTCGCCGGACGCGCGCTGGTCGGCATCGCCTACGGCATCGACTTCGCGGTGGCCATGGCGCTGCTGGCCGAGTACACGCCGGCCTCGCTCAAGGGCAGGCTCAACTTCTGGCAAGGCGTCTGGTACACCGCCACCACCACGAACCTACTGCTCACGCTGGTGTTCTACCGTTTCGACGTGGGCGCGGACATCTGGCGCTGGTCGGTGGCCTCCTCGGCCGCCTTCGCCCTGGCGCTGCTGATCCTGCAGCTGACGTTCCTGGTGGAGAGTCCGACGTGGCTGGCCGCCAAGGGCCGGCTGCGCGAGTCCGCCGCGGCCTTGCGGCACATGTACGGCTTCGCCGTACAAGAAGACGCTCCGCAGGCCGGGAGTACGGCCCCGCAGGCGCGGCAGGTGGGGATGCGCGACGCCGGCGTGCTGTTCCGCAAGCCGTATCTGCCGCGCACGGTGCTGTCCACGGTCATCTCCCTCACCCAGGCCATGCAGTACTTCGCGGTCGGCTGGTACCTGCCGGTGATCAGCCTGGAGCTGTTCGGCAGGGAGTTCGAGAAGGCCACGATCGGGTCGATGGCGTTCAACGCGGTCGGCATCGTCGGCGGCTGCCTGTCGGCCTACGCGGGCCGCCGCCTCGGCCTGCGGGTCAGCTCGATGACCGGCTACGCGGTGGTGTTCGCGGTCCTGCTGGTGATGGGCGCGACGTTCAAGGAACTGCCGATCGCGCTGGCAGCGGTGCTTCCCGCGCTGTTCATCTTCTTCCACTCCGCCGGGCCGGGCCCGAACGGCAAGTCGATCGCCGCGCTGTCCTACCGCAGCGACGTCCGCACCCTGGGCACCGGCGTGACCGGAATGCTGGGCAGCTTCGGCTCGGTCGCGGGCCTGTACCTGTTCCCGCAGCTGCAGGCGGGCATCGGGGTGGGCGCCAGCCTCATGGTGCTGTCGGTGGTGCCGCTGGCCGGCCTGATCACCTGCCTGCTGATCAAGTGGGACCCCACCCGGGTGCAGATCAACCTGGAAGAGGAGGCGATCGCGTTGCCGACCGGAGGCGGGGGCCGATGACCGGCGGACCCCGGCGCGGCGTCCTCAGCGTCGACGAGGGCACCACGGGCACCCGTGCCGCCGTCGTCCTGGACGACGGCAGCGCCGCCCCGCCCGCGTACCGGCCCATCTCCGTCCATTCCCCCGACCACCTGCGGGTCGAGCAGGACGCCATGGAGATCTGGGAGAAGACCGCCGAGGTCTGCCTGGAGGCCCTGGACTGGGCGCGGGCCCACGGAGTGGAGGTCACCGGCGTGTCGATCGCCACCCAGCGCGCCACCGTGCTGCTGTGGGACACCGTCACCGGCGAGCCGCTCACCCCGGCCGTGGTCTGGCAGGACCGCCGTTACGCCGCCCGGCTGCGCGAGTGGGAACCCGCCTGGGACGCCCGCCTGATCGAGCACACCGGCAGGCCGGTCGGCTCGCGCGCCCCGCTGCTGTGGGCCGCCGAGGTCATCCGCGACGACCCGGCCGTCCGCCGGGCGCACGACGCGGGCCGCGTGGCGTTCGGGTCGATCGACACCTGGCTGGTATGGCGGCTCACCGGCGGCGCCCGGCACGTCATGTCCGCCACCAACGCGGTCGCCGCCGGCGCCTACGACCTGCGGACCGGCGGCTGGTACGAGCCATGGGCCGGCTTCCTCGGCTGCCCGCGCGAGGTCCTGCCCCGGATCCTCGACGAGGACGGCGACTACGGCCACACCGAACCGTCGGTGCTCGGCGTGCGACTGCCGGTGCTGTCGGTGATGGGCGACCAGCACGCGGCGATGATCGCGCTCGGCGCGCACCGGCCGGGCCAGGCCATGTGCGTGCACGGCACGGGAACGTTCCTGGACGCCGTCGCCGGTGACCGGCCGCCCGCGCACCGCCGGACGGTGCCGGGGGTGCTGACGCTCGTCGGCTGGCGTTCGCGCGGCTCCGCGGTGTTCAGCCTGGAGGGTTACGCCGCGACGACCGGTTCCGCGGTGCGCTGGCTGTGCGAGGAGATCGGGCTGTTCGACTCGCCCGCCCAGCTGGCCGCGCTCGCCCGCGAGCATCCCGGGCCCAGCCGGGTACGTTTCCTGCCCGCGCTGGCCGGCCTGCGTACCCCGGTCTGGTCGCCCGAGGCCACCGGCGCGCTGACCGGGCTGAGCCTGTCCACGACCAGGGCCGAACTGGCCCGCGGCGTCCTGGAGGGCATCGCGCACTCGGTGTGCGACCTGCTCGACGGGGTGGAGCGGGCGCTGGGCGAGCCGGTGACCGATCTGTTCTGCGGCGGCGGGCTGGCCAGCAGCGACGTACTGATGGCCGGCCAGGCCGACCTCATCGGGCGGCCGGTGCGCCGCGCCCGCGCCAACGAGACGGCCAGCCTGCGCGGCGCCGCCTACCTCGGCGGCGTGCGTGCCCAGCTCTGGCCCGACCTGCCCGCCGCACTCGCCGGGCTCGGCGACGTCCCCGTCTTCGAGCCCACGCTGCCCGACGCCGCCCGCGAGGAGGCCCGCGCCGGCTGGCGCGACCTGCTCACCCGGCACATCTCGTACGTACAGGAGGAGTCCCCCTCGTGATCCGGCTTCCAGGACGCAAGCCCCGATCGGAGACCAGGAGCGCCATCCGGCGCACCCCGCTGCGGCTGGACCGCCAGGCGCAGATCGAGCGGCTGGCCGCCACGCCGGTGGACGTGCTCGTCGTCGGCGGCGGCATCACCGGCTGCTACGCCGCGCTGGACGCCGTCACCCGCGGGCTGAGCGTGGCGTTGGTGGAACGCGACGACTTCGCCTCGGGCACCTCCTCCAAGTCCTCCAAGATGGTGCACGGCGGCCTGCGCTACATCGAGCAGGGCAACCTGCCGCTGGTACGCCGCTCGCTGCTGGAGCGCCAGCGCTTCCGCCGCAACGCGCCGCACCTGGTCAGGCGGCTGCCGTTCGTGCTGCCGATCCTCACCCAGGACGGCGTGTTCGACGCGCGCGTCGCCAAGGCCTTCGAAGGCCTGCTGTGGACCTACGACCTGGCGGGCGGCTGGCGCATCGGCCGGCTGCACCAGCGGCTCAGCGTGGCCGAGGTGCTGGCCAGGGCCCCGAGGCTGCGCGCCGACCGGCTCAAGGGCGGGCTGCTCTACTACGACAGCCGCACCGACGACGCCCGCCTGACCCTGACCATCGCCAGGACCGCCGCCCACTTCGGCGCCACCGTGCTGAACGGCGCCACCTGCCGCGAGCTGGTCAAAGAGGGCGGCCGGGTGCGCGGCGCCCGCGTCGAGGTGGACGGCCGCGCGGTCGAGGTGCGCGCCGGGGTGGTCGTCAACGCCACCGGCGTGTGGTCCGACACCCTGGACGCCCTGTCCGACCCGGCGCACCGGGCGCGGGTGCGTCCGGCCAAGGGCGTGCACATCGTGGTGCCGTGGACCCGGCTGCCGATCGACGGCACCGTGACCGTACCGGTGCCCGGCCGGGCCCGCCGCGCCACCTGCACCCGCTGGGGCGACGTGGTCGTGGTCGGCACCACCGACACCGACTACGACGGCTCGCCCGACGAGGTGCTGTGCACCCGCGAGGAGATGCGGTACCTGCTCGACGGCGCCAACACCGCCTTCGACGCCGAGCTCACCCCGGACGACGTGGTCGGCTCCATCGCCGGGCTGCGCCCGCTGGTCGGCTCCAAGGAGGGCGCCACGCTCGACATGAGCCGCGACCACCAGATCACCACCGACTCCTTCGGCCTGGTCACGGTCACCGGCGGCAAGCTGACCACCAGCAGGCACATGGGCGAACTGGTGGTCGACCGGGCGCTGAAGGTTCTCGGCCGCCAGGCGCGCTGCCGTACCGCCAAGCTGCCGCTGCTCGGCGGCGCCGGCTACGACGCCGAGGCCACGACCGCGACCGGCGGGCTCGGCGCCCACCTGGGCGAGCGGTACGGCACCGAGGCGCGCTTCGTCGCCGACCTGATCGCCGAGGACCCGTCGCTGGCCGGACCGCTCATCGAGGGCAGCGCGTACCTGCGCGCCGAGGTGGTCTACGCGGCCAGGTACGAGCTGGCCAGGAACGTGGACGACGTGCTGTCGCGGCGCACCCGGATGCGGATCTTCGCCCGCGACCTGTCGGTCAAGGCGGCGCCCGAGGTGGGCCGGCTGCTCCAGCGCGAACTGGGCCTGTCCGACGACGAGGTGGCCAGGCAGGTCGAGGACTACGTGCGCGGCGTGGACCGCGAGAAGAGCGTACTGATGGAGGGACTTTCATGATCAGCAGGCAGACCGTCACCCACCCGTTCAACCGGGGCGACTACGTGGTCGGCGCGCCCACCCCGCCGCGCTGGGCCGCCGACTGCCCGCCGGGGACGGGTCCGGCCAGCCTGCAGGACCGGGTGGTGCCGGTTCCCGGGAGCGTGGTGGCGGAGCTGCGGGCGGTCGGCGCGGCCGTGCACACGGACAGGGACGAGGTGATCCTGCGCACCCGCGACTGGTGGGCGGGCACCTCCATCGGCGAGACCGACGGCCGCCCGGCCACCCCGGAGGCGGTCGTGGTCGAGGTGGACGCGGAGGAGCAGGTGGCCGCCGTGGTCAGGATCTGCCACGAGCACCGCATCCCGCTGACCGTCTCGGCCGGCCGCAGCAACGTCCTGGGCGCCGCGCTGCCCGTGTTCGGCGGTGTGGTGCTGGACGTGTGCCGGCTCAACCGCATCCTGTCCTTCGACGCGGAATCCATGATCGTCGAGGTGCAGGCGGGCATGTTCGGCGACCTGTTCGAGAAGGAACTGCAGGAGACCCACGGCGCCACCACCGGGCACTGGCCGTCGGCGTTCGCCATCTCCACCGTCGGCGGCTGGGCCGCCTGCCGCGGCGCGGGCCAGCTCTCCACCCGGTACGGCAAGATCGAGGACATGGTGGTGGGCCTGGACGTGGTCCTGCCCGACGGCACCACAGCCAGCTACGGCACCTATCCGCGCGCCGCGGTCGGGCCCGACCTGCGGCAGTTGTTCATCGGCTCGGAGGGCACGCTGGGCGTCATCACCCGGCTGCGGCTGCGCACCCACCGGCTGCCGGACTACGCCGCGGGCATCGCCTACGGATTCGACACCTTCGCCGCCGGGCTCGACGCGTGCCGGGAGATCCTGCAGCGCGGCGCCACCCCGGCAGCGCTGCGCCTGTACGACGCGCACGAGAGCGGCACCCATTTCGGCCATCCGGAAACCAACCTCCTGCTGATCGCGGACGAGGGCGACCCGCTGCTGGTCGACGCCGTCATGGCCGTGGCAGAGGAGGTCTGCGCGGAACGCGCGTCGGTCACCCTGGACGGCGACGCGATCCTCGCCCGCTGGCTGGACGAGCGGATGATCGTCGGCAAGGCCGCCGACGGCTTCGCCAGAGGACCCGGGTTCGTCTCCGACACCTGCGAGATCGCCGGGCCGTGGGCCGCGCTGCCCACCCTGTACGACGAGGTCGTGGCCGCCATCGAGGCCGTGCCCGGCACGCTGCGCGCCTCCGCGCACCAGTCGCACGCCTACACCGACGGCGCCTGCCTGTACTTCTCGCTGCGCGGCGACGTCGAACGCGACCGGCGGCGGGCCTGGTACCGGGCCGCCTGGGACGCCGCCGCCGAGGTGCTCATCAAGCACGGCGCGGCGATCAGCCACCACCACGGCGTCGGCCTGCTGCGCTCGCCGTACATGCGGGACGCGCTGGGCGAGGGCCACGCCACCCTGGTCGCGGTCAAGCGGGCGCTCGACCCGCGCGGCATCATGAACCCCGGCAAGCTGGGCCTGCCCGGACCCTTCGAAAACCCGGCGCACTAAGGTGGATGCGGTGAACTCCCGCCACAAGCGCCCCATGGACCGGCGCCTGCTCGCCGCCCTGGCCGAGCATCCCGTCATGGCGTCGCTGGTCGGCGTGGAGATGGCCGAGCGGTTCACCTCCTCCACCGCCACGCCGCTCGGCATCCTGGCCTCGATCCCGCTCGGCGACCTGGCGGCGACGGTCGGGCTGACCGTGGAGGCCGGGAAGATCGGGTTCGTCAACATCGACTCGACGCCGGGGCTGGGGCACGACCCGGGGGCGCTGGCGTACCTGCAGGGGATCGGGGCGGTCGGGATCTGCTCCACCCGGCAGGCGATGATCGAGCGGGCCACCGGGATGGGGCTGCTGACCATGCAGAAGGTGTTCGTGACCGACCGGTCGAACCTGCGGCGCAGCCTGCAGTCCATCACCCGTTCGCAGCCCGACCTGGTGCAGGTCATGCCGGCCATGGTGCTGCGGCACGTCGAGCGGCAGATCAGGGAGGTCGGGGTGCCGTGCCTGGCCGCGGGGTTCGTGCAGAGCGCGGACGACGTGGTGGCGGCGCTGAAGCACGGGGCCGTCGGCGTGTGCACCTCCGACCAGGAGCTGTGGGACCTGCGCCGCTCCTCGCTGCGCGCCTCCTGAGAACCGCTTCCGTGCTTCGTGGAAGGACTGCTGCGATGACCTCTGCCCCCGTGCGGGAGGCCGCGCCCGCACGGCGGGTCCGGTGGCCTTCCGGGTGGTCGCCGGCGCCCGCCGTGTTCGTCGTGCTGTGGAGCAGCGCGTTCATCGCCGGCATCCCCGGGGTGAAGGCGGCGCCGCCCCTGCTGCTGATGTTCGCCCGGTTCGCCGTCGCCGGGTTGTTGCTGGGCGCGTACGCGCTGATCCGGCGGGTGCCCTGGCCGCGTGGACGGGCCCTGGCACACGTGGCCGTCGCCGGGCTGCTGATCCAGGCCGTGCAGTTCGGCGCCTTCTTCAGCGCGCTCGGCACGGGCCTGCCGGCCGCGGTCGTCTCCCTGGTGCAGGGGCTGAACCCGGTGGTCATCGTGCTGGCCGCGCGCTTCCTGGGGGAGCGGATCGGCACCGGGCAGTGGCTCGGGTTCGGGCTCGGCCTGGCCGGGGTGGTGCTGGCGGTCGCCGACCGCGTCAGCCTGTCCGCCTCCGGGGTGGCGCTGTGCCTGCTCGGCCTGGCCGGGCTCAGCGCGGGCACCCTCTACCAGCAGCGGTACGTGCCCCGCATGGACGCGCTGAGCGGCACCGCCGTCCAGCTGCTCGTCAGCGCGCCCGTCGCCGGGCTGGCGTGGGTGGCGACCGGGCCGATCGCGGTGTCCGACTGGACCGCCTTCGGGCTGTCGGTGGGCTGGATGGCGCTGGTCAACTCCATCGCGGCGTTCATCCTCCTCAACCGGATGCTGCTGCGCGCGCCGGCCAGCCGGGTGAGCACCCTGTTCTTCCTGACCCCCGCGGTCACCGCGGTGCTGGCCTGGTCGCTCGCCGGGCAGCCGCTGTCCCCGCTCGCGGTCGCCGGGCTCGTCCTGGGCGGCTGCGGGGTGCTGCTGGCCAACCTCTCGACACGAAGGGCGATCTGATGCGGATTCGCGGAGCTGTCCTGGAAGAGATCGGCCGGGCGCGGCCGTACGCCGAATCTCGGCCCTTGTCGGTTTGTGATCTTGAGCTTGATCCGCCGGGGCCGGGCGAACTGCTCGTGAGGATCGAGGCCGCGGGCGTGTGCCACTCGGACCTGTCGGTGGTCGACGGCACCCGGGTACGGCCGCTGCCCATGCTCCTCGGCCACGAGGCGGCGGGCGTGGTGGAGCGGACGGGCCCCGGCGTCCCCGGCCTCGCTCCCGGGCAGCGCGTCGTCATGACGTTCCTGCCCAGGTGCGGCGGCTGCGACGGCTGCGCCACCGACGGCATCACGCCCTGCGTCCCGGGCAGCGCCGCCAACAACGGCGGCACCCTGCTGAGCGGCGCGGTCCGCCAGCACAGGGACGGGACGCCGGTGCTGCACCATCTCGGGGTGTCCGCGTTCGCCACGCACACGGTGGTCGACCACCGCTCGGTCGTCCCGGTCGGCGACGACGTACCGCCCGAGGTGGCCGCCCTGCTCGGCTGCGCCGTCCTGACCGGCGGCGGCGCGGTCCTCAACGCCGGCCGGCCGCGCCCCGGGCAGACCGTCACGGTCGTCGGGCTGGGCGGCGTCGGCATGGCGGCCCTGCTCACCGCGCTGGCCCTCGACGACGTCAAGGTCATCGGCGTGGACGCCAACCCGGCCAAGCTCGCCGCCGCCCGCGAGCTCGGCGCGCACGAGGTGTACGGCCCGGCCGACCTGCCGGCCAGGGCCGAAGTCGTGGTGGAGGCGGCGGGCAGCGTCCGGGCGTTCGAGACCGCGGTGACCGCGACCGCCCCCGGTGGCCGCACCGTCAGCGTGGGCCTGCCCGCCCCCGGTGCCCGCGCCGCCATCTCCCCGCTCGCCCTGGTGGCCGAGGGGCGCAGCATCGTCGGCAGCTACCTGGGCTCGGCCCTGCCCGCCCGCGACATCCCGGTGTTCGCCCGGATGTGGCGCGAGGGCAGGCTGCCGGTGGAGAAGCTGGTGTCGGCCAGAATCGGCCTGGCGTCCATCAACGAGGCGATGGACCACCTGGCCGACGGCACCACCCTGCGCCAGCTGGTCGTCTTCGACCGGTAGCGGACGGTGTTTCACGCCTGCGTGAAAGTCCTCGAACGGCCCGGCGCGCGGTTCCTAGGCTGACCACGCGCCGGGCCCGTCCGAGTGTCCGGATCCACGAAGGGACAGCTTTCATGCGCACCGCCTACCGCCTCGTCGTCACCGCCGGGGCGATCCTCTTCTGCCTGCTCGCCGGAGGGGGTGTGGCCCACGCCCTGCCGTGGGAGGCATCCAGCGTCCCCGCCCCCTGCATGCCTCCGACCTGCGGCCAGTCGGCGGCCGACAGATGCGCGCCACCGCATTGCGACAACCTGCCGGCGGCCACCCACGAGGGGTGCGCACCGCCGTTCTGCCCCCAGGCGGATCCGGCGCCCGCCGTGTGCTCGCCGCCATGGTGCCCCGTCGCTCCGCAGGCCCCCGGAACGATCCGGCGGGCGGCCCAGCGACTCGCCTGTTCCAGCTAATTTGACATCTCTCTAAACAGGGGCGCACTATGAGCACTGCTTCGACAAACTTCTAAACAAAGGTGCGGCCGGCACTCCAACCCCTGCCCGACACCGTTCCAACCCTGAGGAGAGCCTTCCATGAGCACCAACTGCTGCGGCACCACCACCGCCCTCGAACACGAGCAGATCGCGCACAACCCCGACACGACAGGCCTGCCCGTCGTAGTGATCGGCGCCGGCCCGGTCGGCCTGGCCGCCGCCGCCCACCTGACCGAACACGGCCAGCCCTTCCTGGTACTGGAGGCGGGCGAGCAAGCCGCCGCCTCCGTCGCCCGCTGGGGACACGTGCGGGTCTTCAGCCCATGGAAGTACAACATCGACGCCGCCGCCCGCCGCCTCCTCCAGGCCGACGGCTGGAGCGCCCCCGACGACGAATGGTTGCCCACCGGCGCCGAACTCATCGCCGACTACCTCGCCCCGCTGGCCAAGCTCCTCGGCCGGCACGTACGGCTCGGCGCCAAGGTCGAGGCCATCAGCCGCGCAGGCTACGACCGGATCCGCACCAACGGCCGCCAGGACGCGCCCTTCCTCATCCGCCTCGAAGGCGGCGAAGAACTCCAGGCCCGCGCGATCATCGACGCCTCCGGCACCTACGAAACCCCCAACATGCTCGGCGCCAGCGGCCTGCCCGCCCACGGCGAACGGCAGGCCATCACGGCCGGACTGATCGACCACGCCCTGCCCGACGTCCTCGGCGCCGAGCGCGACCACTACGAAGGCAAGCACATCCTGGTCATCGGCGCCGGCCACTCAGCCGCCACCACCCTGCTCGCCCTCGCCCAACTGCCGGACGACACCCGCATCACCTGGGCCATCCGCGCCGGCGCCGCCGCCCGCACCTACGGCGGCGGCGAGGCCGACGCCCTCCCCGCCCGCGGCGCCCTCGGCACCCGCCTGCGCGCGCACGTCGACTCCGGCCGCATCCACCTCGTCACCGGCTTCTTCACCCACACCGTGGACGGCAACACGGTCATCAGCCGCGACCCCGCAGGCCACGAGCGGCGGATCACCGCGGACCGCGTCGTGGCCGCCACCGGCTACCGCCCCGACCACACCATCGCCGGCGAACTCCGGCTCGACCTCGACCCGATCCTCGGCTCCACCCGCGCCCTGGCCCCGCTCATCGACCCCAACGCCCACTCCTGCGGCACCGTCCCCGCCCACGGTGTCGACGAACTGGCCCACCCCGAACCCGGCTACTACGCCATCGGCGTCAAGTCCTACGGCCGCGCCCCCACCTTCCTCATGGCCACCGGCTACGAACAGGCCCGCTCCATCGCCGCCGCGCTGGCCGGCGACTGGGAAGCCGCCCGCGACGTCCAGCTCGACCTGCCCGAAACCGGCGTCTGCTCCTCCAGCCTCGCCGAAGCCCAGGAACAGCGCGTCGGCCTGGCCACCGGCATCAGCGGCGGCCTGCTCGCCACCCCGCTCCCTCTCGCCACCGCCACGGTGCCGGCCGAGGGCGGTAGCTGCTGCGGCTGAAGCGCCGCACGGAGAAAGGACCTGACACGTCCCGCGACACCCCACCGCCGCACCGCCGTGGGGTGCCGTTCTTCGGGTCCTGGTCGGACCGGTGGCCGAGCGGGTTGCGCGCCCACGTCCGGTTCCGCGGTCGCGGTGAGCGCGCGAACGCCCGGCCGAAGAGCGGGAAGATCCTCCGCAAGCCGGAGCCTTCGCCGGCGGGCTCTTGCGCGAGCGGTCGAAACGTCGCCCGCAGCCGCCGTGCCTGACAGGGTCTTCGCTCTGACCTGCGAGAGACGCGGATGGCCCAAGGTGGTGATCGCTTTCGGCAACGATTGCTTCAATCTCAGGGTGTGGGCGATCCAGGAGGGTACTTGAGGGTGCGCAGGCATGTCAGATTTCCTGCACGGTCAACGCGCACATAGCCGCGACCGTATCGCCGGCCCATTACGCGGCATCATGAGAGGTGATTCATATGAGCTCGGCTTTTCATTACCGCGCCGTCTCCGACTCTTCCTGGACCACGATCCAGGACCCGAAGGAGGGATGCTACGACCTCCAAGCGGATGCCACCTTCGCGCACAACAAGACCAATTTCAAGGCCCTTCTTTACACGACGTTCACCTGCAACGAAGACCACCTGCACCATGCGCTCATCCCGAACGAAACCTACGACGGCGGCCTGTCGACATTCAGGTCCGTCCGGTTCGAACCGTCCTGACGTGATGCCGGGGTCCCGCCTTTCGCGGCGGTGACCCGAGGCGAATACTCTCGCTCGCCGGCCGGCGTGGCGGAAACGTCATCACGCTGATCCTCGCACCCCGAGGCCGGCGCCAACCTGGGTCTCCTCCATGCCGATGAAGCCCGCCGGCATGACGTTCCCGATCTCTTCCGGTGTCGCCTGCGGGCGGGCGAACAGCGGGCCGGTCCATCCTGGCCGACGACCGGTCGCCTGCTGATCACGTCGAAGGCCTGCCCACTTTCCAAACAGTTGTTGGGTAAGTCATAATCCCAACATGTCTTTGGAAAAGCGGGACGGCCTGGTGCCGCTGCGCGCGCTGGCCAACCCGTTGCGTATCCGCATCGTGTCGCTGCTGACGGGCACGTCGATGTCGGCCACCGAGGTCGCCGACGAGCTCGGCATCGCGCACGCCTCGGCCAGCTACCACCTGCGGCAGCTGGCCAAGGCGGGCTTCCTGCGACAGACGGATGAGCGGCCCGCGGCCGGAAGGGGACGCCCGCGGCGGCGCTACCGGTACGACGTGTCCAGCGGCGACCGCATCGATCGATCGGAGGGGCGCCAGCTCCTTCACCAGGCGATGAGTGCCGACCTGGGCAGGCGCCTGGCCGAGACCGATCGCCAGCGCGTCTCCACCGATGCCGAGGTGTGGCTGGCCAGGCCCGTCTGGGAGGAGGTCGTCGGACTGATCGACCAGGCCGTGGCACTCGTGCACGACAACGCCGGCCCGCCGCGGGAAGGCGTCAAAGTCAGCATGACGGCGCTCCTGCTCGAGCTCCGTGATGAGCGATGACCGGTCGCCTTCTCCTCGGCACGGCTGGTGCGTTCCTGTCGATCGGGCTGCTCATCCCGGCGGTGCCCCGCTATGTCACCGGCCCGTTGGACGCGCAGACGGGCTGGGTGGGCGTCTCGCTGGCCGTCACCGCGGCGGCCGGGTTGCTCGCCCGCCCGCCGGCCGGGTGGGTGGCCGATCGGTCGGGACGCCGGGCGGCCGTGTGCGCGGGCGGGTTGTTACTGTCCGGCTCGTCCCTGGCCCTGCTGATGGCTCGGGATCTGCCGCTCTTTCTCCTCCTGCGCGGCGTCGCCGGCGTCGGTGAAGCGCTGGTCTACGTCGGTCTCGCCGCCCTGGCCAGCGACCATCGGCGCCCCGGCACCGCGATCAACCACTTCTCCGTCGCGGTCAACGCCGGTCTGCTCATGGGGCCGGCCGTCGCCGAGACGCTGTTCGCCGCCGCCGGGTTCACCGCCGTCTGGATCGCGGCCGCGGTCTCGGCGCTGGTGCCGGCGATCGTCGGCGCCACCGTGCCGAAGGCCACGAGTCCACCCGGCCCCGACCCCGGCGACCGGCAGGTTCCGTCCCGCCGCCCCAGGTCCGCGCTGCGAGCCGGCTTCGGCTACCTGGCCTCCGTCTGGGGCTACACCGTCGTCAGCGCCTTCCTGCCTCTGCACCTGGCCGCGCTCGGGGCGGGCTCCGGCGGCCTGTACTTCCTCGCCTACGGGATCGTTCTCCTGGCCGTACGGCTGGCCGGGCAGCGCCTGCTCGCCACGGCCCCTCCAGCCCGCCTGGCCGTCGCCTCCCTCCTGCTGACCGGGGCGGGATCACTCCTGCTCGCCGCCTGGCCCTCGCCTGCCGGAACCTGGTGCGCGATCGCGCTGACGGGCGCCGGGCAGGGGCTGGGGCTGCCCGCCTTCCTCAGGATGGCGGTGTACGGCGTGCCGGCCGGCGAACGTGGATCCGCCGTGGCCACCACGACGGCCTTCTTCGACATCGGGTTCCTCAGCGCGGCCCTGACCCTCGGCGCCCTCGCCGGCCACTTCGGCCTGAGCGGCGGCTTCGTCCTCGCCGGCGCCGTGTCCGCCGCGGGCGCGCTGCTGTTCCTGCCTCTTCTCCGCCACGACGAACACCAAGGAGCATCTCGTGACACTTCCCGCCGCTGACCTGTCCCGCTACGCCGACGTCGTGTTCGACGTGGCCGTGCCCCTGCTGGCCGGCGACAGGGTGCTGATCAACGCCGAGATCGAGCATGCCCCGCTCGCCCGCGCGCTGGTCGAGGCCGCCTACGCCAGGGGCGCCCGCTACGTCGACATCTGGTACTTCGACCCGCACGCCAAGGGCTCGCGCATCCGGCACGCGGACCCCGCGACGCTGGCCGAGGTCCCCTCATGGCTCGACGCCCGCAACGACGACCTCGAACGGCACGGCGGCGTCCTGGTCAACCTCCGCGGCGAAGCCGCGCCCGACCTCCTGGCAGGGCTCGATCCGGTACGCACGGGGCTGGACCGCATGCCGTCCCTGACCTCCCGCCAGCGACTCCAGCTCAACAACCTGGTCCGCTGGACGATCATCCCCTGCCCTACTCCCGAGTGGGCCCGCACCGTCTTCGGAGAACCCGACCAGGACCGGCTGTGGCGGCACCTGCGCCGCATCCTGCGCCTCGACGAGCCCGACCCGCGCGCCGCCTGGCGGCAGCGCATCGACGACCTGCTCGACCGCGCCGCCCAACTCACCGAGATGCGCCTGGACGCCGTGCGCTTCGAGGGCCCCGGCACCGACCTGACCATCGGCCTGCTCCCCGGCGCCCACTGGACCGCCGCCCGTCTGCAGGACGTCGAAGGCCGCCCGTTCCAGGCCAACCTGCCGACCGAGGAGGTGTTCACCACCCCCGACTACCGGCGCGTCGATGGCACCGTCCGCGCGACCCGGCCGCTGTCCCTGGACGGCACCGTCATCCACGACCTCGAACTGACCTTCGCCGGCGGCGTCGTGACCGAGGTCAAGGCCCGTGCCGGAGCCGACGTCGTCCGCACCCACCAGGCCACCGACGCGGGGGCGGCCCGCCTGGGCGAACTGGCCCTGGTCGACCGCTCCTCGCGCGTGGGCGAAAGCGGCCTCACGTACATGGAGACCCTCCTGGACGAGAACGCCACCTGCCACCTGGCCTGGGGCGCGGGGCTGCCTCCCGGCGTACCGGCCCACCTGCGCACGGATGTCCCCGAGCGACTGGACGAGGCCGGCGTGAACACCTCCCGCGTGCACGTCGACTTCATGGTCGGCGGCCCGGACGTCACCGTCACCGGCCTGGCACCCGGCCGAAACGTGGTGCTGCTGCGCGACGACACCTGGCAGTTCTGACCCCGGCCCCTCATCCCGTCGTGAACAGGCGGTCCAGGTGGTAGTGGGCGCTCGCCAGCGCCTGTCCGGGCTCGCGTACGCCGTGCAGGATGTCGGCGGCGAGCCCTTCCAGCAGGGCGAGCAGCACGATCGACTCCTGCTCGGCGTCGAGGTGGGCAGGGGTCTGGCCGTCCAGCTGCGCGCGTGTGATCAGCTCGGCCACCCGGGCGTGGAGCCAGGCGCTGTTCTCGCGCAGGACCTCGACCAGCTCCGGAGCGCCGGGCGCCCGTGCGGCCAGCGCCTGGCCGGTCCGGCGTTCAGACGTGCGCCGGGCGTCCAGGGGAAGGATCTCCGCGGCCAGCGAGCGCAGGAACGCCAGGACCGGACGGTCTTCCGCCCCGAAATCCGTCCCGGCCACGATCCGCGCGGTGACCTGCTCACCCAGGTAGCCGACCACGTAGCGGAGCATGTCGTCCTTGGTGTGGAAGTAGTGCTGCACCGATCCGAGCGAGATGCGGGCCTCGTGCGCCACGTCGCGCAGGGTGGCCCGGTCCAGCCCGTCGCGGCCCGCGATGCTCAGCACCGCCTCGGCGATGTGGCGCCGCCGTTCGTCGTGGTCAACCCATTTCGGCACGGCGCTCCATTCTCATACCTACGTATTATAATACAGCGGTATGGCGACCATCTCGTTCTTCGCCCCTTCTGCCGCGGGGCACGTCAACCCCATGCTCGGCCTCGCCGCGGAGCTCGTTCGGCGAGGTCATCGCCTCACCTTCGCCACCACGGCCGCGTTCGCCGGGCGCGTGGCCGAGACCGGCGCCGAGGTGGTGCCGGTCACCTCACTGTGGGAGTCGCTCGACGGCGCGCGGGCGCCGCAGATGCACGGCAAGGAGTTGATCCGGGCCATGCGCATGCTGTTCGAGGAGACCAAGGCGACGCTGGCGCAGCTGCCGCAGGACGAACGTCCCGATCTGGTGGTCCACGACGGGCCGCTCGGCTGGTGGGGGCGGATCATGGCCAGGCGCTGGCAGGTTCCCTCCGCGGAGGTCTGGCCCAACCTGGTCGGCAACGAGCACTGGTCGATGGCCGAGAAGTACACGACGTTCAATCCCCGGAGCCTGCGCTTCCTGTTCGCCGTCGTGCCGATCGCCGGCTTCCTGCGCAGGGAGGGGTTCGCCGACGTGCGGAGCTTCATGGAGGGTGGCGAGGCGGGGGTGCGGCTGGTCATGCTGCCGCGTGCCTTCCAGTACGCGGGCGCCACCTTCGGCGACGGCTACGCCTTCGTGGGCCCGGCGCTGACCGGACGGGCCTATCAGGGCGGGTGGCGCCCGTCGGGCGACCTGCCCGTGGTGCTGGTGTCCCTCGGCACCGCCTACAACGACCGGCCCGATTTCTACCGCATGGTGCTGGACTCGGCCAGGGGTCGCCCGTGGCAGGTGGTGCTGTCCGTGGGCGGGGCGGACCCGGCCCAGCTCGGCCCGATCCCGCCCAACGTCGACGTGCGCGAGCACGTGCCGCAACTGGCGGTGCTGGAGCACGCGCGCGTCTTCGTCACCCACGCGGGCATGGGCAGCACGATGGAGAGCCTGCACAGCCGGGTGCCGATGGTGGCGGTGCCGCAGATGGCCGAACAGCGGGCCAACGCCGACCGCATCGCCGAACTCGGACTGGGCACCTCACTCCAGCCCGCCCAGATCGACGCCACCGCGCTGTGGACGGCGGTGGAACGGGTCGCGGGCGACGAACGAATCCGCGAACGCCTCGACTGGATGCGCGGCGAACTGACCGCCGCCGGCGGCGCGACGGCGGCCGCCGACGAGGTGGAAGGGCTCCTCGCCTCCGGCCGGTGACCGCGGCCGGCGGGGCGGGGTCCGCACCAGGATGGATCCGCTCAGGGCGGTGATCCCGGTCTGAAGGTGTACTCGTGGCGGTCGAAGTCGAGCGTCCAGGCGTACCGGGCGAGGAACGCCTGCGAGAGCAGGCCGTCCACCCTCACCCCGCCCAGCTGCGACCAGGGCAGCCGCCGGCCCGGCGCGATCGACAGCAGGTGCCCGTCCTGCTCCAGCGAGCCGAGCCGCAGCGGGCGCGTGGCCCTGAGGTGGGTGCCGGACAGCTCGCCGGGCGCGACGCCCCAGGACCGGTACTGGCTCCTGGTGGCGAAGACGGCGGCCTGGCGCTGCGTGCCGCCGTCCTCCAGGAGCTGGACCAGCCCGGAGTCGACGAAGAAGGTCAGGTCGAGCTCGCCGTAGCCGCCTGCGGCGAACATGAAGTGATCGCCCCACAGATGGAACGGCATCCGCGTGCCGCCGGGCGGGACGGCCGATCCGCGCGGGGCCAGCAGCAGCCGGGCCGCCGGGGTGTCGATGGTGGCCAGGAACCGCCGCAGCAGGCACGTGCCCATGATCACGAGGTCCTGCGGGCCGGTGAGCGTCGGCAGGATGTCCACGGGGACGTTGGTGAGCACGGTCCCGCCCAGGTTCAGCTCGCCGGCGACGCCCGCGCGGGCGGGCCCGGAGGTGACGCCGTGGAAGCGACGCCCGCTCGGCACCGATTCGACGCCCGCCGCGGCCGCCCGCTCGGAGCCCATCACCAGGAACGTGCCGCCGGTGTCGAGGTGAAGGAGCGTGCGGCGGCCGTTGAGCGTGGCCTCGACGGCCGGCAGGTACGGGGTCAGCGGGTGGTCGGCGAACGGCAGCTCGACCGGTCCCGCGGCCTTCACCGTCATCGGGTGATCGCGGCGTAAGGCCAGGTTCGGCGGGATGCGGCGGTGTCTGCGGCGCAGGTGCGCACATGCCTGGCCGGGCTGGTCGAGGTGCAGCCAGGCGTCGGCGATCGGCAGGTCCAGCGCGCGGGGCGGGCGGCTCAGGCGGTCGTAGCGGCTCAGTGCCTCCGTCAGCCGTCCGCGCACGAGATCGGCCAGGAGCGGCAACCGCTCGTCCCCGGCCGCGGCGGCGAGCCGCGCTGCCCGGTCGATGTCGCCGGCCCTCCATGCGGTACGGGCGGGGGCCGTTCCCGGACGGAGCGGCGTCATGGCTGCTCCGGCCCGGTCGTGACCGTGCCGGGATCGCCCGGCCCGAGGTCGGGGGACATGCCCGCGGCCGGGTCGCCCGCGCTGAGATCGACCGCGGCGGCCAGGATCGCCAGCAGGGGGATGACGGCCTGCGGATACACCTCGTACGCCCCTCGCTTCCGCTGGGTGATCAGCCCGGCTCTCTGCAGCTCGCGCAGGTGGTGGTACAGCTGCCCGGTGGAGGTCTCCCCGCCGAGCGTCTCCTGCAACTCGGCGGAGGTACGCGTGCCGCCGGCGAGGCTGCCGAGGAGGGCCAGCCGGTGCGGGCTGCCCATCGCCTCCAGCACGGCGGCGGCGTGCGCCCAGTCGGCCGCCATGAGGTCGTCGACCTCGCGCTGCCCGGCCCACGCGTACTCCAGATCGTCGAGGTGGACGGCCCCCTGGTAGGCCACGGTGCCCGAGGTTCCGTTCTCGGTGGCGCGTTCGCGGAAGTGCTGGGCGAGGTTCAGGGCGGAGGCGCCGTGGGGCGCCTGCGGGGGGTTGGCGGGAGGGCGCTCGGCCTGACGTTCCAGGCGGTCGACCCGGCGTTCCAGCGCCGCCAGGCGATCTTCCATCTGTTCCTCCAATATTCCGATATTTCGTAATAACGTAGGATGATGGGCAGGATGAGTCAATCCCCCGGGAGCGGCGACCCGTGACGGGCGTGCGGACGGCGAGGCCGACAGGGTGGGGCGCGCGCTCGCCGTCAGCGCTTCACGAGGGCGAAGGCTCCCCAGCCGAGACGCTCACGCCCGTAGCGGGGGTAGAGTCAGCCGGTCTGATCGCCGGATCGGACCGACCGGCGATCCCAGGCCAGGGCCATGACCACCCCGACGGCATAGGCGACCAGGTCCCAGGGGTCGGGGAACGCGCCCACCAGGACACCGCCGACGCCCGGCGGGATCAGGCCGACCACCTGGTAGACCTCGACCGCGGCGGCGATCGCGGCCGTGGCCAGGGCGCGGCGTGCGGCGGTGGTGCGCCACAGCAGCCCCAGGAACGCGTAGACCAGCATGGTGGCGCCGACGTCGCTCACGTAACCGCGGACGAACGGCTGTCCAGGGCCCCGGTAGAAGAGGGCGAGCGCGCCGACGGCGAGGGCGACGCCACCCAGAACGACCATGGCACGGCGCATGAGATCGACAACTACTCCGTAGCTCAGCGATCAGGACGAACCTGATCATAGAGCTCGTGGCTAGACGCGCATGCCGAACAGGAACCGGGTGAGCTTGGTACGGCGGACGACCACGTCGTACACGGTGAAGATGATCGCCAGCGAGGCCAGCACCACCACGGCCAGCTTCACCGCCACCGGCAGGTGCCACGACACCACGAAGAACGCGACGACGACCACGATCGGCTGGTGGAGCACGTACAGCGGCAGTACGGCGGGCGCCAGGTAGGCGTAGAACCGGCTGCCGCCTCCTGCCTGCGGAGAAGGGGCGCGGGGGCGGTCGAGCAGGCCCATGATGGCGACGACGCAGGACCAGCCCGCCGCGCCGTACAGGACTCTGGCGCCCATCGCGAACGGCGTCATGGCCGAGAACATCTCGTCACCCGCGACGATGAACGCGGGTGAGCCCGCGACGAAGAAGACGACGCCCGCGGTCAGCGCGAGTCTGGCGTCGCGCCGCATCGCCTCGCGGAAGCGGCCGTCGGCGGCGATCACGAACCCGCAGGCGAAGAAGAGCAGGTACGTCCAGTGGTGCCAGCCGCCGTACTCCTGCTCGATGCCGAGCAGCGCGCAGGCGGCGCCCAGCAGCAGGGCGGGCAGCAGGATGGTCCCGCGCCGGCCGGTCAGCGCGGCCATCCGCTCGCAGGCGGCGCGCGCCCGCGCGGCCGGCACCCAGCGGACCAGAGGCGCCAGCAGCAGCGCGAACGTCAGCAGCAGCAGGACGAACCACAGGTGCCCGGTCTCGAAGTAGCGGCCCTGCAGCACGAAGGGGAACCTGCCCCACTCCAGGTGGATCGTGAAGAAGTCGGGGAGGAACTGCCAATACGACTCGTGGTAGCCAGGGTGCGAGCGTAACCGCAGCCACTGGGGGATCGGCAGCAGCGTGACCATGGCGAAGACCAGCGGGACGCCCAGCCGCTGCAGCCGCTCCCGCGCGAACCCGCCCGCCCCCCGCTTGGCCAGCGAGTGCCACGACCCCACGCCGGCGATGAGGAAGAGCAGCGGCATCGCCCACACGACCGCCAGCCCCGCGAAGATCATCGTGACGCCGGTGGTGTCGGCGTTCTTGACGTAGAAGTCGCTGCCTTCGTCGAAGACGAGGGAGGAGTGGAAGAACACCAGCCCGACGACGACCATGGCCCGCAGGGCGTCCAGGGCGGTGCGCCGTTCCGGCCGCGACGTCGAGAGTGGCTCGCTGCGTGCGGTCATCACCGGTCCAGTCTCCGCCTGACCGGTGAGTAGCGCCAGCGAGACTACCCTCGGCAGGGTGAAGTATCTGATCCTGATCTACAGCAACCCCGAGACCCGCCAGGTGTGGGACACGCTCCCGGTGGAGCAGCGCTCGGTAGGACTGGACGCCTACGCCAAGCTCACCGGCGACCTGGCCGCCTCCGGTGAACTGATCGCCAACGCCGCGCTCGCCCAGCCGTCGGCGGCCAAGACGGTGACGGTCAGCCAGGGCGAGGTCGTCGTCAGCGATGGGCCGTTCGCCGAGGTCAAGGAGTACCTGGCCGGGATCTACCTGATCGAGTGCGAGAGCGAGGAACGGGCGATCGAGGCGGCGGCACGGGTGCCGGAGGCGCAGGTCATGCGCATCGAGGTCCGCCCGGTCATCGAGCTGAGCGACTTCCTGTGAACGAGCTGCTGCGCGAGCTGGCGCCCCAGGTTCTGGGCGCGGTCGTGCGGCGCTACGGCGACTTCGACGCCTGCGAGGACGCGGTCCAGGAGGCGCTGCTGGCGGCGGCCGTCCAGTGGCCGGAAGAGGGGTTGCCCGACCACCCCAAGGGCTGGCTGATCACGGTCGCCTCGCGGCGGCGGATCGAGGTGCTGCGCTCGGAGTCGGCGCGGCGGCGGCGGGAGGAGAACGCGGCGGCGCTGGAGCCGCCGGAACCGCCGCAGGCGCCCTCGGCGGACGACGCGCTGACGTTGCTCATGTTGTGCTGCCACCCCGCGCTCACCACGACCTCGCAGGTCGCGCTGACGCTGCGCGCGGTCGGCGGCCTGACCACCGCGGAGATCGGGCGCGCGCTGCTGGTGCCCGAGAGCACGGTGGCCCAGCGCATCAGCCGTGCCAAGCAGCGCATCAAGGGCGCCGCGTTCGTCCTGCCGCCGGAAGGCGAGTACGGCGAGCGCCTCGCCGCGGTACGCCACGTCCTCTACCTGATCTTCAACGAGGGCCACACGGCCAGCTCAGGCGAGCACCTGCAGCGGGTGGAGCTGTCCGGCGAGGCGATCCGGCTGACCAGGCAGCTGCGCGCGCTGCTGCCCGCGGACACCGAGGTGGCCGGGCTGCTGGCGCTCATGCTGCTGACCGACGCCCGCCGTCCCGCCCGCGACGGCCGGGACGGCGAGCTGATCCCGCTGGCCGAGCAGGACCGTACGCTCTGGCGCGCCGACCACATCGCGGAGGGCGTGGCGCTGGTCACCGAGGCCCTGACCGGCGCCCCGATCGGCCCCTACCAGGTGCAGGCGGCCATCGCCGCGCTCCACGACGAGGCGCCCAGCACGGGGGCGACCGACTGGCCGCAGATCCTCACCCTGTACGACCTGCTGGCCACGCTGGCCCCGGGCCCGATGGTGACGCTCAACCGGATCGTGGCGCTGGCCATGGTCCACGGCCCGCGCGCCGGGCTTGAGCGCCTGGCCGAGGTGGAGGCGGAGCTGTCGGGACACCACCGCCTGCACGCCGTCCGCGCCCATCTGCTCGACCTGGCCGGCGAGCACGAGGCGGCCCGGGAGGAGTACCGGCTCGCCGCCCGGCGCACCCTCAGCCTGCCGGAACGCCGCTATCTGGAGTCCCGCGCCCGCTGAACCCGCGCGATATCCTCGTGGCATCATGCTCGACGACTCTCTGCGCGCCGATTGCGCCAACTGTTTCGGCCTGTGCTGCGTGGCCCTGCCGTTCGCCCGCTCGGCGGACTTCGCCATCGACAAGGAGGCCGGCCGGCCCTGCCCGAACCTGGGCGGGGATTTCGGCTGCGGCATCCACGCGCGGCTGCGGCAGAAGGGCTTCACCGGCTGCACGGTCTACGACTGCTTCGGCGCCGGGCAGAAGGTCGCGCAGGTCACCTTTGGCGGGGTCGACTGGCGGCAGGAGTCGGCCGGGCAGATGTTCGCCGTCTTCCCGGTGATGCGCCAGCTCCACGAGCTGCTGTGGTACCTCGCCGAGTCGCTCGGCCACCCCGCCGCCGAGCCGGTGCACGAGGAGCTGCGCAAGGCGCTCGACCACGTCGACGGCCTCACCCGGCGGCGGCCGGAGCACCTGCTGGAGCTGGACGTGACACAGGTGCGCGGCGAGGTCAACACGCTGCTGCTGCGCGTCAGCGAGCTCGTGCGCGCCGGGAGCGGGGGCAAGCGGAAGAACCGCCGCGGCGCCGACCTCATGGGCGCCAAGCTCAGGGGCGCCGACCTGCGCGGGGCCGACCTGCGCGGCGCCTACCTCATCGGCGCCGACCTGCGGGGCGCCGACCTGCGCCAGGCCGACCTCATCGGCGCGGACCTGCGGGGCGCCGACGTCAGGGGCGCGCGGCTGGCCGGCAGCCTGTTCCTGACCCAGTTCCAGGTCAACGCCGCCGCCGGTGACGCCGCGACCACGCTGTCCGGCGCGCTGATCCGGCCCGATCACTGGGGTTAGCCGGTCAGGCGGGCGGCCCTGCCGTACAGGTAACGCCGTTCCTGAAGGCTGGTGGTGCGGGCGGCGGCGAGCTCGTAACCGGCCCGCGCGGCCTCGCGCTCGCCCGCCATCTCCAGCAGATGCGCCCGTACGGCGTGCAGCCGATGATGGCCCGAGACGCGCGGATCGGCGCCCAGCTCCTCCAGCAGGTCGAGACCCGCGCGCGGGCCCCGGCACATGGCGACGGCGACGGCGTGGTTGAGCGCGGCCATCGGGTTGCCGGACAGCTCCATCAGCACCCCGTACAGGGCGGCGATCTGCGGCCAGTCGGTCTCGCGCTCGCTCGGCGCCTCGTCGTGGAGCGCGGCGATCGCCGCCTGCACCTGGTACGGCCCCGCCGGCCCCTTGGGCAGCGCCCCGCTGACCAGCGCCACCCCCTCCTCGATGAAGTCCCTGCGCCACAGCGTCCGGTCCTGCTCGGCCAGCGGCACCAGTTCGCCGCCGGGCCCGTCGCGCGCGGGCGTCCTGGCGTCGGTCAGCAGCATCAGCGCCAGCAGCCCGGCCACCTCGCCGTCGCCGGGCAGCAGCCGGTGCACGATCCTGGCCAGCCGGATGGCCTCTGCCACCAGGTCGGCTCTGACCAGGTTCGGCCCCGACGTGCTCGCGTACCCCTCGGTGAAGATCAGGTAGAGCACGCGTAGGACCGCGGCCAGCCGTTCGTCGCGCTCGGCCGCGGCGGGCAGCCGGAAGGGCAGGCCGCTGGCCTTGACGCGCTGCTTGGCGCGGGTGATGCGCCGGCCCATCACCGGCTCCGGGACGAAGAACGCGCGGGCGATCTCCCGTGTGGTCAGGCCGCCGACCGTGCGCAGGGTGAGCGCGACCTGGAGGTTCGGCGCGAGAGCCGGGTGGCAGCACAGGAACAGCAGGATCAGCGTGTCGTCGCCGTCGGCGGTCCGCCGGTCGGCCGCGGGGGACTGCCAGTCCTCGGGCAGCGCCTGGGTGGCGACCTCGTCCTCGCGCCGCTGCCTGGCCTGCTCGCTGCGCAACAGGTCGGTCAGCCGCCGCGAGGCGACGGTGATCAGCCAGGCGCGCGGGTTGTCCGGCTGCCCCTCCCGCGGCCACTGTTGCGCGGCCGCGATGAGGGCCTCCTGGACGGCGTCCTCGGCCAGGTCGAAGTGGCCGTAGCGGCGCACGAGCGCGCCGAGGACCCGCGGCGCCAGCTCGCGCAGCAGGTCCTCGGCCGGGATGCCCGCCACTAGGCCAGGTGGTCGTCGGCGCCGTCGACGATCGGGCGGATGTCGGCGTACGCCCTGGCGCGCGCGTCACCCGGCGCCGGGCAGTCGGCCAGCCGGGCGGCGAGCTCGGTGGCCCGGTCGAAGCTCGCGCACTCGACGATGGTGTAGCCGGCCAGCACCTCGGTGGTCTCGGCGTAGGGCCCGTCGGTGACGAACGGCACGCCGTCCTTGTTGCCGACCCGCCGGGTGTGGGCAGGGGCGGCCAGGCCGCGCGCGTCGACGAACTCGCCGGACTCGACGAGCTCCTGGTTCCAGGCCCCCATGAACGCGGTCATCGCGGCGAAGTCCTCGGCGCTCCATCCGGGGTTGCCCTCGCTGCCCTTGCCGGCCAGGGCGTCGAAGTCCTGCTGGGACGCGTAGAGCATGATCATGTACTTCATGGTTTTCCCTCTTTCGTGACCGGCGCCGCCGCGGCGCCTCTCACCCGGGACGTCGGAGCCAAGCGGCCCGCTCCGACACATCCTGGCCGATCGCGCGAATATTTCTGTACCGTGGTGACATGAGTTGGCGACATTGACCTGAACCGAGGCTCTACGCCTACACCTTCACCGCGGAGTTCGTGCTCTTCTACCCGGTCTACGCGGTGTACTTCACCCAGACCGGCCTGTCGGCCGCCGAGGTCTCCTCGCTGTTCGCGATCTGGTCGGTGGCCGGGTTCCTGCTGGAGATTCCCTCCAGCGTGTGGGCCGACCGGTTCTCGCGCCGGCGCCTGCTGGTACTCGCGCCGCTGGTGACCTCGGCCGGGTTCGCGCTCTGGACGTTCGTGCCGTCGTACTGGGCGTTCGCCGCCGGGTTCGTGCTGTGGGGCGCGGGGGCGGCCATGCAGTCGGGCACGTTGCAGGCGCTGGTCTACGAGGAGCTCGGCCGCCTCGGCCGGGCCGGTGACTACGCGCGGCTGATCGGGCGCTCCGAGGCGCTCGCCTCGGTCGCCGCCGTCGCGGCCAGCCTGCTGGCCGCGCCCGTCCTCGCCGCCGGCGGCTATCCGGCGGTGGGCCTGGCCAGCGTCGCGGTCGGCCTGCTGGGCGCCCTCACCGGTGGCCTGCTGCCCGAGTCGCGCCCGCCCGCCGCCGAGCGAGCCGAGGAGTCCTCCCTGTCCGTCCTGCGCACCGGCCTTTCCGAGGTACGGCGGGCGCCGGCCGTCGGCCGGGTGCTGGTGGTCCTGGCGGTGGTGACCGGGCTGACCTCGGTCGATGAGTACCTGCCGCTCCTGGCCACCGCCGGCGGGGCCACGACGCCGGTGATCCCGTTGCTGGTCGGGCTGGTGATCGCGGGCATCGCGGCGGGCGGCTGGCTGGCCGGGTACGGCGCCCGGCTGCTGCCCCTGGTCCTGGCGGCCGGGGCCCTGGCACTCGGCGGCGGCGCGGCCCTGAGCGGGACCGTGGGGACCGGTGGCTCCGCGGCCGGGCTCTGGGCGGGGTTCGTGGCGATCGCGGCGGCGTTCGCGGCCTTCTCCTGGGCTGTCGCGGTGCTGGACGCGCGCCTGCAGGACACGATCGGCGACGAGGCGCGGGCGACCGTGACCTCGATGGCCGGGCTGGGATCGGAGGTGGCGGCGCTCGGGGTGTTCGCGTTCTACGGGCTCGGATCGGGGTGGGCGCCGCCGTGGGTGCTGGTCTCACTGCCGGCGGTGCCGTACCTGGCGATGGCGGTGGTGAGCCGCCGGTGAAACGGGTGCCGGGCGGCGGCGATCACGGAGGTCGCCGCCGCCGGCGGGGTCCTGGCGGACTAGCAGGAGCGGGAGAGCGCGCAGTAGATGGGCCGCTTGAGCTTCTTGATGATCTTCTTGTAGACGTACGGGACGTCGTTCTCGAAGATGTCGGAGTAGGTCTTCCAGCCGCCGCGCGCGCCCTGCTCCAGCTTCTTCCACACCCACAGGCCGCCGGCGCGTACCAGGGCCTCGCAGGCCAGGCGCATCTTCCAGCCCTTGGCCCGGCTGCAGGCGCCCAGGGCGGCCAGTTCCGCCGAGCTCCCGGACATGACGGCGGCGGCCGAGACGGGCACCGGCCGCGCGGCGGCCGAGGCCGCGTGCGCGGTGGCCGGTGCGCCGATGCTCAGGACGGCCGCGGTCAGGAAGGCCGCCGCCAGCTTCTTGGTGTGTGTCATGTTGCGCCCCTTCGTGCTCGTTCGGAGATCGATGGCAGGAAGGTAGGGCGCGGCGGGTTGAAGAATTGTTGAGCGCGTGTTGAGCTCGCCCGGCCTGCCGCGGACGGTTGACCCGCGTACCGCCGAAGTCGCAGGGAGAAGTTCGATCTTCCGCGGTATGGGCGGGGAAGCGGCGTCCTCGTAGCCTCGTGTGCGTCTGGATCGCCGCGGCGGGCCTCAGCACCGGAGACCGTCCGCGGCCACGACGTGACGCGCGCGCTCGGCGGCCCGCACGGGGGCGGGGCCGGCTGCTTCGGTCACGGCGGCGGCGCGCCCGTCACTGACGCCGGGGCGCCACCAGGCCGCACTCGTAGGCGAAGGCGACCGCCTGGGCGCGGCTGGACAGCCCCAGCTTGGCCATCGCCCGGTTGAGATGGGTCTTGACGGTGGCCTCGCTCACGATCAGCCGGGCGGCGATCTCGCCGTTGGACAGGGCGCGGCCCACGAGCGTGAGCACCTCGGTCTCGCGGCCGGTGAGCGGGGCCAGGTCCGGGATGGGCCCGGCGGCGTCGGGCTCGGGCTGGAAGGTCTCGATGAGGCGCTGGATGAGACCGGGAGAAAGGAGGCTGTCGCCGGCGGCCACGGTGCGGATGGCGGCCAGCAGGCGCTCCGGCTGCGTCTCCTTCAGCAGGAAGCCGCACGCTCCGGCGCGCAGCGCCTGGTAGACGTACTCGTCGATGTCGAAGGTGGTCAGGATGAGGACTTGGGGCGGCGGCTGCTCGGCGGTGGCCAGGATCTGCCGGGTCGCGCTGATGCCGTCCGAGACGGGCATCCGGATGTCCATGAGGATGACGTCGGGCCGGGTGGAGACGGCCAGGGCCACGGCTTCCTCGCCGTCGCTCGCCTCGCCGACGACCTCCAGGCCGGGAGCGGCGCGGATGAGGGCGGCCAGCCCGGCGCGGATCAGGACCTGATCGTCGGCGACCAGCACCTTGATCATAAACGTCACCAGCCAGTCGTCCACCGCGGGGCCTACGTGGGTCTACCAGCAAACCATGATCTTCCAGCAAAGCGTGACATGTCAGCACAGTGCGATCAAGCCGAACGGTGACGATGCGATCCATGCCCCCGCCCGCGGCCCTCGTCGCCTTCGCCAGGAAACGCCCCACGCTCGTCGACGGCCTGCTCGGCATGACGCTGACCTGGGGATCCTGGGTGTGGCCGGTGCTCGCCCCGCATCCGCTCGACCGCCGTCCCGACGCGCTCGCGCTGCTGCTCTGCGCCCTGGTCAACCTTCCGCTGACCTGGCGCAGGCGGTGCCCGGCGCCGGTGCTGGTGGTCTCCTGCGCCGCCGCGTTCGCCTACCATGCCCTGGGCTTCCACTACGGGGCGAACTCGATGGGCCCGCTGCTCGCGCTGTACTCCGTCGTCGTCCACCACTCCCGGCGGGCCGCCCTGCCCGCGGGCGCGCTCGTGCTGACCGAGTGGATCTACGCCAACGCGCTGCCGGGACAGGCGTGGGCGGCCGCCTGGTACTCCACCATCGTCATCGGCTGGACCGTCGCGTTCGCGTTCGGCATGCGCACGCTCAAGGTGCGCAACGCCCAGCTCGCCGACCTGGCCGACCAGTTGCGCAGGGAGAAGGCGGTGGCGGCCAGGCAGGCGGTCACCGAGGAACGGGTGCGCATCGCGCGGGAACTTCACGACGTCGTCGCCCACCACATGTCGGTGGTCTCCGTTCAGGCCGGGCTCGGCCACTACGTCATCCGGTCGGACCCGGCCACGGCCGAGGACACGCTGCGCACCATCGCCGAGACCAGCGGCGAGGCGCTGGCCGAGATGCGCCGCCTGCTGTCGGTGCTGCGCATCGAGGTGGACGACGGCACCGCCGAGCCGTACAGCGCGGCGCCGAGTCTTGACCACCTCGACGGCCTGGTGCAACGCGTGCGGGCGGCCGGTGTCGAGACGGAGGTGACGTCGGGCGGTGAGCGGCGGGCGCTCTCCTCGGGCATGAGCCTGTGCGTGTATCGCATCATCCAGGAGGCGCTCACCAACGTCATCAAGCACGCGCCGGGGGCGCGGGCCGAGGTGTCGCTGCTGTACTCCGGCGACACGCTGAGCGTGAGCGTGCGCAACGACGGCAGCCCCGGCGCCCCGCCGCCGGGACCGGACGGGCACGGGCTGATCGGGATGACCGAGCGGGTGAAGCTGTACCACGGCTCGCTGAGCGCCGGACCCCTGCTGACCGGCGGCTTCGTGGTCCGCGCCACCTTTCCGCTGAGTGCGGGGGAGGGGTGAGGTCAGGCGGGCGGGCCCGTGGAGCCGCGTGCCACGAGGGCGGGCGGGAAGACATGGTCGACGTGCGGGGTGTGGTAGCCCTGCAGGCGTTCCCACAGCGCGGTGGCCACGGCACCGGCCATCTGCTCCACCGGCTGGCGGACGGTGGTGAGCGGCGGGTTGCTGTGCGCGGCGAGGTAGGTGTCGTCGTAGCCGACCACCGACAGGTCGCCGGGCACCGACAGCCCCGCCTGCCGGGCGGCGGCCAGGACGCCGAGCGCCATGAGGTCGCTGCCGGCGATGACCGCCGTGACGCCCGCCTCGATGAGGCGCAGGCCCGCGGCGTGCCCGCCGGTCAGCGAGTAGTCGGTCTCGGCGTAGAGGGCGTCGTCCACGGAGCCGAACCAGCGGCGCATCTCCCTGCCGTAGCCGCGCAGGCGGTTCTGGGAGGGGCGCAGGTAGCCTTGGCCGCCCGCGAGGCCGATGCGGGTGTGACCGAGCGCGCGCAGGTGGGCGACGGCCATCGCGGCCCCTGCCGCCTCGTCGGTGGTGACGGTCGAGACGGGCAGGTCGGGAACGTGCCCGCCGACCAGCACCATCGGCAGCTGCTGCTGGTGCAGCTGCCAGTAGAAGCCGTGGTCGGCCGAGGGGTTCGCGTGCCGCCCCGAGACCAGGACGAGCCCCTGGATGCGCTGTCTGACCAGGGAGGCGATGTAGTCGAGCTCGGTCGGCCCCTGCTTGGTCGAGCTGCCGATCAGCGCGGTGACGCCGTGCCCGCCGAGCTTGGTCTCGATGGCTCCGGCCAGCAACGGGAAGACGGGGTTGTCCAGCTCCGGCACGATGATGCCGACGAACGGCTGCGACACCGGCGCGGGCGCGACCATCCCCTGCTCGCGCATAGCCTGCAGCACCCGGGCGCGGGTCTCCTCCGCGACCCCGGGACGGTCGTTGAGCACGCGGCTGACCGTCGCCGCGCTGACGCCGACGCGCTTGGCGATCGTGCGAACCGACAGTCGTGCCACGGGAACTCCAGAAACCGTTGAAACATGTTGCGCGACGTTGCCGCACCTGAGGGAGGCTGCTTAGGCTCCTGACCATCAAAGCAGGTAAAGGGAGCGTTAACAGCATGGTCCAGTCGGAAACACTTTGCAACACAGTGGCACATCACGACGGTTCGCCGCTGTATGTCTCCGACCCCTCGCCCGGACTGGGCGACCGGGTCGAGGTGTTCGCCCGCACGGCCGGCACGCTGGGAACCCGGCGCGTCTTCGTCCGCAGCGCGCCCGACGGCGAGCCGGCGTTCACCGAGGCGATGGCCGACCGCGTCACCCCGGAGGAGACCTGGTGGCGGGCCACGCTGCGGGTGGTCAACCCCGAGTGCGGCTACCGCTTCCTGCTGCACACCGACTCGGGACCGCTGTGGCTGAGCGCCGCCGGTCTCTCGCGCACCGAGGTCACCGACGCCGCCGACTTCACCCTCACCGCCCACCCGCCGCCGCCCGCCTGGGCCGCCGACGCGGTGATCTACCAGATCTTCCCCGACCGGTTCGCCCGTTCCGAGCGGCCGCGCGGCCCCCTCCCGTCGTGGGCGCGCCCCGCCGCATGGGACGACCCCATCCCGTACGGCAGGCCGCACGCCCTCCAGCAGATCTACGGCGGCGACCTGTGGGGCGTGGCCGAGCGCCTCGACCACATCGAGACCCTGGGCGCGAACCTCGTCTACCTCACCCCGTTCTTCCCCGCCCGCTCCAACCACCGCTACGACGCCAGCACCTTCGACCACGTCGACCCGCTGCTGGGCGGCGACGAGGCGCTGAGGTCGCTCACCGCCCAGGCCCACGCCCGCGGCATGCGGGTCATCGGCGACATCACGCTCAACCACTCCGGCGACGCCCACGACTGGTTCGTGAAGGCCAGGAACGACCACGCCAGCCGGGAACGGGACTTCTACTACTTCGACGGCGACGACTACGCCACCTTCGCCGGGGTGAAGACCCTGCCCAAGTTCGACCACCGCTCGCCGGAGCTGCGCCGCCGCCTGGACGCCGTGATCGCCCGCTATCCCGAGGAGTACGGCCTGGACGGCTGGCGCGTCGACGTCGCCCAGTCGGCCGGACGCCACGGCGCGGTCGAGCTGAACGCCCAGGTCGCGACCGCCACCAGGGCGGCGCTCGGCGAGGACAGGCTGCTGCTGGCGGAGAACCAGTTCGACGCCGCGTCCGCGCTGCGCGGCGACGGCTGGCACGGGACCATGGCCTACGCGGGCTTCGCCCGGCCGGTGTGGTCGTGGCTGGCGAGGGAACGTTCCACCGAGTTCTGGGGCACACCGGGCCCCATCCCGGCCTACGGCGGCCATGACCTGGCGGCCGTGATGCGCGCGTACGCCGCCCGCATCCCCTGGCGCTCCCACGCGCACAACCTCACGCTGCTCGACTCGCACGACACCGCGCGCTTCCGCTCGATCGCCGGCCGCGACCACCAGCACCTGGGCGCCGCCCTGCTGTTCACGCTGCCCGGACTGCCCATGGTCTTCGCCGGCGACGAGGTCGGAGTCGAGGGCGTGCATCTGGAGGACGGCCGCCGCCCCTTCCCCTGGGACCCGGCCGCCCAGGACCACGGCACCCACCGCCTCTACCGCGAGCTGATCGCGCTGCGCCGCGGCCGGGAGGCGCTGCGCCGCGGCGGGCTGCGCTGGCTGCGCGCCGAGCGGGACGTGGTGCTCTTCGAGCGGGCGGCGCCGGGGGAGACGCTGCTGATCCAGGTCAGCAGGAACGCCCACCCCCCGATGCCCGCGCCCACCGCGCTCGCCGGCCTGCTCGGCGCCCCCGACCTCGCACCGGGCGAGCCCATGCCCGCCGACGGGCCCGCCTTCCACATCTGGGAGACCGCACGATGATCGAAACCCTGACCGGCGTACGCTCGCGGGCGCTGGGCAACTCCCGCGACGTCTTCGTCTACCTGCCGCCCGGCCACGACCCGGCGGCGGGGCCGTACCCCGTGGTGATCCTGCAGGACGGGCAGCACGTGTTCGCCGGAGCGGGCCTGAGCCCGAGCTGGCGGGTGGACGAGACGCTCGACGACCTGATCGGGCGCGGGCTGCTGCCGCCGCTCGTCGCCGTCGGCGTCTCCAACGCCGGTGACCAGCGCGGCAACGAGTACTCGCACGTGGCGCCCTACCCGCGCGACCCGGACGGCGTGTGCAAGGGCGAGCTGTACGAGGAGTTCCTGATCGGGGAACTGCTGCCGGTGCTGCGCGAGCGCTACGCGGTCACCGCCGACCCGGCCGCCACCGCCGTCATGGGCTCGTCGATGGGCGGGCTGGTCAGCTACCACCTGGCCTTCCGGCGGCCGGAGGTGTTCGGCCTGACCGCGGCGCTCTCGCCGTTCCTCGTCTTCGTGGACCCGCGCACGCTCGAAGAGACCCCCGTCTACCGGCGCTTCGAGGCCCGCGGCCCGCGCCGGGTCTGGCTGGACATCGGCGGCATGGAGGGCCTGATCATGGTCAGGCCGGTCCGCGAGCTCGCGGAGCACCTGCTCGACCTCGGGTACACGCCCGACGAGGAGCTGCGCTACCTGCACGAGCCGTCCGCGCCGCACCACGAGGACGCCTGGGCGGCGCGCGCCGGCAGCGCGCTCCTGCATCTCTTCGGTACGGCGGGCCCGCCCGTCCTGCTGTCGGGCACCGGCGGCGAGACCGCCACCGGCCAGGATCTCGACGTCGCGCCCGTCGCCGAACGCGCCGACGGCTGCGTGTACTCGGCCCTCGGCGCGCAGGTGACCTGGCAGCCGGCAGGACCGCTCAAGAGCGTCGGCCACGCCCTGCTCGAAGGCGTCGAACCCGGCGCCGCGCAGGTCGTCGCCCGCACCGGCGAGCTGGAGGTGAGCGAACGGGTCACGGTCGTCGACGGCGCCCCCGACGCGCTGCTCGACGTCACGGTCGTGGTCCCGCTCGGCACCCCTGACGACTCGCCCGTCTACTTCTCCGGCCTGGTCACCACCAAGGTCGCGCCCGGCGTCCACCACGGCGTCTGGCGGCTGCCGCGCGGCGTCGGCCTGAACGGCACCGTCGGGCGCGGCTGGCGCCGCGACGGCCTCGACACCGACGGCTTCCCCATCCGAACCCCCCTGAGGCACGACGCGGACCGGCGCGTGTGGGTACGCGTCGCGAGCTGGAGCGATCCGGCCCAGAACGACCCGCACGCCGGATCCTGAGGAGCGACCATGCGCAAGCTCACCGCACTCGCGGCCACCACTCTGCTCGTGGCGGGCTGCGCCGCCGAGAAGACCGCGGCCCCGCCCCCCGCCACGCTCACCGTCTGGGCCGACGACAGCCGGGCCGCGCCGTTGCGGCAGATCGCCGCGGCGTTCGAGAAGGACCGCGGCGTCCAGGTCAAGATCGTGCAGAAGGCCATGGGCAACCTGCGCGACGACTTCGTCTCCCAGGCGCCCTCCGGCCAGGGCCCCGACGTCATCGTCGGCCCGCACGACTGGCTGGGCAAGCTGGTGCAGAACGGCGTCGTCGCGCCGCTTGACCTGTCGGCCAAGGCGGCGCTGTTCTCCGAGGCGGCCATGCGGGCGATGACCTACGACGGGCAGACGTACGGCCTGCCGTACGCGATCGAGAGCGTGGCCGTGCTGCGCAACACCAAGCTCGTCCCTGCCGCGCCCGCCACCTTCGACGAACTGGTGGCGCGCGGGAAGAGCCTGGTGAAGGCGGGCAAGAGCACGTACCCGGTCGGGCTGCCCGTCGACCCCAAGGCGGGCTCGCCCTTCCACCTGTACGCGCTGCAGACCTCCTTCGGCTCTCAGGTCTTCGGCCCGGACGGCAAGCTGGAGATCGACAACCCGGGCGGGCTGAAGTTCGCGGCCTACCTGAAGCGGCTGGCCGCGGACAAGGCCGTCTCGACCTCGCTGACCGGCGACATCGCGACCAACGCCTTCGTCAAGGGCGAGACGCCGTTCCTGGTCACCGGTCCGTGGGACGCGCCCGCGCTGGCCAAGGCGGGCGTGCCGTTCGCGGTGGACCCGGTGCCCCCCGCGGGCGGGGAGAAGGCGCGGCCGTTCGCCGGCGTGCAGGGCTTCTTCGTCAGTGCCAAGAGCGCCAGTCCGATCCTGGCCAACGACTTCCTCGTCAACTACCTGGCCACGCCGCAGGCGCAGAAGGCGCTGCACGCGGCGGGCGGGCGGCCTCCGGCGATGACCTCGGTGCGCGAGGAACTGGCCGCTGACCCGGTCCTGGCCGGGTTCGCCGCGGCCGCCGCCGACGGCGTGCCGACGCCGAACGTGCCCCAGATGGACGCCGTCTGGGCCGACTGGGGACTGTCCCAGCTCGCGATCATCACCGGCCGTGGCGAGCCCGCCGAGCTGACCAGGAAGGCCGCGGAGCGCATCCGCGCGAAGATCGGATCCTGATGCGCGCGCTTCGCTTTCTGCCGCTCGCCGTCGCCGACGCGCTGGCCGTCTACGGACTGGTGGCGCTCGGCGGGCAGCGCTCGTGGTGGATGTTCGCGCTGCTGCTGGCCGGGACGGTGGCCGTCAACGCGGTCTACCTGAGCAAGCGGGCGGTCCCCGCCAAGTACCTGGCGCCGGGGGTCGTGCTGCTGCTGATCTACCAGGTGTACGTGGTGCTCTACACCGGCTACGCCGCCTTCACCAACTACGGCGACGGCCACAACGCCACCAAGGCCGACGCGGTCGCGGCGATCCTGGCCGCCAGCGAGGTCAAGACCGGCGAGAGCCGGCCGATCCGGGTGGCGGAGAAGGACGGCGAGCTGGGCTTTGGGAGCGGGCCGGGGTGGCGGGCGCTGCCGTACGCGGAGATCGTGGCCAGGCAGGCGGAGATCGTCAAGCTGCGGGTCCCGGCCGAGGGCGGCGTCCTGAAGACCGCGGACGGGGTGACGGCCGCGCTCTACCGGCCCACCTTGACCTACTCCGGCGGCGCTTTCACCGACCGGGCGGGAACCGTCTACCGCGACGACGGACGCGGCGCCTTCACCTCGGCCGCAGGGCGCTCGCTGAGTCCCGGCTGGAAGGTCTTCGTCGGCACCGAGAACTTCACCGGCGTGCTCACCAACGCCGAGATCCGCGGGCCGTTCCTGGGCGTGCTGGTCTGGACGTTCGTGTTCGCCGCGCTGTCGGTCGCGCTGAGCTTCGGCTTCGGGCTGGTGCTCGCGCTGATCCTGGACGGCTACCGCGTCTACCGCTCGCTGCTGGTCTTCCCCTACGCGTTCCCCGCGTTCATGGCGGCGCTGCTGTGGCAGGGGCTGCTCAACACCGACCACGGGTTCGTCAACGAGGTGCTGCTGGGCGGCGCCACCGTGCCGTGGCTGTCCGATCCCTGGCTGGCCAGGCTGAGCGTGCTGGCGGTCAACGTGTGGATCGGGTTCCCGTACATGTTCCTGATCTGCACCGGGGCGCTGCAGGCGGTGCCACGCCAGCTCGCCGAGGCGGCCCAGGTCGACGGGGCGGGTCCGTGGCGGGTCCTGGCGTCGGTACGGCTGCCGCTCCTGCTGGCCTCGACGGCGCCCGCGCTGGTGGCCACGTTCGCATTCAACTTCAACAACTTCAACGTCATCTACATGCTCACCGGCGGCGGCCCCCGCGACACCGGGGCGCCGATCGACGTGGGCTCGACGGACCTGCTGATCTCGCTGGTGTACAAGCTGGCCTTCGGCGGGACCTCACGCAACTACGGCCTGGCCTGCGCGGTCTCGATCCTGATCTTCGCGGTGATCGCGGCGGTGTCGCTGGCCGGATTCCGGCGGGCCAGGCGGCTGGAGGCTGCCGCATGAGGGTCTGGAGGCACCTGGTCGGCGTGCTGGCCTCGGTGGTCGCGTTGTTCCCGCTGGTGTTCGTCCTGGCCGCCTCGCTCAACCCGAGCGGGACGCTGACCGGCTCGAACGACTTGTTCGCCGAGGTGACCTGGCGGCACTACGCGACGCTGTTCACCGACGCGCTGCACCCGTTTCCCCGCTGGTTCGTGAACTCGCTGGTGATCGGGGTCTCGACGGCGGCCGGGTCGGTGTTCATGGGCGCCTGCGCCGCGTACGCCTTCTCGAGGTTCCGCTTCCGCGGCCGTGAGAGCGGCCTGGTCGGCCTGGTCTTCATCCAGATGTTCCCCCAGGTGCTGGCCTACGTCGCGATCTTTCTGCTTCTGTCGGCCTTCAAGGAGGTGTTTCCCCCGCTGGGGCTGGGCAGCACGCTGGGCCTGATCATGGTCTACCTGGGCGGCGCGCTCGGCGTGAACACCTACCTCATGAAGGGTTTCTTCGACTCCATCCCGCGCGAGCTCGACGAGTCGGCCCAGATGGACGGCGCCTCGCACGCCCAGGTCTTCTTCCTGATCCTGCTGCCGCTCGTGCGGCCCATCCTGGTCGTCGTGGCGCTGTTCTCCTTCGTGGCCACGATGAACGACTTCGTCATCGCCGGCCTCGTCCTGACCGACCCCGATCAGCAGACGCTCGCCGTCGGCCTGTACCAGCTCGTCTCCTACCAGCTCGGGCAGAGCTGGGGCGTCTTCGCCGCCGGCGCCCTCATCGGGGCGCTGCCGGTGCTGATCCTCTTCCAGTTCCTCCAGCGCTACATCGTCGGCGGCCTGACCAGCGGCGCCGTCAAGGCCTGACCAGCCGCCTCCACGGCCCGCCCCGGCTCACGCATGCTGCGCCGCCGGCGCGAGGTGTCCCCGGCTCGCTCGCCGTGTCCGGCTCGTGAGGGCGGCGCGGCCGGGGCACCCAGGTCCTTCCCGTCCTGAAGGCCGCGGGACGCCGACGGGTCCGGTGTCAGTAGGGGAGCTTGCGCCCGGAAGGGGTGCGCAGATCCTGGTCCTGGCGCGGCGGGCGCGGACGCGGCCGGGGCAGCACGATCTTACGCATCGTGCTCTCCGGACACGGGCAGCTCGAACCACACGGCCTTTCCCTCGCCGGTGCGGACGAAGCCCCAGCAGCAGGCGAGCGCGTCCAGGAGGTAGAGCCCTCGGTGGCCCTCGGCGTGGACGGCCGGCTCGTGCCATGCGGGCGGCTGCGCGCTGGTGTCCTCGACCTCGCAGCGCATCAGGCCGTCGATGAGCCAGACGGTGAGTGTCACCGGGCCGGGGGCGTACCGCAGAGCGTTGGTCACCAGCTCGCTGACCAGCAGCACGCCGATGTCGGTGTCGTGGAAGCCCCAGCTGTTGAGGTAGCCGGCCGTGTGGCGACGCGCCTCGGCGGCCGAGCGGAAGTGGGGCGGCAGAGACCACGACGCGATCGTGGACTCCTCGGGCGTCGTCAGCGTTTCCATGCCGGACACCTGACGCTCGCAAGGCTCGGCCGGGCGGGTGGAGGGCAGTGCTGGCACATGGCACTTCCTAATGGTCTTGGTGCTTCCGCACCTACGGCACGGGATACGTCACCGGACTTGGGGAGGCATCGGTGCTCATCTCGACAGAGTAAGAACCGGACATACCGCCACCATGTGCATGATGCACACCGAAACCATTTTGATCAGTGCATTGTGTCGATATCTGCCCTAACCTGGCCCTTTTCCCGGAACGTGCCTGACGCCCTCATGGGGTGGCGGCGATGATGCCGTTCAGCATGGCGCGGGCGGACTGGAGCTCGTCGATGGCGCCGGTGATGCGGTCGCGCTCCTCGGCCAGGACGTCGACCAGTTCCGGGCAGCCGGGGGCGAGGATCTCGCCGCTGTCGACCATGCAGGGCAGCACCTCGGCGATGACGGCGGTGCCGAGCCCGGCGGACAGCAGCGTCCTGATGCGGGCGACGGCGCGCACGTCGGTGTCGGCGTACTCGCGATAGCCGCTGGAGCGCCGGTGGGGGCGCAGCAGGCCCTGCTCCTCGTAGTAGCGCAGGGCGCGGATGCTGACCCCGGTGCGGCGGGCCAGTTCTCCGATGCGCATGTGACCTCCGTCACCAACCTTTGACTCTCACGTGGACGTGAGGGTTTAGCTTAGCCGTCATGACTGATCATCTTGAAACCGGACATGACAGGGCCAACGTGGCGATCCTCGGACTCGGGCCCATGGGACGGGTGCTGGCCGAGGTCTACCTGAACCGTGGGCACCCCACGACCGTATGGAACCGCACCGCCGCCAAGGCCGAGCCGCTCGTGGCCCGCGGCGCCCGGCTCGCGGCGAGCGTGGAGGAGGCGGTGGCCGCGGCCGACGTCACGATCGTCTGCCTGAACGACTACGCGTCCACGGCGCGGATTCTCGGGCCGGTGGGGGACGGACTGCGGGGCCGTACCGTGGTGAATCTGACGTCGGGGACGCCGTCGGAGGCGCGCGAGATGGCGGCGTGGGCCGGTGAGCGTGGCGCGCGTTACCTCGACGGCGCGATCATGGTGCCGCCGACGCTGGTCGGCGAGCCCGGCTCCGTGTTCCTCTACAGCGGCCCGCGCGAGGTCTTCGACGAGCACCGGGCCACGCTGGCCGGCGTGGGCGACCCCCGCTACCTCGGCGCGGGCGTCGAGCTGGCGGTGCTCTACAACACGGGCCTGCTGGAGATGATGTACGCCACCATGAACGGCTGGCTGCACGCCTCGGCGCTGATCGACGCGGCGGGTCTCCCGGTCGGGGACTTCGCCGAGCTGGCGTTCGGCTGGTTCGTGCCGATGATGTTCGGCCCGTCCACGGCCGGGCAGGCGGCCGCGCTGGCGGAGGGCAGCTACCCCGGCGACTTCGGCACGCTGGAGATGAACATCAACGCCCTGGAGCACATCACCCGCACGAGCGCCGAGCAGGGTGTCCCGGCCGAGCAGCCGCGGCTGATGCTGGAGCTCGCCGAGCGGGCCGTCGCGCAGGGCCGCGGCGGGCAGAACTACCTCGCGGTATACGAGGTCTTCAAGAAACGCGCGGCAGACGCCGGCCATCCGGCCTCTAGCATGTCCAGGTGACCTCCTACGACGACGACGCGTTCGCGTACCTGGACTTCTCCGGCCTGCCGCAGCGTCAGCAGCGGATCCTGGCCACGATCCGGGACTGGGCGATCCGGCACGGCTACCCGCCGAGCGCCCGCGAGATCGGCCAGGCGGTCGGGCTCCGGTCGTCGTCGTCGGTGTCGAAGCACCTGAAGAGCCTGGAGGACAAGGGTTTCCTGCGCCGGAGCGACTCGATGACCCGGCCCGTCGACCTGCGGCCGTTCCTGCCGGGCGCGGCGCCGCAGCGGGACACGGGCCTGGTGAGCGTGCCCGTGGTCGGCGACATCGCCGCGGGCACGCCCATCCCGGCCGACGAGCACGTGGACGACACGCTGACCCTGCCCCGCGACCTCACCGGGCGGGGCACCGTGTTCGGCCTGCGCGTCCGGGGCGACTCGATGATCGACGCCGCGATCTGCGACGGCGACCTCGTCGTGGTACGTCAGCAGGCCGAGGCCCACACGGGCCAGATCGTCGCCGCGATGATCGACGGCGAGGCCACCGTCAAGGTGTTCAGGAGGCGGGGCGGGCACGTCTACCTCGAACCCCGCAACCCCGCCTACGACGTCATCGACGGCGACGGCGCCGCGGTGCTGGGCATCGTGGTGAGCGTCCTGCGCAGCGTCTGACTCACCCGCCGTCGAAGGCGGCGGCGCGGGCGTGGTCCTGGGCCAGGTTTTCCTGCCGTTCGTCCCATCCGGCCGTCTCGCGCAGGCGGGCGAACTCGAGGCCCAGGCTGGTGTCCGAGGTGGTGCGGGCGTCCGTGCTGATCGTCACGGCGAGGCCCGCCGCCAGCAGCCGCGTCGCCGGGTGCCCGGCGAGGCTGGGGGCGGCGCCGGTCTGCACGTTGCTGGTCGGGCACATCTCCAGCGCGATGTGGTCGGCGCGGAGCCGTTCGAGCAGCGCGCCGTCCTCGGCGCACCGCACGCCGTGCCCGATCCGGCGGGCGCCGAGCACCTCGATGGCCTCCCACACACTGGCCGGACCGGCGGCCTCGCCGGCGTGGACCGTGCACGGCAGATCCGCCCGGTGGGCGAGGTCGAAGGCGGCCTTGTGCGGCGCGGCCGGGTACAGGCGCTCGTCGCCGGCCAGGTCGAGGCCACTGACCACCTCGCGCCGCCGGACCGCCGTCTCGGCCACGGCCATGCTCTCCTCCGGGCTCTGGTGCCGCAGGCAGCACAGCAGCAGGCCGGTGCGCACGCCCGTCGTCGCGCGGCCTTCCGCCAGGCCCTCGGCCACGGCGGTGACCGCCTCGTCCAGCGTCATGCCCTGGCGGCCGTGCAGTTGCGGAGCGAACCTGGCCTCGCCGTGGACCACGCCGTCGGCGCGCCAGTCCTCGACCAGCTCGCGGGCCGCGCGGCGCAGGGCGTCCGGGCTCTGCAGGACCTGGAGCGGCAGGTCGAAGTAGGTGAGGTAGCGACTCAGGCTGCCGCAGCCGGCGGGCGCCACGACCAGGTCCCGCACGGGGCGGTCCAGGGCGAGGCCCTGCCGGCGGGCCAGGTCGGCGACCGTGGCGGGACGCAGCGAGCCGTCCAGGTGACAGTGGAGCTCGTGGCGGCTGTTCACGGGCGGGCCTCCCGGGCGCAGGCGTCGAAGAGCATGTGCTTGAAGCCCCGCTCGTCGACACGGCGTACCAGCGTGAGGTTGGGTGGGGGAGCGGTGCGGCGGCGGTCGATGATGAGCTGGCCGCGGGTCTCGTCGCCGAGGGCGACGTCGGCGTGTACGGTCTCCCGCTCCAGGACCAGGTCGGGGCGCAGGGCGACGGCCATGGCGATGGGGTCGGGCAGGTCGTAGCCGGCCAGCCCGGTGACGTCGCGGGCCCAGTCGGCCACGGTCCTGTTGATGCGATGGGCGAACAAGGCCAGCGGGGTGCCGAGCTCTTCCAGGCGGCGCTGGTCGGCGGGGGTCATGACGGCGTCCCGGCGGGAGACGTCCCAGCCGATCCAGGTCACGGTCTCGGGCGTGGCCTGCTGAAGAACCACGCGGGCGGCCTCGGGGTCGGCCCAGACGTTGAACTCCGCGGTGGGGGAGATGTTGCCGCGCAGGTCGGCGGCGCCGGCCATGCAGTACACGTGGCGAAATCGGGACAGCAGCGCCCGGTCGCGCAGCAGCGCGGCGGCGAGGTTGGTGAGCGGGCCCAGCGTGACGAGCGTCAGCTCGCCGGGACGGCGGCGGGGCGCCGACAGCAGGACGTCCACCGCGTGGTCCGGTTCGGGGCCGCGCACGGGGTCCGGCAGGTCGTGGCCGCCCATGCCGTCGTGTCCGTGCACGTGCTGGGCGGTGGACACGGGGCGGACGAGCGGACGTTCGCACCCGGCGTGGACGGGCACGTCGGCGCGCCCGGCCAGCCGCAGGGTGACCAGCGCGTTGCGCGTGCCCGTGGCGAGCGGCACGTTGCCGGCCACCGTGGTGACGGCGCGGACCTCGCCGGGCGCGGCGAGCGCGAGCAGCAGCGCCACGGCGTCGTCGGAACCGGTGTCGGTGTCGATGATCATGCGCACCTCGGAATCTAATCGTTTAGACTGGCGAAATCTAAACGATTAGCTGCGAGACTGTAAACCGCCATGAACAAGCCGATCACCCTGGCCGACGTAGCCCGCCGCGCCGGCACCTCCACCGCCGTGGTCAGCTACGTGATCAACGACGGTCCCCGCCCCGTGGCCGCCGCCACCCGCGAACGGGTGCTGGCCGCGGCCGCCGAGCTCGGCTACCGCCCCAACCGCATCGCCCGCGCGCTGCGCTCACGCACCACCGGCGTGGTCGGCCTGATCCTGGCCGACGCGCTCAACCCCTACTTCGGCGCCCTGGCGGAACACGTCGAACGGGCGCTCACCGAGCACGACCGCCTCATGCTCATCGGCAACGCCGGCTACTCCGCCGAACGCCAGCGCCATCTCGTCGAGCGTTTCCTGGCCGCCCAGGTCGACGCCCTGGTGATCGTCTCGGCCGACGCCGCGGACGACGTCGCCCGGCACGCGGCGCGGGCCGGGGTGCCGGCCGTCTACCTGCACAACGGCCCGGCTGCCGACAGCGCGCCCCTGGTCGCCGCCGACAACGAGCACGCGGTGCGCGAGGCGGTCGCCCACCTGCGCGCGCACGGGCACCACGACCCCGCCTTCCTCGCCGGGCCCCACGACACCGGCCCGGTCGGACTCCGCCGGCGGACCTGGCAGGATGGCGCCGCGCCCGGCGCCGTCCCGCTGCGCTCCGCCTATTCCCGGGCCGACGCCGACGCCCTGACCCGCCACCTGATCGCCGCCGGAACCATGCCCCGGGCGCTGATCACGGCGACCGACGAGCAGGCCGTCGGCGTGCTGTCCGGCGCCTGTGCCGCGGGCCTGGCCGTACCGGACGACCTGGCGGTGATCAGCCTGGACGGCACCTCCGACAGCGCCCACACCGCCCCCGCCCTGACCGTCACCCGGCAGCCCCTCGCCGCCATGGCCGGACAGGCGGTCGCCCTCCTGTTCGACCGCGCGGCCCCGGCGCCCGCCTCGCGAGCCACCCTCCTCGCGCGCCGCAGCTGCGGCTGCGACCGGCGATAGACCGGCCGGGGACACGGAACGCGACCGGCGACGGTGACGGCGTGGTTAACGCGTAACCAGTGTGTTACGCTTCTGTCCGTGGATGAGGTGGCAGGCGCGATCGCCGACCCGGTGCGCAGGGAGATCCTGGTCATGCTGCGCGAAGGACGGATGTCGGCCGGTCAGATCGCCGGGCGCTTCCAGATCAGCAGACCCGCCGTGAGCCGCCACCTGCGCGTGCTCAGGGAAGGCGGGCTGGTCCACGACGAGCTCGTCGGCAGGCAGCGCCTCTACGAGCTCGACACCGGGCGGCTCCACGAGCTGGCCGGGTGGCTCGATCAGTTCTTCGCCGGGCGGCCCGCCTGGGAAGGACGCCTGGACGCGCTGGAGACCGAGGTTTACCGAACCCGCCGCGAACACCGCACGAGCGGCGCGGCAGAAGAGGTCAAGGAGGACACCGCATGACACCCCGCCCCACCGCGCGACTCCTGCGCAAGGACGCCGAGAACGATCTCGTGCTCATCCGTACCTTCCGCGCGCCCATCGAGGACGTGTGGGCCAGCGTCACCGAGTCCGAGCGCACCGCCCGCTGGTTCGGGCCGTGGGAAGGCGACCCGGGGCCCGGCCGGACGATCAAGGTCCAGATGGCGTACGAGGACCAGTCCCCGTGGATGGACCTGCGCATCGACGCCTGCGAGCCACCGGAGCGACTGACGGTCTCGGCCACCGACGAGCACGGCGAGTGGCGGATCGACCTGCTGCTGTCGGAGAGCGGCGGCACCACGCGGCTGGAGTTCGTGCAGCACTTCGACAGCCTCGACGGCATCGGCGACGTCGGTCCCGGCTGGGAGTACTACCTCGACATGCTCGTGGCCGCCCGCGAAGGATCGCCCCAGCCGGATTTCGACGACTACTACCCCGCGATGAAGCCGTACTTCGAGGCGCTGCGCGACTGAGGGACGGCCCCGCCCGCGCAGGGGAGCGGGCGGGGCCGGTGGCTCAGAAGTCGTCAGGAGTACGGACCCGCTCGCGGATCCACACCCCGGCCTCCTTGAGCCGGCTCGTTCCGGTGAACGGGCCGTTCGGGCAGGTGCCGCCGGTGAAGACGGCGCCGGACAGGCCGTCGTCGGAGTAGTTCCAGTTGACCCAGCTGATCTTCTTCTGGGCCATCAGGTCGAGGTACTGCTGCGACATCCCGAAGTTGTTGCCACCGCCGCCCGAGGCGGTCTGCGTGCCGAACTCGGTGACGAACATCGGGATCCGGTCGGCCGCGCGGGACAGCGTGTTGAGGTAGTTGCTCCCGTGCGAGGCGGCGTAGAAGTGGAAGGTGTACATGATGTTGGTCGCGTTGACCGGGTTGCCGGTCACCTCGGTCTCACTGGCGCCGTCGGAGACGCCGAGCGAGGACCAGGCGCGGGTGCCGACGAGGATGGGCGTGTCGGCGTCGATGGCGCGGATCACCGGGATCAGCTGCTCGGCGTAGCTCTTGACGGTCGACCAGGAGACGCCGTTGGGCTCGTTGGCGATCTCGTAGAAGAGGTTCTTCTTGCTGTTGTGCCGCTGGGCGATCTCGGTGAAGAACGTCTTGGCCCTGGACAGGTTGTACATCGGGTCGCCGGGCGTGAGCATGTGCCAGTCGACGATGGCGTACATGCCGCGCGCCGTGGCCTGCTCGATGAGGTTGTGCACCCGGTCGGTGAACAGGCGCGGGTTGGTCTCGTAGCCGTCCTCCTGGATGTACATCGAGATCCGCAGGACGTCGGCCTTCCAGTCGGTGGCCAGGGCGTCGAGCGAGGCGGTGTTGAGGCACTGGGAGTACCACTGCAGGCCGTGCGAGCTCATGCCGCGCAGCTGGATCTGCTTGCCGTTCTCGTTGCAGAGCTTGACCCCGCAGACCCTGAGCCGGCCGTTGGCCTCGACCGGGGTGCCGCCGCCGGTGGGCGGCTGCGTGGTGGCGGTGACCGTGTTGCTCGCGGGGGAGGTGTTCCCGGCGGCGTCGCGGGCTCTGACGGTGTAGGTGTAGCTCGTGCTCGCGGCCAGGCCGGTGTCGGTGAAGGTCGTTCCGGTGACGGTGTTGACCAGGGTGCCGCCCCGGTAGACGTCGTAGCCGGTGACGCCGGCGTTGTCGGTCGAGGCGTTCCAGGCCAGCGACACCGAGCTCGCGGTGGTGGCGGTGGAGCGCAGGTTGCCGGGCGTGCTCGGCGGGGTGGTGTCGCCGCCGCTTCCGGCGGTGCCGTAGACCTGCAGCTCGAACAGGGAGTAGCCGTAGGCGGTGCCGCGCTGGGTGCCGTGGACGCGGACGAAGCGCCCGCTGCCGGTCACGGCGACGTCGTCGGTGCCGCCGTCGCCGGTCGTGGTGCTGTGGACGTCGGTCCAGCTCGTGCCGTTCGCGGAGGTCTGTATCTTGTACGCCTTGCCGTAGGCCGCCTCCCAGGTCAGCTTGACGCGGGAAACGGTGGCGTTGGCGCCGAGGTCGGCCTGGATCCACTGCGGGTCCACGCCCTCCTCGGAGGCCCAGCGGGTGCCGGTGGTGTCACCGTCCACGGCCTTGGCCGCCTCGAACCCGGCGCCTTCGACGGACGAGGCGGTGGCGGGCCTGCCCTGGGAGAGCAGGGTCTCGGTGCCGCCGCCCTGCTGGGTGGTGGCGGTGACCGGGGCGCTCGCGGGGGAGGTGTTGCCCGCGGCGTCGCGGGCCTTGACGGTGTAGGTGTAGGCGGTGGCCGGGGTCAGGCCGGTGTCGGTGAAGGTGGTTCCGGTGACGGTGTTGACCAGGGTGCCGCCCCGGTGGACCTCGTAGCCGGTGACGCCGGCGTTGTCGGTCGAGGCGTTCCAGGCCAGCGACACCGAGCTCGCGGTGGTGGCGGTGGAGCGCAGGTTGCCGGGCGTGCTCGGTGGTGTGGTGTCGCCGCCGGAGGAGGTCTGCACCTCGAACTCCCAGAGGGAGTAGCCGTAGGCGGTGCCGCGCTGCGTGCCGTACATGCGGACATAGCGCCCGCTGCCCGACAGGGTCAGCTGGTCCGTGCCGCCGTCGCCGGTGGTGGTGGAGTAGACGTCGGTCCAGGACGTGCCGTCGGGCGAGGTCTGGATTTTGTAGGACTTGGCGTAGGCCGCCTCCCAGGTGAGCGTGACCCCGCTGATCGTGCCGGCGGCGCCCAGGTCGAGCCGGATCCACTGCGGGTCCACGCCCTCCTCCGAGGCCCAGCGCGTGGCGCCGTCGCCGTCGGCGGCCTGGGACGCCTCGAAGCCGGAGCCTTCCGTCGAGGACGCGGTCGCCGTCACGGCCACCGCCTGGGAGACCGGTGTGCTCAGGAGGGTGAGGGGGAGGGCCAGCACCGCGGCTAAGGCCGCGAGTGTTCGTGGTCTCATCTTGGCGTTCGTCTTTCTCTTCGGGGGGTTACGGCGTGACCGGGATGTTGGTCAGGCCGGTGCGGGCGTTGCTCACGGTGTTGGAGGCGTGGACGACATTCGGGTTGCTCGCGCACTTGGAGGTGGAGGAGACGTAGATGGCGTACTTGCCGGTTCCGCCCAGGTCGGAGCGGTTGCCGCGCCAGACGTTCCCGCAGCCGTTGGCGAACGACGGTGACGTGGACGGGTTGTGTGTCTCGTAGCCGTTGGCGAAGGTGCCGGGCGCGGAGAACGTGCCGGTGTTGTTCTCGATCACGTAGCCGACGCCCTTCGCGTCGACCCAGGAGTCGCCGGAGTTCTGGCCGGAGATGCCGGTGCCGTTGAAGGAGTTGCCGCGGATCACGCCGCCGGTGGTGCCTTCCTTGATGTCGATGTGCTCGGCGGCGATGCCGGGCCCGAAGTCGTTGTCGAGCACCTTGACCCGGTCGGAGCGGTCGACGCCGCCGGAGTTTCCGTGGCAGCTCCAGTTGGAACCGGCCGAGCCGATGTAGACGCCCTCGCCGTAGCCGGGCTGAACCAGCCCGGCGTGGCTGATCGTGGAGTTCTGGATCACGCCGTCGGCGGAGGAGCGCCGGAAGTGCACGCCTTCCTCGTCGGTGTGGTGCACGTGGACGCCGTCGATGGTCACGTGGTGGGAGTCGTCGAGGACGATGCCCTTCTTGGAGTCCTTGACGGTGAAGCCGGTCAGCTTCCAGTACGGCGCGCCGGACAACCACAGCCCGTACCCGGAGTCCCATCCGCCGCCGGGGGCGGGGCACGACGGGGCGGTCCCCGACGGGCCGTCGTTGACCAGGACGGCTCCGGCCGGGCCGGTCAGCGTGATGGGGGCGGAGGCGGTCCCGGCCCTCTGGGTGAGGAACGCCCCCCGGTACTCGCCCGCGGCGAGGCGGATCGTCTGGCCGGGCTGGGCGCCGGCCAGGGCGCTGATCAGCTGGGCCGCGGTGGAGACGTCCACGATCGAGCCGCCGCCGAGCTGGGTGGTGGCGGTGACCGCGTTGCTCGCGGGGGAGGTGTTGCCGGCGGCGTCGCGGGCCTTGACGGTGTAGGTGTAGGCGGTTGACGGGGTCAGGCCGGTGTCGGTGAAGGTCGTCCCGGTGACGGTGTTGACCAGGGTGCCGCCCCGGTAGACCTCATAGCCGGTGACGCCGACGTTGTCGGTGGCGGCGTTCCAGGCCAGTGACACCGTGTTCGAGGTGGTGCCGGTGGAGCGCAGGCCTGACGGGGTGCTCGGCGGGGTGGTGTCGTCGCCACCGCCCGTGAAGGAGCCGTAGACCTCGAACTCCCAGAGGGAGTAGCCGTAGGTGGTGCCGCGCGCCGCGCCGTACATGCGGATGTAGCGTCCGCCGCCCGACAGCGTCACCTCGTCGATGCCGCCGTCTCCGGTGGTGGTGGAGTAGACGTCGGTCCAGGTAGAGCCGTTGGGCGAAGTCTGGATTTTGTACGACTTGCCGTAGGCGGCTTCCCAGTTCAGCTTCACGCGGGAGATGTCGGCCGTGGCCCCGAGGTCGATGGTGATCCACTCGGGGTCGTTGCCTTCGGCGCTGGCCCAGCGGGTGCTCGTGCCGCCGTCCACGGCCTTGGCCGCCTCGAATCCGGCGCCTTCGACGGACGAGGCGGTGGCGGGCCTGCCGCGGGACAGCAGCGTCTCGGTGCCGCCGCCCTGCTGGGTGGTGGCGGTGACCGTGTTGCTCGCGGGGGAGGTGTTCCCGGCGGCGTCGCGGGCTCTGACGGTGTAGGTGTAGCTCGTGCTCGCGGTCAGGCCGGTGTCGGTGAATGCTGTTCCGGTGACGGTGTTGACCAGAGTGCCGCCCCGGTAGACGTCGTAGCCGCTGACCCCGATGTTGTCGGTGGCGGCGTCCCACGTCAGGGAGGCGCTGGTGGAAGTGGTGGCGGTGGAGCGGAGGTTGCCGGGCGCGCTCGGCGGGGTGGTGTCCTCGCCGCCGCTTTGGCCCTTCAGGAAGAGCGAGCCCGAGGCGTCGGTCCGCGAGGCGTTGACGCCCGAACCCGTGAAGTCGGCGCTCTCGTTGCCCGCCCAGTCGGCGATCGTGGTCCCGTTGACCGCCAGGTGCTGGAACTTCGCCGCGTCACTGGCCGAGCTGCCGAACTGGTAGAGCCGCTGCCGGTCCGGATAGTAGCCCTGGTACGGCCCGCCCTCCGCCGTCTGCTTGCTCATCTCGTTGTTGTAGATCACGTTCTGCGGCCCGCTGGAGCCCGACCACTTGGCCGCCTTCGGCCCCGCCGCCCACCAGATGGGCCACCAGGTCGAGTTGTCGGGACCGCCGCCGCCCTCGTCGCCGCAGTTGGCGCGGCAGTTCTTCGAGGCGTGCTCGAACGGCACGCGCACCTTGTTGTTCTCGAACAGATTGCGCCGCTCCCAGCCGCCGTGCACGTTCAGGTCGGAGTCGAAGTCGTTGCCGATCGCCACGTTGTTCGACGCCGACCACTGGAAGGTGAAGTGCCGCAGGTCGCGCGAGGTGTTATAGGCGTACAGGGAGTCCCAGACGCGCGAGCCGCGGAAGTAGCCGTTGCCGCCCTTGCCCTTGTTCCACGAGCCGTCGAAGCTCGACTCCTGGACCTGGATGTTCTTGGCGCTCTCGGTGACGACCGCGTGGGAGCCGGTCATCTCGGTGCCGACCCGGCGGATCCAGACGTTGGCCGCCCACTTGAGCACGATGCCGTGCTGGGCGTACTCGGGCGCCATGTTGCCGTAGTTGAAGCGGGCGTCGGCCCGGTCGAGGTTGTACGTGCCGCCGCCCAGCTTGGGCATGCCGGCCATGTCCTGGGTGAGGGTCAGGTCCTCGATGCCGACGCCCTGCACGACCTTCAGCGGGGTGACCCGGCTCGGGTAGACGGTCCCGCCGATCGCGGAGGAGCCGTCTGAGGTGGAGTTCACCGGCAGGTCGTACTCCAGCGGCTTGTCGATCGTGAGGTTCCTGCCCGCGGCGTCCACGGCGGTGATCGTGAAGATCTGCTGGCGCATGTGCAGGTTCATGTACTTGGAGGTGTCGGTGACCGTCTGCAGCTGGTAGAACTTCACGCTGTTGGCGGCGCCGACCCACAGGTGCGCGCCGGCCTTGAAGCGGGCCATGTCCGCGTTGCTCGCCAGCCTGATCTGGGTCTCTCCGGTGACCGAGGCGGCGCGCAGCGGCACGCCGGCCGCCCAGTGCTGGTTGACGCTGCCCTCGAAGATGTCCTTGCGGTTGGCGGGGGCGGAGGAGTGGTCGCCGGCGTACTTGCTGTGGACCTCGCGGGTCTGCACGCGCAGCAGACCGCGGCCCGGCCAGGTCCAGCCGCCCTTGCCGGCGCCGTGGGTGGCGCCGTCCTCGTCCCAGTCGCTGCCGTCCTCGGTGAGCGTGTCGTAGCGGGTGTTGGCGTCCGGGCGGAAGGACAGGACCGTCTGGCCCATGCCCGCGCCCTTGAGCACCAGGTAGTCGGCGTCCAGGCCGAGCTGCCTGGTGACCACGAACCGGCCGGCGGGCAGGGTGATCGACGACAGCTTCGTGTATCCGGCGCTCGGCGTGCACGTGGTCCTGATGGCGTCGATGGCCGCCTGCAGGCCCGTGGTGGCGTCGCTCCCGTCCGGGCGTACGCCGTACTGGCCGGCCAGTTCCTGCGGGGTGATGTGGCAGGCCGCGTCCGGGTTCATGGCGCCGGGCCCCGGCAGGGCGGCGCCGCCGCGAAAGCCCGCCTTGCTCCAGTCGGGCAGGCCGGTGATGGGCGCCCGGCGGTTCGCGCTGGTCAGATCGGGGATGGCGACCGCGCCGGCGGCCTGCCCGGCCTGCGCGGTCTGCGCGGCCTGCGCGGGCAGTGCCGGCAGGGGTAGCGCGGCGAGGGCGAACAGGGCCGTTGCCGTGGCGAGACGGTGTCGTAAGGGGATCACACCTTGCATCAGTGGCTCCTGACAGAATCTCGGGGGGTGAGAAGTCCGGTCGCGCAACCGATAGTTAAGAAATATTCCTAACTATTGCGGAGCGTAGGAGGCCATGGCGGCAGATGCAAGCCCCAACTTTACTGAAAGTCAGCGCGCGCAGCTCTCCGCATTCACATATCTGAACAGCGGGTTTCCCTCCGAGAGGCTTGTCGAGAGTCAAGGTGCCCCCGAACTGGGGGTTAGGAAAATTTATTAACTAAAGAAATTTGAGCGGCGACTCGGATACGCTCTGAAGCCGTGAACCCCTCACAACCCGGGACTCCAAGCTTGATGCGGGCCATCAACGAGCGCATCGCGCTCAGGGTCCTGCTGGAGCGCGGCCCGCTGACGCGTCCCGAACTCGGCGAGTTCACCGGCCTGTCCAAACCGACCGCCTTCCAGCTCCTGGCCCGCCTTCAGGCCGCGGGCCTGGTGGTCAGCGACGGGATGCGCTCCGGCCTGGCCGGGCGCAACGCGGAGACGTACCGGATCAACCCGGCCGCCGCCCACGTGGCGGCCATCGGCGTCACCCCCGGCGCCATCGAGGTCCGGGTGGCCGACATCACCGGCGCCGCCGTGGGCGCGTTCGTGCTGCCCACCCCGGATCCGGCCGGCGGCCCGCCGGTCGAGCGGCTGCGCGCGGCGCTGGACGGCGCGGCCCCGCCGGGACCGCTGAGCAGGGTGGTCATCGGCGTGCGGGCCGCCGTCGACCCGGCCACCGGCCGCCTCGGCCACGTCGCGGAAGCGGACATGCCCGGCTGGCACCTGCCCGGCCTCGTGCCCACGCTCAGCGCGGCGCTCGGCGCCGAGGTGAGCGTGGAGAACGACGTCAACCTCGTCGCGCTGGCCGAACAGGCGAGGGGCGCCGCCGCCGGCTGCCCCGACTTCGTCCTGCTGTGGGCCGACGACGGCCTGGGCGCGGCGCTGGTGATCGGCGGCCGCCTGCACCGCGGCTTCTTCGGCGCCGCGGGGGAGATCTGCCACATGCCGATCTCCGGCACGGTGACCGCCCGCGACGGCGGGCGGCACGGCAGCCACGGATTCCAGTCGGTGGGCGGCGGCGGCGCGATCCGCGACCTGCTCGCCACCTACGGGATCGACCACCCGGACTTCCGGCAGTCCGTGCGCGCCGCCGTGGCCATCGCGGAGGAGTCCGGCCGTGCGGCCCAGGACGCGGCGGCGGGCCTGCGGCTCGTGGCCGGGCGGCTGGCCGTCGGTCTCGCCGCCATCGCCTCGGTGGTCGACCCCGGGCTGATCGTGCTGGCCGGGGGCGTCATGGAGGCGGGCGGCGAACGGCTGCGCGACCTCGTGGAGCGCGAGCTCCACGTCCTGCTCCCCACCCGGCCCGCGGTCCGCGGATCGGAGCTGGCCGGCAACCCCGTCCTCGCCGGCGCCATGGACCTCGCCTTGGCAACGGTCCGCGACGACCTCTTCGGCCGCTGACCGAGCAGGCTGGGCCGCTGCCCGGACAGGCTCGGCCGTTGACCGAGCAGGCTTGGCCGACCCCACGAATCGGCCCGCCGCCGATGGTCGGAGCAGACGAACACCGCTGGTCACGCCGATCCTAAGCTCCTGCGCAGTGAACGCGGGAGGTACACCGATGACGAAACTGGATGAGATCGGCACGTGGCTGCGGGACCGGCTGCCGGATCTGCTCGCGGAGAGCCGGGTACCGGGAGCCGTGGTGGCGGTCGGCCACGGCGAGCGGACCGTCGACGTCGCCGCGGGCGTGCTGAACACGGCCACCGGCGTCGAGGCCACGGCCGACTCCATCTTCCAGATCGGCTCGATCACCAAGGTGCTGACCGCGACGCTGGCCATGCAGCTCGTCGACGAGGGTGAGCTGGACCTCGACGCCCCTGTGCGCCGGTACCTGCCGGAGTTCCGGATCGCCGACGAACGGGCCGCCGCGCGCATCACCGTCCGGCAACTGCTGTCCCACGTCGCCGGGTTCGAGGGCGACATCTTCACCGACACCGGCAAGGGCGACGACTGCGTCGAGAAGTACGTGGACGTCCTGCGCGAGGTGCCCCAGCTGTTCGAACCCGGCGCGATGTTCTCCTACAACAACGCCGGCTTCTGCGTGCTGGGCCGGATCATCGAGGTCGTGCGCGGCGCCCCGTTCGACGCCTGCATGCGGGCCCACCTGTTCGCGCCCCTGGGCCTGACCCACGCGGCCGGCGATCCGTACGAGGCCATCCTCCACCGCGCCGCCGTGGGCCACATCGAACCGGCGCCGGGCGCCGCCCCTCAGCCGGCTCCGGTCTGGGCGCTGGCACGCTCCAACGCGCCCGCCGGGTCGATGCTGGCGATGCGCGCCCGCGACCTGCTGACCTTCGTCCGCATGCACCTCGACGGCGGCGTGGGCCCGGACGGCGCCCGGGTGCTGAGCCCGCGGAGCGTGGCGGCGATGCGGGTGCCCCAGATCACGCAGCCCGACATCGACCAGGGCGCCGCCTGGGGCCTCGGCTGGGAGCTGTTCGACCTGTCCGGCGACACGGTCTTCGGCCACGACGGCAACACCGTCGGCCAGTCGGCGTTCCTGCGCGTGGTGCCGGGGAAGGACGTGGCGCTGGCGCTCGTCACCAACGGCGGCTCGCCGAAGCGGGTGTTCCGCCAGATCGAGCGGCGCGTGCTGCGCGAGCTCGGCGGCGTCGAGCCGCCCGCGACGCCGATGCCCGACCCCGCGCTCGCGCCCGCGCCGGACGCCGCCCGCTACACCGGCACCTACGCCTCCAGCACCAGTGAGACCACGGTGAGCCAGGACGAGCAGGGCCGCCTGTGGCTGGAGCGCCTGCCCATCGGCGTCACCGCCGAGCTGGACGAGCTGCCGTACCGCACGGAGCTGGTGACCTGGCGTGGCGACACGCTCATCCCGGTCGAACCCGAGCACGGTGTACGCGCCCCGCTGGCCTTCCTGGGCGACGACGGCCGGGGCCACGCGGCGTACCTGCACACCGGCCGGGCCGACCGCCGCGTGACGCGCTGACCTCACGACGATCAGTTCGTCGGAGCGGACCATTTCGACCATGAACATTCGATGACCGCGACAAACACCGCGAGGGGCTTCGCGTCCCACTATCGCAGGGTGGATTTGGAGAGCACTGCCGTGAGCACGGCCGATGGTTCCCGGAAGACGCGCGGCCCCGCCGGCGGCGATCGTGTGCTGACGATCGCCGACCTGTCGGTGGAGATCCGGCGCGGCGAGCGGGTCGTACGCCCCGTCTCGGGCGTCAACCTGGTGCTGAACCGCGGCGAGACCCTGGGCATCGTCGGCGAGACCGGGTCGGGCAAGTCCATGACCGGCCTCGCGGTCATGGGCATGCTGCCGGCCGGCGGCCGGGTGAGCGGAGGGTCGATCGACCTGGGCGGCGAGGAGCTCGTCGGCCTGTCCGCCGCGCGCTACCGGGCCATCCGCGGCAACGACGTCGCGATGGTGTTCCAGGACTCGATGACGGCGCTGAACCCGACCCGGCGCATCGGCGAGCAGGTCGCGGAACCGGTGCGCCTGCACCACGGCCTGTCGAAGCGCGCGGCGCGCGGGCGGGCCGAGGAGATGCTCGCCCTGGTCGGGCTGCCGCGCCCGGCGGAACGGCTGGACGACCACCCCCACCAGCTCTCCGGCGGCATGCGGCAACGCGTGATGATCGCGATGGCGCTGGTCTGCCAGCCCCGGGTCGTCATCGCCGACGAGCCGACCACCGCGCTCGACGTCACGATCCAGGCGGAGATCCTCGACCTCCTGGACGACCTCAAGTCCCGGCTGGGCATGTCGATGATCCTCATCACCCATGACATGGGGGTGATCGCCCGGCATGCCGACCGTGTCGGGGTGATGTACGGCGGGCGCGTCGCCGAGACCGGCCCGACCTCCACGCTCTTCACCAGGACGCGCCACCGCTACACGCACGCGCTGCTGTCCTCGATCCCGTCGCTCACCCACGACCGCGGCGAGGAGCTCTACAGCATCCCCGGAGCCCCGCCGGACCTGACCTCGGCCCGGCCGGGCTGCCCCTTCGCGCCCCGGTGCGAGGCCGCGACCGACCGGTGCCGGGAGGAGACCCCGGCCCTGACCCCGGAGGCGGACGGCCACGCCCACGCGTGCTGGCACCCGGCCGAGGACCGGGCGGTCAGGGCCCGCGCCCGGTTCGAGGCTCCGGCCCCGATCGGCTCCGCCCCCCGGCTGCGCGTCGTCGATCTCCGGCGGGAGTATCCAGCGGGCGGCGGGGGCCTGTTCGGCGGGCGCCGTACCGTGAAGGCGGTCTCCGGCGTGAGCTTCGACGTGGCGGCCGGCGAGACGTTCGGGCTGGTCGGCGAGTCGGGCTGTGGCAAGTCCTCCCTGGGCAGGATGCTCGTGGCCCTGGACCGGCCCACCTCCGGCGAGGTGATCTTCGACGGGGAGCCGGTCACCCGGATGAGCGCCCGGGCGCTCGGGCCGCGCCGTACCCAGCTGCAGATGATGTTCCAGGACTCCAACGCCTCCCTCGACCCGCGCATGCGCATCGGCACGATCCTGCGCGAACCGCTGGCGATCCAGGGCGGCGGCAGCGGCGCCCAGCGCACCGCCCGCGTGCGCGAGCTGCTGCGGGACGTGGGACTGCCGGCGAACGTCATGGAGCGCTACCCCTACGAGCTGTCCGGCGGCCAGCGCCAGCGCGTCGGCCTGGCCCGCGCGCTGGCGCTGGACCCGAAGGTGCTGGTGGCCGACGAGCCGGTCAGCGCGCTCGACGTCTCCATCCGCTCCCAGGTGCTCAACCTGATGCGCCGCGTCCAGATCGAGCGCGGGCTCAGCAGCGTGGTGATCTCCCACGACCTCGCGGTCGTGCGCTACCTGGCCGACCGGGTCGGCGTCATGTACCTCGGCAAGCTGGTCGAGACCGGCACCACCGAAGAGGTGTACGGCGCCGCCGCCCACCCCTACACCGCCGGGCTGCTCGCCGCGGTGCCCGAGGCGGACCCGCGCACGCGGGGCCGGGAGAACGGCGCGCGGGTGCACGGCGAACCGCCGAGCCCCGTCGACCCGCCCAGCGGCTGCCGTTTCCGCACCCGGTGCGCGCTGGCGACCGAGCTGTGCGCCGCGACGGAACCCCCGTTGAGCCCGGTCACCGGTACCCACCGGGTGGCCTGCCACCACCCCCTGCGCGGAGAGGACTCGCCCGCATGACCTGGTACGTGGTCCGACGCCTGGCGATCTCCCTGTTCGTCCTGCTCGGCATCTCCGCCGTCACCTTCTTCCTGCTGCACCTGGTGTCCGACAGCCCGGGGCGCGTGGTCCTGGGCCAGCGCGCCTCGCTGGAGGCGGTGGCGGACTTCAACCGTCAGCACGGCTTCGACCGGCCCGTGGTGGTGCAGTACGTCGGCTACCTCGGCCAGCTCCTGCACGGCGACCTGGGCCGGTCCTACAAGCTGAACGAGAACGTGGCGACGCTGCTGGGGCAGAACGCCGGGCGCAGCGCGATGCTCTCGCTGACCGGGCTGGTGCTGGCCCTGCTGATCGCGGTCCCGCTCGGCGTCCTGCAGGCGGTCAAGCGCAACAGCGTCGCCGACCGGGTCGCCACGACCGTGTCGTACGTGCTGTACGCGACGCCGTCGTTCCTGCTCGGGCTGGTCCTGATCGCCGTCTTCAGCCAGGCGCTGCCGATCTTCCCGGCCGAGGCGTCGCAGTCGCACTCGCCCTGGGTCGTCTTCACCGACCCGCGGGCCATGGCACTGCCCGTCATCACGCTCGCCGTCACCAGCGTCGCGGTCTTCGCCCAGTACCAGCGCTCCTCCGCCCTCGACCAGCTCGGCCAGGACTACATCAGGGTCGCGCGGGCCAAAGGGCTGCCGGAGCGGCTGATCCTGGTGCGCCACCTGCTGCGCAACGCCTGCCTGCCGCTGGTCATGCTGGTCGGCACGCTCGTCCCCACCCTCCTGGCGGGCAACCTGATCGTCGAGTCGCTGTTCAACTATCCCGGCCTTGGCCTGCTGTTCCTCAACAGCCTGCAGCGCGAGGACTATCCGGTGCTGCTGGCCTACACCCTCATCGGCGGCGTGCTGACCGTGGCCGGCAACTTCATCGCCGACATCGTGGTCGCGGCCGCCGACCGCCGAATCGAGCTGAGAAAATGACCACACTGGACGTGAGCGCCCCGCCGCGGCGGATCTCGGCGCTGCGCGGGCTGCGCCGGCACCCGCTCGGCCTCACCGGCGGGCTGCTCCTGGTGCTCATCGCCGCGTTCTGCTTCCTCGGGCCGCTGGTCTACCCGACGAACCAGACCGACGTGGACCTGATCAACGCGGCCCTGCCCCCGGGCCCGGGACACCCGCTCGGCACCGACACGAACGGGTTCGACGTGCTCGGCAGGCTGATGGCGGGCGGACAGGTGTCGCTGCAGATCGGGCTGCTCGCCGCGCTCTTCGCGACCACCATCGGCACCGTGTACGGCGCCGTGGCCGGGCTCGCCGGGGGAGTGGTCGACGGGTTCATGATGCGGGTGGTCGACGTCATGCTGTCCATCCCCTTCCTGTTCTTCGTGCTGATCCTTTCGGCCCGCTTCCACGCCAACGCCCTGTCGCTGAGCCTGGTCATCGGCGCGTTCTCCTGGCTCGTGTCCGCCCGGCTCGTCCGCGGCGAGGTGCTGACCCTGCGGGTGCGCGAGTTCGTGCTGGCCGCGCGGGTGATGGGGGCCTCGCGCCGGCGGATCATCTTCACCCACCTGATCCCGAACGCGCTCGGCGTGATCATCGTCAACATCACCTTCCAGGTCGCCGACGCCGTCCTCGTCGTCGCCGCCCTGGGATTCCTGGGCTTCGGCCTGACCTATCCCACCGCGGACTGGGGCAGCCAGCTGGCCAGCGGCGTCACCTACATCTCCGCCGACTACTGGTGGCTGATCTACCCGGTCGGCGGCTGCATCATCGTCACGGTGCTGGCGCTCAACCTGCTCGCCGACACGCTCCGCGACACCGTCGGGCGGCGGGCCGACTGAAGCCCCCGTCCGCCGCGATCTTCGATCCACTTCACCAGCAGGGAGCCATCCATGACCTATGTGTCCGGTAAGCGGCTGTCCGCGGCGCTCGCCGTGGCCGCGGTGCTCGCCACGGCGTGCACCGGCGGCGGGGGCGCGACGAAGGACGTCACCGGCGGCTACAGCGCCCAGCCGAAGCAGACGGGCACCCCCAAGGACGGCGGGACCGCCACGGTCGCGCTGACCCCGGGACTCAGCCCCAACTACATCTACCCCTACCCGCCGGCCGCCGCCAACGGGACCGTCGTCGCCCGCGGGCTGCTGTGGCGTTCCCTCTACCGGCCCAGCGGGGAAGGCGACCAGATCGCCGACGCCGAGCTGAGCCTGGCCGAGCCGCCCGCCTACAGCCCGGACCGCAAGACCGTGACCATCAAGATGAAGGACTACAAGTGGTCCAACGGCACCCCGGTCACCGCCGATGACGTCGTCTTCTCCATGGCGCTGCTCAAGGCCGCGCTCGCGGAGAGCCCGGCCAACTGGAGCTTCTACACCCCCGGCCAGTTCCCCGACGGAGTCACGGCGGAGGCGGCCGCGCCGGACACGCTCACGCTCAGGCTGGAGACCGCGTACAACCCGTCGTACCTCCTGTCGATGCTCACGCTGCTGTACGTGATGCCGTCGGCGGAGTGGAACATCGCCCGCACCGGCGGCCCGCACCTGGATTACAAGCAGCCGAAACACGCGAAGGCGATCTACAAGTACCTGACGAAGGAGTCGGAGTCGCAGTCCACCTTCGCCGGCAACCCGCTCTGGAAGGTGGTCAACGGGCCGTACCTGCTCAAGAGCTTCGACTCGACGACCGGCTCGTTCTCCCTGACGCCGAACACGGCCTACAGCGGTCCCGGGGAGTCGCGGCTCGACCAGATCGACTTCAAGGCCTTCACCTCCGCCGCCGCGGTGCTCAACCAGTTCAAGGCCGGCAACCTGACCGTCGGCACGCTCGACTCCAGCTTCGTCACCCAGATCGCCGATCTGAAGGCCAAGGGGTACAACGTCTACGGCGCCCCCGCCCCCGCCCGCCTCGACTCGCTGGTCATCAACTTCAAGAACACCGTCAACAACTTCGACAAGATCATCACGCAGAGGTACGCCCGCCAGGCCCTCCAGCGCCTGATCGACCAGCAGGGCTACATCACCAGCAGGGGCGTCTACAACGGCGCCGGTTCCCCGAACTACAGCACGGCCGGGCACGGCTCGCCCTACCCGCCCGCGTTCGGCGACCGGCCGCCCTACCCCTACGACCCCGCCGCCGCCGGGAAGCTGCTGACCGACAACGGCTGGAAGGTGACGCCGAACGGCTCCACCACCTGCGAACGCCCCGGCACCGGCCCCGGCCAGTGCGGCGCCGGCATCCCGCGCGGACAGACGATCAGCTTCACCCTGGCCTCCGCCAACGCCCCGGCCTTCGTCGGCGCCCGCGACGTCGCCTTCGCCTCGGCGGCCAAGAAGCTCGGCATCGACGTCAAGATCGTGACCAAGTCGCTCAACTACATGTACGCCAACTACGGCAACACCTACGCCCCCGCCACCAAGAACGAGTGGGCGATGCAGGACTACGGGCCGCTCTACCTGGCGGCCGGCTACCCGAGCAGCAACACGGTGCTCAACACGGAGGGCAGCTTCAACCTGGGCAGCTACCGCAACGCCGCGATCGACAAGCTGATCAACGCCTCCACGTTCGGCTCGGACGAGAAGTCGCTGTCGGCCGAGGTGAACGGCCTGGCCGAGGACCTGCCCGTGCTCTTCCTGCCGACCCCGCACACGCTCGTCGTGTGGAAGAACACGTTGTCCGGCCCGCAGTCGTCGTTCAACGCCCTGATCAGCTTCCTCTACACCCCGGAGCTGTGGTACTTCCACGACGCGGCCGGCACCCGCCCATGATGATCGACCCCGGCGACGCCGCGTCGGTGCGTGAACTGGCCGGCGACGCGAGGGTGGTCGCCATCGGCGAGGGGGCGCACAACATCACCGAGTTCTACGAGCTCAAGGACCGGCTGTTCCGCACCCTCGCCGAGGAGCTCGGCTTCTCCGCCTTCGTGATGGAGTCCGGCTTCGCCGAGGGCCTGGCCGTCGACGCCTGGATCCACGGCGGCCCCGGCCGGGCCGAGGACGTCGCCCGCGACGGCATCACCTACCGGTTCGGCGAATGCGAGCCGATGCGCGGGCAACTGCGCTGGATGCGCGCGCGCAACTCCGGAGGCCCGGCCCGGGTGAGCTTCTACGGGATGGACCTGCCCGGCTCCTCCACCTCACCCGGCCCCGCCGTACGCGCGATCCTCGACCGGATCCCGGGCCGCCCCGGCGACCGGGAGCTCGTTCAGCTGAGCGACCTGGGCGGCCGCACCGAGGCGGCGCTCGGCTACGCGGCCATGTCCGAGGCGGGACGGGCCCGGCTGCTCGGCGGCCTGCGCGAGCTGCGGGAGCGTGCCGCCGCCGACGGCGACGAGGTCGCCCGCCGGTGCGCCGCCTCGCTCCACGCCTTCGCCGCCGAGCTGGATCCGCCCGCGGCCGGGCCGTACCCGCGCGAGGTGTTCATGGCCGAGACCGTGCGCTGGATCCTGGAGCGGGAGGAACGCGTCGTGGTGAGCGCGCACAACGCGCACGTGCGGCGCACGCCGTTCCTGAACCGGCCGACGATGGGCGGCATGCTCGACGCCGCGCTCGGAGACGGGCTGGTCGTCGTCGGGATGACCTACGGCTCCGGCCCGGAGGTCCGGTTCGCGCAGCGCTCGCCGCGGCCGTTCGACTGCGACGTCTTCCTGGAGGCCCGGGTCGCGCCGCCGAACTCCGTCGAGGCGCGGCTGGACCGCATCGGGCGGGCCGTCACCGCCGTCGACCTGCGCCGCGCGCCCACGACGTTCTTCGACGGCGTCGACGGCACGCTCGCCGGCGGCGGCCTCGACCTCGTCGAGGACTTCCCCGCCGCCTTCGACGCCCTCATCCACCTGCGCCGGGTCACCCGGATTCCCGGCGCGTTCGAGCGGCTGCGCGCCGAACTGGAGGCGACATGACCCTGCCCTACCCGCCCGCGCGCACCGTCGAGGTCTTCGAGGACGTCGCCGGCGTCCGCGCGCCCGACCCGTACCGCTGGCTGGAGGAGGAGACCCCCGAGGTGCGGCTCTGGCAGCGGCGCCAGGCCGAGCTCGCCACCGCGGTCGTCTACGACGGCCAGGACCCCGGCGACGTCCGGGCACTGGTCCTGGCCCACGACGCCGGGTCCCGTCCGGCCCTGCCCAAGTACGCGGCCGGGCGGTGGTTTCGCGCGGTGGGCTCCTCGGTGGTCGTGTCCGGCGAGCCGCTCGGCCCCGGCCGCCCGCTGATCGAGCTGGCCGGGCTCGGCGACGCGGGCGACCCGGCCGTCCTGTCCTGGCTGGCACCGTCACCCGACGGCCGCGTCCTGGCCCTGGGCGTCTGCGCCGACGGCAGCGAGCACAACACCATCCGCCTCGTCGAGGTGGACACGGGACGGCTGCTCGACGGCGCGCCGGAACAGGTCCTGCACAGCGCGTGGGCCGGCGGCGTCTCGTGGCTGCCCGATGGCAGCGGCTTCTACTTCTTCGCCCTCACCGGCTCGCCCCAGGACTTCCGGCAGGCGGTCTTCCTCCACCGCCACGGCAGGACCACCCTCGAACCCATCCCGGTCGGCGCGGGCTCCCGGGAGTACACGCTCGTCCAGATGGCGCCGGGCAGCCGGTGGGCCGTCGCCAGCCATCGCGTGGGCAGCCCGATCCCGGTCGCGGTCCGCGACCTGTCCCGGCCCGGCACCGTGTGGCGCCCCTTCGTCACCGCGTGCTCCGGGACCATCGCCGGCCACGTCGTCGGCGACCACTACATCGCGGTGACCGACGTCGGCGCCGCCCGCGGGCGCGTGGTCTCCATCCCGCTGGACGCTGACGACCCCGGCGACCCGGAGGGCTGGACCGAACTCGTCCCGGAGGGCGAGACGGTGCTGCGCTCCCTCCAGCCGGTCGGCGGGCGGCTCTACCTCAGCGAGTTCGACCGGACCTTCGCCAGGGTCCGTGTCCTCGACCACACGGGCGCCGTCACCGGTGAGGTCCCGCTCCCCGGGCGCGGCGCGCTCGCCGCCCCGTTCTTCGCGATGACCGCTCTGGCCGCCGGCCCGCCCGCCGACGACTTCGTCTTCGCCTTCTCCACGCTGACCAGCTCCTGGGGCGTCTACCGGCACCGTCCCGGCCGGGCGGGGCTGGAGACGCTGTCGGCCCCCGCGCTCACCCTGGACGCCTCGCTGGAGACGGGGCACGCCGTCGCCGCCGACGGGGTGGCGGTGCCGTACCACGTGGTGCGCCCGGCCGGGAGCGACCCCGCGCGTCCCGCGCCGGTCCTGATCTCCGCGTACGGCGCCGCCAACGTGCCCCTCCTGCCCCAGTACCAGCCCGACCTGGCCGCCTTCGTCGCCGCCGGCGGCGTCCTGGTCCAGGCGTACCTGCGCGGCGGCGGCGAGTTCGGCCGGGACTGGTACCTGGCCGCGCACCGGGAGAACAAGCACGTGCGCGACGCCGACCTCGTCGCGGTCGCCGAGCACCTCATCGCCGAGGGTGTCACGGATCCGGGGCGGCTCGCGCTGACCGGCGGGTCCGACGGCGGCCTCATGTGCGGGGTCGCCGTCACCACGCGGCCGGACCTGTGGCGGGCCGTCCTGCCGAGGGAGCCGCTGCTCGATCTCGTCGGCGGCACCCGCGACCCCTACCTCGACTTCGTCATCCGCAAGGCCTGGGCGGACCCGGACGACCCGGAGGAGGTGCGCCGGCTCCTGCGGCTGTCGCCGTACCAGCTGGCCGGTCCCGGTGACTTTCCCGCGGTCTACATCCAGGCGGGGGCGAACGACCCGCGGTGCCGGCCCTGGCACGCGCGCAAGTTCGCCGCCCGGATGCAGGCCGCCCAGCGGGGCGACGCGCCGATCCTGCTGCACGTCTTCGACAACGCGGGCCACGGCGCGGCGACCCCGCACGACGTCGCGCTGGCGCAGGACGCGGAGTGGCTGGCGTTCCTGATCGGCACGCTCGGCCTGCGGGGCCCGCTCAGCCGTCCGGGGCCGACCTGATCGACATCAGGCGCAGCTGCAGCATGGCCGACAGGCGCGCGCCCGGATCGGTGAGGTCGACGCGGCCCACCTCGGCCGCGCGCCGCAGCCGGTAGCGGAACGTGTTGGGGTGCACGTACATGGCCGACGAGGCCACCGCGACGTCGCCGAAGGCGTCCAGCCAGGCGCGCAGCGTCTCGACGAGGCTGGTCTGGTGCTCCTTGTCGTAGGCGGCCACGCGCGCGATCGTTCCGCTCGGCAGGTCGCCGCGCGGAACCAGGTCGGCCAGCTCCAGCAGCAGCGCCTCCACGTGGACGTCGTCCAGCCGGGCCACCTGCCGGCCGGCCAGGACCCCGGCGCGCAGGACGCGCAGCGCGCGTTCCGCCCCGGAGCGGGATCGGGCCAGCGCCGACGCGTCCAGGGCGAGCTGCCCCACCCCGACCAGCGGACGCAGGCGGGAGCCGACACGGGCCAGGAACTCCGTGGCGATCAGGGCGGCGCGTTCCTCGGCGTCCTGGCCGCTCTGCGGCAGCGGCAGGATGCCGTACGCGACATCGCCGATCAGCGCCGCGGCGGCGCGCGGGTGCACGGCCGACAGGTGCATGGAGAACGCGTCGGCCAGCCGCTTGCGCTCGGTGGCCAGCTGCGCGGGCAGCGGATGCGCCGCCGCCGGGGCGACGACCGTGAGCGCGAGGACGACCGCCGGCTCGTCCTTCAGCCCGAGGCGGCGCACCGCCTCCAGCGACCCCGGCGCGCTTTCCAGCGCGGTGCTCAGCAGCTCCGCCCGCAGCCGCCGCTCCCTGTCCTCGTCCGCCCGCTGCCACACCATGTGCATCGCGACCAGCTTGGACGCCTCGAAGAGCGCCTCGCTGCGCTCCTCGTTCAGCGCTTCCGGCGCGACCACCCAGATCGTGCCGAGGATCTCGTCCCCGGCGCGCACCGCGATGGCCGCCCGCGGCAGCTCGCCGCTCTCGGGCAGCGGCGCCACGAAGACGGGTCTGCCGCTGCGGTAGAGCGCCTGGAACACCCCGCGCTCTTCGAGGATCTGGGTGTAGTGACGGGGGACCTGACGGCCGAGGATCGTCCGGACCCGCGACGGGTCGGCCTCCTCCTGCCGGCTGGAGAAGGCCAGCAGGCGTGAGTTGCGGTCCTCGATGGTGACGGGCGCGTCGAGCAGCGCCGCGATGGCGTTGGCGACCGCGAAGAGATCACCCGACCGGACCCGGCCGAGCGCGAACGCGTCGGCGTCGTCCAGGCCGCCGTCCGCGGTCAGCGTCCGCAGCATCCCGGTCAGGTGCGTCCACGACGCGCCGCGCGCGAACGCCAGCACCGCGACCCCCGACTCGCGCGCCGCCGCGACCAGCTCCTCGTCCGGTACGACGGGTGCGCGCACCACGAGCCCGGCGGCCCCCCGCTTGCCCACCTGGGTGACGACCCGCGCGATCTCGGCGGGATCGTGCAGGCCGACGCCCAGCACGAGCGCGTTGCCCGGCAGCTCCGGCTCGTCGAGCGGGTCGTGGATGACCACGCCGCCGACGTCGCGGGCCGGCTCGACGTCGCCGCAGACGACGTCGAGCAGCGTGGAGCCGAGTTCCTCCAGCACACGGGCGAGGCCGGCTCGCGGAAGGCCGCTCATGGGGTCGAGCACACGGTTGAAGCTAGCTCAGCGCGGGTGCGGGGTCGTTGGGTCGCCATGACGAAATGATGCCATCCCGTTCGTCCGGCGGGACAACCGTCATGGCGCGCTTACGGGCACCCAGCTCGTCGCGACCGTGACCGCGTCCAGCACGTCGGGGATCGGGCTGATGCCGAGCCCCGGCCCCGCCGGCACCTCGAGGTGCCCGTCCACCAGGCGGAACGGCGGCGTGATGTCGGTGCGGTAGTAGCGATCCGAGGCCGAGGTGTCGCCGGGCAGCAGGAACCCGGGCAGCGCGGCCAGCGCGACGTTGGCGGCGCGGCCCAGCCCGGTCTCCAGCATGCCGCCGCACCACACGGGCACGTCGTTGGCCGCGCACACGTCGTGGATCCGCCGGGCCTCCAGGTAGCCGCCCACGCGGCCCGGCTTGATGTTCACGATCCGGCACGCCCCGAGCGCGATCGCGTCGGCGGCGGCCCGCGCCGAGACGATCGACTCGTCCAGGCAGATCGGCGTCGTGATCCGCTTGGCCAGCTCCGCGTGCCCGATGAGGTCGTCCTCGTCCAGCGGCTGCTCCATCAGCAGCAGGCCGAACGGGTCGAGCCCGGCCAGGTGCCCGGCGTCGCCGCGCCGGTAGGCGGTGTTGGCGTCGACCTGCAGCAGGATGTCACCGAACCGCTCGCGCACGGCACGGACCGGCTCGACGTCCCAGCCGGGTTCGATCTTGAGCTTGATCCGCAGGTAGCCCGCCTCCAGATAGCCGGCGACCGTGTCCAGCAGCTCGGGGATCGACTCGGTGATCCCCACGGACACCCCGCACGGCACCGCCGTGCGCACGGCGCCGAGCGCCTGGCCGAAGGAGACGCCGCGGGCGCGCAGCTCCGCGTCCAGGATCGCCGTCTCCAGCGCGGCCTTGGCCATCCGGTGGCCCTTGAACGCGGCCAGCGCCGGGGCGACCCGGTGCGCGTCCAGCTCCGCCACCCCGGCCAGCGCCGGGACCAGGTGACGGGTCAGCACGTCGGCGGCGGCGTGCGTGTACTCCGGCGAGTACAGCGGCGCCGTGCCCGCGCCGCATTCGCCCCACCCCTCGGCCTCGTCGGTGACGGCGCGCAGCACCAGCGCCTCGCGTACGGTCTCCGTGCCGAACGACGTCCTGAACGGTGACACGAGCGGCACCTGGATGGTGCGGATCTCGACTCCGGTGAGTTTCACGGCTTCTCCTGCCTGTCGACGATGTACCAGCCGGCGCGGTCGAACCCGCGTACCCGCGCGCCCTCGGCGAGCAGCCCGCCCAGGACCTCGCGCAGCGCCTTGCGCCACTCGGCGGCGCGGGCCGGATCCTTCTCGCGCATGGTCTCGATGTCGGCGGGGACGCCGACGAGCACGGTGGGGGCGTCGGCGCGGCCGCTCAGCGGCCCGCCGGAGGGGGCGACGCCCAGCGCGACGCCCATGTGCGCGGCCGTCACCCCGACCGGCCGGGGCCGGCCGGCGCAGGCCGCCTCGACCTCGGGCGACTCCAGCCGCCACCGGACCAGGACGCGGTCGGTGTCGTCGCTGCGGTTGATGTCGTCGTCCATCGGGCCGTAGAAGTTCGGCAGGTACTCGGCCGGATCGGCGGCCAGCTTGGTGATGTTGAAGTAGGCGTTGCGCCGGATCAGCGGGTCGTAGGTCCAGGCGACCTCGCCGACCCCGCGCGGCATCGCCCAGGCGCGCTGGTGCAGCTTCAGCGCGAAACCGACGTTGCGTCCCTGCGTGCGGGCCAGGACTCCGGCGATGTGACTGTGCAGGGTGGCGCGGGCGGGCGGGGAGAAGAAGCCGAAGCAGGCGCCGACCATCTCGCCCCCGTCGAAGGCGCCGCTCACGTAGCTGCCCGCCTTCCACATCGCGCGCAGCAGGTCGGCCGTCACCGGAGGGTTGTTCTCGCCGGTGCGCCAGATGCGCTCGTACAGGCGGCGGACGGCCTCAAGCTCGCCGACGCTGTCCAGGGGGCGGATGTCGACGCCCGCGCCGCGCGCGGCCGCCGAGGCCGCCGCGCGGGCGGCCTCGGCGGCCGGGGACTCGCGACGGTCGCTGATGAGATCGGTCACGACGGCCATGGTCGCAACCGATCGGGTCCCGTAGATGGTCGGTGAGGACATCAGGTCGGGGCCCGGTTCGTCCGGGCGGACAACCGGCCGATGTCATCGCCCGGAGGCTAGGACCAGACGCGCCTCGCGTAGTCCTCGAACGAGGCCGCCTCGCGGCCGAGCACCTGCCGGACCCCGCCGGCGGGCTCGGCCACGTGTCCTTCGCGCATGTAGGCGAACATGGCCAGGACCCCGTCGGCGTCCTCCTCGCCCCAGCCCTCGGCCACCAGTTGCGCCCGGTACGCCTCCGGCGTCACCTCCTCGTACCGGATGGAGCGTCCCGAGGCCCGCGCGATGATCGCGACCGCCTCCTCGAAGGTCAGCCCGCGCGGCCCCGACAGCTCATAGGTACGCCCGGAGTGCCCGTCGCCGGTCAGCACCTCGGCGGCCACCTCGGCGATGTCCTCGACGTCGACGAACGGCTCCGGTGTCCGCCCGAGAGGCAGCGTGAGCAGCCCGGCCATCACGCCGTCGCGCCACACGAACTCGTCGAAGTTCTGGTTGAAGTTGTTGGCCCGGAGCACCGTCCACTCCGCGCCGGAGTCGCGCGCCGCCTCCTCGGCGTCCAGCATGCTCCGGGAGAAGGCCGCGTCGAGCTTGTCGGCGCCACGGCCCGACAGCACCACGTACTTCCTGACGTCCGCCGCCCGCTGCACGAACTCGTGGACCGGGCCGGGGCCGTCGGGGGCCACCAGGTAGACGGCGTGGGCCCCGCGCAGCGTCTCGTCCCACGTGCCGGGGTCGGACCAGTCGAACCGGACCTGGCTGGAGCGGGACGCTGGCCGTACGTTCTCGCCCGCCGCCCGCAACCGTCGCACCAACCGGCGGCCGGTCTTGCCGCTCGCGCCCAGAATCAGAATCTCACTCATGGGTCCAGCCAACCGGCGACGGCGTGGTCCGGACATGGGTGAGCGTACGGGGGAGTTGTCCGATCGTCCGGATATCGTGGCACGGTGGACCCGCTGGATGATCTGCTCAGAGGTGTGCGCGGCCAGGGAGCCGTGTTCGACGCGTCGGTGCTGTCGCCGCCCTGCACGGCGCGGATCGGCACGGGCGCGCCGCTGACGCTGTGCTGCCCGCTGCGCGGCGAGGGCTGGCTGGTCAGGGGCGAGCAGGCCCATCGGGTACGCGCCGGTGAAGCGGCCGTCGTGACCGGCCCCGAGCCGTTCGTGTTCGCCGACAGCCCGGAGCGCGGCCCGGCCGCCGGCACGGGGCCGGGCGAGCGGACCGTGCTCCTGACCGGCTCCTACGAGATCGGCGGCGAGGTCGCACGCCGCCTGGTCCGGGTGCTGCCGCCGATGCTGGTGGTCTCCGACGAGCACGGCTGCTCCACCATGGCCGAGTACCTGGAGTTCCAGCTCCTGAGCGGGCGCCCCGGCCATCAGCTCGTGCTGGACCGGCTGCTCGACTGGCTGCTGGTGTGCACGCTGCGCGAGTGGTTCGCCCGGCCGGAGGCGGTCGTGCCCGGCTGGTACGCGGCGCTGGGCGACGACGTGGTCGGACCCGCGCTGCGCGCCATCCACGGCTCGCCCGCCGAGCCCTGGACCCTCGCCTCCCTGGCGGAGGCGGCGTCGGTCTCCCGTACCACGCTGGCGAAACGGTTCACGGAGCTGGTGGGGGAGCCGCCGCTGGCGTACCTGACGGGCTGGCGGATGGCGCTGGCCGCCGACATGCTCACCGAACCCGCCGCGACCGTCGCCTCGGTGGCCCGCAAGGTCGGCTACGCCGACGCGTTCGGCTTCAGCGCGGCGTTCAAGCGGGTCCTCGGCAAGAGCCCCACCGCCTACCGCACCGCCGCCGCCGGCTGACGGGCGCGCGATTCGCGTAGATTGGGGCGGTGATCGACGGGGTGCGGAGCCGGCCTTGGCTCGGCGACCTCGCCCTCGCGGCGGTGGTCCTGGCGGCCGAGCTGCCCGGGGCGGGCTCCGTCAAGAGCCTGCTGATCACGCTGGCCTGCGCCGGGCTCGTCGCGCTGGGCAGGCGGCACCCGGTTCCCGTGGTCGCGCTCGTGGGCGTGCTCTACCTGCTGGGGACCATGCCGCCCGGCTACGACACCCCGAACAGCGCCATGATCATCGCTCTGTTCCTGGCGGGCCGCCACGCGCCCGCCCCCGCCGCGGCGACCGTGGCGCTGGGCGCGGCGGCCGTCTCCGGAGTGCTCACCGCGGACTTCGTGCTGAGCCATCCGCTGACCGGCGTGACGATGACGCTGTTCCCGATGCTCCCGGCCACGGCCGGGCACGTCGCCGCCCTGCGCGCGGAGATGGCCCGCCGCGGCAGGGAGCAGGCGGCCGAGCGCGCCGTCCGCGAGGAACGCCGCCGCATCGCCCGCGAACTGCACGACGTCATCGCCCACCACGTCAGCGTGGTGAGCCTGTACATGGGCGCGGCCAGGCGGCTGATCCCCACCGACGGCGATCGCGCCCGGCAGGCCCTGCTCACCGGCGAGGACGCCGCCAGGCAGGCGATGACGGAGATGCGCCACCTGCTGGAGGTGCTGCGCACCGACGGCGAGAAGGCCGAGGGCCTCGCGAGCGTCGGCGCCGCCGGCCTGCCCGCGCTGGTCGGGGAGTCGGGCAACGCCGCCCTGGAGGTCACCGGCGAGGTGGTCACGCTGCCCGCGCCCGTGGACCACGCGGTCTACCGCATCGTCCAGGAGGCGCTGACCAACACCCGCAAGCACGCCGCCGGCGCCGCCTCCCGCGTACGGCTGGCGTACCTGCCCGGCCGGGTCGAGGTCGAGGTGAGCGACGACGGGCGTGGCGCGTCCGGCGGCCCCGGCCTGGGGCTCGGCCTGGCGGGCATGGCCGAGCGCGTCTCGCTGGTCGGGGGCGAGCTCAAGGCGGGTCCCGCACCGGCAGGAGGCTTCCTCGTGCGCGCCCGCATACCCCTGCCGGAGCGGACATGATCAAAGTGCTGGTCGTCGACGACCAGGTCCTGGTCCGGGCGGGGCTGCGGCTGCTGCTGGAGACCGGAACCGGCCTGCTGGTGGTGGGCGAGGCGGGCGACGGCCTGGAGGCCGTGCGGCGCGGCCACGAACTGCGTCCGGACGTGGTCCTCATGGACCTGCACATGCCCGGCATGGACGGCATCGCGGCCACCGAGCGCATCGTCGCCGAACTCCCCGGGACGAAGGTGCTCGCGCTGAGCACCTTCGACCTGGAGGAGCACGTCGTGACGGCGCTGCGCGCGGGCGCGTCCGGCTTCCTGCCCAAGGACGCCTCGCCGGAGGAGCTGATCGAGGGCATCAGGATCGTGCACAGAGGCGAGGCGGCGGTCGCGCCCCGGCTGCTCATCGGGCTGATCGGCACCTTCGTCCGCCCCGCCCGCCGCCGCGCGCCCGAGGTGCCGTCCGAGCTGTCCGCGCTGACCGAACGCGAGCGGCGGGTACTCGAACTCATCGCGCACGGCCTGTCCAACGGGCAGATCGCGCAGGAGACGAACCTGTCGCTGTCGACGGTGAAGAACCGGGTGAGCGAGCTGTTCGCCAAGCTCGGCGTCCGCGACCGCGCGCAGGCGGTGATCGCCGCCTACGAGGCCGGTCTGGTGAGGCCGGGGGAGGACCGCTGAACTCCCGCGGCGACCCGCTCGGGCGTCGGCTCCGTCAGGACGTCCACCAGTCGTCCGTCGCTGAGGAACAGCACCCGGTCGGCGTGCGCGGCGGCGGCCGGGTCGTGGGTGACCAGGACGACCGTCTGGCCCAGCGCGTCGACGACCTGCCGGAGCATGGCCAGGATCTCCTGCCCCGAGGCGGTGTCGAGATTGCCCGTCGGCTCGTCGGCGAAGACGACCTCGGGCCCGGCGGCCAGCGCGCGGCAGATGGCCACCCGCTGCTGCTGGCCGCCGGACAGCTCGTGCGGGCGCCGCCGTACGTGCTCGGCGATGCCGGTCCTGCCCACCAGCTCCCGCACCCAGTCCGGGTCGGGCCGCCGCCCCGCCAGGCGCAGCGGCAGCTCGATGTTCTCCAGCGCGCTCAGCGCCGGGAGCAGGTTGAACGACTGGAAGACGAAGCCGACCCGCTCGCGCCGCATGGAGGCGAGCTCGCGCTCCCGCAGCCCGGTAAGGTCGGCGCCGCCCACGCGCACGCTGCCCGACGTGGGGTGGACGAGCCCCGCCGCGCACTGCAGCAGCGTCGTCTTGCCCGACCCCGACTGCCCCATGACCGCGGTGAACGACCCCCGGGCGAAGCCGTAGGTGACGTCGTGGAGCGCGGTGACGGCCGAGGCCCCCGAGCCGTAGATCTTCCCGAGTCCGTTGAGAAGGACCGCGGGCTCACGCGTGATGGTCATCTCTGCCTACCTCTCGTTCTTCATGACCGCACGGACGACCAGGACCGAACCCGCCGACGCTCCCAGTAGGGCGCCGCCCGCCAGCGGGGCCAGCCACGCGAAGGGGATGAAGGACACCGGCGAGGCGGGCCCGCCTGAGCTCACCGCGTGCACGGCCGCCAGGGCGGCGACGGCGGCCAGCGACAACACCACCACGGGCAGCACGGTGAGCACGCTCTCCCACGCGGCCATCCCCATCACCTGACGACGGCGCATCCCCAGCCGCCGCATGGCCCCGAACTCCCGCCTGCGGTCCACGACCGCCAGGCACAGGCTGTTGACCGCCGCCACCAGGCAGAAGACCCCGATGAGCATCGAGACATAGGGCATGACGCGGTTGCGCTCGGCACTTTCGCGCGCCTTGCTCTCCACGTACTCCCGCCGGTCGTGGGAGACGACCGCCGCGGAGGAGACCTCCCGTCCGAGCGGCCCCCGCACATAGATCGCCGCGTACGGCTGCGCCTGCAGCGGGCCGGCCGAGGGCAGCAGCACCTGCCCGAGCTCGGTGGTGCCGGCGTAGACGGCCGCCACGGTGACGCTCGCATGGTCGAGAGTCCCCGGCAGCCGGATCCGGATCCGCGACCCGACGCCGGCACCGTGCTTCGCGGCCAGTCCCTCGCTCATCGCGACCTGCCCGGCCTTCAGGCCGCCGAGCGGGCCGCCCCGCACCGGAAGGCTCAGCACCCGGGTGAGATCGCCGGTGACCAGAGAGGCGGTCATCGCGACCGGCGCCCGCCCCTCAGGAAGGACGGTGATGGGCAGCATCCGGACGCCCACCGCCCCGTCGCCCAGGCCGCGGCGCAGGTCCTCGCCCACGGCGTTGCCGATCGGCGAGGGCGTGAGCACGTGGTCCGCGACGACCTCGGCCGTGGCCCGGTGGGCCGCGCGCCAGTCGTAGAAGAGCTGCGTGCCGATGATCACGCCGGCGAGAGTGATGCCCAGCGTGAGCGAGCCGACGGCCCCCGCGAAGCGGCGGTGGTTGAAGACCACGCCGGCCGTGGCCAGGAAGACGCCCGCGCGGCCGGCCCGCGCCGCCACCGGCCGCAGCAGCCGGCCGGTGAGCAGGATGAACCACGGGGCCACCAGCCCCACGCCGGAGACCAGCGCCACCACGATCGCGAACTGCGCGATCATCGGCCCCAGCGGCTCCGGCAGCGCGACCAGGTTCCCGAGCAGGACGACCGTGAGCGCCACGGCCAGCGCGAACATCGCCAGCCCCGTGACCAGCCGGCCACGGCCCAGCCGGGCGCCTTCGGCCGGGGCCTCGGCCAGCGCGTCGCCGGGGCGGATGCGCATGGCCCGCCGTACCGCCAGCATGCTCGCCACCAGCGCGACGGCCACGCCGAACAGGACCGTCCAGAGCGCGGGCAGCGGCGTGTGGCGCACCTCGAACGCGGCGTTCAGCACGCGGAACCCGCGCAGGCGGCCGGCCACCACCGGCGCGAGCAGCGCGCCCAGCGGCACCGCCACCGCGCCCGCGGCCAGGGCGAGCAGGACCGCCTCCGCGACCAGCATCACCCGCAGCTGACCGGGACGCGCGCCGACGGCCCGCAGCACCGCCAGTTCCCTGCCCCTGCGCCGCAGCGACAGCCCCATGACCGCCGACACCATGCCGACCGCGACCAGCCCGGTCATGTACACCAGGAACCACAGGGTGTTGAACCCCCCGCCGGAACTCGTGACGACGTTGCCCTCGGCCAGGCCGCGAGCGTCGCCGGTGGAGACCCGCATCGGATGCGCGGTCAGCCGGTTGTACGGCTCCAGCACCCGGCCGACCGCCCGCCCCAGCCGCTCCGGATCGACGCCGACGGCCGGGAAGACGCCGACGGCGTCGACGCCGCCACGCCGCCCGGCCAGCTCCGCCGCGTGATCGTCGGTGAAGAACAACGCCGACTGGTGGCGCCAGGCCCCCGCGGCCACCGCCACTCCGACCACCTCGTACGGCCGGAAGACCCCGGACACCGCCACCTCGACCCGCTCGCCCACGGCGGCCCCCGCCGCCCCGGCCAGCCGCGCGTCCATCACCACCTCGCCCGGCGCGCCCGGCGGCCGGCCGCGCTCGATCCGGAACGGCGTCAGCGCGGCGCTGCCCCACCCGTGCCCGGCCGGGCTCGGGTACTGGTCGCCCGGGACGCTCACCGTCGTCCCGCGCACGGCCAGCGGTGCGATGAACGTGAGGTCCGGCACGGTCCGCGCCACCTCGGGCAGCGCGCCGAGCGCGCGCACCAGGCCGGGCGGCAACGCCCCCGCGATGCCGCCGGCGCCGACCACGAGCGGGACCCCGGCGTAACGCTCGACCACGGGCCGTTGCCGCTCGGCCGAGTCGACCACGAACCACATCGCGCCGACCACGGTGGCGGCCAGGATGAGCGTGATCAGCGCGCCCAGCACGCTGCCCGGATGCCGGCGTACCGTCCGCCATGCCAGCCACAGCAAGAGAGCCTCCCTGAAAGGTGGTGCCTGTCCTTTCCAGGCTCCCGGCGGCAGGGGCGCGGATCCTCCGCATCCAGGCGGATCTTCGGCAGGTACCGGGGTACTTCGGCGAGGAGTACCCGGGTACCCCGTTGCGTGAGCCGCGCGGCGGAGTGTCGAATGAGATCACATCTGGGCGACCCCCTGGGAGAGGCAATGAGGCCGTTGGCCGCCGTGCTGGTAGTGGTCCTCGTCGCCGCGGGCTGTGCGTCACCGAGACGGGACAAGATCACGGTCGCGTGCGGGGCGAGCGAGCGGTGGTGCGCGATGATGGTCAAGCGGTTCGCCGACGCCACCGGCGTGGAGGCCGACTACGTGCGGCTGTCCAGCGGGGAGGCGCTGGAACGGATCAAGGGGGCCAGGGAGCGCCAGGAGTTCGACGTCTGGCACGGCGGCCCGGCCGACGCCTACGTGGCGGCCAAGGGGCAGGGGCTGCTGGAGCCCTACCGGTCGGAGGTGTCCGGGGAGATCCGGCCGGGCTGGGCCGACCGCGACGGCGCCTGGAGCGGGATCTACGCCGGGGTGCTGTCGTTCTGCAACAACACCAAGAAGCTGGCCGAGCGCGGCATGAAGCCGATCCGCTCCTGGGGCGAACTGCTGGACAAGAGGCTGCGCGGCGGCGGCGTCGCCATCGCCCATCCGGCCACCTCGGGCACCGCCTACACCGCGCTGTGGACCCAGGCGGAGCTGAACGGCCGCGACACCGGCGCGGCGCTCGGCTACATGCGCGGCCTTCACCAGAACGTGCTGCGGTACAACACCTCCGGCAGCGAGGCCGCCGTGCAGGCGGCCAAGGGGGAGGCGGCGGTCGGCGTCGTGTTCTCCCACGACTGCGTCGCCGCCCAGGAACAGGGCTATCCGGACCTGGAGGTGACCTTCCCGCAGGAGGGAACCGGCTACGAGCTGGGCGGGCTGGCCGTCCTGGCCGGGGCGCACAATCCGGGCAGCGCGCGCACCTACGTCGACTGGGCGCTGAGCGGGGCCTCCCAGCGGCTCGGGCCGCTGGTGAAGTTCTACGCCCTGCCCACCAACACGCGGGTGCCGCCGCACTCCAAGGCGGCCGACCCGGCGACGGTCAAGCTGGTCCCCTACGACGTGGAGGCCGCCGGGCGGGCCAAGCAGGAGCTCGTCACCAGGTTCGGCGCGGAGGTCGCCGGGCCGCCCGCCTAGGAGCAGCCCTCGAACTGCGGCACCGAGACCACCGACAGGTCGATGCCCGACTTGCCGAACCACTTGTCCAGCAGCATGTGCGCCGTCCCGTCCTGGTACATGCGGGTGATGGCCCGGTTCAGCTCCTCGCAGCCGTCGACGTCGCCCTTGCGCACGCCGATCGAGGTGCGCTGCTCGTTGAACGTCGCGCCGACCAGGTGCAGGTCGACGCCCGGTTTGGTGAGCAGCCCCGCGAGGATCTGGCTGTTGGTGGAGATGGCGTCGATCCGGCCGTCCTTGATCATGTCGAGGCACACGTTGTAGTCGGGCGCCTCGACCGGCTCCGCCTCGACGCGGCGCTCGTCCACGATCCGCTGGGCGATGTTCGTGCCTTTCACCAAGCAGATCTTGCGGCCTTCGAGGTCGCGGACGTCGCGGATGACGCCCTTGTCGGCGGGCCGTACCGCGATGTCCTGGAAGTCGACGTGGTACGGCCCGGCGAAGTCGATCAGCTTCTTGCGCTCGGGTGTGACCGACATGTGGGCGAAGACCACGTCGGCCCGCCCGTCGGTGAGCACGTTGAGCTGGTCGCCGGCCTTGATCTCCAGCCAGCGGATCCGCTTGCCCAGCCGGGAGATGAGGTCCTGGGCGACGTCGATGTTGAAGCCTTGATAGGCGCCGTCCGCCCCCTTGAAGCTGATCAGCGGCACGTCGGAGCGGATGGCGACGATCAGCTCGTCCTTGTCCACGAAGGTTTCCGGCCGGGTGGTGCCGCAGGCGGTGAGCATCAGGACGAGGCAGATCAGCAGTCTTCTCACCGGTACTCCCTCAGCCGGGGCCGGATGCCGGCCAGGATGAACAGGGCGCCGGCGGCCAGCCCCGCCGGGATCCACCGCCACAGCGTCTCCAGAGCGCCGTCGCCGCTGTCGATGGCCCGCTCGAAGTCCGACTCGTGCCGCCGGACGAGTTCCTCCAGCACCTGGTCGTAGCCCTCGTAGGCCTGGGTGAGCTCGCCGTCCCAGAACTTGATCGCCGCCTCGCCCGACATGGTCCGCATCCGCGCGTCGGCCTGCTGGAAGCGCTGGTAGACGGCGAAGAGCCGGTCGCGGTCGCGCCCGGCCAGGCCGCCGAGCACCCCCTGGAAGCCGCGGTGCAGCTTGCTCTGGTAGTCGGGCAGGCTGGTCGACTCGACGGCGACGATCGTGCGCGCCTTGTCCAGGAAGGTGTGCTCGTAGGTGTCCTTGCGGAAGCGGTCGAGCAGGTAGCGGCTCTGGTCGCCGTGCATGCTCTTGCTGATCGCCCGCGTCCTGGTCAGGGTCAGCACCGAGTCGAACCCGCGGGCCTTGGCCTCCTCCAGCGCCCGGCCCTGCTGGTTGAGCAGGGCCAGGCCGCTCACCAGGCCGGCCGCGGTGAGCACGGTGGCCACCACCAGGGCCGGGGCGAAGACCCGCCGGAACCTGCGGGTCAGGTACGCCTGCAACGCCAGCAGGCAGCCCAGCGCGAGCAGCCCGGTGACGATGACCGCGGTGCGGGCCAGCGAGGTGGCCGAGCGTTCGGCGTCGTGCGCGCGCCGCACGATCGTCCCGGTCTCCAGCGTCAGGTTGTAGGCCTGGGGGAGCAGTTCGCGGTGCATGAGGTCGGTGGCCCGCTGGTAGGCGGCGACCACGTCGTCGGGTGGCGCGCCCGCGGTGTGCCCGGACTGGGTGTCCAGCAGGCGGGCGTGGGCGGCCAGCCGTTCGTAGCGGCCCAGGCCCTCGATCAGCGACTCGACCGTGCGCTGCTCGGCGGGGTTGTCCAGGGCGAGCCGGTAGGCCTTGAGCAGGCTCTCGGAGATCTCCAGCCGCCGCTGGTCGTAGCCGGTCAGGTCGGCCTGCTGCTGCGGGCCGTACTCTCTGCCGAGCAGCAGGGTCTCGGCCACCAGCGCGTCCATCTCCGACATCTGCCGGTACAGGCCCGTGGTGGCGAGCACCTGGGGGCCGGCGTCGTGCCCGATGGTGCGCAGGCCCGTGCCGGTGCTCGCCGCCCCGGCCACGAACGCGCCCAGCAGCAGCGTCAGCGCCAGCAGGGCCAGCCCGGACAGCAGCCGCACCCGCCCGGAGACCGATCTTTCGCGCCGGGCCGGGGGCCTCGCCGTCACCGTCACCGTCATGGGCCGCTCCGGCGTGTGCGCACCGCGCCTCCCGACATCGACTTGTGCTCGAAGATCGAGCATGACCGCGAGCGCGACGGCTCCGCAAGGGCTGGGTACAACCTCGGGGGACGACGATCATCGACTGGAGATGGGGGCCGTGTATGCCGGACCGCCTCAGCGTCATCGAAAGGGAGTTACGCGCGCACCCGAAGGTGGCCGACTGCGCCGTCGTCAGGGACGGCACGACGCTGATCGCCTACGTCGTCGCGCCCGGCGGGACGCGGGGACGGGAGCTCGCCTCCTTCCTGCGCGGGCGGCTGCCGGAGCGGCAGGTGCCCGACCTGGTCGCGGTGGTGCCCGTGCTGCCGCGCACGCCGGAGGGCGAGATCGAGCACGGGAGCCTGCCGCTGCCCGTGCGGGCCGGGCCGAACAGGAGCGGCGGCGGGAAGGCGGGCGGGTGGGGCGGTGACCCCGGAAGCATGGTGCCCGTCCGGGTGCTGGTCGCCGTGGCGGCGGGGATGGTGGCGTTCGCGCTGACGGACGTGTTCTGGCCGTACTCGACGGATCTGACCGGTGTGCCCCAGCCGTGGGCGGGGTTCTTCCGCGGGCTCTACGCCGCCGAGTACGTGTCGTTCGGGCTGGGCGTCATGTTCCTGGTGTCCGGCCGGTCGTTCCTGGCCCGGCTGGGCCGCCCGGCGTGGCTGACGACGCTCGCGCAACTGGCGATCACCTGGCTGCTGGTCGCGTGGTGGCCGCAGGACAACTTCTACCGGCTCGCCGCCAAGACGGACTGGCCGCGCCAGGCCGCGCTGGTCTACGGGTTCAACATCACCCTCATGATCGCCGCGGCCGTGCTCGTCCTCTTCGTGGTCGTGCCGAGGCGGTGAAGATGGCGCCGAGCGCCTCGTTCGCGCCGCGCAGCGCGGCTTCCGCCTCGTCGAGGGCGCGGGCCGTGCGCGCGGCGATCGCCACGCCGAGGTACGGCTCCGCCTCCACGGCCGCCGTCGGCACCGTGACCAGGAGCGTCGCCCCGAGCCCCCGGCACTCCTCGGCCGCCCGCGCGACATGGGCGCGCAGCGCGGCCGGGGGCAGGCGGGCGCCGAGCGGCAGGTAGTCCAGGGTGCGCACGAAGTGGCGGCCGCCGTGGAGCCGGTCCAGCCGGGCCTGGACGCAGAACGCCGCCGCCGGGCCGGTGAGCCGCAGGTTGATCTCGGTCGGGGACAGGCGGCCGGTCGGGCCGGTGACGTAGTCCACGTCGAACCACCCCCGGTATCCGTGCTCGGCCAGCGCCTGTCCCACCGCGCCGCCGAACCGCGCGGCCGTCTCTTCGAGCGCCGCGGGCAGCACGCCGGGGCCGACGGTGACCCCCCGGTAGCGGGTGCCGTCCATCACCATCGCGCCCGTCCCGACCGGGTGGACCTCACCGGCGTCGTCGACGACGGCGTCGAAGGTCGGGGCGCGGAACGGGCCCGAGCCGTCCACGTACTCCTCCATCAGCCCGCCCTCGCGCGCCCATCGTCGCGCCAGTGCCCCGATCCGCGGCGTGGCGCCGGTCACGACCAGCGTGCCGGACCCGCCGACGCCGTAGTCGGTCTTCAGCACCAGCGGTTCTCCCCGGGCCAGCTCGCGCAGCAGGTCCCGCCGGGAGCCGACCGGCCGCTGCCGCGGGATGAGGATTCCCGGATGCCCGGGGGCCAGCGCCCGGAACAGCTCGTGCGCGCCGCGCTTGGACTCGAACCTCTCGACGGCCCGGAGGACGCCGCCCGCCGACGGGACGATCCGCTCGAACTCCGCGGTACGCCCCCAGGGCAGCACGCGGCCCCGGCCCAGGCACTCCGTGAGGTCCGGCCTGGAGGCGATCGCCGCCGACACCCCGCCGTCCGCGGCGACGCCGCCGTGGACCTCCACCTCGCCCCAGCCGAGCACGTCCGCCAGATCCCGGATCCACGCCCCGTCCACCGGCTCCGGCAGGATCACGACCGCGGGACGCGGGCTCGCGAACACCGCGAGGCAGGAGTAGTGGTCGCGCCCCGCCGGGATCGGGCTGAACGTCCGGTTGAACTCGGCGACGTTGCCCACGTGCACCGCCGGCCGCCCGCCGGTCCACGCGTCCACCCACGCCGGCTCCGGTCCCGGCGGCCAGGCGACCAGCAGCGGCAGCACGCCGGAGGTTCCGTGCCGCCGCGCGCCCATCGCCAGATAGAAGCCCTCGGCGTGCGGGTCGGAGGCGATCGACAGCCGGGTGAACCCGATCCGACCCGCCTCCTCGAGCACCCGCCGGTAGAGAAGCCCGCCCACGCCCTGGCCGATCGCCTCCGGCTCCACGAACAGCATGCCCAGCTCGCCGTGCGGCCGGTCGCCGTCCAGGGTGGCGAACCCCACCACGCCGCCGTCCCGCTCGGCCACCACGGTCCTGCGGCCGACGACGTCGCGCAGCCGTAACTCCTCCCGGCAGGCTTCCAGGAACGCCTCGTCATACCCCCAGGACGCCTTGGACCGCATCGCCAGCTCGCTCAGCGGCCCGGCCTCGTCCGGCCGTGCCGCCCTCAGCCGCACCCGTCCGCTCACCCGGCATTCATATCAAGGTCGGTACGGCCCCGCCCTCGGCGTGCTCGACCGAGACGCCCGCCAGATCTCCGGCCCACCGGCCGGCGATCTCGCCCAGCCGCCCGGCCGGCGGGGGAGTGCGGCCCAGGCCGATCGCGTAGCGGGTGCGCCGCGGGCCGCTCTCGAACGGGCGCGGCCAGGCATGCGCGTCCGCCGCCCCCGCCTCGGCCAGGGCGGCCAGCAGGTCCAGCATCCGTCCTCTGACGCGGCCGAGCTCCTCCGGCGAGCCGACGCTCACCACCGCCCAGGCCCTGTGCCTGCGGTGCAGGGGCGGCGTGGACAGGAGTTCGGCGCCCCGGCCGTTCTCCGTGAGCTCCCAGGCCAGGTAGAGCTCCTGGGTGAGCAGGTCCAGGCCGCCGGGGCCGACCTGGCGGGCGCAGTTGCGTACCGGGTCGCTGGGCGTCAGCACCGTGACGTGGGCCGGTTCCCGGGCGGCCGCGGCGGGGTCGAGGGCGATCGGGTCGCGCCAGTCCCAGGCGGCCCACGTGCTGAAGAACACGCTCAGCGGGTCGTCGCCGGGCCCGCTCTCGCGCACGGTACGCGCGGCCATGACCGCCCAGGCCAGGCCGGGCAGGCCGCCGAACGGCGCGGAGTCCAGGCCACGCGCCCGTGCCCACGCCTTCACCTGCCTGGCCAGGCGGGCGAAGCGGGCATGCCCGTCACCGGTGAGGCCGGGGGCTGTGGGGTCGGTGGCGGCGCGGAGGGCCTGTGCGTCGGTGACGGCGCTGAGCGCGATGGCCGCCCGCTCACCCAGCTCGGCCCGGCGGGCGAGCGCCTGGTCCGGCGGGAGGGCGCCGGCGGGCACCACGGTCAGGTCCACGTCCAGTCCGCCGGTGTGGAAACGCAGGCCGGGCACCCGGGCGCCGATCACCTGGCGCAGCCGGGTCGCCTCGGGCAGCGCGGCGCGTACCAGGGACTCGGCGCCGGTCGCGCCGGGCAGCACCGCCACCAGGTCCAGGTCCGCGCCGGGCAGCTCACAGCCCATGCGCCGCGACCCCGCGACGTGCACGACCCCCGGCTCCAGCGCCTCCTCCAGCCGCCGCACCACCTGCCCGGCCACCGCCGCCGGATCGCGACGATCACGTCCACCCGCCGGTTCGCCGGCGACCGCTCGGTCAGGTCGCTTCGGTCCCCTGGCCGCTTGGCCGGGCCGCTCGGGTGCGCCGGTCGTCTGTGGTGTGGGGGACGGCAGGTCGGGGAGCCAGTGGATCTCGCCGGTGCCCAGGGTGATCCGGGCGCGCGGGCGCATGGGCTCCTCGGCGCGGCGCGACAGCAGTACCAGCTCGCCGACCGGCGCCGTCATCGCGGCGAGGCGGATCGCGGCGTCGGTGCGGCCGAGCGTCAGGTGCGGGGTGAACCCCTCTCGGCGGCCCTCGCAGCGCGGGAAACGCCGTTCGAGTGAACGGCGCAGCCCGGCCCAGGGCGCGGGGCCGGCGGCGGCGGGGTCGAGCCAGGAGGTCGTGTGGGTGCGGTGACGGAACGTGCGCACCCCCTCCAGCCGGGCGGTGAACGGCTCCGTCTCGGCCGCCGCCGCGGCCACCAACGGCGCCGCCGCCTCGAACTCCGCCTCCGGCACGAACCCGAACAGCAGGTTGACATGCGGCGGCCAGCGGTCGAGCTGCGGATCGTGCGCGCGCCTGACCTCCTGGATCGGCGGCCACAGCTCGGGCGGCGGTATCCACGCCACCGCCGTACGCGCCGTCGGCGGCACGTCCAGCGCCCCGCCGTCCTCGGCGCCGGAGACGTCGAGGACCGCCTCGACCCCGTAGTGGTCGGAGACGTACAGCCCGCCGGGGCCGGGCGTGTCGCCGCGCAGGGCTGCCGAGACCACCCGGGGGCGTCCGCGGAGCAGAACGCGGTCCAGGCGCGCCGCGCGGCCGGACCGGGAGGAGAGCGCGGCCAGCGGGTTGACGCCGGGGTCGAAGGTGGGGGTCTGGTCGGCGCCGTGCGCCTCGGTCCAGGCGTCGCGCAGGCCGAGCGCGGACTCCGGGGTGCCGGTGCCGTCGTTGAAGTCGCCCATCAGGACCAGGTCGCCGTCCAGGCCGGACAGCCCCTCGGCGATCCGGGCCAGTTCGGCGCGCCGCCTGCCCGCGCCGTCGGCGGAATGGTCGCTGGTCAGATGGGTGACGGCGACGACGAGCGGCCCGGCGGCGGTGTCGGCGACGACGGCGGCCACCGACTTGTGCGGGCCGAGTTCGTGGACGGCCGCCTCGCGTACGGGCAGCCGGCTGAGCAGCAGGAGGCCGCCGTCGCCGACGTCCGGTCCGCGGGGGTCGGTGCCGAGGGTGTAGGCGGCGCGTACCCAGGGGGCGGCCAGCAGCATCGACACCAGCGCGGGCTCGACCTCCTGCAGCGCCAGGACGTCCGCGCCGGCCTCCTCAAGGGCGCGCAGAAGCAGGGCCCGGCGGCGGGCGGTGTCGATGCGGTCGCTGTCGTAGCGGTCCCACAGCGTGTTCCACGTCAGCACGCGCACCACCCCGTCGTGAGGTCCGGAGCCGGGTCGCCCGGCGGCGGGCAGCCATTCCCCCGCCGGATCCCACGCGTACGGCGTTCTGGCGGTGAAGAACGGCGCGCGCAGGCGGCGCGGGTCGCGCGCCCGGCCGGCCTCGCACGTGTCGAGGCGGTCCAGGCCCGTGGCCCGGTCCCAGACCAGCTCGCCGTCCGCCTCGACGAACAGCACCCGGTGCCAGGGGATCTCGCCGCCCGGCGTGAACGCGGCCAGCGCGACCCGCTTGGGCGCTGCGTCGCGCTGGCCGACGCCCAGGACGAAGCGGGACGGGTCGAAGCGCGGATCCCAGCGGACCCGGTGATAGATCTCCTCACTGGTACGCATCACAGGTCCCCGTCCCTGTCGTCCACGGTCCCGCGCTCGCCGACGTACCAGGTGCGATGGGCCTGGCCCGGATACGGCGGGACGTAGCGCCGCACCTGCGCGTCCAGCACGTGCGCGGGCACCGCGGCGGCGCGGGCGGCGTTGCGCCGGCGCAGCTCGTCCTGCTCCAGCAGGACGACCACGTGTGTCGTCAGCGCGTCGCGGCGGCGCGCCACGGCGTGGACCAGGCTCCGCTGGTGGTGGTTGAGCGAGGTGGCGTCCCACACGACCGTCCCGCCCGCGGCCAGGGCGGCGTCAAGCCGATCCAGCCCCTCCCCGAGCACGGCCCCGTCGTCCCGCCGGCCGGCCCGCGACCCCCGCGCGGCGCGAAGCTCGTCCAGCGACACGTGAACGGTGTCCGTCAGCCCGGCGGCGAACGTGCTCTTCCCGCTGCCCGACGGCCCGACCAGATGCACCAGCCGGGGGAAGGTCCCCGCCCGCCACCGCCACGTCGCGGCCACGGCCTCCTCGGGCGTGGCGATCCGTCCCGCCGCCCAGGCGGCGCGGGCCTCGGCCCAGCACCGGCCGGCGGCCTCGCCGTCGAGCCCGGCCAATCCCGCACGCAGCCCGGTCCGCAACGGCTCCAGCGGATCCGGTCCGAGCAGCCCGGCGTCCTCGGCGTGCAGGGCCGACCAGGCGACCTGCTCGCGGGCCTCCTCCGCCGACCCGGCCGGCGTCACCGCGGCGACGGCGTGCAGCACGCCCAGGTCGGCGGCCAGCGCCATCCGGCCGAGACCGGCCCGCCGCTCCTCGTCGGGAAACGGCCGCCGCAACGCGTCCCGCAGCCCGGCCAGGTCCGCGATCCGCCGGGCCAGAGGCATGCCCAAGGGCCGGGCCAGCCGCGCCGCCAGCACGGCCCGGGGCGCCGGACGCAACGCCACGGCCAGCACCCCGGCCAGCCGCGCGTCCCCGCCCCGGCCGATCGCGTCCAGCCGACCCGCCACCTCGGCCACCTCCTCGGCGGCCGAGCCCTCCACCGCCTCCGCCCCGAGATCCACCGCCGCCGGGGCCGCGCCGTCCCTGGGCTCAGGCCCGAGATTCACCGCCGTCAGCAGCGCCGTGACGTCCGCCTGCGCGCCCGAGCGCACCGACCACAACGCCGCACCGGGACCGAGCCCGTTCGGCACCACCGGCGCGTGCATCCAGTGCGTGTTCGTCCGCACGTGGTTCCGGCGCACCCACTTCGCCACCCGCCCCGCGAAGTCCGCCAGGGCGAACCCCTCGGCGGCCCGCACCACGTAGCCCTCCTGCCGCTCCGGGTCCAGCCGCACCCCCCGCAGCGCCCGCTCGTCGAAGACCCCGCGCCACAGCACGGGAGGGACGGGAATCCCCAGCTCACGCAGAAAGGCGACCGTGCGATCCCAGCCCAGGCACCGCTCGCCGTCCCACACGGAGAACCCGTAGAACCAGCTCTCCAGCTCCTCGTAGGCGATGGAGTGCCGGGCGTACACGTTCTCCCCGCACACCCGCAGCCCCGCCGGAATCCGCGCCCCGATCCGCCCCTGCAGCCCCTTCACCCAGGCCCGTGAAGGATGATGGGCGGAGTCCAGAGACCGGGCGTGCAGGCCGTCCGGGTACAGGGTCGTGTTCTCCCCGTCGAGCTTCTCCGTCACCACGACCTCGCGCCCGCGCAGCCCGGACAGGTCGCCCGCGCGCACGTCGTCCGGGCTCACGCCCGGCGACCAGGGCAGGTGAGGGGTACGCGGATAGTGCACGCGCATGATCCCTCCCCCGGTCGGCTGGGGGTCACTGTACAAGCGGGGAGAAAGCGCCTTCCATCCAATAAATCAAGGCTGGACGAGCCGATCCAGCCGCCGCCGGAGCAGCCGCCGTTCCGCGTCGTCGTGGACGAGGGCGAGCGCGCGCTCGTAGGCGGCGCGCGCCTCCCCGGTACGGCCGGCGCGATCCAGCAGCTCGCCACGGGCGGCGTGCAGGTAGTGGAAGTCCTGGAGCGGCAGCCGGTCGATGATCTCGAGCCCGGCCTCCGGACCCCGCGTCTGGGCGATCGCGATGGCGCGGTTCAGCTCGACCACCGGGGAACCGGTCAGCCGGGCGAGCTCGCCGTACAGCAGGGCGATCTGCGGCCAGTCGGCCGCCTCCTCGGTGTGCAGGGCGGCGATCGCCGCCTGGACGACGTACGGCCCGCGCCCGTGCAGAGCCAGCGCCCGCGCCAGCGTACGGCGCCCGTCGGCGATCATGGCGGCGTCCCACGACGACCGGTCCTGCTCGGCCAGCAGCACCAGCTCGCCGTCGCGGAAGCGGGCCCGGCGGCGCGAGTCGTGCAGCAGCATGAGGGCCAGCAGCCCGTGCGTCTCGGCCTCGTCGGGCATGAGCTCGACCAGGGCCCGCCCGAGCCGGATCGCCTCGCCCGCCAGGTCCACCCGCCCCGTGTACCCCTCGTTGAAGATCAGGTACGCCACCGCGAGCACCGCCGCCAGCCGGTCGGGCAGCAGATGGTCGGCCGGCACCCGGAACGGGATCCCGGACACCCTGATCTTCCGCTTGGCCCGCACCAGGCGCTGCGCCATCGTCGGCTCCGGCACCAGGAACGCGTGCGCGATGTCGCCGGTGCTGAGCCCGCCGAGCGCCCGCAGCGTCAGGGCGACCTGCGCCTCCATGGACAGCGCCGGATGGCAGCAGGTGAAGATGAGTTCGAGCCGCTCGTCGCGGATCACGGCGTCGTCCATCTCGTCCTCCCAGGACCGCCGCGCCGCGAGCAGGCGGGTCTTCTCGGCCAGTGTGCGGTCGCGGCGGACGCGGTTGAGCGCCCGGTTGCGCGCCGTCGTGATCAGCCAGGCGCCGGGATGGGCCGGCGTCCCGTCGCGCGGCCACCGGTCGGCGGCGATCGCGAAGGCCTCCTGCGCGGCTTCCTCGGCGAGGTCGAAGTCGCCGAGGAAGCCGATCAGCGCGGCCAGAACACGTCCCCACTGCTCGCGGAAGACCCGCTCCAGCACCTCGGTCACCGGTGCAGCGGGCGTATCTCGACCGCGCCGCCCATGCGGGCCGCCGGGATCCGCCCGGCCAGCTCGATCGCCGCGTCGAGGTCGTCGGCCTCGTAGAACAGGTAGCCGCCGATCGCCTCCTTCATCTCCACGAACGGGCCGTCGGTCGTCAGTGTCCTGCCGTCCTGCACCCGCACCGTGGTGGCCGTGTCCGGCGCCTGCATCCACTGCCCCGGCGTCACCCCCGGGGTGTTCTCGATCGCCTGGTACGCCGCGGGCAGCGCCTTCTGCTCCTCCTCCGGCAGGTTCTCCCACGCGGCAGGATCGCCGTGGCTGATCAGCAGCATGTACTTCATCGTGTCCTCCTGGGTTCTCGGGAAGGGTCACGTCATAGACAAACGGGCCGCGGCGAAATCGACACCCCGGCCCGGCCGGTTTTCTCCCTCGCTCAGGAGTACCCGTGCCGCGGCGGTCGTGAATCCTTCACACTTCCCTGAGCATCACTCTCTGCGAGAGAGGCCCGTCTTGGGCCGCCTGATCGTCCGCGGCCTCGCCTCCACGCCGGCGACGTCCTGCCGCGTCACCTTGTCTCCTGAGGCGGCGTGCGGAACTGCTCGATCATCGCCGCGTAGCCGCTGCCGCCGTGGCCCGCGGCCGCGGCCCGGTCGGCCAGGGCCTTGACGAACCTCGGCAGTTCGGCGCTGACGCCGAGCGACTCGCTCTCGTGGACGATGTGCGCCATCGCCGCCCGCTGGGTGTCGATGGTGGCGTCGAGCGCCGGGTACACGCCGTCGTCGATCTGCCGCGCGTACCCCTCCAGCCAGCCGGCCACGGCGCCGAGGCCCTCCTTCGCGAACGCGGCGAACGTCGCGGCGTCCACCCCCGCGGTGCCCAGCAGCGCGACGCCCTGCAGGAAGCCGTTCAGGACGCTCCACGACAGGCTCAGCGAGGCCACGTCGTAGAGCGAGGACAGCCCGGGGTCCGTGCCGAGGTACGTGGCTTTCGCGCCGAGGCGGTCCAGCACGGGCTCGTACCGGTCGAAGACCGGCCGGGGCCCGCTGTAGAGGATGAGGCCGTCGGCGGTGCCGATCGTCTGGGGCACGGCCAGGATCGCGCCGTCGAGGTAGCCGGCGCCCCGGCTCCCGGCCCAGGCGGCGGTCTCGCGCGCGGCCCCGGAGGTGCCGGAGGTCAGGTTCACCAGGACCCGGCCGTCAAGGATCTTCTCCAGCGGGCCGAGCAGGTCGTGGACGGCGTCGTACCCGGTGAGGCAGACGACCACGAGCGGGCTCGCGGCGACCGCCTCGGCCGCCGAGCCGGCGAGCCGCGCCCCCTCGGCGACGAGGCGGTCCGCCTTGCCCGGCGAACGGTTCCACACGGTCGTGGGGTGGCCGGCGCGCACGAAGGCGCGGGCCAGGGCTTCGCCCATCAGCCCGAGGCCGAGGACCGTCACGGCGTACTGCCGGTTGCTGTTCATGGCAGAATCCTCAACGTTCACACCGATATGAATGTCAAGGAGCCGTGACCGTGCACATCGGTGAACTGAGCCGGCGGACCGGGGTCAACACGCACCAGCTGCGCTACTACGAGTCGCAGGGCCTGCTGGAGCCACACCGCGGCGCCAACGGCTACCGCGAGTACGCCGACGCCGCCGTGCTGACCGTGACCCAGATCAGGAAGCTGCTCGCGGCCGGGCTGTCGACCCGGGAGATCGGCTACGTGCTGCCCTGCGCCAGCGGCGAGCGACCGGATCTGGAGCCCTGCCCCGAGCTGGTGGACGGCCTGCGCGAGCGCCTGACCAGGCTCGACGAGAGCATCGACGCGCTGGTCGGCACCCGGCAGGTCCTCCACGACTACCTCGACCTCACCGAACGGCGCGCGCTCACCACCCCAGGATCCGCCACGGCGTGAACCGCGCGCCGCCCACCTCCTCCTGCCAGCACGCGAACAGCTGGCCCTTGACGCCGAGGCTGAAGACCATGACGCGGCCGGAGCGGTCGGCGGACACGGCGGGCACACCGATGATCTTCCCGCCGAGGTCCTGCCAGGGGCCGTAGGCGCCGTTCGCCGCCTGTTGCACGGCCACCGAGACGCCCATCGCCGGGTTGCGGACGGCCAGCACCACCCGGGAGGAGGGGACGGAGGCGTTCGGCCCGCGGGCGGCCTGGACGTTGCCCACGCCGCCGGGAGCCGGGAGGGTCGAGGCCGGGGCCCATCCGTAGGAGGGCGGCTCCTGCCGGGCTCTGACGACGTCGCCGACGGTGACCGTACCGGTGTCGAGATCGCCCTGGCGGTAGAGGAGCTCCAGGCGCGCGTCCGCGTTGAGCACGAGCGTGGGCGGGCTGCCGGGTGTGGTGGAGCCGATGGGAGCCGAGCGGAAGCCGCCGTTGGGCTTGGTCTGCCGCCAGCGCAGGATGCGCGCGGAGTCGCACCGGGTCCTGGCCGGATCCGCGCGGGCGCACAACGTGGCGAACAGCTCGATCCGCCCGAACCGGTCGCGCATGGCGGTGATGCCGCTGCGCAGCCCCCGCTCCGACAGCGTCCACCACGGCGACCACCTGCCGTTGCCGTAGTGGGTCCGGTAGCTGATCTGGTGGGTGCCGGTCTGGACGAAGACGTTGATCCGGCCCAGCTGGTCCAGCGCGAGCGCGGGGGTGCCGGTGCGGTTGCCCCCGTACGGCGGGCGGCCGAGGTCGGTCCACCGGCCGGTCCAGGGGCCGCCGGGGGTGCGCTGCGCGGTCGTGACGATCGCGTCGGTCAGCCCGTTCTCGCGCAGCCGGATGGCGAAGGCGCGCAGCCTGCCGTCACGGTCGCGCTCGACGGCGACGCCGGGGGCGAGCCACGAACCGGCGTACCCGAGCGAGCTGGGCCCCCGCCAGCGGCCGTCGGCGCCCTGGTCCCAGGAGACCACGCGGCGCCCCTGCACGGACAGGACACTCAGCCGCTTGTCGGCGTTGGTGGCCACGCGCAGCAGCTCGCCGGTCCAGCGGTAGACCATCCGGTTCATCCGCCAGACGTAGGCCGGATAGTTGAGGTCGGAGTCCCTGGCCAGCGGGTCGTGAGGGGCGTACGCGTCGAAGACGTCCTTCTTCATGTCCCGCTCGGCCGGGCCCAGGTTGGCGGGCACGTCCTGGATGAAGTAGTCGCGGAAGTTGATCTCGACCAGCCGCGGGTTCGCGTCACGGTGCTGGCGGGCGGCCTCGGCGGTGAAGCGCGCCGTCTGGACGTGGTCGGGGTGGTCGTGCGTGCGGTAGAGGTCCGGCTGCGGGTCCTGCGTGCGGATCGCGTGCGGGGTGAACATCTCCATGAGCCTGCGCAGCGTGCCGACGAGCCCGCCGTAGGTATAGCACTGTTCGTACGGCGAGCCGCGCTCGGTGAACGTCGGCAGGCAGCCCGCCTTCCCCTGGTCGTCCCAGAGCCGGACCAGCGCGCCGCGCCCCCGCGCGTCCTGGCGGCGCTTGTTCCCGCCGTCGGACAGGCGCAGGAACAGCAGGTGGACCCCGGTGCCGCGCAGGTGGTTGTGCTCGATGACCTGCGTGCCGACCCGCAGGGCCTCGCTGTCCCAGACCGGCGCGTCCACGCCCGCCATGCGCGCGTACGCGGCCCGCGAGCCCTCCCGCCTGCCCTCGGCGTAGGCGAAGCCCTCCTGCGCCTCGCCCGCGGTGATGAAAACGGACGCAATCGGATAACCGGCGCGAATGGTCTGATGGATGTCGGGATTGAGAAAGAGGAGGTCGTCATCCTCATGTGCGAGGAAATGCATGAAATGCACATGCTCGATAAGCCTGGACATTGTTGCCTCGGCCGGCAGGACCGCGCCCATAACGGTCATCAGCAGGCTCGCCAGGAAAAGGCGCACACTCTTCTTCAATTCCTCCCCCTCCGTATCAATGAAAGGATCATCGATACAAGAGGGGCAGGCCGGGATTGATGCGCAAAGGCACTGTCAGTGTTCTTCTGTCCTGCGGCAAGCGATTCGTCAGCCGGTGTAGCCTTCGCGGGTGATCCGCTGGGCTATTTCCGTGTCGAGCGGGAAACCGGTCATTCCTCTGCGTCGCCCCCGCGCAGCCGTTCGGCGTGCCGGGTCTGGTTGAGCAGCGCGAGCCGCAGGAACGTCTCGACCACGTCGAGTTCGGCGACGGTGTAACGGCGCAGCCCGGCCCGCGCCTCGGCGGCGATCGGCCCCCAGACCTCCTCGACGGCCTCCCGGCCCCGCTCGCTCAGGTGCACCAGGACCCGGCGCCGGTCGGCGGTGTCGCGTACCCGCTCGGCCAGCCCCGCCCGCTCCAGCCGGTCGATGGCGGTGGTGGCCGCGCCGCCGGTCAGGCCCGCTCCGGCCGCCAGCTCGCTCGCCGTGAGCGGGCCGCGCGCGGTCAGGCGGCTCAGGCAGCGCACGTCGGTCCGGTTGACGCCGAGCCGCCGCGCCGCCAGCTCGTCGATGAGGTCGGTCGCGTCCTGCAGATCCTGTACGGCCCTGGCCACGGCCTCGATCCTGGATTGCTTTGACAATCTAATCCTTAGATTATTGAATCAATGGGGCGTGACCGGAGTCTAACCCACCAGGAGGCCATGATGGCGACCCTTCCCGTCCACCTGCGACCCGCGACGCCCGGCGACGTACCGGCCCTGCTGGCCCTGATGGACTCCGTCCACGCCTGGCTCATCGCCCAGGACCTGCCCGAGCAGTGGGGAACGGTGCCCTTCTCCGCCATCCCCGGCTTCCCCGGCCGGGTGGCCGAGTGGACCGGCCTCGGCGTCGTCACCCTGGCCGAACGCGACGGCCGTCAGGTCGGCATGCTGGCCGCGGCCCCGTCGACCCCGCCGCGCATCCCGCCCGCCGCCGTCCCCGGCGGCTCGATGTTCATCCACACCGTGATGACCGACCGCGGGCCCGCCGGACGGGGCGTCGGCCCGGCCCTCATGGCGGAGGCCGAGCGCCTGGCCAGAGCGCACGACGCCCCCGCCCTGGCCCTGGACCACTGGGCCGGCAGCCCGGTACTCGGCCGCGTCTACGCCGGGCACGGCTACGCCGAGGTCGCCGAGTACGTCGACGAGCACGACGTCCGCACCACCGTCCGCGTCCGCCACCTGAGGTAGTCGCCGCGCCGGCGGGGCGCAGCGGCCGGTCACGGTGGACGGCCTGCGGATGGGTGTACCAACCAGACAGCCTGCGGGCGCGGGCGTGCCCGGGTGGACGGCCTGCGGGGACGGGCGCGCCGCTGGACGGCCCGCCCCCGGCGGCCTGACCGAGGAACGGTCAGGAGTCGTGGACCGGCAGGTCCACGGCGACCTCGTGGTGGGTGACGCGCTCGTCCCACCGGGTCAGGGCGCGGCGGGCCACGTCCGCGAGTACGGCCTGCCCGGGGTCCTCGCCGGCGAAGGCGCGGATCTCGTCCATGCCGGTGAAGTACGCGATCGAGGTGAACAGCACCTCGTCCCCGTCGTCCTGCCGCAGCAGCCGGGCGCCGCGGAAGCCGTCGATCTTCCGCAGGTTCACGGCCACCTCCGCCGCGTAGTGCCGCTGGTAGTCGTCGGCCGTCGCCTTGCCGGCCCATCCTCGCCACGTTCGCGCGATCATGCGTTGCACCTGGCCTTCCTTGTCAGAGCCTGATCACGCCACAGCGTAGGGTCTTCCGATGAAGATGCACGCCGACGAACTGGCCGTCCCCCTCGACACGGTCCGCGCGCTGGTCGCCGGGCAGTTCCCCGAGTGGAAGGACCTGCCGGTCAGGCGGGTCGCCGGCCAGGGCACGGTCAACGCCATCTTCCGCATCGGCGAGGATCTCGCGGCCAGGTTCCCACTTGAGGCGCGCGAGCCCGGCGCGGCGCGGCGATGGCTGGAGGCCGAGGCGGCCGCGGCCCGCGAACTGCTGGACGCCACCCGGTTCCGCACCCCGGCGCCGATCGCGCTCGGCGAGCCGGGGGAGGGCTACCCGCTGCCGTGGTCGGTGCAGACCTGGCTGCCGGGCGCCGTGGCCACCGACGAGGACCCGGGGGAGTCGGTGGCCTTCGCGCGCGACCTGGCCGAGCTCATCGCCGGGCTGCGCGCGGTGGAAACGCGCGGCCGCCGGTTCACCGGGGGCGGCAGGGGCGGCGATCTGACGACGCACGACGCGTGGGTGGACAGGTGCCTGCGCGAGAGCGAGCACCTGCTGGACGTGCCCCGGCTGCGCGCCACGTGGACCGCCCTGCGGACCCTGCCGCGCGAGGCCGCCGACGTCATGAACCACGGCGACCTGATCCCCGGCAACGTCCTCGTCTCGGCCGGCCGGCTGGCCGGGGTCCTCGACGTGGGCGGCTTCGGACCGGCCGACCCCGCCCTCGACCTCGTGGGCGCCTGGCACCTGCTGGAGTCCGGGCCGCGGGCGGTGCTGCGCGAGCGGGTCGGCGGCGGCGACCTGGAGTGGGCGCGGGGCAGGGCGTGGGCCTTCATCCAGGCGATCGGCCTGGTCTGGTACTACCTGGACAGCAACCCGGGGATGAGCGAGATGGGCCGCCGCACCCTGGACCGCGTCCTCGCCGACGCCCACTGAGAACCATCCGCCACGGCGGAGCCGCCCATGGCCGGGGAAGCGGCTCCGCCGTACCGGCGATCAGCAGGGGATCGTGGAGCCGCGGGCGACCCCGGCGCCGTTCCGAAAGCGCGTGGAGACGCGTCAGCGCAGGAGGACGGCCACGGCGAGCACCACGTACCCGGTGGACAGGCCGAGGAAGGTGATCGTGTCCACCCAGCGCATGCCCCGGCTGTCGGCCAGGTCGGGGCGGACGGCGGCGGGGAAGAAGGAGAGCGGGGCGAGCCAGGAGAAGAACGCGATGAGCGCCAGGGCCACCGCGGGCGGGTCGGGGACGGCGGCGCCGAGCGCGATGAGGATCGTGCCCATCATGAGCAGTTCGATGTGGCCCTGCCGGATCCGGCGGGGGTCGCGCAGGCCGCGGCGCAGCCGTTCGGCACGCGGGGTGCGGGTGATGTAGACCATGAACCAGCCCGTCAGGACCCCCACGGTCAGCTCGAGAACCCCCAGCTTCACCAGGAACGGCACGGCCCGTCTCCCATCGTCTCACCGAAGAAGTCCTGTACGGCGGGCAGCACCTGGTATCCGTTGTGCGCCGCCCCCGGCACGACGTCGAGCCGGGCGTCGATGCCCGCCTCCGCGAAGCCGCGGTGCAGGCTGTTCAGCCGGTCGATCCGGGTCGGCCCGGCGGCGTCGGCTCCCCGCACCCACAGCTCGTCCCGCTCGGTCACGGTGATCTCCCAGGTGTCGGTGTCCTCCGCGCCGATGACCATCTGCACGGCCACCTCGCGCATCGCCTCCAGGTCGGGCCCGGCGCCGAAACGCCGGGTGAAGTCCTTCGTGCCCGCCCACCACGGCCACCGCGGGTCGAGCAGCGTGACCAGGCCGGGCGCGCCGATCGACACCGCGCGCAGCCGCCGGGGGTGCAGATAGAAGAAGCGGTGCGCGAACTGGCCGCCGCCGGAGAAGCCGTGCATCAGCATCCGGGAGCCGTCCACGCGGTACTTGGCGGCCACCTCGTCCACCATCGACAGCAGCACCCGGTCGAACCGGATGCCGCCGTGGTCCAGGAACTTGTAGTCGTGCAGCTCGTCGCGCCGCCCGATGCCGGCGGGGAAGAGCGGCGCCAGCACGACGCAGCCGTGCTCCCGGCAGAACGCGGCGAACCGGTCGCGGTACTCGGCCGCGGTGCGGTCGGTGCCGTGGACGACGACCACGAGGTCGTAGCGCCGCTCACCGGCCTCGTCGTAGTCCTCCGGCACGTACAGGCAGTAGGAGAAGCGCTGGTCGGCCGCGCAGGCGAAGAAGGGGGTGTACCCGAGGTCGTAGTAGCTCAGCTCGATGCCGTGGCGGCGGGGCGCGGTCACAGCTGCGGCCTCCACGCCGCGTCCGCGTACCAGGGCAGGGCGGCGGTCACGGCCGCGCCGACCTCGAACACCGTGGCGTCGTCGTACGGCCGGCCGACCACCTGCACCCCGGTGGGAACCCCCAGCTCCGAGCGGCCGGAGGGCACGCTGAGCACCGGGCACCGGCTGGCGAGGTTGAACGGCACCGTGAGCGGCGCCTCCAGGTTGTGGTCCAGGACGACCCCGTCGACCACGAGCGGCGTGCCGAGGTAGTCCTCCCCGGCCAGGAGCGCGGGCGTGCCGGAGGCGGGGCACAGGAGCGCGTCGAAGCGCCGGAAGATCGCGGCCAGGTCCTCGTGCACGCGCGCCTCGATCTTCAGCGCGCCGTAGAAGCCGGTCTCGGCGGCCGCCTTCAGGCTGCGCTCCATGAAGTCGCGGGCGTAGCGGGTGAGGCCGTCGCCGTGGGCGGCCACCTCCTCGGCCACGATGGGACCGAAGATCGCCCCGTAGTGGGCCCACGCCGCGCGCATGATCTCGGCCCGCGTCCAGGGCAGTTCGACCTCCTCGACGACGGCTCCCGCCTCGGTGAGGGCGCGCGCGGCGTCCCAGGTGGCGGCGACCACCTCGGGTTCGACGGCGTAGTCCCCCAGCCGGACGCAGACGGCCACGCGCCGCCCCGCCAGCGATCCCGAGTAGGGCGGGATCGGCGGCGGCGCGGGCAGCGAGACGTGGTCGCGCGGGTCCTGGCCGGCGATCACGTTCTGCAGCAGCGCGCAGTCGGCGACGGTCCTGGCCATGGGCCCGTCGTGGCAGTAATGATCGAGGTTGTACGGCGGCAGCGCGGGCACCCGGCCATAAGGCGGCTTGTACCCGACGACCCCGTTGAAGGAGGCGGGGATGCGGATCGAGCCGCCGATGTCGGAACCGGTCGCGAGCACCGCCGTCCCCGCCGCGAGCGCGGCGCCGGAGCCGCCGGAGGAGCCGCCGCTGGAGTGCTCCAGGCTCCACGGGTTGCGGGTGACGCCCCACAGGTCGCTGTGGGTGAACCCGGCCGCGCAGAACTCCGGCGTGGTGGTGCGCGCGTGCACGATGCCGCCGGCGGCGACGATGCGATCGACGATGGGGTGCGTGACGTCGGCGACGTTGTCGCGCAGCAGCAGCGAGCCGTCGCGCAGGGGGCGCCCGGCGATGGGCTGCTCCTCCTTCAGCGCCACGGGCAGTCCTTCCAGCGGCCTGGCGGTTCCGCGCAGGTAGCGGTCCGCGGCCTGCCCGGCCTGCTCCATGGCCTGCTCGAACCACCGCTCGGCGAACGCGTTCACCTGCGGCTCGGCTCGCTCGGCCCGCGCGAGGACGGCCTCCAGCAGTTCGACGGGCGACAGCTCGCGGGCCGCGAACCTCGCCAGCGCGTCGGTGGCCGGCAGATAGGCCAGTTCGCTCACCGGTTCTCCTTCAGGTCGTAGACGGCATAGGCGCCCTGGTCGGGTGGTCCGGCGCAGACGTGCAGCCGCCGGGCGCGGATCTCGGCGATCGTGGAGATCACGGTCGCGATGTCGATGCCGGGCGCGTCGGCGGCGTGGTGGCACAGGGCGTCCGGCGCTCCGTCGCGGTCGGCGAGGACCGCGGCCAGCTCCCGGGGGCCGGCGTGCGGGCCGGCCTCGGCCAGCAGGGCGCGCAGCCGTTCCAGCCGGGCCGTGGAGTTGCGCAGCCACGACGGCGGCGCGTTCTCCTCCTCGGCGCGCTCGGTGAGGAAGTGGTTGGTGTGCAGGAGCGTGCCCCCGGCCGGTTCGAGCCGGCCCACGCCCGACGGCGTGGTCTCGATGTCCAGCGCGCCGTCGTCGTCGGCGATGAGCAGGTTGCGCGGCCCGGTGCGCGGCACGGCGGTGACCGCCCGCGCGGCGCCGTGCCGGTCGGTCTGGCCGAGCGCCAGCCGGGTGAGCAGGTAGCGCGGCACGCCGGTGCCCCACTGGGCGGTACGCAGGAAGTTGCCGAAGACGGCGACGCCGGCCTCGTTCATGCCGTGGTGGCCGAGCTGCCCGGCGGGGGTGACGGTGAGCAGCGCCGGTCCGCCGGCGGGCCGGCGGCGCAGCGCGACGAACAGGGGAGCGGTCTCCGGCGGCAGGTCGGCGTTCTGCGCGGCGATCGGCCCGCCGGGACGCGACGGGCCGACCAGCGCCAGCGAGCTGCATTCGGGCGCGGCGGTGTTCCAGCCGGTCAGCTCGGCGCGCAGTTGCAGGATCCAGCCGTCGGCCGCGCTCAGGCCGGCGCCCTCGCCCACGCCGTCCACCTCGGCGGCCAGCTCCGGCGCGACCGCGGCGGTGACCTCACGGACGGCCAGCGCGTGCCCGCGGGCGGCGGCCGGGTCCAGGTCGCGGACGATCATCTCGTGGTGGCGCCGCACCAGATCGCGTACGGCCTCGCCGTACGCCTGGCCGGCGGCCCGGCCGTCGCCGGGAACCTCGACCTCGATCAGCCGGACGGGAGTGCTCACCCGCCCACCTCCTTCCTGACGGGGCTGCGCCTGGCGTGCAACGAGGGCACGGCCGAGACCAGCTCGCGGGTGTAGTCGTGGCGGGGGTCGGAGTAGATCTGCTCGGCCGGGCCGAGCTCGACCAGCTCCCCGCCGCACATCACGCCGATCCGGTCGGCGATGAGCCGGACCACGGCGAGGTCGTGGGAGATGAACACGCAGCCGAAGCCGGTGCTCGCGCGCAGCTCGGCCAGCAGGCCGAGGATCTGCGCCTGGGTGGAGACGTCGAGGGCGGAGACCGGCTCGTCGCAGATCAGCGCGCGCGGGCGGCAGGCGATCGCGCGGGCGATGGCCAGCCGTTGCCGCTGGCCGCCGGAGAACTCCCGCGGCAGCCGTTCGGCGTGCTCGGGGCGCAGCCCCACCTGAGTGAGCAGGCCGGCCACCCGCTCGCGGCGACCGGCCGCGTCGAGGCCGGTGTGCAGGAGCAGCGGCTCGGCGATGCTCGCGCCGACCCGCATCATCGGGTTCAGCGAGCCGAGCGGGTCCTGGAAGACCATCTGCAGGTCGCGGCGCCTGGCCCGCAGCGCGCGGCCGCGCAGCCGGGCCAGGTCGGCGCCGTCCAGCAGGACCTGGCCGCGGTCCGGCCGCAGCAGGCCGGCCAGCATGCGGGCCGTGGTGGACTTGCCCGACCCGCTCTCGCCGACGATCGCGAGCGTCTCGCCCGCCGCCACCGCGAACGAGACCTCCCGCACAGCGGGCTTGCCCCGGAACGCCTTGACCAGCCCCCGAGCTTCAAGAACACTCATCGGCGCACCCCCGCCAGCGTGAGCTCCCGGCTGCGGGCGCAGCGCACCCGCCGGGACCCGGTGACCTCGACCTCGACGGGTGTTCCGTCGCAGACCCCGGGCCTGGTGTGCGCGCAGCGCGGGCTGAACGCGCAGCCGGACGGGAGCGCGCCCGGCGCCGGCACCACCCCGGGGATGGCCTCGGGCGGGCGGCCGTGCATGGCGTTCTCCGGCGCGGCCGCCAGCAGCGCCGCGGTGTACGGGTGGCGCGGCGCGTCGAACACCTCGCCCACCTCGCCCTCCTCGACGAGGCAGCCCGCGTACATCACCGCGAGGCGGTGACAGGTGCCCGCCACCACGCCGAGGTCGTGGGTGACCAGCAGCAGCGCCATGCCGAGTTCTTCCTGCATGCGGACCAGCAGGTCGAGGATGCGGGCCTGCACGGTCACGTCCAGCGCGGTGGTCGGCTCGTCGGCGATCAGGACGGCCGGCTCGCAGGCCACCGCCATGGCGATCATCACGCGCTGTCGCATGCCGCCGCTGAAGGTGTGCGGGTACTCGGCGGCGCGCCGGCCGGGCTCCTTGATGCCCACCGCACCGAGCAGTTCGACCGCCCGCCGCGCCGCCGGCCCCCGCGCGAGGCCGAGGTGGCGCCGGAGCACCTCGGCGACCTGCTCGCCCACCGTGATCGCGGGGTTGAGGCTGGCCATCGGGTCCTGGAAGACCATGGCGATCCGGCGGCCGCGGATGCCGGCCAGCGTCCGGGGATCGGCGGAGAGGAGGTCGGTCCCGTCCAGGCGGACCGAGCCTGCGGTGACGGTGACGCCGCGCGGCAGCAGGCCGAGCAGCGCGAGCGCGGTCATCGACTTGCCGGACCCCGACTCGCCGACGAGCCCGGCCGCCTCGCCCGCCTCCAGCCGGAAGGACACCTCGCGCACCAGCGGGACGCTCCCGCCGCCCGAGCGCGCGGCGATGGACAGGCCCTCGACCTCCAGCAGCGTGCTCATACGTGCTCCCGATCCCGGCGGGCCAGCGCGTCGCGCAGGCCGTCGCCGACTGTGTTGAACGCCAGCACCGCCACGAGGATGACCACGCCGGGCAGGATGACCAGCAGCGGCGCCTGTTCCAGGTGGCGTACCGCCCGCTTGAGCATCGAGCCCCAGCTGGCCAGCGGCGGCTGCACGCCGAGGCCGAGGAAGCTCAGGCCGGCCTCGGCGAGGATGGCGTAGCCGAAGGTGAGGAAGACCTTGACGATGAGCGGCGTGCTCACGTTGGGCAGCACGTGCCGCAGGATGATCCGCGGCGTCGAGCATCCGCCGACGATGGCCGCCTGGACGTAGGTCTGGCCGCGTACGGCCAGCGCCGAGCCCCTGACCACCCGGTAGAAGCCCGGCGCGTAGACCACGCCGACGGCCAGCATCGCGTTGGTGAGGCTGGGCCCGAGCGCGGTGGCGATGGCGATGGCCAGCACCAGGCCGGGGATCGACAGCACCGCGTCGGCCACGCGGGAGACGACCAGGTCGAAGCCGCCTCCCAGGTAGCCGGCGAGCAGGCCCAGGGGCACTCCGCCCACCGCGGCCACGGTGACGGCCAGCAGGGAGGCGCCCAGCGAGACGCGAGTGCCGTACATGAGCCTGCTGAGCACGTCGCGGCCGGACTCGTCGGTGCCGAGCCAGTGCGCGGCGCTCGGCCCCTCCAGCCGGCGCAGCAGGTCCTGGTCGACCGGATCGTAGGGGGCGATGAACGGCGCGGCCACGGCGACCAGCACGAACACCGCCAGCGCGGCCACGGCGAGCATGACGTCCGCGCGCCCGGACAGGCGCCGCCACACGGTCATGCCGCCTCCCCGGGGGTGAGCCAGCGGTAGGCGAGGTCGACCGCGAGGTTGGCGGCGACCACGACCAGCGTGCTCGCGATCACGATGCCCTGCAGCACGGGCAGGTCCTGGCGGGTCACGGTGGACTCGGCCAGCGTTCCGAGGCCCGGCAGCCCGAACACCGTCTCCACCACGACCGCGCCGCCGAGCAGCTGGCCCGTCTCCAGCCCGATCACCGTCACGTACGGCACGGCCGCGTTGCGCAGCGCGTGCTTGCGCAGCACGGTGACCGCGAGCAGGCCCTTGGCCCGCGCCGTCCGCACGTAGTCGGTCTCCAGCACGTCGGCCAGCGCCGCCCGGAGCTGGCGGGTCGGCTCGACCGCGGCGGCCAGCCCCAGCGTCAGCGCGGGCAGCGCCAGATGCGCGGAGAACGCGCCGAACCCGTCGCCGATCGGCCGGTAGCCCGTGGCGGGGAAGAGCGGATAGGTGATCGCGAGGGCGAGGATCAGCAGCAGCCCCAGCCAGAACGACGGCGTCGCCACGGCCAGCGCGGTGCCGGAGGAGATGGCCCGGTCGAGCCGGCCGCCGGGCCGCAGCGCCGCCAGCGTGCCCAGCGGGACGGAGATCAGCACGGCGACGGCCATCGCGGCGAGGGCCAGCGAGAGCGTCACCGGCAGCCGCTCGGCGAGGATCTCGGTGACCGGCTGCGAGTTGTACAGCGAGGTGCCGAGGTCGCCGGAGAGCGCCGCCGCGGCCCAGCTCACGTACCGCACGGCCACCGGCTGGTCGAGCCCCATCCCGGCGCGGACGGCGGCGATCTCCTCGCGCGTGGCGTGCTCACCGGCGATGTGGATGGCCGGATCGCCGGGCACCAGCAGCGACAGGCCGAAGGTGATGATCGAGACCACGAACAGCACCACCGCCGCGCCGGCGAGCCGCTTGAGCAGGAAGACGGGCATGACGGCTCAGCCCATGCCGACGACGCGGATGTCGTCGTATCCGGTCAGCAGCCGCTCGAAGTCGCGCACCTTGTCGTTGGTGGCGAAGTACAGCTTGCGATTGCAGATGGGGACGTTGTAGGCGTGCTCCGACGCGAGCTTGACGATCTCCCGGTAGCCGCTCTCCCGCTCGGCGGGCTCGGTCGCCGCCCGCGCCCGCTCGGCGAGCTCCTCGATGCGCGCGACGCTCAGGTCGCCCGGGTTGTTGAGCCCGCCCTTCAGGTAGTCCTGCTGGGTGATGAGGCCGGGGTCGGGTGCGGCGGCGCCGATCTGGCTGAGCAGGGCGTCGGCCTCGCCGCGGTTCTGGTAGAGGTCGATGGACTGGTCGGCGCTCATCGGCCGCAGCTTCATGTCGACGCCGACCTGCTTGAACTGATCCTGTACGGCCTCGCCCACCTGCACGTACGCGGTGTTGTTCCACACCAGCGCGGTGAAGGAGAAACCGCCGGCCAGGCCCGCCTCGGCCAGCAGCCTCCTGGCCTTGTCCGGGTCGTAGGGGTAGGCGCCGTCGAGGGCCGCCTCGTGCGCCCAGTGTCCGGCGGGGGCGGGCTGCACGGTGGGCAGGCAGGAGTTCAGCAGGAGCTTCTCGGCGATGGTGCGGCGGTCGACGGCGTGGTTGAGCGCCTGCCGTACGCGGGGGTCGCCGAACTTGGAGCGGGCGGTGTTGATGTTGATCTGGTAGACCAGCCCGGTCAGGAACTCGTTCACCTTCAGCCCGGACTCGCGGGCGGTGTCCACCTGTTCCGGGCGGATGAGCGTGGCGTCGTACTGGCCGGAGCGCACGCCGTTCAGCCGGGTGTCGTCCTCGTTGACGAACGACATCTCCAGGCCCTTCATGCGCTGGGCGGCGGGGTCGTAGTAGCCGGTGAACGGCTGGTAGACCACGCGGTCGTCGCGCCGGTAGGCGGTGACGCGGTACGGGCCCGAGCCCACCGGGGCCCGGTCCAGATCCGGCTTGTCGAAGGCCGCGGGGCTGATGAGCGCGCCGCCGCGATGGGCGAGGGCGTTCAGCAGGGCGCTCTCGGCGCCGGTGAAGGAGACGGTCACCTTGCCGTCCGCGACCGCGACCTCGGTGATCATCTTGAGCAGCGCCTTGGCCGTGGAGCCCTGGGCGTTCCTGGCGCGCTCCAGGTTCGCCCGCACGGCCTCGGCGTCCAGGGCGCTCCCGTCGTGGAAGCGGGCGCCGGAGCGGAGCGTGAAGGTCGTCTTCTTGCCCTTGCGGCTCCAGGACTCGGCCACCATGGGGCCGATCCGGCCGTCGGGGGCGACCGTGACCAGGCGGTCGTAGATGGGGAAGAGGTAGAGCTCGTCCCAGGCGGTGGAGGCCTTGTGCGGGTCGAGGGTCGAGGGGAAGGCGGTGTAGGCGAAGCGCAGGACCCCGCCGCCGCCCGCGGTGGAGCGGGCGGGTTCCCCGCCGCCGCGCGCACATCCCGCGCCAAGGGCGCAGGCGGTGAGCACGGCCAGGGAGGCCGCTGCGACGCGGCCGGTCAGACGTGACATCTGAGCCTCCTTACGGATGCAACTCCTCCCAGCACGCACGGCTGAGATTGGCAATGTGGCCCCGTGCCCCCGCGACTCCCGGCAGCCCGCCGGGCAGGATCGCGGGTACCTCGTCGGTGTAGACCGCCAGGACGTAGCGGGGCTCCCCGCCCGCGAAGAAGACACCGGCGTCGCTGACGTCCCGCCAGCCGGCGCCGCTTTTGTGCGCGACCGGCGTGCCGTACGGCAGCAGCGCCGGCAGCGCGTCCCTGAACTGCTGGCGGCGCAGTACGTCGAGCGCGAACGCGCACAGGCCGGGCGGGCACCCGAGGCGTTCGGCGGCCGCCTCCTCCCCGGCGGCGCCGCGCGCGATGAGCTCCAGCAGGCGCGCCTGGTCGTCCGGCGTCGTCGTGTTCGTCGCCTCCACCGGATGGTCGGGCGCGAGCGGGGGGATGAGCGCGTGCCGGTGGCGGGTGGCGGTGAGCCCGGCCGTCTCGCACCATTGGTTGACCGCGTCGAGCCCGATCCGGTCCAGGACGTGCGCGGTGGACAGGTTGTCGCTGAGGATGATCATGAGGGTGACCGTGTCGCGCAGCGACAGGGACAGCCCGGCGTCCAGGTGTTGCAGAAGGCCGGTGAACACGCGGTCGCGGTAGCGCCCGTCGATGACGACGCGGTCCTCCAGGTCCAGCTCGCCCCGGTGGACCGCGCGCAGGACCGTCATCATGACCGCGACCTTGCGGGTGCTGGCCGCGGGGAACAGCCGGGACCCGTGCCGTGAGGCGGCCCCCGCGCTCTCGTCGAGGCCGATGAGCGACCAGCCCGTGACGAAATCCTGGGCCTCGCACAGCTCGTCGAGACGCCTGGCCGCTCGTTCCAACTGATGCATGACGGGGACTCTAGGCCAAATCGATTTGGCATCACAAGGGCCGATGACAAATCGATTTGGCAGAAGGGCTTAAGGTGGCCCCATGAAGACCTCAAGGGCACGCCCGAGGATCCGTGACGTCGCCGAGGCGGCGGGTGTGTCGGAGACGACGGTCTCCCACGTGCTCAACAACAAGGGAAGGGTCGACGCCGCGACGCGGGCCAAGGTGGCGGAGGTGGCCGGGCGGCTCGGCTACCGGCCCAACAGCAACGCCAAGAGCCTGCGCTCCGGGCGCACCGACACGATCGCGCTGCTGCTGCCGGTCGGCGTGGACACCACCAACAGCCACCACATCCTCGCCGTGGACTTCTACCTCTCCCTCACCATGAACTGCGTGGAAGCCGCCTTCGACCGCGACCAGGCCCTGCTGCAACTGCCCCCGCTGCGCGAGCTCGGCGACCTGCGCAGGTTCAGCATCGACGGCGGGATCGTCGTGGACCCCGTGCCGCAGGATCCGCGGGTGGCCATGTTCCACCAGCTCAACGTGCCGGTGGTCACCATCGGCAGGGACATCGCCCGCCCCGGGGACCCGTGGTGGGTGGCGGCCGACAGCGTGGCCAGCACCACGGCGGTGCTCGACCACCTCGCCGAGGCCGGGGCCGAGCGCGTCGCGATGCTCTCCGTCGACATCGAGTGGTCGTGGTTCACCGACGCGGAACGCGCCTACGCCGAGTGGTCGCGGGCGCGCGGGCGCGATCCGCTGCTCGTGCTCGCCAAGCCCGACAAGCTCCCGGGCAGCGCCGCCGAGGCCGCGAACGCGCTGCTCGACCTGCGTCCCGACGCGGTCTACGCGCCGCCGCAATGGCTGGCGACCGGGCTGCTGCGCGCGGCGCGCGAACGCGGCGTACGCGTGCCCGGCGACCTGCTCGTCTCGGTCGGCGTCGACAGCCACCTCGCCCGCACCAGCGAACCGCCGCTCACCGCCGTCGACCTCGACCCCGCCCGCACCGCCAGGGAGGCCGTCGACCTGCTCGTCCGCCGCATCGAGAACGGTGAGCCCGCCGGCCCCCGCCTCATCCCGGTCGGCCTGCACCCCCGTGCCTCCACCCTCGGGCGGGAAGGAGCCGGAACCGTCGTCTCGTAGAGGGTGAAACCCCTGCTACGTTATTTGCCCATATCTGTGCTTTTGTCGGGGAAGCGCTTTTGTCGGGGAAGCCGAGGCGGCGTGGGCAAGTCGAGCATTCTGTCAGTGATCGGCTGGACGCTGCTGTCCGTCCTCGTGCCCGGCGCCGCGCACCTGCGCGCCGGCAGGCGGCGCACCGGAATCGTGATCCTCGCACTCTACGTCCTGCTGCTCGCGACGCTGACGACGGTCGTCCTGGTCAACGGCAAGCAGCTCGCCGGACTGGTGGCGGACCCGTCGCTGCTGACCGCCCTGATCGTCGGCTGCGTGGCCGGGGGACTGGCCTGGTCGGCCGTGGTGGTCGCCTCGTACGTGGCGATGCGGCCGGGCAGCCTGCCGCGCCGGGCGCAGGCCGCCACCGGGGCGGTCGCCGGGGTGCTGGCCGTGGCGGTGGCGGTGCCGTTCACCTTCGTGGCGGCGACCGCGCGCACCTCCAACGAGGCGATCGGCGAGGTGTTCAAGGAGACCGCCACCAAGCCGATCGACCCCAAGGACCCCTTCGACGGGCGCCGGCGCCTCAACATCGCCCTGCTCGGCGGCGACGGCGCCGCCTCCCGGCAGGGCGTGGGCATCAGGACCGACAGCATCAACGTCGTCAGCATCGACGTGAAGACCGGGAACTCGGTCCTGTTCGCGCTGCCCAGGGAGATGGAGAACGCCCCGTTCCCGCCGGGAAGCGCCATGGCCAAGCGGTTCCCGCCGCCCAAGAACTTCTGGCTGCCCCCCGGCCAGGGCCGGGGCAGCGCCGACCTGCTCAACAGCGTGTGGGCGTACGCCGACGCCCACCCGGAGGTCGCCGGCCACGCCCGCACCCGCGCCGGAGACGCGCTCAAGGGCGCGCTCGGCCAGATCCTCGGCCTCAAGGTCGACTACTACATGATGGTCAACATGTGGGGCGTGGCCCGGCTGATCGACGCGCTGGGCGGCGTCACCATCAACGTCGAGCGCGACATCTGCTACGGCGTCGGCCGCAGCGACGGCGGCGTGGTCAAGGCCGGCACCCACAAGCTCAACGGCGAGCAGGCCCTCTGGTACGGCAGGGCCCGCGACCACCCCGGCAGCACCTGCGCCGGAGGCGACAACAGCACCCGGATGAAGCGCCAGCAGTGCGTCATGAACGCGATGCTCAGCCAGCTCCAGCCGGCCAACGTGCTGCTGAAGTTCAACGCGCTGGCCCGCGCGGCCAAGAGCACGTTCGTCACCGACATCCCCCGCGACCTGCTGGGCGAGCTCGTCCCGCTGGCCGACCGGGTCAAGTCGGGCCGGGTCTCGACGATGAACTTCGTGCCGCCCGCCTACAACCCGGCCTACCCGGACTTCCCGCGCATCCGCAGGGCCGTACGGACCGCCACCACCGGCGGCACCACGACCCGGCCCACACCGTCGTCCACGAGCACGGCCACGCCGTCGCCCTCGGCCGGAGTCACCAAGAGGCCCAAGCCGACCGGCGGGGTCTCCAAGCTGGGCTCCACCTGCGCGGCCTGACCCCCGGGAGGGGGTCATTTTTGTCGCCGGGCCCGGCTACTCTCCGGGTGTGGATGCTGTCGAACCGCTCCAGATGCCGCCGATGGTTCTTTACCAGGGCAAGACTCCCGCGTTCCTGCTCGCCTGGCGACGCGGCACGGACCACTGGGAGGCCCGGCTGGCCGTCCCGCAGTCGCGGGTCGACGTACGCGGCGAACCGGTGCACGGGCTCAACTACCGCTGGGCGCCGGCCGGGGAGCTGAACAACCTGCCCCGCGTCGACTACTCGGCCGTGCCGCGCCCCGGCCCCGGCGAGACGGAGCCGCGGCCGTTGCGGATGCCGCCGATGGTGCTGGTCAAGGGCGGTGACCCGGCGTTCCTGCTGGCCTGGCGGCGCGGGACGGACCACTGGGAGGGCTTCCTGGCGGTGCCGCCCGGCGCCGGAGCCCAAGGCGAGGGCGTGGTCCACGTGCGCGTGGGGGCCGGGGCCATCACCAAGCTGCCGGAGGTCGACTACAGCGAGGTGCCCGCGCCACCCCGCGAGGCCTGAGCGGTGTTTGCCCAACGTTCGCCTGGTTCGCCGGAAGGTCTTGGGCGTGCGCGGGTACCTGGGTGTCATGGGAAACACTGAGGCCGCCGGAGAAGGAGTCGTCGATCCGCAGGCCGCCGCCGAGGACAGCCATCTGCTGGCGATCACCCCCGGGCTGAGCGTGGACAGCTCCGACGACGACGACCCGGTCCTGATCCGCCCCGACGGCCAGGCGGTGTCCACCTGGCGCGAGCACTATCCGTACGCCGAGCGGATGGACCGCGCGCGCTACGACCACGACAAGCGGCTGCTGCAGATCGAGCTGCTCAAGCTCCAGTACTGGATCAAGCACACCGGCGGGCGGCTGGTGATCCTGTTCGAGGGGCGCGACGCCGCGGGCAAGGGCGGCACGATCAAGAGGTTCACCGAGCACCTCAACCCGCGCGGCGCCACGGTCGTCGCCCTGGAGAAGCCGAGCGAGCGCGAGCGGACCCAGTGGTACTTCCAGCGCTACGTCGCCCACCTGCCCTCCGCGGGGGAGATCGTGCTGTTCGACCGCTCCTGGTACAACCGCGCCGGGGTGGAGCGGGTGATGGGGTTCTGCACGGACGAGCAGTACCTCGAGTTCGTCGAGCAGGCGCCGTTGTTCGAGCGGATGCTGGTCGAGTCGGGGATTCACCTGGTCAAGCTGTGGTTCTCGGTCTCGCGCGCCGAGCAGCGCACCCGGTTCATCATCCGGCAGGTCGACCCGGTCCGGCAGTGGAAGCTCTCGCCCATGGACCTGGAGTCGCTGGACCGGTGGAACGAGTACACAGCCGCCAAGGAGGACATGTTCCTGCACACCGACACCGAGGTCGCGCCCTGGACGGTGATCAAGAGCAACGACAAGAAGCGCGCCAGGACGGAGGCGATGCGCCACGTCCTGAGCCTGTTCGACTACGAGGACAAGGACGAGAGCGTGGTCAAGACCCCCGACCCGCGTATCGTGATCTCCGCGGCCGACATCGTCGACGAGGACCACACCGGCATGAACGGCGCGCGCTGACCCCGATCAGAGCGGGCGCCCCATCACCTCGCGCAGGACCCGCAGGACGTTCTCGCCGAGGATCTTCCTGATGTCGGCCTCGGCGAAGCCCCGGCGCACCATCGTCTCGGTGATCTTGGGCAGGTCGGCGGGGCGTTCGATCTCGGCGGGGGCGAAGCCGTCCCGGACGCCGGGCGTCTGCGCGGGCCAGCCGCCGAAGACCTGCCGGAAGTAGTCCTCGATGAAGTCGGGGCCGAGGCCGACGTGGTCGGCGCCGGCCACGTTCACCAGGTGTTCGATGTGGTCGACGACCCGCTCGGCGCTGGAGTCGGCGGGGTCGATGAACATGGGGATCGCCGCCGCGACGCTGATGACGCCGCCGCGTGCGGCGATGGCCCGCAGCTGGGAGTCGCCGAGGTTGCGATGAATCTTGGTGATCTCCAGGCAGGCGGAGTGGGTGGCCAGGAACGGGCGCGTGAGCACGTCCAGCACCTCGTCCACGCCGTTGACGCCGAGGTGGCTGATGTCGAAGACGACGCCGAGCCGTTCCATCTCGCGCAGCACGTCGACGCCCTGCGGGGTCAGCCTGCTGCCGGAGCTGTCGTCCAGGCCGCTGCCGTCGGCCAGGAAGGTGCGGCCGTAGTGGGCCAGGGAGACGACGCGTACCCCGGTCCTGGCCAGGGCGTTGATCAGCCGCGGGTCCTGGCCGATGGCGTGCGCGCCCTCCAGCGCGATGATCAGCGCGATCCTGCCCGCGGCGACCGCCGCGTCGACGTCGGCGCCGGTCAGGCAGACGGCGACCTCGTCGTGGTGCTCCTCGGCGAGTTCGTGGATCCGCTCGATCAGCAACAGGGTACGGCGCAGTGCCCCCTCCGACTGGAACTGCTCCTCGACGCAGATGGGCAGCACCTGGACGTTCACCCCACCGGCCCGCAACTGGGGCAGCCAGTACTCGGCGAAGTGGTCCCGCTCGCCGCGCCGGTCGTGGTGGTCGACGAGGAGGATCAGGTCGTTGTGGGTGTCGGCGACGGTGGCTTGCCGGTGCAGGGCCATGGCGTCCATGGGGGAATCTCCTCGGCCGGTGGGATTTCGGCCGAGGCTACGCGGACGCCCGCCGGGGGCGGCATCGGCAGGTGTAGCAGATCGCGGGCCTGATTTCCGACCACCGTCCATCGGAACCGCACCGCGGCCGAATCAGACTCGGACAGCACCGAGCTTGAGGAGGAGACCAGATGAGTGGGGTTCCGGCGCGTCCCGCGCTACCCGATCCGGAGCACATCTCCGCCACGGGCCGTCATGGGATGATCTCGACGTCGCATCCGGCGGCGACGCGGGCGGGCCTGGCGGCGCTGCGAAGAGGCGGCAGCGCCGTCGACGCCTACTTGGCGGCGGCGGCCGTGCAGACGGTGGTCGAGCCCACGATGACGACGCTCGCGGGCACGATGTTCATCTCGGTCTTCGACCCGGCCGACGGCCGCAGCCGCTTCCTCGGACATCTGGGCACGATCCCGGCGGCCGAGGACGGCGACCTGGACGAGGCGGCCCGCCTGTCGGGCCGGACCGTGGTGGCCCCCGGATGGCCCGGCGCCGCGCACGCGGCGTGGTCGCGGTGGGGCCGGCTGCCGTGGGCGGACCTGTTCGGCGACGCGCAGGTGGCGGCACGCGAGGGGTTCGTGGCCGACGAGCTCCTGTGGGGATGGGCCTTCGAGTTCCGGCGGGCGGCGGGCCGCTTCGAGGCCGGGCGCGACATCTGGTTCCCGGGTGGCCGGCTCTTCCGGGTGGGCGAGGTGCTGCGTCAGCCCGCGCTGGCCCGCACCATCGAGCGGCTCGCCGAGCAGGGGCCCGGCTACATCTACGAGGGCGAGTTCGCCAGGAGGTACGTGGAGACGGCCAGAGGGGCCGGCGGCCGGATCACGCTCGACGACATGGCCGGAAGCACGGTCACCGAGGGCGACCTGACACCGCTGCCGGTGGCCGGCGGGCTGGAGCTGCACACCAGCGGCCCGCTGTACGCCCTCCTGCTCAGCCTGTCGGAGCTGGCCGGCACCGACGACCTGTACACGCGGATGCGCATCGTCGAGGAGGCCTGGCACCACGGCCTGGCCGACGTCTCGGCGGGCTACCGCGTACGCGAGCCCGCCGACCTGGCCGGGGCGGTCTCACCCGAGACGGCGGAACGCCTGCTGCCCCAGGTGCTCAAGGGGGAGCCGAGGCCGTTCGAGGCCATGAACCTGGGCACCAACGCCATCGTCGCCGTCGACGAGCGTGGCATGATCGCGCACGGCACGCATTCGGCGACCTCGACCCCGTTCGGCGCCGGGCTGACCGTGGACGGGGTGATCGTGCCGCGCCCGATGTTCCTGTGCGCGGACCCGGTGGTGCCGATCCCGGACGGCTGGTCGACGTCCCTGCTGGCCCTGCGCGACGGGCGGCCGGTGTACGCGGCGGCCTCGCCGAGCATCTCCGCGCTGCAGAACGTCTTCCAGAACTCGGCGAACGTGCTGCAACACGGCATGTCGCCCGGGGAGTCGGTGCTGCGGCCGATGTTCGGCGCGTCGATGTACCCGAGCAGGCGGCCGATGGTGGAGGCCACGATCGGCGAGGACGTCATCGCCGAGGTGGAACGGCGGGGGATCGGCGTCACCCGCGTCTCGCCGTGGGAGGTGGAGATGGGCAGCTGCCAGGCCGTCGCCATCGACGAGGACGGCACCTTGCACGGAGTCGCCGATCCGCGCCGGCTCGGTAGCGCGGCAGGTCACTGATGGAGAAAGGAAGGCCCGTGACGAGCAACGACGAGGTTCCCGGACCGGCGAGCCCGAGAGTACGGGTCCGGCGCAAGGCGGATCGGGGATCCTACGATCCGGCGTTGGTGCGGCGGATCCTCGACGACGCGCTGATGTGCCGGGTCGCCTTCGCCGACGGCGGGCAGCCGTACGTGCTGCCGACCCTGCACACGCGCGTCGGTGACCTGCTCTACTTCCACGGCTCCCAGCGCAACCGGATGCTGGGGCGCATGCTGGGCGAGCCCATCTGCGTCGAGGCGACGGTGGTCGACTCGCTGGTGCTTGGCCGCTCGGTGATGGAGAACTCCATGAACTACCGCTCCGTGGTGGTGCTCGGCGCCGCCCACGAGGTGCTGGAGCGGCAGGAGAAGCTGGAGGCGATGCACGCGCTGGTGGAGCGGATCGCGCCGGGCCGCATCCCGGAGCTGCGCCCGCTGACCGACGCCGAGCTGAACAGCACGCGTGTGCTGGCGGTGCCGCTGCTGGAGTGCTCGGCCAAGGTGCGCACCGGCCCGCCGATGGACCGGGCCGGCGACTACGACCTGGACGTGTGGGCGGGCGAGGTGCTCCTGCGGGTGTCCGCGACCACCCTGGTCCCCGACCCGCGGCTGAAGCCGGGCATCGAACCCCGGCCGGCCTTGGTGGAGTGGAGGCGTGATGGCCTCTGAGGAACACGTGTACGGCCGCTTCGACTTCGGCCTGACGCCGGAGCAGGAGGAGCGGGCACGGCGGCTGCACCGCGACGGCGTCGTCGTCGACCTGCTCTACCAGGGCCCCTGCTCACCCGACGTCTGGACCGCCGAGCTCATCGCCGAGCTGGACGCGCTCGGCTCCGACGACCTATTCACCGTCGCCTTCTTCCTGGAGAAGAAGGCACTGGCCGGGCAGTTCCCGAGGTACAAGGAACTGATGGACGCCTCCGGGGTCACCGCCCCTGCCACCGGCGGCTACGTGCTCAGGGACAAGGCGTCGATCCTGGACGCCGCGCACCTGGCCGCCCGGGCGCTGGAGGCCTTCCCGTGGATGCGCCGCGCCCGGACGGCGGGCGACATCCGGGCCGCGCACGCCGCCGGCGGCCAGGCGGTCTGGGGCCTGGTCCAGACGAACATGCTCGCCCCAGGAGACCTCGACCTCATCGACATCGCCCACGACCTGGGCGTGCTCAACACCGTCGACTGCGCCTACAACAGCATGAACTTCATCGGCGCCGGCTGCACCGAGCGCTATGACTCCGGGCTGAGCCACTTCGGGCTCCAGTTCGTGCGCCGCTGCGACGACGTCGGCGTGATCGTCGACACCGCGCACTCGGGCCGCCAGACCACCCTCGACGCCTGCGCCGCCTCCCGCAAGCCGGTCATCGCCACCCACACCTCCGCCAACGCCGTCTTCGCCCACGACCGGGCCAAGAGCGACGAGGAACTGCGCGCGATCGCGGGGACGGGCGGGGTGATCGGCGTCTACGTCGTGCCGTTCTTCCTGGCCGCGCCGGACGACCCGGACCCGACCATCGAGCTGTTCCTCGACCACGTCGACCACATCAGCGACCTCGTCGGCTGGGAGCACGTGGCCATCGGCACGGACTGGCCGCTGGCGCTGCCCCATCACGTGATGGAGGCCGCCTTCGGCGGCAGGCAGGCCGACTTCGGGTTCCGGCCCGAGCACGGCATCGACAAGGTGACCAGGACGCTGGACGGCTTCCGCGACTACCGCGACCTGGTCAACCTCACCCGCGGCCTGGTCTCGCGCGGCTACGACGACGACCAGGTCCGCGGCATCATCGGGGAGAACTTCCTGCGGGTGTTCGAGGCGGTCAACGGCTGAGGTCCACCCGGCCGCGCAGCAGGATGCCCCAGCCGGAGGCCCGGTCCAGCCGGGCCTCGAAGGCGCTGCCGTACGGGCTGAAGTGACGTAGTGTCTCGCCCTCGGCCAGCTCTCCGTCGGTGAGCGCGAGGACGAGACGGGCGCAGGTGCCGGTGCCGCACGGGCCGACGTTGACGATGCGCTCGCCCCAGACGACCGCGCTGCGGGTGGCGCCGTCCACGACGGGCTCGGTCAGCAACAGCAGGCCGGGCCGCGCACCGGTCCGCGCGGCCAGCGCCGCGCCCGCCTCGCGCAGGAACGCGTCGCCGGGCCCCGCCAGCTCGTCCGGGCGGTCGAGGTCCAGGCCCGCCGCGGCGGCGGGCAGCGCGAGGAAGGAGTTGCCCGCGACGCTCACCGCCCGCACCGTGTACGGCCGCCCGCCCACCTCGACCACGTACGTGCCCGGCGGCCGGGCCGCAGGCGGCATGCGCAGCGTCACCGTGCCGTCACCCCGGTCGGTGGCGCGGATCAGCCCGCCCGCCGTGTCGAAGACGACCGTGGCCCCGTCGCCGGGGGAGCGTACCGCCCCGGCGAACATCGACGCCTCTCCGCATCCGCCGAGCGGCCCGTCCGCCGCCACGAACAGCAGCCCGTCGTCGGCGTCGGGACGCGGCGGCCGGGTCACCACCGCCACGATCGCGCCCGGATCGCCCGCCATCGCGGTGAAGAACTGTGCGCGCACCTCCTCCAGAGCCGGGCCGAGCGCCGCCCCGACCCCGGCCATCGAGCCGGCCCCGTGGGCGATCGAGGTGAGGTCGGCGCAGGCGACGGGCTGACCCGATGTCGAACCGCTGGCCAGGAACCTGTGAGTCATGCCGCCCATCGTCGGCTCGCGCGGGCCCGCCGCTCGACGGACGGACGCAGGAAAGAGCGGGGCCCGGTTGCGACGGGCGGCGGTTGCTTGGACAGCCGTCGAAAGCGGGCCACGCGGGCTTCGTCCTGGCGCGGAGGAAACGGGGGGCCGGTGCGCGTATCGTGCGGAAATGAGCGTACTTCCGGCTGACAGTGGTGTTTCGGGTTATAGGCTCACCGCTGTGACCAGCGAGTTGCAGCGTCTCGTGGACGGCTTGGGCCGGCGGCTGCAGCGCAACGTCACGGTCGATGACCGGCGGCTGCGGCAACTGGCCTTCTCCTCGCACGAGTACGGCGAGATCGACCGGCTGCGCGAGCAGTCCATCTTCCGGCGCGACGTCCCGGACGGGGCGCTGGAGTGGACGTTCGGCGCCGGCGCCCGCTCCGCGCCGGGGCCCTTCCGCCCGCCGGTGGCGCCCGAGATCGGCGCCACGATCCAGCGGCTGTGCGTGCCGATCCGGCAGGAGGGCGCGCTTCTGGGGTTCATCTGGGTCCTGGAAGGCGACGGCCCGCTGTCGGAGGAGGAGCTCGGCAGCGTGCTGGCCACGCTCGACACGATCGCCATCGTCATCCAGCGCGACCAGCTCGCCCAGGAGCTGTACCGGAGCCGGGCCAGGGAACTCGTGCGCGCCCTGGTCGTGGCCGACGACGCCCGGCTGCGCGAGCACACCGCGGAGGAGCTGATCGACGCCGACCTCTTCGTGGCCGCCGAGCCCGTCGTGGCCATGGTCGTCACCGTCCACGCCGGCGAGCAGGCGCTGACCGACACCGAGCGCTCCACGCTGGAGGGCTGGCTCGAACGCGTCAGCGGCCGCCTGTCCGACCGCCGCCACATCAGCCTGGTCCGCCGCGATCACGGGCTGCTCCTGCTGTCGGACAAGGACCCGCTGGTCAGTGGTGACGCCAAACGCCACCTCGCGGAAGAGCTCCTCGACCACCTCGACCGCGACCTGTCGGGCGCCGACGTGGCCGCCGGGATCGGCGAGCCCGTGACCGAGCTGTCGGCCTTCTTCCAGTCCTACGGCCAGGCCCGGCGGGCCGCCCGGGTCACCCGCCTGGTGGAGGGGTTCGGCCGGGTCGCCGGCTTCGACCGGCTGGGCGTCTACGGCCTGCTGGTGCGCATTCCGCTCGACGAGCTCACTCCCCAGGCGCTCCCGCCGGGCCTGCGGCGTCTGCTGGACGCCGGGGCCAAGGGCGAACAGCTCGCCGACACCCTCGAAGCCTTCCTCGACCACGCGGGCGACGTGCAGACCGCCGCCGAGCAGCTGTACGTGCACCGCACCACGCTGTACTACCGGCTGCAGCGGATCGAGGAGTACACCGGCGCGCACCTGGCCAACGGCGAGGACCGCCTGGCCCTCCACCTCGGACTGAAGATCGCCCGCCTGATGGGCCTGCGCCACCACCTCTGAGACTTCCGACAATCTGCCGAAGCGCCGGGTTCATTCTTGCGACTGCTGTCGTTAGGACGGCGGCCTCCCCTGTATGAAACTGAGCCGCAACCAGCTCAGACCGGGGGACGCCGGCCGATTGGAACCACCCATGCGCAAACCGCTCATCCTCCTTGTCTCCACCGCCCTGGCCACCGGTTGCGCCGGTGCGTCACCGCCGGGCGGCGGCGGGCACACCTTGGCCAAGGACGGCACCTTCACCTTCGCCATCCCCGCCGACCAGGGCATCCTCGACCCCTACCGCAACCTGCTCCCGCTCGGGGAGATGGGCAGCCTGGCCTACGACGCGCTCGTCAATGTCACCCCGGAGGGGACGGTCGTCTCCGGGCTGGCGACCTCCTGGAAGGCCGACGCCCAGACCGCCACCTTCACGCTGAGGAAGGGCATCACCTGCTCCGACGGATCCCCGCTCACCCCGAGGACCGTCGCACGGGTCTTCGGCTTCCTCAAGGACCCGAAGAACCAGTCGCCGATGTACGGCCTGCTGGTGCCGGCCACGCCCTTCGAGGTCAGCGCCGACGACGCCGCGGGAACGGTGAAGGTGACGATGAAGAAGCCCTTCGCCCTCCTGGCCGAGACACTGGGCCGCGTGCCCATCGTCTGCGACAGGGGCCTGGACAACCCCAAACTCCTGGAGACGACCTCGGCCGGCAGCGGCCCCTTCGTCCTCACCAAGGTCGTCCGCGGCGACCACTACACCTTCACCCGCCGCGACGGCAACACCTGGGGCCCGGACGGCGCCGCCAACGACGCCCCCGGCACCCCCGCCACGATCGTGGTCAAGGTCATCCCGAACGAGACCACCCGCGCCAACCTGCTGCTGTCCGGCGAGATCAACATGGCCGGCGTCGGCGGACCCGACCGCGACCGTCTCCAGGCCCGCAAACTGGAACGCTACGACGTGTCGACCATCCTCGGCGAGCTCTGGTACAACCAGCGCGACGGCCGCCCCGGCGCCGACCCGCTCGTCCGCCAGGCGCTCACCGCCGCCCTCGACCTCGACGAACTGACGAGGGTCTCCACCACCGGCACCGGCAGACGGGCGGGCAGCCTGGTGGCCAACCTCGCCCAGCCGTGCGCCGCCGACTCCGCGACCGGCCACCTGCCCGCCGCCGATCCCGGCCGCGCCGCCACCCTGCTCGACCAGGCCGGATGGGCCAAGGGCGCCGACGGCACACGCGCCAAGAACGGCAGGAAGCTCCTCATGGACCTGCACTACAGCCCCAGCGAGGGCGAGGGCAGCGTGGCCGCCACCGAACTCGTGGCCAAACGCTGGCAGGCGGTCGGCGTCACCGTGAAGCTCACCGCCGACGATCCGGCGGCGCTGTCCAGGACCATGTTCGAGAGCGGCGACTTCGACGCCTATTGGGCCGGGTTCAAGTTCGACCTGCCCAGCCACATCCTGCCCTGGGCCTCCGGCGAGGTCCCGCCCAAGGGCCAGAACTTCGCCGGCATCGACAATCCCGACTTCGTCAGGCTGGCCGCCAAGGCCGCCGCCACCACCGGCGCCGCGGGCTGCGCGCTGTGGAACGAGGCCGAGCGGGCCCTGTTCAAGGCGGCCGACGTCGTCCCGATCTCCATCGCCCAGCAGCCCTACTACTTCCACAAGGCCAAGGCCGCGACGGAGGGCTGGCTGCAGCAGCCGATCCCGACCAGCATCAGGGTGCTGCGGTGAGGAGCCCCTGGGTGGCGTTCGCGCTGCGCAGGACCCGCCGGTTCGCCGTCTCGCTCTGGGTCCTCGTCACCGCCGCGTTCCTCATGATCCACCTCATTCCCGGCGACCCGGTGCGCGGCGCGCTCGGGCTGACCGCGCCGGTCGAGCTCATCCGCGAACGGCGCGCCGCCCTCGGCCTGGACGACCCGCTCTGGGCCCAGTACCTGGACTTCCTGCGCGGCCTGGTGACCGGCGACCTCGGCACGTCGATGGTGAGCAACATGCCCGTGACCCAGACCATCGGCGAGCGGCTGCCCGAGACCGTCAAGCTCGCGCTGCCCGCGTTCGCCCTGGTACTGGCGGCGGCCATCCCCGCCGGCCTCGTCATGGCCGTCCTCACCAGGGGCGGGCGGCGCCGTGCGGGGGAGCTGGCCTTCACCTCCGCCAGTGTCTTCCTTGCCGCCATCCCCGAGTTTCTGCTGGCCGTGGGGCTCGTCTACGCCTTCGCCGTACAGTTGCCGTGGTTTCCCGTGGCCGGGCGGGACGGGCTCATCTCCTACGTCCTGCCCGTGCTCGCCCTCGCGATCGCGCCCGCGGCCATCCTGGCCAGGATCGTGCGGGTCGAGCTGCTGTCGGTCCTGGGCGACGACTACATCCGTACGGCCCGCGCCAAGCGCCTGACCGCCCGCCTGGTCTACCTCCGGCACGCGCTGCCGAACGCGCTCACCGCCACCCTCACCGTCGCCGGACTCACGCTGACCGGGATGGTCGTCGGCACCGTGCTCGTGGAGAACGTCTTCGCCTGGCCGGGGATGGGCTCCACGATCGTCGAGTCGATCCTGAGCAAGGACTACCCGATGGTCCAGGGCGTCGTCCTCGTCTACGGGGCCGGAGTGCTGCTGGTGAACCTGCTGGTCGACGTGCTCCTCGCGGCGCTCGACCCCCGATCCGCGATCAAGGAGGGCTGATGGCCCGCAAATGGCTCGCCGCCGTCCGCACCCCGATCGGAGCCTGCTCGGCCGTCCTGCTGGTCCTCGTCGGCGCGCTCGCCGTCCTCGCGCCCATCCTCTGGGGCGAGGCCGCGGAGCTCACCGACACCACCGCCATCAAACAGGGCCCCTCCGCCGGCCACCTGCTGGGCACCGACTCCCTGGGCCGCGACCTGTTCCTGCGCGTCGTCGTCGCCACCCGGCTGTCGGTCTCGCTCGCGCTCGCCTCCACCGCCATCGGCCTGGTCGCCGGCGTGATCCTGGGTCTGGCGCCGTCGGTACTGCCCCGGCGGGCCGGACGCCTGGTCACCGCCGCCGTCGACATCGCCGTCGCCTTCCCCGCCCTCCTGCTCGCCCTGTTCCTCGCCGTCATCTTCGGGGTCGGCGTCAAGGGCGCCGTGCTCGCCATCGGCCTGGCCGGCGCCCCGGCCTTCGCCCGCCTCACCCAGACCCTGGCCGCCTCCGTCTCCGGCCGCGACTTCGTCTCGGCCGCCAAGGTGGCCGGGGTCGGCAGGATCCGGCTCATGACCCGGCACATCCTGCCGAACATCGGCGAACCCCTCGTCGTCAACGCCACCATCGGCGCCGGCGCCGCCCTGCTCGCCTTCGCCGGCCTCTCCTTCCTCGGCATCGGCGTACAGGCGCCCGCATACGACTGGGGCCGGCTGCTCGGCGAAGGACTCGACCGCATCTACACCAACCCCGCCGCCGCCCTGGCGCCCGGGATCGCCGTCGTGGTCATCGGGCTGGCGTTCAACCTCTTCGGCGAGACGGCCGCCGCCGTGATCGGCATCCGCGTGCCCAGGACCCGGGTTCGGAAACGGCCGCCGCCCGCCCCGGCGAAGACCGCCCGCGGCGAGGACGAACTGCTCGTGGCCGAGAACCTCGAGGTCGCCTTCCCCGGCGTCACCCCCGTCCGCGGCGTCAGCTTCACCATCGCCCCCGGTGAGGCGGTCGGCATCGTGGGGGAGTCGGGCTCCGGCAAGAGCCTGACCGCGCTGGCCGTCTCCAACCTGATCGAGGCGCCCGGCGTGGTGCGGGCGAGCCGCCTCGACTTCCTCGGCGTCCCCCTGCTGTCGGCCCGCCCGGGAGAGTTGCGTACGCTCCTCGGCCCCTCCCTGTCCATGGTCTTCCAGGACCCGATGACCTCCTTCAACCCGGCCCAGCGGATCGGCCGCCAGCTCGCCGAGGTGGCCGAGGCCCACCAGGGGCTGTCGCGGCGGGCCGCCATGGAACGCGCCGTCGACCGGCTGCGCGCCGTCCACGTGGGAGAGCCGGAACGGCGCGCCCGCCAGTACCCGCACGAGTTCTCCGGCGGAATGCGGCAGCGCGCGATGATCGGCATGGGGCTGATGGCGCGGCCGCGCCTGGTCGTGGCCGACGAACCCACCACCGCCCTGGACGTCAGGGTCCAGCGCGAGGTGCTCCGCCTGCTGTCGCGCATCCGGGCGGACGGCGCCGCCGTACTGCTGATCAGCCACGACATCTCCGTGGTCAGGAAGACCTGCTCGCGGCTGCTGGTCATGTACGCCGGCCGCGTGGTCGAGGATCTGCCCGTCACCGCCACTCCGCGCCACCCCTACACCCGGGCCCTGCTCGCCACCGTCCCCGACCTGGACACTGACCTGGACCAGCCGCTGGCGACCATCCCCGGCCGCCCGCCCAGCCCGCACGAGGTCCCGGCGGGCTGCGCCTTCGCGCCGCGCTGCGCCCTCGCCGCCGAGCGGTGCGTACACGAGGATCCCGCCCTGGCCCGGACGGCGCCCGGCCACTTCCTCGCCTGCTGGAACCCGGAGCCGCCCCATGAGTGACCTGCTCTTCGACGACGTGACCGTCCACTTCGGCGCCGCCCGCGCCGTGCACGGGGTCACGCTCGCGGTGCCGTCCGGCACGACCGTCGGCCTGGTCGGCGAGTCCGGCTCCGGCAAGTCCACCCTCGCCCGTGCCGCTGTCGGCCTGTCGCCGATCACCTCCGGCCGCGTCCTCCTGGACGGCGCCGACGTGACCTCCACCCGCCGGCGCCCGCTACAAATGGTCTTCCAGGACCCCTACTCCGCGCTCAACCCCCGGATGACCATCGGCGAGTCCATCGCCGAGCCCATGCCACGCGAGGCCCGCAAGGGTGCCGCGGCCAGGCGCGCCGCCGTCGCCGACCTGCTCGCGCGGGTCAGCCTCGACCCCGGCCGCGCGTCCATGCTGCCCGGCCAGCTGTCGGGCGGCCAGCGTCAGCGCGTCGCGCTGGCCCGCGCCCTCGCCGGCCGCCCCAAGGTCGTCATCGCCGACGAGATCACCTCCGCCCTCGACGTCTCGGTGCAGGGCGCGATCCTCAACACGATCAGGGACCTGCGCCAGGAGTTGAAGCTCACGATGCTGTTCATCTCCCACAACCTGGCCGTCGTCCGGTACGTCAGCGACCACATCGCCGTCATGTACCAGGGCGCCATCGTGGAGTGCGGCCCCACCGACCAGATCATCACCGCCCCCGCCCACCCCTACACCCAGGACCTCCTTGACGCCGCCCGCCTGTGCCGCGCCCGGTCCGGCACGGGTTAGGTTGGATCCATGACAGCCGTGCTCGTCTACGACGGAGACTGCGGGTTCTGCACGACGTGCGTGCGCTTCATCGAGCGGCGCATGCGCGTCCGGCCGCGGATCACCTCCTGGCAGGCGGCCGACCTGGCCGCCCTCGGCGTGACGGAGGAGCGGGCGCGCTACGAGCTGCTGTGGGTGTCCGGAACCGGCGTGTACGGCGGTGCCCAGGCGGTGGCCAAGCTCCTCCTCCACGCGGGCCTGCCCTGGAGCCCGCTCGGCGCGATCCTGCGGCTGCCGCCGATCCGCTGGCTAGCCCATGGTGTCTACCGCCTTGTCGCGGGCAACCGGCACCGGCTGCCCGGCGGCACCGCGGCGTGCGCGCTGGAAGATCCGCTCAAGAGGTAGGAACGCGGCCAGGCAGATCACGTGCGGCAGGAAGTGGATCGTGATGGCCGCCCAGGTGAAGAAGTGGAAGGCGAGAAAGAACCCCACCCCGGCGTACAGCGCCCTGCCGCGCAGGAACAGCAGGATCGGTGAGGCCGTCTCGGCCAGCAGCACCACCCACTGGCCGATGAGCAGCGCGCCGGGTATGCCCGCCACGAAGTGCCCGAAGAACGTGCCGCGCCGGGTGACCGCCCACTGGAAGGTGGCGCCGTTGGGCCACTCCCACCCGCCGTGCCGGATCTTCGCGTAGGCGGACAGGAAATAGGTGGCCACGACGGCGATCTGCACGCACCGCAACGCCCACCCCGCCGCCTGCCCGCTCCGCGGCGCCCCGGCGGTACGCCCCACGGTGGGCAGGACGAACAGGGTGACGATCAGGGCCAGGTGGTCGTGGTCGACCTTGCCGTACGACATCGCGAGCACGGCCCAGTAGGTGTAGCCGAGCGCGGCCACGTAGCCCGCCACTCTCGGCAGCCGGCCGGCGGCGGCGGTGAGCGCGGCGAGCACGACGAGCGCGAACAGCGTGTACACCAGCGCCGTACCGGCCCCGGGCAGGTGGAGCAGGCGCGCCACCAGGACCGGCCGGTAGATGGACGAGCCGTGCGCGTGCCCCCACACCCCGCCGGTGAACAGCATCATGTCCACCGGCAGGAACAGATAGACGATGACCCCCAGGAGACGGACCCGCCGCAGCGGCTCCTGCGGGAACCACCACCTGGTCAGCGGACCTGCCATGTCACCCTCTCCACGTGGTGCGTCGACGCCGGGCGCCGGTCCTTCAGCGTGATGACCTTGGTGATCACGTAGATCCTGGTCAGCCGCGGGTCCTCCGGGCGGATCCTGGCGTGGTTGGCGGCCAGTTCCTGCAGCAGCGACGGTTCGGCCACGTAGCGTCCGAGCTGGCCTTCGAGCTCGGCGCGGCGGATGCCGACGTAATACGGCTCGATCGGGATCTCCACGCGCGTGCCCGCGGCGGTGTCGGCCTCCATGATCAGCGATCTGATCTCGCCGTCGGGCGGGATGCTGAACGCGTACTGCACCATCGGCCCGAAAGGGAAAAGGTCGTCGTCCCCGGCGACCGTGCCGTAGCCGAGCGCCATGAGCACGGCAGTAGCCGCGACCAGGCGCCACATTCTTCTCCCCCGGGTAAGAATTGCCCCCATGCGCCCAGAAAACTATCAGGATTAATCGCCGATATCCCGAAAAATACAGATATGTCAACCAAAGGCGACGTTCACCGGGCGATTCACTGAAGGTTCATCGGGAAATTCGGCGTTCCCATTCGGAGCTGTTCGATACCCTATCCGGCCCGTGACCGGCCGGTTACGATCCCGGAGTGATGATTTCGGCGACAGAGCGGCGAATGGGGCGGCTGCCTGCGGAATTCACGAGCTTCATCGGCAGAAATGCCGAGCTGCGCGAGATTCTGCGACTGTTCGGTCAATCCCGGCTGATTACGCTGGCCGGACCGGGTGGAGTCGGCAAAACGCGGCTGGCGATCCAGGCGGTCGCGCAGACGGCCGACAACTACGCCGACGGCATCTGCTTCATCGACCTCGGCGCCCTGCACGAGGCCGACCTGATCGCCGCCACGGTCTGCGAGTCGCTGGGCCTGAGCGCGCAGAATGTCGGCGCCCCCGGCACGATCCTGGTCGAGTACCTGGCCGGCCGGCACCTGCTCCTGATCCTCGACACCTGCGAGCACCTGGTCGACGCCTGCGCCGACCTCACCGAGAGCCTCCTGCGCGCCGCCCCCCGCCTGACCATCCTGACCACCACCCGCATCCCGCTGAACATCCCCGGCGAGCACGTCCTCGGCATCGGCCCGCTGACCTGCGTGCCTCCCGCGGCCGACGACGAGCCCGAGCTGTCGGAGGCGGCCAGGCTGTTCGCCGACCGCGCCACCGCCGTCGCCCACGACTGGCGGCTGACCACCACCAACCTGCAGCCCGTGCACCGGCTCTGCGAGCGCCTCGACGGCATCCCGCTCGCCCTCGAACTGGCCGCCGCCCACGTACGCACCCTGTCGGCCGAGCAGATCCTGGCCAGGCTCGACCACCGGATCCTGGAGGTGCCCGGCAGGCGCGGCCGCCGCGGCCGCCACCAGACCCTCGACGCCACGATCGGCTGGAGCTTCGAGCTGTGCTCGCCCCGGGAGAAGCTCCTGTGGGCCCGGCTGTCCGCGCTGACCGGCGACTTCGACCTCGACATCGTCGAACGCGTCTGCGCCGACGAGCACCTGCCGCGCCACGACGTCGTCGCGACGCTGTCCAGCCTCGTCGACCAGTCCATCGTGCTGCGCACCGGCAGCCAGGACGACGCCCGCTTCCGTCTGCTGGACACCGTCAGGGAGTTCGGCGCCCGCGAGCTCGAACGGCGCGGCGAGCGCGACACGCTGCGCACCAGGATCGCCGGCTGGCTGGTCGAGAACGCCGCACGGGCCCGGCGCGACCTGCCGACCGGCGCGCAGGTGGGCTGGCTGGACTGGTACGCACGGGAGCAGCACCAGATCCGCGAGGCCTGCGACCACCTGCTGCGCGGCGGCCGGCACGAGGAGGTGTTCCTCACCGTCGCCCGGCTCATCGCGATGCACGGGCTCATCGGCGAGGCCCGCTACTGGGCCGGGCGGGCCTTCCCCGGCACCACCGCCTCCGGCGAGGGCCTGACGATGCACGCGCTGTTCATCGTCATGCACGACGAGGCCGACGCGGCCCGGCCGCTGCTCGACCGGGCGGCCGCCCTCGCCGAGTCGACCGGCGACGAGCCGCTCAAGGGCTACATCGCCCTGGTCGACGGCATCGCCGGCCTGTTCGCCGGTCAGCTGGCCGAGGCGCGTACCCGGCTGGAGGAAGGCAGCGCGATCCACGCGCGCCTGGACACCCGCGACGTCCTCGTCCCGCTCGGGCCGGTGTTCATCGCGGTGGTCGCCGCCCTGCAGGGCGACTTCGACGGTGCCGTCGAGCAGGCCGCCGCGGTCGTGACGGCGGGGGCGGAGGCCGGTGAGCTGTGGGCCCGCTCCTACGCCGAGGCGGTGTGGGGCATGACGCTCATGCTCAGCGGGGAACCGTCGGCGGGCCTGCTGCGGCTGCGCGAGGCCCTGCGTGTCAAGCACGACCTCGACGACATGCTCGGCATCGCCCTCGCCCTGGAGTTCTACGGCGGCTGCCTGCTCAACCTCGGCACACCGGAAGCGGCCGCGCGCCTGATCGGCTCCGTCGAGGACGCGCGCACCGTCAGCGGCATCTCCATGTTCGGCCCCCAGCACACGCTCATCAGGGAGATCATGGAGCAGCAGTGCAGGGACGCGCTGGGCGAGGAGGCCTTCGACGCCCAGCGCCGCATCGGCCACGAGGTCGGCCTCGAACGCACCCTGGCCGGCATCCTCGCCGAAACCGACCCGCCGGCACCCGGGCGGAGCGTGCCGGAGCCGCTGACCAAACGCGAGTACGAGATCGCCCGGCTGGTGTCCCAGGGCCTGACCAACCGGCAGATCGCCGAACGGCTCGGCATCGCCAAACGCACCGTGGACACCCACATGGAGAACATCCTCACCAAGCTCGCCATCTCCTCCCGGGTCCAGATCGGCGCCCGGATCCAGCGCGACGCCCCTTGACGGCTCCCGCGCGCGGGAGCCGTACCGGAGACAAAGGGGTCAGGCGCAGGTGGCGAGCAGGACGGTGACGACGGTGCAGGGGGCGTCGTCGCTGTCGTTGGCCGGGTTGGGGTCGGCGGGGGACGAGGCGGTGCGGGTCGCGGTGACGGTCACGTTGCCGAGGCTGAGCAGGCCGAGCGGGAGCCGGAAGGTGGCGCTCGCCGAGGCGCCGGCCGAGAGCGCGGTGTAGGCGCAGGTGACGGTGCCGGGGACCGACGTGCAGCCGGGGGAGAGGTTGGTGGCGGTCCTGCCGGGCGGCAGCGTCGCGGTCAGCGTGGCCGAGGTGAGCGGGCCGGGACCGGCGTTGCGCGCGGTCATGCGGTAGCTCAGGTAGGGGACGAGCAGGCCGAGGCGCGGTTGCGCGGCCAGGTCCACGGCCACGTCGGTGGCGCCGGCCGGGGCCCAGTCGATCGTGAACTGGAAGCCGGGGATGACGGCCAGCGCGCTCTTGCCGGTGCCGTCGGTGTTCATGGTGAACAGGTCGTTGTCGGAGGTGTAGGCGATCTTGGTGCCGTCGGGCGACCAGCGGGGCGCGCTGCTGAAGGTGGCGTCGTTGGAGAGGTTGGCCTGGCCGCTGCCGTCGGCGTTCATCACGTGGATCTGGGCGCGGTTGGGCGCGAAGCGCGTCCAGCCGTAGGTGATCTTGGTGCCGTCGGGCGACCAGTCGGGTAGTCCGGCGCCGTCGTTGCCGCTGTAGCCGGTGAGCTGGGTCTCGCCGGAGCCGTCGGCGTTCATGACGGAGATGTTGCGGGTGGGGTCGCGGAAGGCGATCCTGTCGCCGTTCGGCGACCACGCGGGGGCGTCGCCGAACACGCCGAGCGAGGTACGGCCGGAGCCGTCCGGGCCGACCACGGTCAGGGTGCTGTCGCCCGCCCGGTAGATGATCTTCGTGCCGTCCGGCGACCAGTCGACGGGCGCGTCCACGACGGGGCCGCCGGTGTCCACCTGGGTCTGCCCGGTGCCGTCCGGGTTCATCGTCCAGAGCCGGTGGGAGCCGTCGGCGAAGCGGGTGAAGGCCACGCGCGTGTTGTCGGCGTTGGCCGCGGCGTTGGAGTCGGCGACGTCGTTGTCGGTGAGCTTGGTCAGGCCGCCGCCGTCCGGGTCGATCCGGTAGATCTCCTTGTCCGGGTCGGTCGTCTGGTCGACGAAGTAGATGGGGCCGTTGCCGCCGGGGAAGGCGGCGTGGGCGGGCGCGGCCAGCACCGCCGACACCAGCGCGACCACGCCGGCGAGCACCGGTAACGGATGACGGAGCATAGATACCTCCAGGCAGGACGAGACCGTCGGTGGACCCAGCGATGACGGCGGCCTGCTGGAGCACCCGATCCGGGACCGGGGAAGCCCACCCAGCGACCTTTTCCCGTCCGGACCGTCCGTCAACCACCGTCACCTGGCCAACAGCGGACACCTCGCCCCCGCGCGTCGCGCCGGTGAAGGCCTAGATCGTGACGAGGGCGCGGCACAGGCGCGCGGCCTCGGCCATCAGCCGGTCCCGGTCGGCGGGGAAGTGGTAGACGTGGTCGGCACTGCCGTGCATCACGTGGTAGAGCACGATCGCCGTCGCCCCCGGATCGGGCACGGCCACGCCGGCCTCGGCCAGCAGCGCGACGATCGCGTCGACGGCCGGGTTGGGTCCGGGCCGCTCCGGCCGGGCGGAGCTGTGGAACAGCACGTCGTGCAGCCGGAGGTCGCCGAGATACTCCGCGATGCCGGCCAGCATCCACCGCTCGACCCGCTCGACCCCGTCCGCCGAGCCCGCGATCTGGATCTGCCGGGCGGCGAACCGCTCCACGTACCGGTCCCTGAGCGCGCCGACCAGGTCGTCCTTGCTGGAGAAGTGCAGGTAGAAGGTGCCCTTCGCGACTCCGGCCCCGGCGGTGACGTCATCGACCGTCAGCGACTCGACTCCGGCCCTGAGCACGAGCGCCTCCGCCGCGTCGAGCAACTGCGCGCGCCGCTGTCCCGCCGGCCTGGTCCGAGCCACCGTGTCCCCTCACTCCCGGTCGTCGGCCAGCCACCCTATCCCTGCCGCGCCTCGGCGGGCCGCTCGGGCCGGGCGCCGTCCCGCCGCAGGAGCGGGTGGGTGTAGAGCAGCACGATCACCAGGCCCATGATGGCGACGGCGGTGACGAGCGGGACCAGGGGCGACAGCGCGTACAGGGAGGTGGCGAGGGTGGGCGCGAGGACGAACGTGAGCGCGTTGTTCGCGGCCACCACCCCGGCCAGGCCGCCCTGCTCCTCCTTCGTCATCGCGAACGTCGGGCCCGCCGTGTAGCCGGGGATGGCCAGCCCGAGCCCGAGTCCGATGATCAGCACGGCCGCGACGAACACCGGCAGGCCGAGGTCCGGCAGCAGCAGCACCAGGCCGCCCAGCGCGACCAGGGCGCCGGCGCGCATCAGCCGCCGCGCGGGCCAGCCGACCCTGGGCACGATGACCACCTGCGCGAGCAGCATGCCGACCCCCGCCGCGAGCAGGGTGCCGCCCGTGGCGCCCGCGGTCTGGGTGGCCGACAGGCCGTTGCGGTCCTGGAGCAGGAAGCCGATGAGGATCTGCACGAAACCGAGCGCGGTGAACATCCCGAACCCTGTCAGCAGGTACGGCCACACCCGCCGGTCCAGCGGGCGCACGCGGGGCGGCGCGGCCACGAGCTCGCGGGCGTCCTGCGGCTTGACCAGCACCGCGACGAGCACGGCGCCCACCGCGAGGATCAGCGGGACGGCGTAGAGCGGGGTCAGCATCCCGAAGCCGCCGAGCAGCCCGCCCACGCCCGCTCCCGCGATCATCGCGATGCCCTGGGCGGCCCCGATCGCCGCCATCGCGGCCAGGCGGTCGCGCTCGGTCTCGGTGGCGTCGGCGGCGTACGCCTGGGCGGTGGGCGGCACCGCGGCGAACGCGACGCCGAACAGCACCCCCCTGGTCAGCACGAACAGGCCGAACAGCAGCGCGCCCGAGAGCAGCGCGGCGATCCCGAGGTGCGCGAGGACGGCGAAGGCCAGCATCGCCGCCGTTGCCCCGGTCAGGGCGCCGACCAGCACCGGCTTGCGGCCCCACTGGGCGGACTTGCGGCCCCAGAACTGGCTGGTGAGCACGACGACGACGGCCGAGGTGCTGATCATGACGCCGACCTGCCAGTCGGCCAGGCCGACCTCGCGGGCCAGCGGCGCGATCAGCGGGTTCAGGGTCTGCTGGCCCAGGAAGATGATGAAGACGCTCAGGTAGAGCACGCGTAGCCGCGCCATGGCACTCCTCGGAGGACTTAGGTAAGCCTTACCGTAGTGGCGGCTCACGCTGTTTTGCAACGGCATTCGCAAAACCGCCATACTGGACCCATGCGCGAACCGACCAGAAAGGGCGGCCGCCCCCGGGTGGTCGACCGGGAGGCCGTGGCCAGGGCCGTCGTCGAGCACGGGTTCGTCGAGCTGTCCGTGAGCGCGATCGCCCAGCGGCTCGGGGTCAACCAGGCGACCCTCTACCGTCACATCGGCGGCCAGGACGACCTCGTCGACACCGGCGTGACGCTGCTGATCAGGCAGGCCGCCTGGCCGGCCGGGGGCGCGCACTGGCGCGACCTGCTGGAAGGCGCCGCCTGGACGGTCTGGGGCATCCTGCGCGACAACCCGGGCCTCATGATGGCGGCGGGCAGGCGCCTGCTGGCCAACGACGAGCTCATCGTCGCGTTCAACCGGCTGTGCCTCGACCTGATCAAGCAGGGGCTGTCGCCGGACAAGGCCACGCTCGCCGTCGACTTCGTCCTGGACCTGGCCTGCAACACCGTCCTGTCGCGGGACTTCATGCTGGCCGGCGCGTTGGAGGGCGACCGCGAGCCGCCGCGCGCCTGGACCGGCAACTTCGACCCCCGGGTGCTGGAGGTCATCACCCGGGCCGCCGGTCCCGGCCATGAGGAGTGGTTCGCCGGCAAGCTGACGATCGCTTTGGATGGGATCGAGCGGATGTTCGCGGATGTGAGATAGTCAGCCGGTGAAAGCGATCATCCGGTGGGTCATGCCCGCTCTGGTCCTGCTGGGCTTCGCGATCTTCTTCAACGACAGGGGCGGCAAGAGCGAACCGGACTTCACCATGGCCGAGGTCAACGTGATCGAGGGAACCGTCGCCGCCTTCGACGTCTCCAGGACCCAGACCGGCACCGGCAACCGCCAGTCCACCCGCGTCGACTACCTGCTCACGCTGACCGGCCGCCCGCAGAACGTCTCGTTCCGGTTGGACACGACTCCGGCGGGCGGGGTCACGGCGGGCATGCGCGTACGCCTGGAGATCCTCGAGGACGCCGAGGAGGCCTTCACCTCGGCCACCCGCTACCCCGACGGGACCAACCGGATCCACGCGGTCGGGGCCGTGGTCGACGGCAAGCCCGTCTACACCGCCGCCGAGTACGTCGCCAGGAGCGAGTCGGCGGCGTCGGGCAACGGCCGGATCGCGCTGATCTTCCTGCTGCTGGCCCTGGCCTGGGGCGCGGTGGTGTACTTCGTCAAGATCCGGCCGTACGTCAGGAGCGGGAAGGCCGCGTGGTGACGTCGGCCAGCGTGACCTCGCCCAGCAGCGCCGCCTCGTAGCCGTCCAGCCGCTTCCACACCTCGGCCAGCGGGGCGGCGGCGCCGGGGAAGCGGGCGGCGGGCGGCTCGGCCCCCTCCGTCACGGCGATCACGTCGGCCAGAGTGATGTCCCCGGCCGGGCGGGCCAGCCAGTAGCCGCCCTCGGGGCCGCGCCGGCTGCGGATGAGCCCGGCCCGGCGCAGGTGCAGCAGGATGCTGTCGCAGAAGCGGCGCGGGATGTCCTGGCCGGCGGCGATCTGGTGGGCGTGCACCGGGGCCGGGGCGGTGGCCAGGGCGCACATGGCGCGCAGCGCGTACTGGGTTCTGGCGGAGATCCGCATCAGCGTTCCCCGCGGCGGTGAGCTGCTCTCAAGGGGACACTCCTTCGGAAAAGCGCGATGCCCCCGGCTCGCGGCCGGGGGCATCGCAGGCGATTCACGGGCGGCTCAGGCCGGGGTGGGCTCCTCCTGCCGGTCCAGCTCGGAGTCGACGGCTTCCACCGACTCGTTCGCCTTGTCGCGGCGGTACTCGCGTACCGAGTAGACGATGGCGCCGACCCAGAGCAGCGCGATGAGGACGTAGGCGATGGCCTGGACGTTGCCGGGCGCGTCGATCCAGTCGCTGCGCAGCAGGGTACGCACGTTCGTCAGGATGATCACACCGCCGACCGCCGAGCCCAGGATGCGCGGCGGGATGTGGCGCACCAGCCAGGCGGCGATGGGTGCGGCGATCACGCCGCCGAGCAGCAGGACGCCGACCCAGGCGAAGTTGATGTTCTCCGAGCCGATGCCGACCAGGAAGCCGATGCTGGCCGCGATGGCGACCAGGAACTCGCTGGCGTCGATCGAGCCGATCACCTTGCGCGGCGGGATGCGGCCGCTGGCCAGGATCGCGGGGGTGCCGACGGGTCCCCAGCCGCCGCCGCCGGTGGCGTCCACGAACCCGGCGACCAGGCCGAGCGGGCCGAGGAAGCGCTTGCGCAGCGGCTTGCCCAGGTTGCCGCGCGGCAGGCCGAACGCGGTGAAGCGGATGAGGATGTAGACGCCGAGCGTCAGCAGGATGACCGACATGATCGGGGCGGCGAGCTCGGTGGACAGGCTCGACAGGAACGTGGCTCCGGCGAAGGCGCCGATCGCGCCCGGGATGCCGATCTTGGCGACGACCTTCCAGTCGACGTTGCCGAAGCGCCAGTGAGAGATGCCGGAGGCCAGCGTGGTACCGATCTCGGCCAGGTGGACGGTCGCTGACGCGGCGGCGGCGTTGGTGCCGATGGCCAGCAGCAATGTGGTGGAGGTGACGCCGTAGGCCATGCCCAGGCTGCCGTCGACGAGCTGCGCGGCCAGGCCGACCAGGCCCAGCAGGATGAGTGATCGCACCGCATCCGCCTTTCCCGCTTTTCCTGCTATATCGGTCGGGATTATCATGAATGCTGGGAAGGGGTCAGGTCAAGTCACCGGGCGCAACTGCGCGCGCCGCCGTCCTCCGGGGGGCGGGGTAGATCCACATTCGGCCGCTTTCCATGCAATCGGCGCCTGGTGCAAGCGACGGTCATGCCGGCCTCCTGACCAGGTATGTGAGACGCCTGGGGCGAGAGTGCCGCGGTCGGCGCTGTGGGGGGCCGTTCGCCCGGTTCGCGTGATGTGAGCCCCGGTAAGGGTTGGTTCGGCATTCGGGCAACCCCCGATAGGCCCCCCGGCTGCGGGCAGCGAACCAGAAAAGCGAATCGGGGGTTTCTCACGTGATTACGCAAGAGCAGATCCACGACCTGATCGGACACACGCTCTACGACAGCGACGGCGACCGCGTGGGGGAGGTGAAGACCATCTATGTGGACGACACGTCCGGAGACCCGGAGTGGCTCACGGTCAAGACCGGGTGGTTCGGCATGCACGAGTCGTTCGTACCGCTGCGCGCGGTCAGAATGATCGGTGACCGGGTCGAAGCGGGATTCGGCAAGGACCAGATCAAGGACGCGCCGAGGGTCGACGTCGAGGCCGGCGGCCGGTTGTCAGAGGGGGAGGAACGCGAGCTCTACCGCCACTACGGCGTCGAGTGGGGCGACGGCCGGCGCCCGCCGCTCGTACCCGGGCAGCCCGGCAGCCCCGACGCCCGCACCGACACAGCCGCCCGCACGGACATGGGCGCCCGCTCCGACGTGGACGCCCACACGGACATGGCGTCCGAGGACGCGATGACCCGCTCGGAGGAGCACCTGCGGGTGGGCACCGAGCGCTACGAGAGCGGCCACGCCCGGCTGCGCAAGTACGTCGTCACCCAGGAGGAGCAGGTGACCGTGCCGGTCAGCCACGAGGAGGTCCGCGTCGAGCGCGAGCCCATCACCGAGGCCAATCGCGACGCGGCGATGCGCGGCCAGGACATCACCGAGGCCGAGCACGAGGTCACGCTGCACGCCGAGCGGGCCGTCGTGGACACCGAGGCCGTCCCGGTCGAGCGGGTACGGCTGGCCAAGGAGGAGGTCACCGAGGACGAGACCGTCTCCGGCCAGGTGCGCAAGGAGCGCATCGAGGCGGACGGCGACGTGGAGGGGGAGCCTGACGGCACCGACCGCTGGTGACCGCACCTCCCGCCACCGGACCGGGGCCCGGCGTGACGGGCCCCGGTCCGGCCTTGCCCTAGGCTGAGCCCGGCACGTCCGCGTGGCATGCGCGGCACGCGCCCCGACAGGAGTGGGTGGGGTCGATAGACGCGGACTCGCAGATCACGGATCTGACACTGGACGACCACGCGTGCCTCACGTTCGGCGAGCGCGAGGAGTACCTCGACCTGACCGCCGCCTACATCCGCGACGGGCTGGCGGAAGGGCTGCGGGTGGTGTGGCTGAGCGAGGAGCCGCAGGCGGCCCGCGCCGAGCTCGACCGGCGCGGCCTCGCGGTCCGGCACACCGGCGAGAGCGGGCGGATGCGGATCGTGGCCTGGCAGGACGGGCTGCTGTCCGGCCGGCAGTTCGCGCTGGAGGACGCCATGCGGTGGCTGCGCGCCCAGCGCGACGAGGCCGAGCGGGCGCATCGCGGCCTGCGCGTGGCGATCGACATGGGCTGGGCGCTGAGCCCGATCCAGGGCGTCGAGCAGCTGCCCGCCTTCGAGCGGCAGATCGCCGAGACGCTGGCGGGCACCCGCGTGTCGGTGCTGTGCCAGTACGACCGCGAGCGCTTCGACCCGGTCACGCTCGCGTCGGTGTCGGCCTTCCACACACGCTCGGTCGCCGCCGCCACCTACCACGACGATCCGCTGCTGCGCATCTGCCGGCAGTACGCGCCGCCGGGCATCCGGCTGGCCGGGCAGATCGACTCCACGGCGGGGGAGTCCCTGGCCCTGGCGCTGGCGGAGGTCATCCGCGGCGACGCCGACGTCACCGTCAACATGGCCGAGCTGACCTTCATCGACGTCGCCTGCACGCGGATGATCCTCGACTGCGCGCGCAGCATCTGCCCGGACCGCAAGGTGGTGCTGCGCTGCCATCCGGCGATCACCGCGCGCTTCGTGCTGCTCGGCGCTTCGGACATCGCCGGTGCTACGGTGGAAACCGCCGATGAACGGTGACCAGCCCCTGGACCCGCCCACCGGTGCGGAGCGGCCGCCCCGCACCGATCCCGCCGTCGATCCGCCCGGCGGCGGTGAGATCCTGCTCGCGATGGATTTCGACGGCGGCTCCCTCTACGCGCTCAGAGCCAGTGTGGAGGCGCACGCCACCGACGTGGGGCTGCCGCACGGCCGCGCCGCCGACCTGGTCATCGCCGTGCACGAACTGGCCATGAACGCCGTGCGCCACGGATCCGGGCACGGCACGGTGACGCTCTGGGCACGGGACGGGATGGTGTGGTGCCGGGTCGGCGACCCCGGCCGGGGCGAGGACGACCTGCCCGGCGAGCCGTGGCCCCGCAGGCACGGCCACGGGCTCTGGATCGTGCGCACGCTGGCTGACGAGCAGACGGTGTCCACGGGCCCCGGCGGAACGCACACCACCATCGCCATGGCGCTTCCCGGCGAGGCCGCCGAGCGTCCCGCGACGATCCTGCCGGAGCATGACCACGGACGCGCGGTGCTGCGCCTGTCCGGCCTGTTCGACCACGGCGCGGCGCTGGAACTGCTGGAGCGGGCGCGGAGCCTGCCGAGCCTCGTGCTGGACCTGACCGAGGCCGGTCCGTGGGACTCCGACGGGCTGGCCGCCCTGGTCACGCTGCGGCAGCGTACCGAGTTGCGGCTCACCGGAGTGCCGCTCTACCTGCGCGAACGGCTCGAAACTCTGGACCCCGCCCTGTCCGAGGCCATGGACGACTGAACCCGCGGCGCGGAAGGGCTCTGAAGGGGTCGCGGGCAGGAGCGGGCAGTTGCGGCGGATCGACCGCCGCGGCTTGCCGTTCGACCGGCGCGGCCGATGTGCCGTTCGGCCGGCACATCGGCCGCGTCATCGTCCGGGTGAGCGCCGAAGACGGGTCAGGGGCGGAACGGGCCGGTCACGCAGTAGGTGATGCCGCCGGAGGAGGAGCCGCTGGTGCCGCGCTGGGAGGAGAAGTACAGGCGGTCGCCCGCGGGGTTGAACGCCGGGCCGGTGATCTCCGACGAGCCCTGGCCGCTGATGCGCAGGAACACCGAGATCTGGTCGTTCGGGGTGATCATGCAGATCTCCATGTTGCCGCCGTCCTCGGCCACGTACAGGTCGCCGCCGGTCGAGCCGGTCACGTTGTCGACGCCGGTCAGGGGCGGGCTGCCGGGGCTGACCAGGCTGTCGTCGTAGGCCAGCTCGTAGGTGTTGTTCGCCAGGTTGAGCTGCCAGAGCCGGTTGTCGCCCTTGGTGGTGAACCAGACGGTGTCGTCGGCGTAGTGGCAGCCTTCGCCGCCGTTGAAGGACTTGGAGCCGGAGACCTGGCTGCGGGTGGCGGTGGGGGAGCCGTCGGGGTCGGGGACGTTCGCCCAGCTGAAGGAGCCCGAGGTGGAAGAGCCGGCGACGAGCACCTGCAGGGTGCCGCCGGACAGGTCGCCCCAGGTCGAGGGGACGAAGCGGTAGAACCTGCCGTTGCTCTCGTCCTCGGTCAGGTAGATCACCCGGCGGACCGGGTCGGCGGCGGCGGCCTCGTGCTTGAACCGCCCCATGGCGGCCCGCTGTACGGCGGCGCCGCCGAAGGGATAGGTCTCGTAGACGAACCCGCGGCTCACCTCCTCGCACGACAGCCAGGTGTTCCACGGCGTCTTGCCGCCCGCGCAGTTCTGCCGGGTGCCGGTGAGGATGCGCTGGGCCGACTGCACGGCTCCGGAGGAGGTGAAGCGGATGGCCGACGCGCCGCCGCCGGGGTTGATCTCGGAGTTGGAGACGTAGATCCAGCCCGCGCCGTCGGCGAAGCAGGCGCCGCCGTCGGGGGCGTTGTGCCAGGTCAAGGACGTACCGGGGACCGTCTGGCCGGAGCGGGCGATCACCTGGCCGGTGAAGCCGGCGGGCAGCAGGATGCCGTTGGCGTCCGCGGAGCCCAGCGGGCCGTAGGGGCTGGGCGCGTTCTGGGCGGGCGCGGCCAGCGCCGTGCCTTCCCAGAGGGTGAAGGGCAGCGCCATGGCGCCGGCGCCGAGAACCGAGGCACGCAGGAAGTTGCGTCTCTTCATCGGTGTGACCCTTTCCTGGCCGGGGGTGTCGAAACCCGAGAGTAGACACCGTCCGTGAACGCCCGGTGTCCCATTCTGGTCGAGGTCGTGCCGAGGCGCCGGTGCATCCGGAAAATCCTCTATTGCATAGGAAAGTTTCCTATTTAATACTGCGATCAAGCACCATCCCCCTGGTACATGGAGGTTCCATGCTCCGTCGTCTCGCCGTGCTCGCCTCCGCAGCGCTTCTCGCCCTGTCCGCCGCCCCCGCCCAGGCCCACGCCACCGCCGTCGTCGAGGACGTCTTCAGCCCGCTGACCCTTGGCGGGTACTGCGCCGCCCAGGTCAACCCCACCTCGGGCATCGGCTTCTACAACGGCTGGCTGAACTGCTACCGCTTCGGCACGCCGGGCCTGGTCTTCACGGGGGCGGGCAACCCGAGCCAGGCCTGCGTGTACTTCCACCCGACGTGGAACTTCATCGGCTACTCCCAGGGGGTGAGCCAGGCGCTGCTCTGCAGGTACTCGGTCTGACCCCCGGAGCCCCGCCGTGCCGGTGGCGCGGCGGGGCTCACCGGGCCTCGCGCAGGAAGCGCAGGCCGGTGGCGGCGATCCAGGACCACGACAGCACCACGGCCAGCGCGAAGGCCACGTTGACCAGGGCGGAGGAGTTGCCGGAGGCGATGCCGGCGAAGGCGGCGAGGAACAGCACGCCGGTCAGCGCGGAGAAGAGGGCCCAGCCGGTCCGGCGTTCGGCGGCGTGGCGGCGGGCGTGGAGCAGGCAGGCGGCGATCATGCACAGGAAGCCGACGCCGCCCGCGACGAAGTGCAGCATGCCGTGCCAGGTGATGGCGGCGGGCGGGCCGTCGGGGGTGCCGGCGGGGAAGCCGAGCGCGGGGTCGGCGGCGAACGCTCCGGCGCCGATGAGGCCGAGGCCGTAGGCGCGGATGAGCCAGGGGGCCCAGGGCCGCTCGAGCGCGTACGAGAAGGCGATGACGAGCACCCCCGTGATCACGAAGTTGGCGATCTGGATCCAGCCGAGGTCGCCGTTGCTCAGCAGGCTGGCGGCGTGGCGGGTGAGGTCGAACGGCTCGCGGGTGAGGGCCTGGGCCAGGGAGACCAGGACGTAGAGGGGACCGGCCAGGACGCCGCACATCAGAAGGGTTCTGTTCATGTCCCCGAGCATTTCGCCGACAAAAACTTTTGTCAAGACAATTCTTGTTGTCGGGGTTCCGGACGGCTAGGGTGTCGTCAAACGATCTTCTACAGCGGATGGGCGGGCACATGGACAGGTTGAAGGGGCGGCGGGCCATCGTCACCGGCGGCGCCAACGGCATCGGGCGGGCCATCGCCGTGGCCTTCGCCCGCGAGGGCTGCGAGGTGTTCCTCACCGCCCTGCGCGACGAGGACGCGGCCCGTGACACCCTCGCCGAGCTGCGCGGGTACGGCGTGCGGGCGCACTACATGCTGCTGGACGGCGCCGACCCCGACGGCGTCCGGAAGCTGATGGAGGCGGCGGGCCGCGCGCTGGGGGTCGCCGACGTCCTGGTGAACAACGCCGCCACGATGACCAGGACCGGGTTCCTGGACCTCACGCCGGAGGAGTACGAGCGGGTGATGGCGGTCAACCTGCGCTTCCCGTTCTTCGCCACCCAGGCCTTCGCCGCGCGGCTGCGCGAGGAGGGCGCACCGGGCAGCGTCATCAACATCAGCTCGATCAGCGCCTTCAAGGCGGTCAGCGCGATGGCCCACTACCAGTCCAGCAAGGCCGGGCTGTCGATGCTGACGCGCAGCACCGCGTACGAGCTGGCGCGGTACGGCATCCGGGTCAACACGATCTCTCCCGGCCTGACCGCCACCAAGGCCAACTCCCCGCAGTGGCGTGACGACCCCGACCTGTGGCACGAGCGCAGCAAGGACATCCCGCTGGGCCGGCCAGGACGCCCGGCCGACTTCGCCGGCGCCGCCGTCTTCCTGGCCTCGGACGAGTCGTCCTGGATGACCGGCGCCGACCTGGTCCTGGACGGCGGCGACGCGGCCGTGTGAGCCGTCTCAGGCGGCCGACGGCGCGCCGCTCGCCCGCCGCAGCGGCGACAGGATCAGCCACAGCGTCGAGGCGACCGCGCCCAGGACGCCGATCAGGATGGTGGGCCGCACGCCCAGCCACGTGCCCAGCGCGCCGCCCAGCAGCCCGCCGGCCGGGGCCATGGCGAAGGCCAGGAACCGGTTGGCCGCCTGCACCCGGCCGAGCAGATGATCCGGGCAGGCGCTCTGGCGGTAGCTGACCTGGACGATGTTGTAGAGCGTCCCGCCGTACCCGCAGGCGAACCAGCCGCAGACGAACAGCGCGACCCCCCAGCCGCGCGAGGACAGCGCCATCAGCACGCCGAGCGGCTCGGTGAGCAGCAGCGACAGCACGATCGTGCGGGTGGGGCCGAACGCGCGCGTCCACCGCTTGACGGTCACGGCCGCGAGCACCCCGCCCGCGCCGGACGCGGCGGCCACCAGACCGGTCATCACCGGCGAAAGCCCCAGCTCGCGCGTCAGGAACAGCACCAGCAGCGCGGCGACCATCGACATGAACAGGTTGACGCTGCCGGTGCAGAAGCCGATCGCGCGCAGCGCCGGGTCGCGCAGCAGGAAGCGCAGCCCCTCGCCGATGTCGGCCGGCGTCCCCCGCTTGCTCGCCCCCGCCGGCGCGGGGTCGGGCGTGCGGATACGGCGCAGCAGCCCGGCCGAGGCCAGGAACGTCACCGCGGTGACCGACACCGTGGCGGCCGCGCCGGCCAGCCCGGCGATCAGGCCGCCGAGGCTGGGCCCGGTCACCACCGCGACGGAGTAGCTGGCCTGCAGCTTGGCGTTGGCCTCGATGAGCCGCTCGCGCTCGACCAGTGCCGGCACGTACGCCAGATGGGCCACGTCGAAGAAGATCGTCCCGATGCTCACCAGCAGGGCGACGGCCAGAAGCTGCCAGACGGTGAGCACCCCGGCGGCGTACCCGAGGGGGATCGACAGGAGCAGCAGCGCCCGCGTGACGTCGGCGGTGAGCAGGACGCGCCGGCGTCGCATCCGGTCCACCCACGCGCCCGCGGGCAGCCCGAACAGCAGCGCGCCGACCGTGCCCGCGGCGTTGAGCAGCCCCATCTCCAGGGGCGTGGCCGCCAGCGCGGTGACCGCCACCAGCGGGACGGCGATCGCGCCGGCGCGGCTGCCGAGCTGGCTGACGGTGTTCGCCGACCACAGCCGCACGAAGTCGGCGTGCCGCCAGAGGCTCACCACCGCACCGGCAGCCGCACCGGTCCGATCGTGATCGCCGTGGTCAGCCACTCGACCTCCTCCTCCGGTACGGCCAGCCGCAGACCGGGACAGCCGCGCACGAGCGCCCGCACCGCCTCCTGCAGTTCCATCCGCACCAGCGAGGCGGCCAGGCAGTGGTGCAGCCCCGGCCCGAACGTCAGGTGCGCGCTGCCCTCGCGCTCCACGTCGATCTGATCGGGATCGGGGAAGGCGCCGGGGTCGCGGTTGGCCGAGGCGAAGGAGACGAGCACCGCCTCGCCCTCGCGGATGGTCCGCCCGCCGATCTCGACGTCCTCGGTGGCGATCCTGGCGATGCCGAGACCGGGGCTGATGACCAGGTAGCGCAGCAGTTCCTCGACCGCCCCCGGGATCGCCCCGGGCCGTTCGACCAGGCTCCGGTAGAGGCCGGGCTCGGTCAGCAGCGTGTAGGCCATGTTGCCGACCTGCTTGGCCACGTTGTCCTGGCCGGTGGTCAGCGAGCTGCCGAGGAAGGTGACCAGCTCCTGCTCGCTGAGCCGCCGCTCGCTGTCGCGGGCGTGCACGAGCGCGCTCAGCAGGTCGTCCCTCGGTACGGCGCGCCGCCGCTCGACCAGTTCCAGCAGGTATTGGGCGAACTCGCCCAGGACGCGCTCGACCTCCTCGGCGGTGTAGGCGGTGGTGGTCACCACGACCTCCGCCCAGCCGCCGAACCGGTCGCGCTCGCCGTACGGGACGCCGAGCATGTCGCAGATCGTCATCAGCGCCAGCGGCGCGCCGAAGTCCCGCATGAGGTCGGCGGGTGGGCGCAGGTCGCGCAGGAGCGTCTCGGCGCGGGCGGTCACCGAGGGCCTCAGCTCCTCGATCCGCCGCAGGGAGAACGCCTTGGAGACCAGGCGGCGCATCCGGGTGTGCTCGGGGGCGTCCATCATCGCCATGGAGCCGGCCCCACCGGGCAGGGGCGTCATGCGCGGCACGTCGGCGCCGGCCGCCCGCGCCCGGCTGAAGCGGGGGTCGGAGATGATCGCGCGCACGTCCTCGTAGCGGGTCGCGAGCCAGCCTTCGCGGCCGTAGGGCATCCGGACCCGCGAGAGCGGCTCGCTTTCGCGCAACTGCGCGAAACGGGGGTGCAGGCGCAGCAGGTCGGGTGGGCCGAAGGGGTAGGAGCCTGCCGTCATGCGTGATCTCCAGGGGTGACGATGAGCGGTCGCTCCCCAGCGGCCCGAGGAGCGTCCCGCCGTTGCGCTACTTGCCGGGCTTGACCGTGCCGGTGGTCATGATCTTGAATTCAGCGGTCACGATGTGACGCATGGGATTCACCTCCTTCTGCTGCGAGTGTCCGTGCGTGGCCGAGGGCTTCGGCCACGACGTCCTCGGTGAGCACGGGGGTCTCGACGAGCAGGCAGCTGCCGAGCGGGGTGGTGGCCACGTCGCCGCCCGGCCCGCGGTGGACGGTGGCCCTCATCGCGCGGCTCGGCACGGTGTCCAGCGGGAAGCCGTACCGCACCCGCGCGACCCCCGCCCGGCCGGGCCGCCTGCGCGCCTTCTCGGCCTTGGCCGGTGGTCCCAGTTCGTCCAGGGTCGCGCGCCAGCGCGGCGAGAGGGGTGACCAGGGGCCGGTCTTCTTGATGAGCGCGCGCAGCTCGGGGGCGAGCGCGAGCGCCTCGGCGTGCTCGCGGACCACGCTCACCAGCGCGTCGCCCAGGCGTCGCTCGGCGAGGCCGGCGAGCACGGAAAAGTCGAGGAGGTCCTTAATTCGGAATTTGCGCTGGAACCTTTCCTCGGCCACGGCGAACAGCCCGCATAAATCATCGTGTTCAGGTGGAACGGCCCTTACCGGAACTCCCTTCAGGTCGCCGGTGAACGCACAGGTGGAGACGTCGGCGCCCATCGGTTTGTCGAGATGTGGCTCCTCGGCCGGCCACTTCATGGCCACGCAGATATGCCGTCCGAATTCTCCGTCCATGACACTGACACCCTGCGGGAGGGCGCCGTAACGCGCCGACAGGTCCAGGACGCAGCGCCACAGCGCCTCCTCGTCGGGCGCGACCAGGTCGGCGTCCCCGGATTGGCGCAGCATCCATCCGGGCATGTGAACGGCGATCCTGCGCCCTTTGAGCACGGTCAGCCCGTGCGCCGCCGCCTGCTCCTCACCCACTCTGGCCAGCTCGGCGACCCGGCGGCGGGCCCGTTCCAGATAGGCCGTCGCCGCGCCGGTGAGCTCGATGTCCCGGGCCTGCGCCGAGGACAACCAGGTCGCCAATATCCCCGCCTTCGCGGCCATATGCGCCACCCGCCATGCCGGATATGCGGGCGGCGCGCCGAGGATTCTGTCTATGGTGTCAAAATCCATCATCACCGATAAGAAACCCGATACTAACAAGATCAACTCCATGAGTAAACATTCGTTCTGGAGCAGGTCATGAAACAGGTTTCACCCCTGCCCGTCCCGGCCATGTTGGTGTCACGAGCGAACCCATGCCCCCGGCGCCCGTGATCGGCGCGGTGGTCGCCGTCGGCGTCGTCGCCGCGCTGCTCCTCGGCACCGGCGCCCTCCTGATCGCGGGCGGCCTGCCGCGCAGCGCCGTACTGCCGGGGGCCTTCGGCCTCCTCGGCGCGGCGATCGCGCGCGGGCTGTGGCCGGGATGGCGTGGCCCCCGCGTCCTGGCCGCCTTCTTCGGCGCCTTCGTCGTCCTCTACGGGGGCACCACGCTGGCCGACGCGCTGACGGGCACGGGCGCGCCGCCCGCCGTGCTCGCGGGCGCGTCCGTCATGGCGCTGGCCGGCGCCGCCGTCATCGTCCTGCTCTTCGTGCCGCCGTCGTCGCGCGCGTGGTTCGCCCGCCACCGCGAAGCGCGTCCCCGGCGGAATGAGTAGGGCCTACTCATTCGCGGGCCCCGGCGAAAAGCGAGAATGCGATCGAGGCGCGGCCGGGCAAACCTGCGGACGTCGCGCCGCCGACGACGGAAAACTGAATCCGCCGGATTCGTGGCGACGTTCGGAGGGGCATCATGTCGACCCGAGGTGTGGCGATCGCCGCGGCATTGATCGCCGCCGCGGCGACGATCACCGGCGCACTGATCACGTCCCGTCAGGTGCCGCTGCCCTGGGCCTCCGGCGACGGGGGAAGCTCGGAAACGCAACGCGAAACGATTCGGGAGAGCGTTCCAGGCGGTCCGAAAAAAGCCCCTGGAATCGCCGTGACTCCGAAATCCCTGACCTTTTCCTGCGAGGGCGGCGACTGCGCGCAGGAAGTGCGCGTGCTGAGCACGGGAACGGCCACGCTGAAAATCGCCGGCATCGAGTTCGAGGGCGACAACCCCGGCGATTTCCAGCACGACAACGCCTGCGCCGGCCAGGCTCTCGACGCCGATGACGAGTGCACGCTCAAGGTGTGGTTCGCTCCGGCGAGCACCGGATCGAGCGGCTCGGCGACCCTGGTGATCCACCAGAACCTCAAGGGTGACGCCACCTACGTCATGGTCAGCGGACAGGGCACCCAGCAGCCCACCGACGAGCCCACACCGGAGTCGAGCCAACCGGCCGAATGACCGGGGCGGCACCTCGCGAGCGGGCTGACGCGGGGGGTCGCGGGGGAGGCGGTGCCGGGCGGGCGGTCGGCCTCATCGGCGTGCGCGCCCGGCCCGGCTGAGCTCGGCGAACGAGAACGGACGCACCTGGCGTACGTCTCCGCCGGGCCTGAAGGGTCAGTGGACGTGGGTGGTGAGCCAGCGGACGATCTGGCGGCTGTAGTCGACCCGGTTCGAGGGGCGGCCGTCGACCAGGAACTGGTGGGACTCGTCCGGGTAGAGGACCATTTCGGTGGGGACGCCGAGTGTGCGCAGCGCCGTGAACCATTCCTCCGACTGGCCCACCGGGCAGCGGTCGTCGTTGATCGCGTGCACGAGCAGGGTCGGGGTGCGCACGTGCCGTACGCGCTCGATGGGCGACTGCGCCCGCAGGAGCTCGCCCCCGGAGTAGACGTCGCCGCCGAACTCCAGCGCGGCGAAGACGTGGCTGTCGTCGGAGCTGCCGGACATGCTGAGCAGGTTCGTCACCGGCCCGCCGGCCACGGCGGCGGCGAAGCGGTCGGTACGCGTGGTCAGGTGGCAGGTGGTGAAGCCGCCGTAGCTGTAGCCGCAGATCGTCAGCCGGTCGGGGTCGGCCACGCCCTCGTCGACCAACTGCTCCACGGGGTCGAGGAAGTCGCGTTCGTCGCCTCGGCCCCAGTGGCCGACGCTGGCGGCGTAGAAGTCCTCGCCGTAGCCGTCGCTGGCGCGCGGGTTGAGCAGGAGTACGGTCCAGCCCTGGGCGGCCAGCAGCTGGTGGTAGGGGTGGGCGGGTTCGAGGTGGGGCGCCCAGGCCAGGTGCGGGCCGCCGTGCGCGTCCAGCAGGAGCGGTCCCGCGCCGGTGGCGCCGGGCTCGCGCAGGATCCAGCCGTGGACGGTGCTCCCGTCGCCGATCGTGAACTCCCGCTCCTGCGGCTGGATGAACTCCACGTCCGGCAGCGCGCTCGCGGTGTGCGCGGTCAGCTCGCGCACCTGCCCGGTCTCCAGGTCGGCCAGCGCGATCTCGCCGTGGGAGCGCGTGGTGACGGTGACGACCGCGGTCACGTCGCCGGGTGAGGTGCTCAGCCCGGAGACGCTGCCGGTCAGGACCGGCTCAGGACGTCCGCCGTCCGCGGGCACCCGGTACAGCAGGGTGCTGCCGCGCTCGCGGGCGCAGAAGAGCACGTGCGCGCCGTCGCGGGTGAAGCGCGGGGCGCCGCCCGGCCACTCCGGGCCGCCCGGCATCACGTTGCGATCCAGGTCCCGGGTCAGGTCGACGGGCGGGCCGCCGTCCAGGGGGAGCTTCACCAGCCGCGTGTGCCCGATGCGCACCTCGGGCAGGCCGACCGCCAGCAGCGCGGAGCCGTCCGGGTACCAGTGGACGCCGCCGAACCAGCCCTTCTCGTCGCCGACCGGCCGCGGCCGCCCGCCGTCGAGGTCCACCACGTACGGCGCCGCCGTCAGCGTCAGGTCGGCGTTGTCCCCGGCCCCCGAGGTGTAGGCCAGCCGGGTCCCGTCCGGTGACCAGGCGGGCTCGCCGGCGTCCCAGTCGCCGGAGGTGACCTGGCGCACCTCGCCGGTGCCCACGTCGAGAACGTGCACCTGGCGGCGGACGGTGGCGCGCAGCCCGGCGCCGTCGGCCTTGTAGCCGAGCCGGTCGATGACCATGGGGCCGCCCGGCCAGGATTCGGCCACGCGTACCGCCGCGGAGAAGGCGATCCGTTCGCCGTCCGGGCTCCAGCGGGGCGCTCCGGCGCCGAGCGGCAGGTCGGTGAGCCGCTCCGGCTCGCCGCCGTCGAGGCGCAGCGTGAACAGCTGCCCCTCGCGCAGGAACGCCAGCCGGGAGCCGTCCGGCGACCAGGCCGGCGCGCCGTCGGACGGGCCGTGGGTCAGCCGGCGCGGCCCCGCCGTACCGGCGGTCTCGACGATCCACAGCGCGCGCACGTTGCGGTCGGGCTCGCGCTCGGCGGTGCGCAGCGCGTAGACGACGCGCGAGCCGTCGGGGGACAGGGCGGGGGAGCTGGGGATCGCGAAGTCCCACAGGTCGTCGAGCGTCAGGCGGCGCTTCACGCGGTACCTCCTTGGTAGAGAAAGACACGGCCGGCGATGCGGAGCCCGAGCAGCTCGCCGGTGGGTTCGCGCAGGAACGCGAGGGGCTCGTCGCGCCACGGGCCGTCCAGGAGCGCGAACTCGTCGGCCTCGACCCGGCCCGCGCCCATCTCCAGCGGCCGGTCGTAGTGGACGGTCGTCACCCGCAGGCCCAGGGTGCCCGGCCGGACGGTGACCTCGACGCGCGAGGACATGTCCTGCCGCTCGGGGGTGCTGTAGGCGCCCGCGTAGGGGGCGAGATCCTGCTCACCGGTGTCCCGGAAGACCTTCCGGTCCGGCTTGCCGATCCCGGCCAGCTCGGCCAGGAGCGCGTCGCCAATCTCCCGGTAGGCCAGCTGCCCGTCGTCGGCGTTGGTGAGCACCACCACCGCGAGGCCGGCCTCGGGCACGAAACGGCAGACGGTCGCGGTGCCGTGCAGGCTGCCCTCGTGGTAGACGGCGCTCACCCGCGTCGCACCGCGCGGCAGGTAGTCGAGGTGCCAGCCGAGCCCGGTCGCGGCCTGTCCCGCCCGCACGGGCACCGGGTCGGAGATCATCGCCGCGCGTGTCTCCGGAGACAGCGGCCCGGCCACGTCCAGCTCGCCCAGCCACCAGCGCATCCAGAGCAGCTGGTCGCCGGCCGTGGAGATCAGGCCGCCGGAGGGGTTGACGCCGCGGGGCAGCAGCCACGCGTCCTGGACCGGGTGCGGGGCGCCGTCGTCCTCGCGGGTGTGGCCGGCGGCGGCGGGCTGGGAGACCACGCGTTCGGCGAAGAAGGTCGAGCCGGTCATGCCGAGCGGCGTCAGGACGCGGTCCTCGACGAACGACTCGTAGCTCTGCCCGCTCACCACCTCGACCAGCCGCCCGGCCACGTCCAGGCCGGTGTTGCAGTAGGAGAAGGTCGTGCCGGGCGGCAGGAACTGCGGCAGCGCGGAGAAGGCGGCCACCTGCGCGGCCAGCGCGCCGTCCCCCCGGTCGGTGACGAACTCGGGCTCGTCGCCCAGCCAGCCCGTCAGATGGGTGAGCAGGTGCCGCACCGTCGCCGACGCGGTGGCGGACCCGTCGGCGACGCGGAAACCGGGCAGGTAGCGGCGTACCGGCTGATCCAGGTCGACGGCGCCGGCCTCGGCCAGCGCCAGGACCGCCGTGGCGGTGAACGGCTTGGTCATCGAGGCGACCGGGATCCGCGTCTGCGGCAGGAACGGCTGCTCGGGGTCGGTCCTGGCCAGGCCGTACGCGCCGGTCCAGTGCCGCCCGCCGTGCGCGATCGCGACCGAGCAGCCGGGAACCCGGTGGCGGGCCAGCGCGGACACCACGATCTCGTCGACGTCGGCGGCGAGGACGGAAGGCGGGTTCATCGGGGACGGGACGGGGCGCACTGCTCCTCCTCGGTCGGTACGGCAGGCGGCAGGTTCACCGGGCACGCGGCACGATGCGCGCCGGAGACCACGGCCAGGGCCGGATCGTCGCGGCGGCACTCCTCCCGCGCGAGCGGGCAGCGCGGATGGAAGCGGCACCCGGCGGGGATGGCGGCCGGGTCCGGCGGCTCACCGGCCTTGATGGGGATCGGGCGGCGTTCCTCGCCCGCACGGGGGACGGCGGCGACCAGCGCGCGCGTGTAGGGGTGGACCGGGTTGGCGATGACCTCGGCCGCGGGTCCTTCCTCGACGATGCGGCCCAGGTACATGACCGCGATCCGGTCGGCGTGCGCGGCTGTGGTGGACAGGTCGTGCGTGATCATCAGGATGCCCAGGCCGGCGGCCCGCAGCTCGTCGAACAACGCCAGCACGCCGGCGCGTACCGACACGTCGAGCATCGAGACGGGCTCGTCGGCGACGAGCAGGTCGGGCTCCAGGACCAGGGCGGCGGCGATGGCCGCCCGCTGCCGCTGGCCGCCGGACAGCTCGTGCGGGAAGCGGTCGGCGAAGGCGGCGGCCGGTGACAGGCCGGCGCGTTCGAGGGCGGCCAGGACCAGGTCGCGGCGCTCGGCGCGGGTGCCGACGCCGTGGACGGCCAGCGGCTCGGCCACCGAGCGGCCGATGCGGAAGCGCGGATCCAGCGACTCGTAGGGGTCCTGGAAGACGACCTGCATGCGGCGGCGCACCGGCTTGAGCCGGCGCCTGCTCAGGCCGGTGATGTCCTGGCCGGCGAACCTGACCGTGCCCGCGGTGGGATCGGCCATCCGCAGCACCGACTGGGCGGTGGTCGTCTTGCCCGACCCGGACTCGCCCACCAGGGCCAGCAGTTCCCCGGGCCCGACGGTGAAGGAGACGCCGTCCACCGCGCGCACCACCCGGCGCGGCCGTCCGCGCAGGCGGAAGTGCGTGGCCAGGCCGTCGACTTCGAGCAGGCTCATGCCGTACCTCCGGCGATCGATGCGGCGAGATGGCAGGCGCTGGACTGTCGCGCGCCGAGCGGGACCAGCCGCGGCGCCTGGGTGCGGCAGCGGTCCTCGGCGTGCTCGCAGCGCGGCGCGAACGCGCAGCCCGGCCACTCCTCGTCCAGGCGCGGGGGCGCTCCGGCGATGGCGCCGCCGGAGAACAGCGCGCGGCTGTAGGGGTGGCCGGGGCGCAGGTGCAGGTCGCCGATGTCGGCGTTCTCGGCCACCCGGCCCGCGTACATGACCGCGGCCCGCCCGCACACGCGGCCGACCACGGGCAGGTCGTGGGTGACCAGGACGACCGCCAGCCCCAGCTCCGTGCGCAGCCGGTCCAGCAGGTCGAGCACCTGGGCCTGCACGATCACGTCCAGGGCGGTGGTGGGCTCGTCGGCGAGCAGCACCTTCGGCTCACAGGCCAGCGCCATCGCGATGGCCGCGCGCTGGCGCATGCCGCCGGAGAACTCGTGCGGGTAGCGGCTCGCCTTGTCGGGGTGGATGCCGACGAGTTCCAGCAGCTCGCGTACGCGGAGCGTGGCCTGCTTGCCCTCGGCCACACGATGCAGGCGCATCGGCTCGGCGATCTGGGCGCCGACGGTGGCGACCGGGCTGAAGGCGTTCATGGCGCCCTGGAAGACCATGGCCAGGTCGGTCCAGCGGTGCCGGCGTACGCTCGCCTCGCCCCTGGCCAGGATGTTCTCGCCGTTGAGCAGGACCTGCCCGGCGACCGTGGCCGACGGCGGCAGCAGTCCCATCATGGCCAGGATCGCGGTCGTCTTGCCGCAGCCCGACTCGCCGACCAGGCCCAGGCCCTCGCCCGCGCCGACCGTGACGTCCAGGCCGCGCAGCGCGTGCACCCTGCCCCGGGGCAGGTCGAACCAGACGTGCAGGTCGCGGACCTCCAGCAGCGGAGCGGACATCAGCGCTCACCTCCCGACGGAACCGGAGCCAGGCGGAAGGTCCGCACCGACAGGTGCCCGGCGCGCAGCCGGGGGTTGAGGTGGTCCTCCAGCGCCCGGCCGATCAGCGTGCACGCCAGGATCAGGCAGCCGACCGCCAGACCGGGCGGCACGATCGCCCACCAGGCGTCGCGGGAGACGGCCTGCCCGGCGAAGGCGTTCTGGATGAGCCGCCCCCAGGACAGGGCCGACGGGTCGCCGAGGCCGAGGAAGGCGATGGCCGTCTCGACCAGGATGGCGTTGCCCACCGCGAAGATCGCCAGCGTCAGCAGCAGCGGCACGACGTGCGGGAGCACGTGGGTCGCCACGATCCGCAGGTTCCCCGCGCCGATGGTCAGCGCCCGTTTCACGTACGCGCGTTCGCGCACGCTCAGCGCCTCCGCGCGCACCACCCGCGCCAGCCGGGGCCACGACAGCAGCCCGATGATGGCCACGACGCCGGTCATGCTGCGCCCCCACACCGCCGCGACGATCAGCAGCAGCGGGATGTCGGGGATCACCAGCATGTAGTCGGTCAGCCGCATCAGCACGGCGTCGGTGCGCCCGCCCGCGTACCCCGCGGCCAGGCCGATCGCGCCGCCGACCACGACGGCGATGAGCGCGGCGGCGAACCCGACCAGCAGCGACGTGCGGGCGCCCCACAGCAGGAGCGTCACCATGTCGACGCCGGCGTCGTCCAGGCCGAGCGGATGCGCCGCCGAGGGCGGCTGGTAGACCGCGCCGACCTTCTCGTGGCTCGCGTAGGGCGCGATCCACGGGGCGAGCACGGCCAGGACGACGATCGCGGCGAGCATGGCCGCCCCGAGCGCGCCGCCCGGATACCTGCGCAGCACGTTCATGTCCTGATCCTCGGATCGAGCTTGAGATAGAGCAGGTCGGCCAGCAGGTTCGCGACCACGATCGCCGCCGTCAGGAGCAGGAACCCGCCCTGGAGCACGGCGTAGTCGCGGTTCTGGACCGCCTGGTAGAGGGCCAGCCCGATGCCCGGATAGGAGAACACGGTCTCCACCAGCAACGACCCGGCCACGATGTAGCCGAACGTGAGGAAGATCAGCGTGGTGATCGGCAGCAGCGAGTTCGGCAGCGCGTAGCGGCGCACGATCCGCCAGCTCGTCAGGCCCTTGGCGCGCGCGGTGAGGATGTAGTCCTCGCCGAGCGACCCGACCAGCGCCGAGCGCGCGATCAGCGCCCACGAGCCGCACCACGCCAGCCCGATCGCCAGCGACGGCAGCGCCAGGTGCTCCAGCCGGTCGCCCAGCACCTGCCACCACGACGGATCGCTGAAGCGCAGGTACGGGTCGGAGATGCCGCCGGTCGGCAGCGCGCCGCCGAACAGCAGCAGCAACATCAGCCCGATCCACTGGATGGGCAGCACCGACAGGAACATCGAGGCCGACAGCGGCGCCCAGTCGGCCGCCGTGCCCCGCCGCCAGGCGGCGACGACTCCGATGACCAGGCCGAGCGCGAGCCCGAAGGCCAGCCCCAGCCCCACCATCGGCAGCGTGTTGGCCAGCGGCCCCGCCAGCTCGTCCCACACCGGCCGCCGCGTCTGGAAGGAGTGGCCGAGGTCCCCGCGCAGCAGCGCGGAGACGTACAGCCAGAACTGCTCCAGCAGCGGCCGGTCCAGGCCGAGCTCCGCGCGCAGGTAGTCGCGGAACTCGGCGCTGCAGGTCCGGCACATCTGGTACTGCGTGGCCGCGTCGCCCGGCGCGGCCCGGAAGAGCACGAAGTTGATCACAGCCGCCGCCGCGACGGTGGCGAGGGCCGAGGCGAGGCGCCGGACCAGGTAACCGCCCCGGTTCATGACACGCGGTGGATCTGGGTCCAGAGACCCGGTCCGAAGCGCTGGGTCTCGATGCCGGCCCAGTCCTGGCGTACGACGTGCACGGTCTCGGCGTGGTAGAGCGGCAGGACGGCCCGCGTGTCGCGCAGGAGCGTCTTCTGCAGCGTGCCGACGGCCGCGGTCCGCTCGGCCGGGTCGAGCATGCCGCGCTGCTTGGTGAGCAGCGTGTCGTAGTCCTTGTCACAGAATCCGGCGAAGTTGACGCTGCCCCAGCTGTCGCAGCTGTAGACCCTCAGCGTGCCGCCCGGATCGGGGGAGAGCGTCCAGTAGGAGTAGGCCAGGTCGAAGTCCAGGTACTTGCCGTCGGGCTTGGTGACCGCGGCCGTGTAGTCGGCGGCGATGTCCGGCTTCAGCTCGATGCCGACCTCCGCCAGGTTCTTCTGCAGGATCTCGGCCACGCGGCTGATCTCCTTCCAGACCACGACGGAGTAGGACATGCGGTCGCCGGCCGGGGTCACGCGGATGCCGTCGGCGCCGCGCTTGTAGCCGAGACCGTCGAGGATGCCGTTGGCCTTGGCCGGGTCGTGCGGGTCGGCCTGCAGGTCCTTGGGGATCCACTCGTCCTGGAAGGGGGCCAGGACGCTGCGGCCGGGCCTGCCGTACCCGTTGAGCACGACCTCGACGAGCTCGGCGCGGTCGAGCGCGAGGGACATCGCCTCGCGGACCTGGACCTGCTTCAGCTCGGGGTTGTCCCGCTTCTTGGGGTTGGTGTTGACGTTGAGCATGGCGACCTCCTGGGAGGGGGAGGCGGCCACCTTCAGGCCCGCGGCGCCCTTGACCGAGGCGGCCACCGCGGAGCCGCCGCCGTAGCCCCAGGCGACGGTCCCGGCGCGCAGGGCCTGGGCCAGGCCCTCGTCGTTCTGGAAGACCTGCAGGCCGACGGCGCCGACCTTCGGCGGGGTGCCGAAGTAGCCCTTGTTGGGCTCGAAGATCGTGGTGCCGTCGCCGGCGAACTCGGTCACCGTGAACGGCCCGCCCGAGACCGCGGGGAGCTTGTCCTCGGGGCGGAAGGCCAGGATCTTCGAGCCGTCGCCCCCCGCGTGCGGCTCGTAGACGTGCTTGGGCAGCACGTGGAAGTTGGCCAGCAGGGTCAGCACGCTCTCGGGCATCGCCTCGGCGTAGGTGACGACCAAGGTCTTGTCGTCGGTGGCCTTGACGCTCTTCACCCCTTCGAGGGCGAAGGAGACCAGACCGGCTGCGTCACTGGCGTGCTTCAGCTCGAAGTTCGCCGTCCATGCGGCGTCGTGCGCGGTGAGGGGCTTGCCGTCGGACCAGGTGCCGGGCTGCAGGTGGAAGGTGTAGACGCGGCCGCCCTCGGAGACGTCCCACTTGCTCGCCCATGACGGCTCCAGCTTGGTGCCGTTGAGCTGGACGAGCGCGGGATAGATCAGCTGCCGGGCGATCCACGAACCGTAGAGGTTGTCGGCCAGGGGGTTGAGCGAGGTCATCCGGCCCAGTGAGGCGGTGACGCCGACGCTCAGGATGCCGCTGGTGGCGGGGGATGACGCCGCGGGCTTGGTGTCCGCGCCGCACCCGGTGGCCACCGCGGCCAGCACTGTTACGGCACACCACACCTGAGCCGCACGCCGGCGACGAGATTTGGACATGGCATTCCTTTCCGATCCCTAAAGCTCGATCCCTAAAGTCCGGTTCACAACCAGCCCAGCCGGCCCGCGGCCTTGACGTTGACGCGGACCGCCGGCTCGTGCAGGTACGACAGGGGTGTCTCGGTGATCTCGACCACCTGCACCGTGGCGGGGTCGGCCCCCGCCTGGACGGCCCGGTGGACCGCCTTCTCACTTGCCTCTTCGATGGCCTGCTTACGGCCTTCGCCGGCCGGGGCCAGCGTTTCCCACCGGCCGCTGACCAGGGCGATGGCCGCGCCCACGGCATTGGCCACGTCGGCGTTGTCGGGACGCAGCACCTTGGCGGCGCCGGTCACGACGTCCGGCACGAGGAACGCGCCCCCGCCGACCGCGACGACGGGCCGGTCGCGCCGGCCCAGCGACATCTGGTCCACCGCGTCGCTGATGACCGCGTCGGCCACCCGCAGCGCGGAGTCCAGCAGGGCCCGGGTACGCGCCGGGGGCCGGAGCCCGTCGCCCAGCGCGACCCGGCCCGCCAGGGATCCGGCGTCGCTCAGCGTCGGTGTGCCTCCGCCGAAGGACAGTCCTTCGGAGGTGATGCGGAAGCCGACCGAGACCGGCCCGACGACCGGCTCCTCGGGGGTGCCGCCGACGATGGTGCCGCCGCCGACGGCCACGCTGAGGATGTCCGGCATGCGGAAGTTGGTGCGCACGCCGCCGATGTCGGTGGCGAACGACGACTCGCGGGGGAAGCCGCGTACCAGCACGCCGAGGTCGGTGGAGGTGCCGCCGACGTCGACCACGATGGCCTCGTCCACCCCGGACAGGAACGCCGCGCCCCTGATCGAGTTGGCCGGGCCGGAACCGATGGTCAGCACCGGGTAGCGGGAGGCGTACTCCAGGGCCATCAGCGTGCCGTCGTTCTGGGCGAAGAAGGCCGCCGCGTCCAGGCCGCGCTCGGCGAGCACCGCGTCCAGGGCCCGGGTCACCTCGCCCGCCGCGCGGTAGAGCGCGGCGTTCAGCACGGTCGCGTTCTCCCGCTCCAGCAGGCCGAGCGAGCCGATCTCGTGGCTGAGCGACAGCGCCACGTCGGCGCCGAGCTCCTCGCGGACGATCTCGGCGACGTGCTGCTCCTGCTCGCCGGAGGCCGGGCTGAAGATGCCGGTGACCGCCACCGCCTCCGTCCGGTCCGCCACCGATCCCAGGAAGCGGCGGATGCCGTCGCGGTCGAGCGGGGCGATCGGCCAGCCGTCGACGAAGTGGCCGCCGCCCAGCATCACCGACCCCGCCTCGACCGCCTCGCGCAGATCCGCCGGCCAGGTCGTCAGCGGCGCCACGGCGGTGGCGGCGGGCGCCCCGAGACGGATCACCGCCACCCGGCTCAGCCCCCGGCGCTGCAGGACGGCGTTGGTGGCGTGGGTGGTGCCGAGCATGATCCGGCCCACCTGCCGCTCGCGCTCGCCGAGCTCGCCGAGCACCACCGCCAGCGCGCTGCGGATGCCGTCGGTGACGTCCCGCGTGGTCGGCTGCTTGGTCCTGGCCACGATGGCGTCCGACCGGTCGAGCACGACGGCGTCGGTGTTCGTGCCGCCGACGTCGATGCCGATCTTCAGATCGCGCTTGGGATCAGCCGACATGCACGTGCTCCTCAACAGGTCTGTAGTCGATGTGGTAGCCGAAGGCGCGCGGGCCCACGACGGCCATGCCCCCCGGGGTACGCCAGAGCGGGTCGCAGGCCCAGGCCAGGACGCTGACCCGCTGGCCGTAGCGCAGCGTCTCGGTCGAGACCGCCTCGGCGGTCTGGGTGTCGACCACGGTGATCAGGTCGGGGACGCTGGCCAGCACCTCGCCGGACTCGAAGACGACGAGGTTCTCGTTCTGGATCTCGATGCGCACCATGCGGCCCGCGTACGAGCCGGTGCCGTCGACGACGACGGCGCCGCGGACGAAGCCGCCGCCGGTGTTCCGCTCGACCTCGACGATCTTGCCGTCGAGCAGGCGGCGGGCGGCCAGCCGTTCGGTGAGGGCGGCGACCGGGTCGGCCTGGCCGATGGTGGCGCGCCCGATGTCGAGCGCGGCCGAGACGCTGCCCTCGATGACCGCGCCCCTGGCCTGGGCCCCGGACATCAGGTAGTTGGCCATCATCGTGCTCGCGCCGCTGGCCACGCACAGCGCCCTGGCCTGCCGTTCGGACCAGATCGCGTCGATCGGGCGCAGCGCGGCCACGTTGCCGACGACGTCGGCCAGGATCACCAGGTCGGAGGTCAGGCCCGCCACGTGCATGGAGACCATCTGAAGTTCGGGGAAGGCGCGGCCCATGCCGTCGGCGTCGAGCATCGGCAGGCCGAGTTGCGCCGCCCAGGCGAGCGGCTCGACGCCGTTGCTGCCGCCGATCTCGCCGGCCATGATCGCGGAGATCGGGCGCCCGGCGATGCGCTCGACCTCCTCGCGCAGCCGCTTGGGCTGTTCGGCGCTGGCGAGCATCTCGTGCCCGACGGTCGGGGCGCCGATGCTGGACATCGGGACGATGAGCGCGTCGTCGTCGAGGTCGGCCAGCGGTACCAGCGGGACGGGGCCGTGCTCGCGCAGCGCCTGCAGGGCGCTGGGGATGGCGGTCTCCACCGAGCCGCCGCCACCGGTCCCCAAGACGGCGCAGCCACGCGCCAGCGCTGGAAGGTCACTCTCGGTCAGCTGCATGGGACGAGTATGGCCACCGGCCCCTCCGCATCCCATATGGCGCAATCACAAGGTTCCGCCCTAATCTGTGGCCATGCCACAGACGATCGCCGAGATGTTGCGCCGCCAGTCAAGGTTCGGGCTCACGCTGATCGCCGGGCCCGCGGCGGAGGTGCCCATCCGGCACGTCGCGGGCGCCGACACGCTGGCCGCCATCGAGCGGGTTCCGGCCGACAGCCTGATCGTGGTCCTGGGCGCGGAGTCCATCTCCGGGTACGAGATCGACGTGGCGATCCGGCAGGCGACCTCGCGGGGGCTGACCGGGCTGGTGTTCGCGGCGCCGATGCGGCTGCCGATCACCGCCACGCGGCTGGCCGACCGGGCGCAGCTGCCCGTGCTCGCCCCGGACAGGGCCCGCGACGGGGCCGGGCTCCTGCTGGACATCGACCGCTTCGTCAGGGGCGGCGCGTCGGACGCGCTCGCGCGCGCGGAGAGCGCCATCCGGCTCGCGCAGCAGGCGGCGGAGGAGGGCGGCGCCGAGGCGGTGCGGACGCTGCTCGGCCACGCGGCGGAGGCGCTGGGCTGCCGGGTGCGCCTGGACGAGACCATGCCGGTCGGCGAGTCCGATCCGGGCGCGGTCGTGGTGGGCAGGCAGGCGGTCGCCCGCGTGGTGGCCGATCTGGACGACGACGCGACCAGGGTCGCCCTCCCGGCGATCGCCGCGCTCGTCTCACGGCTGCGGCAGCGTGAACTCAACCGCCGCTTCGCGCCCGCGCTCACCCGCGCCGGGCTGATCGTGCAGATCGTGCTGTGCGACCGGGCCCAGCTGCCGCAGCTGGTGGAGCAGGCCTTCCAGCTCGACCTTCCGGTGGAGCAGACGCACGTGGCCGCCTGGCTCAAGCTCGAGGACGCCGCCGCCCGCGGCGAGGCGTCGCTGGACCGGGCCCGTCAGCTGCTCGACGAGGCGGAGCTGTCGGCGCTGCAGGTGCTCCACTCCAAGCCGGGCGACTGGCACGTGGCCACGCTCGGCGGCGACCTGGTGGTCGTCTGCACCGGGCCGGCCGGGACCGATCTGCACCGCCGGGCGCGAGCCGAGGTGCAGCGGCTGATCGAGGCGCTGACCGGGCGGGGCGACGTCGTCATCACCGGCGGGATCGGCACCCCGCAGGCGGGGCCCGACGGGCTGCGGCAGTCGGCCGCGGAGGCGCGTGTGGCGGCGGACTCGGCGCGAGCGGCGGGCCGTCACGGAACGCTGGCCGAGACCGACGCCACCGGCCTGCGCAGGATCCTGGCGGGGCTGTCGTCCTCGCCGCTGAGCCGTGACCTGCTGGCCGAGATGCTGGGCCCGCTGGACGCCATGGGGGCGGCGCGGGCCAAGGTCGGCGTCACGACGCTGTCGGCCTACCTGGACGCGCAGAGCTCGCCCACACGCACCGCCGAGACGCTGCACCTGCACCCGAACGCGGTCGCCTACCGGATCCGGTGGATCACCGAGGCGCTCGGCGCCGACCTGGCCGACCCGGACACCCGCTTCGCCCTGCAACTGGCGTGCCGGGTCCGGCTGCTCAACGCCTAGAAGGCCCGTGACGGCGGGCGTACGCCGTCACGGGCCGTGGTTGCCCGGCAAGGTCAGACGGCCTCACGCCAGGTCCATCGGCCGCCGAGCATCGTCGCGGCCACGGGCATGGCGCGCAGGTCCGTGCCCGAGGCGGTGAACGGGTCGGCGCCCGTCACCACGAGGTCGGCCTCGTCGCCCGCCTCCAGGCTCGCCCGGCCGGTCCTGGTCGAGGCCGCGATGGCCGCCTCGATCGGGATCGCCTGCTCGGGGTGCCAGGGCTGCCTGCCGTCCCGGCCGCGGTCCACCGCCGCGGCCATCGTGATCCACGGGTCCAGCGGCGAGACCGGCGCGTCCGAGCCCAGCGCGAGCCGCGCACCGGCGGCCAGCAGCGCGCCGAACGCGAACGCCCGGCCGGTGCGCCCGGCCCAGATGCGGTCGGCCACGTCGCGATCGTCCATGGCGTGCTCGGGCTGCACGCTGGCCACCACGCCCAGCGCGGCGAACCGGCCGAGGTCGGCGTCGTCCAGGAGCTGCGCGTGCTCGATCGCCCCCTGCGCGCCCACCCGCTCGAAGGCGTCGAGCGCCAGGTTGTTGGCCCAGTCGCCGATCGCGTGCACCGCCGGACGCAGCCCGGCCGCCCACGCCTTCTCCATCATCGGCACCAGCTCGTCCGGCGGCACGAGCAGCATGCCGTGCGGGTGCGCGCCGTTCTCAAGACCGGGGTAGGGGTCGTGGCAGTAGGCGGTGCGGGTGTTGAGCGAACCATCGGTGATCACCTTGAACGGGCCCATCTCGACCAGGCCGCCGGTCCCGTCGATCACCTCCCCGGTACGCAGCCCGCGCGCCACCGCCTCCTCCAGCAACGCCGGCCAGACCCCGCACACCACGCGCAGCGCCCGGTTGCCCGCCCGCACCCGCCGCGTCCAGGCGTCCAGCCGCCAGGGCGCCTCCAGCTCGACCACGCCGACGACGCCACGGGCCGCCGCCTCGGCGGTGGCCACCTCGGCCCAGCCGTCCAGCAGGGGAGCGGGGACGTTGGTGATGTCCTGCTGGATGGCCTGCCACTCCGACTCGCGCAGGATCCCGGTCGGATGCTCCGACCAGCCGTAACGCTCCGCGGCCGCCGAGTTGATCCAGCAGCAGTGCAGGTCGCCGCTCATCAGGATCACGGGCACGTGCGCCGCCTCCGGCGCGGCGGCGTCCAGGAGGTCGCGGTGCGGCGGGTCCGGCCAGAGGGCGTCGCGGAAGCCGTAGCCCACCAGGGGCAGACCGGGCTCCGGCGGCCGGGTGCGCAGGCGCTCCGCCACGAGGGCGACCGCCTCGGCGGCCGAGCCCGCGCCCGACAGGTCCAGCCGCTGCCTGGCCATGATCCACTGGTCGAAGTGCACGTGGTGGTCCCACAGCCCCGGCAGCACGGTACGGCCGGCCAGTTCCACCACCTCCCAGCCGGGCTCGGCCGGGAGGCGCTCGGCGATGGTCGCGACGCGTCCTCCGGAGACGAGCACGTCGCGAAGAGGGCCGGTGGGGCCGGTCCGCGCGCCGCGCAGCAGGGTCGTCGTGGTGGTCATCGAGTCTCCTCCAGGGTCCAGACCTCGCGCATCTCGCGCGCGAGCGCGGGATTGGCGTATGAGGGGTCCGCGTCGAGCGCGCGGATGATGTTGTGTGCGATCTCCGGTGACTTGTCCTGGCTGAGCTTCGCCTTGCCCTCGACGCGTTCGGCCCGCAGCCGGAATCCCGCGACGCCGGGCGCGATCCTGCGCGCGTAGGACTCGTCCATCCGGTACGGCTCGGGCAGCACGTGCTCGAACCGGTCCACCGTGTCCACCAGGACCTGGAAGGTCTCCTCCGGGCTCAGGACCTCGGGGCGGCCGTAGAGGTGGACGGCCAGGTAGTTCCAGGTGGGCACGGCCGGGCCGGTGCCGTACCAGCCGGGGGAGATGTAGCCGTTGGGGCCCGCGACGATCAGCAGCGCCTCGCGTTCGCCGAGCCGGTGCAGCTCGTCGTCGGGGCGGCCGAGATGGCTCACCACCGACAATCCGGGGCCGTCCTCCAGCAGGACGGGCAGGTGAGAGGCGGTCAGACCGTCGCTGACCAGCGTCGCCCACGGGTTCTCGCGGATCAGCGCGCGGATGCGGGTGTGGTCGTCGAGCAGGTAGTCAGGGTTGTGGCGCACGGCACGACTATCGCCGCCCGTGCCACCCCAGGCCAAGGTGACGCGGCGACAAGGCGGCGGGTTCGTTTGTGGCCGGAGCACAAGGGACCGCTGCCGCACGAACGGCCGGGCGGAAATGGTGCGTGGCGACGAAGCCCCGGGCCGAGGCCGGGCAGCAGGATGAGCGAATGGCTGACCTCACCCACCTGCAGAGCCTGCTCGACAGCGAGGCGACTTCCCTGCACGTCCCCGGAGCCGCCGTGGGCGTGCTGTTCGACGGCGCGGAACACGTGCTCACCACCGGCGTCACCAGCGTCGACGCGCCGGCGCCCGTGACGGCCGACACGTTGTTCCAGATCGGGTCGACCACCAAGACGGTCACCGCGACCGTGATCATGCATCTCATCGAGGAGGGCCGGCTCGACCTCGACGGGCGGGTACGCACGTACCTGCCCGAGTTCCGGCTCGCCGACGAGACCGCCGCGCAGGAGGTGACCATCCGGCACCTGCTCACCCACACCGGCGGGTTCCTCGGCGACATCGACGACGGCCAGAGCTGGGGCGACGACGCGCTGGCCGAGGCGATCAAGGTCTACGAGCGGCTGCCCCAGCTCTTCGCCCCCGGCACGCTCGCCTCCTACAGCAACGCCGGGTTCCGGCTGCTCGGGCGCGTCATCGAGGTCGTGTGCGGCGAGCCGTACGAGAGCGTCGTCGAGCGGGTCGTGCTCCAGCCGCTGGGCATGCGCGACAGCTTCTTCTTCCCCTGGGTCGCCGCCACCCGCCCGCACGCCGTCGGCCACGTCGTGCGCGAGGACGGCGCGCACGTCTCGCACACCTGGGGCCTGTTCCGCGACGCCATGGCCGAGGGCGGTCTCGCCTCGTCGGTCCGCGACCAGCTCCGCTACGCCGCCTTCCACCTGGGCCTGGGCGGCGAACGGCCGGTCAACGCCGCCACCAGGGAGCTGATGCGCTCCGAGCACGTCGCCGTCGGCGTGCCGTGGTCCGGGGTCGGCCTGCCGTGGCTGCTGGAGGAGCAGGGCGGCGTCCGCCTGGTCACCCACGGCGGCAACATCGGCAACGTGCAGCTGTCCACGTTCGTCCTGGCCCCCGAGCGCGGCTTCGCCGTCACCACGCTCACCAACTCCGGGCCGGGCAAGGTCCTGGGCAAGCGGGTGACCGACTGGTGCCTGGAGCACCTGCTCGACGCCAAGCACGACGAGGTACGGCTGACGCTGCGCGAGCCCGCCCCCGAGTACGCCGGCGGCTATGACGCCGGCCAGTGGGTCTTCGAGGTGGACGAGAACCTGGTGGCCCGGTTCGTGCTGACGCCCGAGCTGGTGGCGGCCGGGGTGGAGGGGATGCCCGACATGGCGCTGGCCCTGGTCGAGGGCGGTGACGACGTGACGCTCGCCGCCGACCCGCAGCGGGCCGTGGGCCGGTTCCTGCGCGACGACGCGGGCGAGATCTCCTTCCTGCATCTGGGCGGCAGAGCGGCCCGCCGCATCCGCTGACCTCCGCGTGGCGCCGGTCCGGCCGGGAAGTTCTCTCCCGGCCGGACCGGCACGGGGTCAGGGGATGATCGACACGTCGGGGTGCTGGGGGCTGGGCGCGTCGAACAGCCGGGTGGGCCGGTTCTTCAGGTGCAGGTCGAAGAAGGCCGCCACGTACGCCCGCTGCGCCGCGACCGACCGCCGGGGGTCGATGGTGCCCACGAAGTCGGCGACCGGAACCTTCGGCACCGTCTCGGCGATCTTCGGCAGCATCGCCTGCAGATCGGTGAAGGAGCCGTGCGCGGCCCCCGCGAAGCGCAGCTCCCGCTTCCAGCCGGTCGAGGCCCGCCAGAAGGACTTCCAGCTCGGTTCGTTCTCCCGGGTGTGCGCCTCGGCCGCGAGCTGCAGGAACGGCCGGCCGACCCCCGTCGTGGCCACCCGGCCGACGTAGCCGCCGTCGAGGTTCACCCCCGCGTCCACCCGCCGGTCGTCGTGGACGAGCTGCGCGGCCACCGACCCGCCGAGCGACTGCCCGAGCGCCCCCACCCGCGACAGGTCCGGCGCCCCGCGCAGGCCGTCGGGCAGCCGCGCCTCGGTCCCCAGCTTTCCACCGCCGGCCAGCGCGGCGACCCGGCCGAGGACGAACCGCATGTCCGCCAGCCGCGCCTGCGAGTGGCGCGCCAGCAGCTTGGCGATCACGCGCGGCGTCAGCTTCGACGGCAGGGGCAGCGCCCGCACGACCCGCCCGCCGGGGAACTCCACCTGGTCGGCCTCGTAGGTGTGGTCCACGGTGACGACCAGGTAGCCGCGCGAGGCCAGGTCCTGCACCAGCGTGGTGCCGAGGGTGCGCGGGCCGCCGTCCCCTGAGCCGAACAGCACCACGGGCAGCTTGCCCGCCCGGGGATCCACGGGTGCGCCGGTGCGCGCGTGGGTGGCCGTGGCGGCCCAGTTCACGGCGCCCGCCTTGATGCCCATGGGCGGGGCGGAGTGACGGTCCCAGTCGGCCGCGGCGAGGGGCGCCATGTGCGGGGCGACGGGCGCGCCGCTCTCCTTGGCCGGGTACCACAGGCTGACCATCAGCTCCCGGTAGGGCTTCGAGCGGACCAGCGGATCGGGACGCGAGCTGTCGACCAGCCGCACCGCGACGGTTCCCACGCGGTACGGCCCGCCCGGCGCGGGCAGGTCCACCGTCACGGGCTGCGCGCCTGAGGCGGCGGAGGTGGCGAGCGTCAGCGCGGCGAGCGCCGCGGGGATCATGGTGAAGGTCATGCGGACTCCTCATCGGAAACGTCCCGACAGGCTCGCAGCGGGGCGCGGGCCGGGCCCAGCGGCGAACGGCTGATCCCCGCCTGCGACTTCTGGATGACCCGCCCGGATGTTCATCCCGGAGGAGGATGGGGAGCGAACCCGCAGGACAACTAGGGTGAACGCCATGAAACCGGCCGCTCTCATGGCACTCGCCCGACGCTCGTCCCTGCCGGTCGACGGGCTGCTGGCGGCTGCGATCTTCGTGGTCACGCTCGGGCCGGGCCAGGTGACGGCCCGGGCGGAGCTGGTCCCGCTGCAGGTCGCCCTGGTGGCGCCGCTGGTGTGGCGGCGGCGGGCGCCGGTGACGGTGTTCTTCGCGATCGCGGTGGCCGCGGCCGTTCAGTGGGTGGCCGGGGTGCAGTTGCCCGCCGACGTGTCCTTGCTGGTCGCGCTCTACACCGTCGCCGCGCGCGGCACCTGGTGGTGGACGGCGGCGGCCGGGGTGACGCTGGAGGCCGGAGCGCTGCTGGCCGCGGCCCGGTGGGCGCCGCCCGGCCAGTTCCCGTTCACGGCCGCGGCTCTGACGGCACTGGTCGCCGCCGCCCTCACGACGGGGTTGTGGGCGCGGGAACGGCGGGCGTACGTGCTGTCGCTGGAGCACGACCGCGAGCGGCGCGCCCGGCTCGCCGTCGCGGAGGAGCGCGCCCGCATGACCCGCGACCTGCACGACATCGTCACGCACAACCTGTCGGTCATGGTGGCGCTGGCCGACAGCGCCGCGTACGTGCGCCGGCGCGCTCCCGAGCGCGCGGACGCCGCCGTCGACCAGATCGCCGACACCGGGCGGCAGGCCCTGGCCGACATGCGCCGCGCCCTCGGCGAGGTGGCCGAGCCGCTGCACCCGGCGCCGGGGATCGCCCAGCTCGACGCCCTCGCCGGCAGGATGCGCGCGGCCGGGCTGCCGACCCGCCTGGAGATGAGCGGCGACCCCGCCGCGATCCCGGCCGCCGCCCAGCTCACCGTCTACCGGCTCGCCCAGGAGGCGCTGACGAACGTCCTCGGGCACGCCCCGGGCGCGACGGCCGTGGTCACGCTCGCCCTGACACCGGGGCAGGCCACCGTCGAGATCACCAACGACGCGCCCACCGGCCGGGCGCCGGGGGCCGCGGCCGGGAGGGCGCCCGGAGCCGGCGACCGGCGGGGGCTGGCCGGGATGCGGGAACGGGTCGCCGCCTACGGCGGGAGCTTCGAGGCCGGGCCGGTGCCCGGCGGGGGATGGCGGGTGTCGGCGCGGCTCGACCTCGCGGCCGGCCTGGCGGGCAGGGGCGCGGCATGACGATCCGGCTGTTGCTGGCCGATGACGAGTCGTTGCTGCGCATGGCGTTCCGCATGGTGTTCGAGGCCGAGCCGGACATGGTGGTGGCGGGCGAGGCGGGCGACGGCGAGGAGGCCGCGCGGCTGGCCAGGCGGCTGCGCCCCGACGTCGTGCTGATGGACGTGCGCATGCCCGGCGTCGACGGTATCGAGGCCACCCGCAGGATCGCGAGGGACACCCCGGGGGCGCGCGTGCTCATCCTGACCACGTTCGACCTGGACGAGTACGCCTTCGCCGGGCTGAAGGCCGGGGCGGCGGGCTTCCTGCCGAAGAACACGCGCCCCGAGGACCTGCTGACCGCGATCCGCAACGTCGCGGCGGGCGAGGCCGCGGTGTCGCCGCGCGTCACGCGCCGCCTGCTGGAGAGGTTCGCGCCGCAGCTCATGCCGGGCGCTCCCGAGCAGGACGAACGGCTGGCCGAACTCACCTCCCGCGAACGGGAGGTATTGGTCCAGGTGGCGCGCGGGCTGTCCAACGCCGAGGTCGCCGCCGCCCTGTGCCTGGCGGAGGCCACCGTGAAGACGCACCTCAGCCGGGTCCTGGTGAAGCTGGGGCTGCGCGACCGTACCCAGGTCGTGGTCTTCGCCTACGAGAGCGGCCTCGTTCGCCCGGCGGGGCCGTGACACGCCCGCCGTATTCCCTATAAAATAAATAGGAAATACATGAATATTCCAAGTGAAGGTGAAGCCCCATGTGCAGCCTGGGACCGGGCCCTACTGTCATGTCCATGTCGATCGATATCCAGGAAATGCTTCCCGACCCCGGCCGATCGGTGGTGGCGATCGGCCCCCCGGTGTCCGGCGAGGGGTACTGGGCGGGCGCGCCCAGCGCGGTGGCCGGTGACGGCCTGATCTACCTCGCCTACCGGCTGCGCCGTCCCGTGGGAGAGGGGCGGGGCTACGCGATCGTGGTCGCCCGCTCCGCCGACGGCGAGCGCTTCGAGCCGCTGGTGACGATCACGCGCGAGCGGATGGCCGCCGAGTCGCTGGAACGGCCCGCCCTGGTCCGCACCCCCGAGGGACGCTGGCGGCTCTACCTGAGCTGCGCGACCCCCGGCACCAAGCACTGGCGGGTGGAGGTGCTCGAAGCCGCCGACCCGTCCGGGTTCGACCCGGCCGCGCGGCGTACCGTCCTGCCGGGCGACCCGAAGACGGGCGTGAAGGACCCGGTCATCGTACGGCGGGGCGGCCAATGGCACCTGTGGGCCTCCTGCCATCCGCTGGCCGACCCCGACGAGGCCGACCAGATGGTCACCGACTACGCCACCAGTGCCGACGGCCTCGACTGGACCTGGCACGGAACGGCGCTGAGCGGCCGCCCCGGCCTCTGGGACGCCCGCGGGGTGCGCGTCAGCGCCGTCCGCTTCGAGGGCGAGGGGGTCGTGGCCTTCTACGACGGCCGGGCCAGCGCGACGGAGAACTACGAGGAGCGGACCGGGGTCGCGCGGGGCGACGAGCCCGCCTCGATGACGCCGGTCGGCACGCAACCCGCCGCGGCCTCCCCGCACCACGGGGGCGGCCTGCGCTACCTGGACATCCTCGACCTGCCCGGGGGCGGCACCCGGCTGTACTACGAGTACACGAGGCCGGACGGCGCCCACGAGCTCCGCACGGAACTCCGCTGATCGGCCGCGCCGCCTGATCGGCCAGGCCCGGCCGATCAGGCGGGGCGGCCGTTCCTGGCCTGGCGCTGGCCCGGCGGGCGTGGGCCGACCAGCCCGCCGGAGCGTTCCTTGGGACCGAGCCAGTCGCTGAAGTCCTCGCCGGTGACCTGCTGCAGGAGCAGGATGTCGGCGGCGAAGTAGGTGATCAGCTCACGGCGCTGCTCCCACGTCAGCGGCCGCCGGGCCAGGCCGTCGCGCTGCAGCCGGGTCTCGACGCGGTCGGCCAGCTCGCCGCGCAGCCGCCGCCGGAACGCCGACAGCAACGAGGGGCGCCGGCCGGGGTGGGCGGTGACGTTCTCCCTGGGCACCTCGGTGAGCAGGCCCTCGGCGACGCCGAGGAAGGCGCAGATCCGGTCGAGTGTCTCGGCCGGGCGGTCGAGCAGGTCACGGTAGCGGAAGGTCAGCACCTGCTCGCGCGGGAACAAGGTGAACAGGTGGGCGAGCTGCTCGCCGTACCTGCCCAGACCGGTGTAGTGCCAGAAGTGCGCCCAGCCCGCCGCGATCCGCCGCGGCTCGTCGGCGCACGCGTGTACGACGTCGTCGAGCGGTTCCAGCCCCGCCGACCACAGGTGGACCCAGTTGGAATGCGCCCGCTCGACCGGATCGCGCAGGATCGCGATGAGCCGGGCCTGGGGGAGGGCCGCGTGGATGCGCCGCTGCGCGGCCAGGTCATAGAGATAGAACGGCGTCGCCTCCCCGCGCAGCGCGCCCGGCGGCGCCCCGGCGAACAGCGCCTCGTAGTCCTGGCGCCGCCACACGTGCTCGCGGTAGGTCGCGGCGTCGCCGGGACCGCCCTGCGTGGGCGGCGGACCGCCGGTGAGGAAGTGCTTGGGCTCCTTGACCGCGGACAGGAAGAGGTCCGGGTGGCGCTGGAGCGCGGCGTGCAGGGCGGTCGTCCCGGTCTTGGGGGCGCCGATGACGAGGAAGTCCGGCAGGGGCATGGTCGCTCCTTAGGCTGTACCCCCTTTTTCCTACCAAATGTGTGGGATATTGCAAGCCTTCCCGTCAAGGCGGCGCACGCTCTCAGTGAGGATCGTCGATCAGGCGAAGGCGTCGAGGCCGGTGAGTCCGGCCGAGAGCGCCCAGAGGCGGGCCGCCTGGTCCGGGTCGCACGCGTGCTCGCGCACGCCCTCGGTCAGCGCGCCGTCGGCCGGGGCGGGCGGAGCGGGCGGGGCGACGTCGCCGTCCTCGCAGTACAGGCCGCCCATCCCGGCCAGGCTGGGGGAGGTGGCCGCCCACACCTGGGTCGCCGCGCCCTGCGCGACGGTCTTGAACGCGGAGGGGTCGATGGCGCCCTCCTCGTCCATCCAGCCGTTGGCGATCATCTCCTCCCTGGGGATGTGGCGGGCCAGTGAGGTGGCGACGACGCCGGGGTGCACCGAGAAGGCGCGCACGCCCGCGTCCTCGCCGAGCGCGTCCAGGTGCACGGCGAACAGCGCGTTGGCGGTCTTGGCCTGGCCGTAGGCCTGCCACTTGTCGTAGCCGCCGGTGAAGTGCACGTCGGGCCAGCGGATGCCGGAGAGCTGGTGGCCCCTGGAGGACAGGGACACCACCCGGGCCGCGCCGTCCGCGATCGCCGGCCAGAGCAGGTTGACCAGCGCGTAGTGGCCGAGGTGATTGATGGCGAACTGGGCCTCCCACCCGGGACCGACGCGCGCCGGCGGGCAGGCCATCACCCCGGCGTTGTTGACCATCAGATTGACCGCGCGGCCCGAGGCCAGGAACCGCTCGGCGAAGCCGCGCACGCTGTCCAGGTCGGCGAGGTCCAGCTCCCCGACCTCCACGCCGTCGATGCCCTTGACCGCTTCCTCGGCCTCCTCGGGCCGCCGCGCGAGGGCGACGACGTGCGCCCCCGCCTCCGCGAGGGCCCGGGTCGTCTCCAGGCCGAGGCCGGAGGCGCCGCCGGTGACGATCGCGAGCCGCCCGCCGAGGTCGATTCCGCGCAGGACATCGCCGGTGGTGCTCGTGGCGCCGAAACCTGAGCCGATCTTGCGTTGCCGTGTCGTCATGCTCCGACGCTAGGACCTGGAGTTCACTCCAGGTCAAACGTCAGTTCAGCCGCTGCGCCCTGCTGAGCAGCCGCTGCGCGACCACGACCAGCGCCAGGAACGCCCCGCTGACCACCTGCTGGAAGGAGGAGGTGAGGTTGCCGACCTGGTTGATCAGGCTCTGGATCACACCGAGCAGCAGCACCCCGGCCACCGTCCCGGTGACGCCACCGGCCCCGCCCGTCAGCAGCGTCCCGCCGATGACCACCGCGGCGATGGCGTCGAGTTCCATGCCGATGCCGAGAATGGTCACGCCGGATGACAGCCGGGCGGCGTTGAGCGCCCCCGCCAGGCCCGCCAGCAGCCCGGACATCAGATACACCAGGACCTTCGTCCGGGCGACGGGCACCCCCATGAGCGCCGCCGCCTGCTCGTTGCCGCCGATGGCGTAGACGTTCTGCCCGAACCCGGTCCGCTGCAGCAGCACCATCGCCGCCAGCACGAGCACGACCGTGACGTAGACCGGATAGGTGAGCCCGAGCAGCTCACCCTGGCCGAGCGCCGCGAACGCCGGATCGGAGACCAGGTAGGTGGTGGCGCCCTCGTCGGAGATGGCCAGCATGAGCCCGCGTACGCCGAGCAGGCCGGCCAGCGTGACGATGAAGGGCGCGAGGCCGGTTCTGGCGATGATCAGGCCCTGGACCAGGCCGACCAGGCCGCAGACGGCCAGCGGCAGGAGCAGCGCGGCGGCGAAGCCGTACCGTGAGCCGGCGGCGGCGAGCACCCCGCCGAGCACGAACAGCGAACCGACGGACAGGTCGATGCCGCCGCCGATGATCACGAAGGTCATGCCGATCGCGACGACGGCCAGGAACGAGGAGGAGACCACGACGCTGGCGGCGTTGCCCACGGTGGCGAAGGAGTCGAAGGCCAGCGTGCCGACGACGATCAGCACCCCGAGCACCATCAGCGCGCCGTGCTGCTGGAGCACCCGGCCTATCTCTTCCCTGCGGGTGACGGTCGTCATCGCCTGACACGCTCCCTCGTCACATACACGGCGGCGAGGATGATGACCGCCTGGACCATCTGCGTCCACGACTGGGGCAGGTTGTGCTTGATGAGCGTGGCCGACAGCAACTGCATCAGCAGGGCGCCCATCACGGTGCTGGCGACCCTGATCCGCCCGCCCGACAAGGGCGTGCCGCCCACGACGACCGCGGTGATCGCCGACAGTTCGATGAACATCCCGAGCGAGGTGGGGTCGCTGGCCTGCAGCCGGGCGGTCGCCAGCACCCCGGCCAGCGCCGCGAGCAGCCCGGAGATCACATAGACGAGCACGAGGACCCGTTTCACCGGCAGCCCGGACAGCTCCGAGGCGGCCCGGTTGCCGCCGATCGCCACCACCTGCCGCCCGAACGTGGTCCTGCGCACCAGGAAGGCCACGACGAGCGTCAGCACGGCGGCGATGATCACGATGAGCGGGACGCCGAACAGCGAGCTGCTGCCGAGGGCGATGAGGTCGGGATTGCGGAACTCGACCAGCTGCGGCACGAGCACGTTGGCCAGCCCGCGGACGCCGACGAGCAGGGCCAGGGTCGCCACGATCGGCTGGATGCCCACGTAGGCGACGAGCGTGCCGCCCGCCGCGCCCGCGACGGCGCCGCCGGCCAGCGCGACCACGAGGGCGGCCGCCGCGCCGTACCCCAGATAGAGGGCGGTCAGGGCGGCGGCCATCGCCATCACCGAGCCCACGGACAGGTCGATGCCCTTCGTGCCGATCACCAGCGCCATGCCCAGCGAGATGATCACGATGGGGGAGACCTGGACGAGCTGGGTGCGGAAGTTGGCCGCGTCGAGGAAGTACGGCGTGAACAGCACGTTGAACAGCAGCAGCGCGAGCACCGCGGCGTAGACGCCGTAGTCGCGGATCCACCTAGTCATCGGCGCGCTCCGCGATGGCCGCCATGATCTTCTCCTCGGTCACGTTCTCGCCGGACAGTTCGCCGACCACCGCGCCCTCGCGCAGGACGAGGATCCGGTCGGCGCCCTCGACCAGTTCCTCCAGGTCCGAGGAGATGAGCAGCACGCCCAGGCCCTCCCGGGCGAGCTCGTCGATGAGGGCCTGCACCTCCGCCTTGGCGCCGACGTCGACGCCGCGGGTGGGCTCGTCCAGGAGCAGGACCTTCGGCCGCACCGCCAGCCACCGGGCCAGCAGCACCTTCTGCTGGTTGCCGCCCGACAGCTCCGACACGGCCTGGTGCGGCGAGGACGCCTTGATCCGCAGCCGCCGCATGAAGATCTCCACCACCCGGTCGATCCGGGAGTCGGACACGACGCCCGCGCGGGCCAGCGAGGGCAGGGCGGCCAGCGCGATGTTGTCGCGTACCGACAGGCCGGGGATGATGCCCTCGGCCTTGCGGTCCTCGGGCAGCATGCTCACGCCGGCGCCGATCGCCGCCTTGGTCCCGCCGCGGGGCAGCGGCGCCCCCGCCACGAGCACCTGCCCGCCGTCCAGGGGCAGCGCGCCGACGATGGCCTTCGCGGTTTCCGTACGGCCGGCGCCCAGCAGCCCGCCGAGCCCGACCACTTCGCCGGGCCGGACCGAGACGGTGACGTCGGACAGCACGTGCCGCCGGGTCAGCCCGCGGGCCTCGACGACGGGCGTGCCGTTCACGGCGCCCTGGTCGCGGTTGAAGCGGGTGAGCCCGCCGCTCTTCACCTCGGCCAGGTCGCGGCCGAGCATGAGGGAGATGAGCTTGAGCCGGTCCAGGCCCGCCAGCGGCCCGGTGTGCGCCACGCGGCCGTCGCGCAGCACGGTCACGTTGTCGCAGACCCGGTAGAGCTCGTCGAGGCGGTGGCTGACGTAGATGACGGCGATGCCGGACGCGCGCAGCCGGCCGATGACGCCGAACAGCGTCTCGACCTCGCGCGGCTCCAGCGACGAGGTGGGCTCGTCCATGATGACCACCTTGGCGTCGACGGAGACCGCCCTGGCCAGGGCGACCATCTGCTGGGCGCCGACGCCGAGGCTGCGCAGCGGGCGCCTGACGTCGGTGTCGAGGCCGAAACCGCGCAGGACGGCGCGGGCGTGGCCGTACAGCCTGGCGGTGTCGATCACCCCCAGCCGGCCGCGGGGCTCGCGGCCGAGCAGGAGGTTGCGCGCGACGCTCATCATCGGGACGAGGTTGACCTCCTGGTAGATGGTGGAGATCCCGGCCCGCTGCGCCTCCAGGGGGGAGGCGAAGCCGGCCGGTGCTCCGTTGTAGCGCAGTTCGCCGCCGTCGGGCCGGTAGACGCCGGTGAAGACCTTGATGAGGGTGGACTTGCCGGCGCCGTTCTCGCCCACGAGGGCGTGCACCTCGCCGGCCCCGAGGGCGAGATGCACGTCGTCGAGCGCCACCACGCCGGGAAAGCGTTTAGTGATCCCCCGAGCTTCCAGCATGGGTTCAGTACGCTTCACCGAGCGAGTCCTTGGCGTTGGCCTGGTCGTATTCGCGATCGGAGATGATCACTTTCTCGGCGATGCCCTCGCCGCCGAGGAACTTCGCGGCGGTCTCGAAGGCGAGCGGGCCGAAGCGGGGGTTCGACTCGATCACCGAGTGCAGCCAGCCGTCGACGATGGCCTGGACCGCGCTCCTGGTCCCGTCGATGGAGACGATCTTGATGTCGCCCGGCTGCTTGCCCGCGCCCTTCAGCGCGGTCACGGCGCCGAGCGCCATCTCGTCGTTCTCCGCGTAGATGCCGTTGATGTCGGGGTTGGACTGGATGAGCTGCTCGGTGACCTGCTGGCCCTTCTCCCGCGCGAACTCGCCGGTCTGCTCGAAGCTGATCGTGATGCCGGGGGCCTTCTCCTTGACCCGGTCCTTGAAGCCGTTGGTGCGCTCGGTGGTGACGTTGTTGCCGGGCGCGCCGAGCAGGATGGCCACCTTGCCCTTGCCGCCGACCGCCTCGATCATCTTGTCGGCGGCCCGCTTGCCCTGCTCGTAGAAGTCCGAGCCGATGAAGGTCAGGTAGTCGGTGCAGGCCTTGGCGTTGATCTTCCGGTCGACCGTGATGATCGGGACCTTCTTGGCCGCCGCCTGCTGCAGCACCGGCTCCCAGCCGTCGGAGTTCAGGGGCGCGATCACCAGGAGCTTGGCGCCCTGCGCGATGAGCTGCTCCACGTCGGTGATCTGCTTGGAGAACTGCGACTGGGCGTTGGTCACCTTCAGGTTGGTGATGCCGACCTTCGCCGCCTCGTCCTTGATCGACTTGGTCTCGGCGATGCGGAACGGGTTGGCCTCCTTCTCCGACTGGGAGAAGCCGACCGTGGCGCTCTTCAGGTCGAAGGCGGCGCCGCCGAAGCGTTCCAGGGTGCAGGTCGGTCCTTCGGCGGTGCCGGTGGGCGTCTTGACGACCTGCTGACCGGCCGTGGAGGACGGCGCGGCCGCCGTCTGCGGTTCCTCGCCCTTGGCACAGCCGGCCACGGTCACGAGGACGGCCATCGCCAGGATCGCGGTGCGGGACATGGTGGTTCCTTTCCTAGCAGGCGGGCGAGATCTCGTCGACGAGCGCCCGGTTGGCGGCCCGGACCCTGGCGAGGTCGGGCTTGATGACCGCCCGGTCGTAGGTCATGAGCCCGTTGAGCTCCACCTCCACGTCCGTGGTCTGGGTGTAGATCGCGGCGCTGAGGCCCTCGCAGGCGTGCAGCCGCCGCAGCGTCTGGTCCATCTCGACGTAGCGGGTGGTGAGGGTCTCGGCGTCGGGTTCGACGCGGTAGCCCCAGCCGCCGCCCGACCAGGTGTGGCCGATGACGAGCAGGCCGAGCCCGCCGTACTCGCCGAGGACCGAGGCCCTGGTCGCGCTCGGCGGCGAGACCGGTGCGGGGCCCGGGTACATGTGCCAGTCGATGACGTCGCCGTTGCCGCCGTCCTGGGCGCCGCAGCAGTTGACGCCGCTCTGGTTGTCGACCAGGCGCGAGGGGTCCCAGCTCTTGACCAGGTCGGCGACCCTGGCCACCTCGTACTGGCCCCAGCTCTCGTTGAACGGCACCCACATGACGATCGAGGGGCTGGAGCGGTGCTGGTCGACGATGCGCCGGAACTCGGTCTCGAACTGGGCCTGGTTGGTGTTGCCCGAGGTCGAGGGCATGTCCTGCCAGACGAGCAGGCCGAGCTTGTCGGCGTGGTGGTACCAGCGGTCGGACTCGACCTTGACGTGTTTGCGCACCGTGTTGAACCCGGCCTGCTTGGTGACCTCCAGGTCGTAGCGCAGCGCGGCGTCCGTGGGGGCGGTGTAGAGGCCGTCGGGCCAGAAACCCTGATCGAGCGGGCCGAGCTGGAAGACGGGCCGGCCGTTCAGCAGCATCCGGGTCTTGCCGGCGACCTGGCCGATCGAGATCTCCCGCATGCCGAAGTAGGAGCGCACGCCGTCGTCGCCGGTCGAGACGGACAGGTCGTACAGGAAGGGGGTGTCCGGGGTCCACGCCTTGGGCTGGGGAACCGGCAGGCTCAGCTCGGTGCCCGAGCGCCCGCTCACGCGGCCGACGACCTTCGAGCCGTCCCGCGCCACCAGGCTGACCCGCGTGCCGGCGAGGCCGGCGTTGACGGTCACCTTCAGCCTCTGGCCCTTGAGGTCGGGCACGGAGTCGACCGACAGGATCCGGTTGCGCGGCGCGGGCTCCATCCAGACGGTCTGCCAGATGCCCGAGCTGGGCGTGTACCAGATGCTGCCCGGGGTCAGGCGCTGCTTGCCGGTGGGGTAGTTGCCCTTGTCGGTGGGGTCGTAGACGCCGACGATCAGTTCCTGGGGGCCCCGGCGCTTGAGGGCGTCGGTCACGTCGACGGTGAAGCGGTCGTAGCCGCCGCGGTGGGTGGCCAGGCGCGTGCCGTTGACGTAGACGGTGGACTCCCAGTCCACGGCGTCGAGGTGGAGGATGACCCGCTCGCCGCGCCAGCCGTTCGGGACCTCGAAGGTCCTGCGGTACCACATGCGGTCCTCGGTCCTGCCGATGCCGGACAGCGCCGACTCGACCGGGAAGGGCACGGTGATCCGCTCGGCCAGGTTCTTGCCGACCGGCGGCTGCTCGCCCGCCTCGGCGGCGGCGAACTGCCAGGGGCCGTTGAGGCTGCGCCAGCGCTCGCGGACGAGTTGCGGCCGCGGGTACTCCGGCAGCGGGCCGGCCGGGTTCACGTCCTTGGCGAACTTGCTGGCCAGCTGGTATTCGGAGCGGTTGGCCAGCGCGGCGCGGGGGAAGGCGGGCAGCGCGGTGCCGTCGGCGAACTCGAGGCCGCCGGTGCCGTCGTAGGCGGCCCGCACGCCGTTGCCGGCCTTGAGCGGGATCTTGGCCCCCAGCTTGAACGTGAGCGTGGCGCCGGAGGAGGAGGCGGAGGTGATCGGCCAGGCCGACCCGCCTGTGGTGATCTTGAATCCGGTGGCGGCGGTGATGGGCTTGAGCGCCTTGGCGAAGGTCAGGGTGGCGGTGTCGCCCGCCGTGCCGACCTCGGCCTGGACGGGGCCCGGCGGGTCGAAGCCCTCGGGCAGGAGGAGCGCCTGCTCGGGCACGACGGTCTTGGCCAGGTCCGGGCTCTGCCAGCGCAGCCGCAGGTTGGCGCCGCCGAAGTGCTCGAAGTACTCGATCTTGATGTCGTACGTGCGCCCGGCCTCCAGGGCGATCGGGGTGCCGACCTGCTCGACGTCCCAGATGTCGCGCCAGTTGTCGATGATCAGCTTGTCGTCGACCCAGAGGCGGAAGCCGTTGTCGCCGATCATGGAGAAGGTGTAGGTGTTCGCCGCGGGGGCGGCTATGCGCCCGGTCCACCGTACGGTGACGTTCTCGTCGCGGCCGGTCAGTTCCGCGAGGGCGGGGTTGAGGTCGGAGAAGTCGATGTTCGGATCCACGGCTGTGGCCTTGAGCTCGCCGAAGTCGAACGTGCCCGGCCCGGTGCTCAGGTGGTAGTCGCCCTTGAGGCCATGCCGCTCCGCCTGCGTCGCCGCCGCGGGGGAGAGCGGCCACATCACGCTGAGCAGGACGGCCAGTGCTAAGGAGAGGCGTGTGATCACGGAGCTGCCTTCCGATCGAAAACGAGCGCCATCTCGACCAAAGAAAGCACCATTCCGACACCGGGGTCAAGGAAACTCGATCAGATTCGTTCTGAAATGGTCAGAGATGGGCAGTCCATCTCTGGTCGACTATGCTCGGGCCACGTGAGCGACACGCAGAGGGAGAGCGGCAGGCCCGTGTTCGCAGCCGAGCGCCGCCAGAGGATCCTGGAGCTGGTCCGGGCCAACGGCGCGGTCTCCCTTCGCGAGCTCGCCCAGGCGGTGCGTTCCTCGGAGGTGACCGTCCGCCGCGACCTGCGCGCGCTCGAGTCCGAGGGCCTGCTCAACCGCCACCACGGCGGCGCCACCCTGCCGGGCGACTTCACCCGCGAGCCCAGCCACACGCAGAAGAGCGCCGTGTCGGCCGCCCAGAAGACGGTCATCGCCGACCTCGCCGTCTCGCTCGTGGAGGACGGCGACGCCATCGTCATCGGCCCCGGCACCACCACCCAGGAGTTCGCTCGCCGGCTGGCCAGGCACAGCGACCTCACGGTGGTCACCAACTCCCTGCTCGTGGCCCAGGCGCTGGCCGGCTGCCCGCGCATCGAGGTGGTGGTCACCGGCGGCTCGCTGCGCGGCCCGATCCTCGCCCTGGTCGGCACCGCCGCCGAGGGCTCGCTGGCCGGCCTGCGGGTGCGCCGAGCGTTCGTCTCCGGCAACGGGCTGACCGCCGAGCGCGGCCTGTCCACGCCCAGCCTCCAGGTCGCCGCCGTCGACCGCGCGCTGGCCGCGGCGGCCGAGGAGGTCGTGGTCCTGGCCGACCACACCAAGATCGGTCACGACACGATGGTCCAGACGATCCCGGCCGAGCGCATCGCGCATCTGGTCACCGACGACGACGCGCCCCGCGACGTGCTCGACGAACTGGCCGCGAAGGGAGTGCGGCTGCACGTTGCCCAGCTCTGACCGAATGTGACATCTTCGTTGCGAGATTGTTTCTTGTTGTGGCCACCATCGGGGTGGAGGCAACCGTGCTTCAGCTTGCAGGCGTTCTCAAGACCTTCGACGGCGTCCCGGCGCTCGACCACGTCACGCTGGCCGTGCGGCCCGGCTCCGTCCACGCGGTCATCGGCGGCAACGGGGCGGGCAAGTCCACCCTGGTCAAGGTGATCTCCGGCGTGTACCGGCCCGACGCGGGCCAGGTCCTTCTCAACGGCGTGCCGGTCAGGTTCGCCGGCCCCGCGCAGGCCAGGCAGGCCGGCATCGCCACGGTCCACCAGGAGAGCGGCCTCGTCCCGACGATGAGCATCGCCCGCAACCTCTTCCTGGGCGCCGAGCCGCGCGGCCGGCTGGGGCTGATCGACTTCGCGGCCATGCACGCCCGCGCGGAAGAGCTCCTGTCCCAGTACGGCCTGCGCGTCGGCACCCGCCGCCCCCTCGACTCCCTCACCCCCGGCGCCCAGCAGCTCGTCGCCCTGGCCAGGGCCGCCTGCTCGGACGCCAAGCTGGTCATCATGGACGAGCCCGCCACCGTCCTGGAACACGCCGAGCTCAGGACCCTGCTGGCCGCCGTGACCCGGCTGCGCGAGGAGGGCCGGGCGGTGATCTACGTGACCCACCGCCTGGAGGAGCTCTACGAGATCTGCGACCGCGTCACGGTCCTGCGCGAGGGCCGCGTCGTCCACACCGGGCCGCCGGCCGGACTCGGCCGGGTCCGCCTCGTCTCGCTCATGATGGGCCGCCCCTTCCATCCCCGGGACGCCTCCCCGCTGGAGAGCTGGCCCGTGGACGAGGTCGCCGACCGGCCCGTGCTGGAGGCCAAGGGGCTGACCCGCGCGAACATGCTGGCCGGAGTGTCGCTGGCCGTACGTCCCGGGGAGGTCGTCGGCCTCGGCGGGCTGCTCGGCGCCGGTCGCAGCGAGACGGCCAGGGCCATCGCCGGGGCCCTGCCCGTCGAGTCCGGCCAGGTCACCGTGTCGGGGACGGCCAGCAGGAGGTGGTCGGTCCGCAGCGCCGTCAGGGCCGGGGTCGGCCTGGTGCCGGAGAACCGCACCACCGAGGGCATCGTGCCCAACCTGTCCGTACGCGACAACATCGCCCTGGCCGCGCTGCCGCGCCTGTCCCATGCCGGCATCGTGGCCGACACCCGGATCGACAGGATCGTCACCACCTTCATGACGCGGCTGGACATCAAGGCCGCCTCGCCCCGCCAGCTCGCCGGCGAGCTGTCCGGCGGCAACCAGCAGAAGGTGCTGCTGGCCCGGTGGCTGGCCATGCAGCCCAAGGTCCTGCTGCTGGACGAGCCCAGCAGGGGAGTGGACCAGGCCAGCAAGCGGCAGATCCAGACCCTCCTGGACGAGCTCGCCGTCGACGGCCTGGCCATTCTGCTGATCTCCTCGGACGTGGGCGAGCTCGTGGACAACTGCGACTCGGTGGTGGTGCTGCGCGACGGCGCCATCACCCACCAGCTCAGCGGGCCGGAGGTGACCGAGGACCGGCTGCTCGCCGCCCTCGCCGACGGCTAGAACCGGACGATCTCTTGAACGGTTCTTGTGCGCGACGATCAACGTGACCGGGCATCGCTCCGGACATGTCGATCTCCGTCATCCTCGCCCATGTCCTCGCGGCCGCCCTGAGCGGACCGGCCCCGGTGGCCGCCCACCACGACCCCGTCCCCATGATCGTGACCCAGTGCAGCGACGCCCTTCCCTGGCCCGGCGACACCCGGGGGTCGGTGGTACGCCGCGTCGGCTTCAACGGGCGCTCGGTCGAAGTGCACGCCAAGCGCTTCAACGGCAAGCAGTACGGCTGGGCCCGCCTGACCGGCTCCACCCTCACCGGCGACGAGGTGTACATGATGGTGCGCAAGGGCGACCAGAGCTGCTACACCCGCCTGCAGCGCGTCGGCATCGACGGCTACGACGCCTGGTCGCAGATGTGGCCGGCCAGCAGCCAGGGATCGCAGCGGTTCCAGGCGTGCGGCTGGTTCCCGCACGACGGACCGGAGGGGACCAGCCGATGCACCGGCCACTGGTGAGATAAGGTGTGAAACGCAGCTGTTCTGAAGCTAGGAGACCAGACGTGGCAGGTGACGACGACATCTCCGGGTGATACCGGAGATCGACCGGCCCCGGCAGGCGCGTATGACCGCCGCCGATGTGGCCCTGTCGTCGTTCCCCGAATCCCTTCCCGTCGCCGGGCGGCTTCGGCACGCCCGGATCGTCTCCGTACGAGGTCTTCACATGTCCGATGCGTTCATCATCTGCTCCAACCTGTCCTTTTCCTGGCCCGACGACACGCCTGTCTTCGGTGACCTGTCCTTCAGCGTGGGCGGCGGCCGTACCGGGCTCGTCGCCCCGAACGGCGCGGGCAAGAGCACGCTGCTCAAGCTGATCGCCGGCGAGTACCGGCCCGCCGCCGGCGGCGTGTCGGTCAAGGGCGTCCTCGGCTACCTGCCGCAGAGCCTGCCGCTGGCCGCCGGCCTGACCGTGGCCGAGGTCCTGGGCGTCGCGCCGGTGATCGCCGCGCTGGACGCCATCGAGTCGGGGGACGCGAGCGAGGAGCACTTCACCACGATCGGCAACGACTGGGACATCGAGGAGCGCACCCGCGCCCAGCTCGACCGGCTCGGGCTCGGTGAGCTCGCGTTCGGGCGGAGCCTGGCCACGCTGAGCGGCGGCCAGATCGTCTCGCTCGGCCTGGCCGCGCAACTCCTCAAGCGGCCCGACGTCCTGCTGCTCGACGAGCCGACGAACAACCTCGACCGCGACGCCCGCGACCGGCTCCACGACGTGCTCGGCGAATGGAAGGGCTGCCTGCTCGTCGTCAGTCACGACCGCGCCCTGCTCGACCGCATGGACCGCATCGCCGAACTGGACCGCGGCGAGGTCCGCTTCTACGGCGGCGGCTTCACGGCCTACGAGGAGGCCGTGCGTACCGGGCAGGAGGCGGCCGAGCGGACCGTGCGCGGCGCCGAGCAGGAGCTCAAGCGCGAGAAGCGGGAGATGCAACAGGCCCGCGAACGGGCCGAGCGCAGGGCGGGCAACGCCGCCCGCAACCTCAAGAGCGCCGGCCTGCCGCGCATCTTCGCCGGGAACATGAAGCGCGGCGCGCAGGAGTCGGCCGGGCGCGCCGGCCAGATGCACGCCTCCCGGGTCAGCGACGCCCAGGCCCGGCTCGACGAGGCGGGACGCGCCCTGCGCGACGACCAGAAGATCGTGCTGCACCTGCCGGGGACGAGCGTGCCCGCCGGCCGTACCGTCTTCCTGGGCGAACGGCTGCGCGCCCGCGAGCTGTTCGCCGAGCCCGGCCTGGACCTGACGGTCCGCGGGCCCGAGCGGATCGCGCTGACCGGCCCGAACGGAGCCGGCAAGTCGACCCTGCTGCGCATGATCAGCGGCGATCTGGAGCCGGGCGGCGGACTCGCCAGGCGGGCCGAGGGCCGGGTGGCCTATCTGTCGCAGCGCCTGGACCTGCTCGACGAGGAGCGCACGGTCGCGGAGAACCTGGCCGCGTTCGCCCCGGCCATGCCGGCGGCCGAGCGCATGAACCTGCTGGCCCGCTTCCTGTTCCGCGGCGCGCGGGCCCATCTGCCCGTCGGCGTGCTCTCGGGAGGCGAACGGCTGCGCGCCACGCTGGCCTGCGTGCTGTGCGCGGAGCCGGCGCCCCAGCTGCTCCTGCTGGACGAGCCGACCAACAACCTCGACCTGGTCAGCGTGGGGCAGCTGGAGAGCGCGCTGGCGGCGTACGAGGGGGCGTTCGTGGTGGTCAGCCACGACGAACGCTTCCTCGCGGAGATCAAGGTGGAACGGCGGCTGGAGCTGTCGGACGGGCGGCTCCGGGAATCCAGTTGATCTACATTGTAAAGGGCACGGGCTGGATACGATGAAGCATGCCCAGAGAAACCCCAGCGGCGGCGCGGCAGCGCCGCGAGCAGCTCCGTGCCTTCCTGCGCTCGCGCCGGGCGCGGCTCACGCCCGGCGACGTCGGCCTGGCGGGCGAGGGCGCCGGCCGCCGCCGGACTCCGGGGCTGCGCCGCGAGGAGGTCGCCGTGCTGGCCGGGGTCGGTGTGTCCTGGTACACCTGGCTTGAGCAGGGCCGCGACATCAACGTCTCGGGCGAGGTGCTCGACGCGATCGGCAGGGCGCTGCGCCTGAGCGAGCCGGAGCGCGCGCACCTCTACCTGCTGGCCGGGCTCAACCCGCCGCGGGCCGGGGCGACCGGCGACACCGCGGTCACCCCGGAGCTGCGGCACCTGCTCGACGCGTGGATGCCGCGACCGGCCATGCTGCGCGACCGGTACTGGAACCTGCTGCTCGTCAACGACGCCGCGCGGGAGCTGTTCGGGTACGCCGACGCCGACCGCAACTGCCTGGTGACGTTCTTCACCAGCCCCCGCTACCGCGCGATGCAGGTCGCGTGGGAGTCGGCCGCCCCGTCCGTGGTGGCCGCCTACCGGGCCTGCGTCGCCCACGATCCAGGCGACCCGGGGTTCGCCGAGGTCGTGGACGAGCTGAGCGTCGTGAGCGAGGAGTTCGCCGAGCTGTGGGCCCGCCACGACGTCAGCGGCCAGGCCCAGACGGTCAAGGCGGTCCGCCATCCCGAGGCCGGCGAGCTGTTCTTCGACACGACGCCCCTGGCCGTGGTCGACCATCCCGACTGGTACCTGGAGCTGTTCAACCCCCGCCCCGGCACCGGCACCGCCGAGCGCCTGGCCCGGCTCCCGCTGCTCAGGCTGGCCGCTCCGGCGTGAGGGTGGTGGTGACAGACCCCTGATAGCCGGGCACTGTTCACCTCGCGCGCCGGTCGGCACGCTGAGTCCCATGACGCACACCATTTCCCGTTTTCAGGACAAGATCGCACTCATCACCGGCGGCACGAGCGGCATGGGACTGGCCGCCGCGCGGAGGTTGCTCGCCGAAGGCGCGCGGGTGGTCATCACCGGCCGCGACAAGGTACGGCTGGACGCCGCCGTGGAGGAGCTGGCCGGCGGGGAGCGCGTGCTCGCGGTACGCGGCGACGCGGCGAGCCTGGCCGACCTGGACGCGCTGATGGCCCGGATCCGGGACCGGTTCGGCAGGTTGGACGTGGTCTTCGCCAACGCGGGCGTGGCCTCGTTCGATCCGGCCGCGGAGGTCACCGAGGCCGAGTTCGACCGGGTCGTGGACATCAACTACAAGGGCGTGTTCTTCACCCTGCAGAAGGCGCTGCCGTTGCTGGCCGACCACGGGGCGATCGTGATCAACGCGTCGTGGACACTGCACCGCGGCCTGCCCGGCGGCTCCCTGTACTCCTCGACGAAGGCGGCGGTGCACAACCTGGCGCACACGCTGGCGGCCGAGCTCGGGCCCAGGCGGATCCGGGTCAACTCGGTGAGCCCCGGCTACATCGAGACGCCGATGTTCCACGACAACGTCTCGGCCGAGGCCCAGGGCACGGTGGTGGCCGAGGTGGTGGCGGGCCGGTTCGGCACCGCCGACGACGTGGCGGGCGCGGTGGCGTTCCTGGCCTCCGGCGAGGCGTCCTACATCAACGGCCAGGATCTGATCATCGACGGCGGGCTGGTCGCGGCCATCCCCGGGGAGATGCTGTAGCCGGTCAGACCAGGGGGTTAGGAGCAGGCTCCCAGGTCGCGGGCCGCGTAACCCTGCCCAGGCAGGAGGAAAGTCGCGGCCCGCGCCGGGATCCTTGGATGGTGATCGACATACTCCGGTCCGAATGGACCAAGATTCGCTCGGTGCGTTCGACGATGTGGACGCTGGGCGTCACGGGTGCGCTGATGCTGGGCTTTTCCGCGCTCATCAACCTCACGGCCGAGAGCATGGCGAAGGGGCGGCCGGTCCCGGGGGAGCAGGTGCTCTCGGCGAGCCTGACCGGCGTGATGTTCGCCTCGCTGGCCATGGCCACGCTGGGTGTCCTGGTGATCTCCGGCGAGTACCGCACCGGGAGCATCCGCACCTCGCTCATGGCCGTGCCCCAGCGCCTCATGCTGCTGACCGGCAAGCTCGTGGCGTTCTCGGCGGTCGCGCTGGCCGTCTCCACGGTCGCGGCGGCCGGGGCGATCGGCGTCGGTGTGGTGATCTCCCAGCCGCCGTCACTGACGGCGGGCGAGATCGTGCGGGCGGCGCTCGGGGCGGGTCTCTACCTGACTGCCTGCGGGCTGTTCGGGCTGGGTCTCGGCTCGCTGATCCGGCACACGCCCGGCGCGATCGTGTCGGCGATCGCGCTGATCATGGTGCTGCCCACGCTGACGGTCCAGTTGCCGGGGGAGTGGGGCAGGACCGTGTCCGAGCACTTCACCACGAACGCCGGGCTGCTGGTCGTCTCCGGCCAGAGCAACGGGTCGCTGGGACCGTGGAGCGGGTTCGCGGTCTATCTGGTCTGGGTGGCGGTGGCGGTGGTCGCGGGCGCCGTCCTGATGAAGCGCCGCGACGCCTGACGACGCGCGTGCGCTCGCGCCTTGCGGGCGGCCTGCGCCTTTGCGGAGCGCCCGCGTCTTCGCGGCCGGCCGCGCGGGTCAGGGGACGCAGACGGTGATGCCGCCGGGCAGGATGTCCGCCTTGAGCTTGGTCGCGCGGTCGCGGGCGCCGCCGTCCAGCTCATAGGTCCGCGGTACGGCCAGCCGTATCGTGACCTTCCTGGCCCGGGTGATGCGGACGAACGGCGACTCGTCGGAGCGCCCGGTGGCCATCCGCGCGAGCAGCCGTCCCCACTCCAGCCTGCTCTTGGCCGTGGCGACGCCCACTTCCAGCCAGCCGTCGTCGGGCCGGGCGTCGTCGAACGCCTCGATGCCGCCGGTGATCGTGCCCACGTTGCCCAGGAGCACGCATCCGGCCTCGCCGGAGAACCATTTCACGCCGTCGATCGTGATGCGGGTGGGGGTGGTCGTGTCGCCGGCGTGCCGCAGGCCGGTCCAGACGTAGGCGAGGCGGCCCAGCCGTCGTTTCAGCCCGCCGTCGACGTCGGCGGCCATGTCGGCGTCGAAGCCGACGCCGGCCATGATGGCGAAGTGCTCGCCGTTGATCCGTCCCAGGTCGAGGGGTTTGCGGCGGCCTTCGAAGCCGATCCGGACGGCTTCTTCGAGGTCTTCGGGGATGTCGAGGTTGCGGGCGAGGAGGTTGGCGGTGCCGGCGGGCACGACGGCCAGGACGGCCCCGGTTCCGGCGAGGGCGTCGACGCAGCGTTGCACGGTGCCGTCGCCGCCCCAGACGAAGATCAGCTCGGCCCCCTCTTCGAGGGCCTTGCGCGCCTGTTTGGGCGCCTTCTTGCTTTTGGGCACCTCGTACCAGAGCAGTCCGCCGATGTCCCGGTCGGTGATCCGGCGGCGGAGCTCGTCCAGGCCTCCGCCGAGGGTCTTCTTGCGGTGGGCGATGACCGCGACCTTTCGCATGGGGTACGGCTGCCCACTCGCGGGCCGGTGAATCATCGCGTCGCGTAGCGGAGCGTCCTTGACATGTGCCGTCGGACAAAGGCAAGAAACCGCTGATAACAATTCCTCCGAGCCGGCTTCCGTGGTTTCCCGCAAGTAAGTCCGCAGCTCGTAAGGCTCATAGGGCGTTATGAGCGACGAATGCGGCGAACAATCTTCCAGGGTTGATCAACGTCCGGACTTCGGTTTGAGTAAAGGCAAGGCGATCCTGGGGGAGGCGCGGTGCCGCGGCCTGAGCGTCCGTTGGAGGGAGACGATCCGGAGGTCCTGCGCTTCGCGGCGGACCTGCGGCTGTTGCGCGCCAAGGCGGGTGACCTGACCTACCGGCAGATGGCCCGCCGCGCGCACTACGCCGCGGCCACGCTGTCGGAGGCGGCCTCGGGCCGGCGGCTGCCGACGCTCGCGGTCACGCTGGCCTACGTACGCGCGTGCGGCGGCGAGCCGCAGGAGTGGGAGCGCCGCTGGCGGGAGCTGCGCGGCCGGGAGAACGACGAGCCGGAGCCGGTCGCCGACGAGGCGGCGCCGTACCTGGGACTGGCGCCCTTCAGGGCCGCGGACGCGCAGCGTTTCTACGGCCGTGAGGCGCTCGTGGAGGAGTTGCTGGAGCGCATCGGCGAGCAGCGGTTCGTCGCGCTGCTCGGCGCGTCGGGGTCGGGCAAGTCGTCGGTGCTGCGCGCCGGGCTGCAGGCGCGCGTGCAGGCCGGGGCGCGGCCGTGGCCCGTGGTCGTGCTCACGCCGGGCGCGCACCCGGCGCGCGACTGGGCGCCGCCTGGCGACGGCGAGACGTTGATCATCGTGGACCAGTTCGAGGAGGTCTTCACGCTCTGCCGCGATTCCGGTGAGCGGGCGCGCTTCATCGACCTGCTGGTCGGCGCCGCCGACGGGCACCGCGTGGTGATCGGCGTGCGCGCCGACTTCTACGGTCACTGCCTGGCCGAGCCCCGGCTGCTGGAGGTGCTGCGCCGGGCGCACGTCCCGATCGGGCCGATGCGCGTGGAAGAACTGCGCCAGGCCGTCGTCCGTCCGGCCGCCGACGCCGGTTGCCTGGTCGAGGGGGCGCTGGCCGCCCGGATCGTCGCCGACGCGGCCGGCCAGAACGGCGTGCTGCCCCTCGTCTCCCACGTGCTGCTGGAGACCTGGCGCCGGCGCAGAGGGCTCACGCTCACCCTGGCCGCCTACGAGGCCGCCGGCGGCATCGACGGCGCGATCGCCCAGAGCGCCGAGCGGGTCTACACCCACCTCCCGCCCGACCGGCGGCGGCTGGCCCGCCGGTTGTTCCTGCGCCTGACGGTGCTCGGCGAGGGCGCGCAGGACACCAAACGCCGGGTGCACCGGCGGCGCCTCGGTGACGACGAGGCCACGGCCGAAGTCCTGGAGCAGCTGGTCGTCGCCCGCCTGCTGGTGCTCGACCACGACAGCGTCGAGATCGGCCACGAGGCGCTGCTGCGCTCCTGGCCGCGCCTGCGCGACTGGCTGGCCGCCGACCGCGAGGGGCTGCGCACCCACCAGCGGCTGACCGAGGCCGCCGAGACCTGGCAGTCGCTGGGCCGCGACCCCGGCGCCCTCTACCGGGGCGTGCGGCTGGCGGCCGCGCGCGAATGGGCCGAGCGCCAGGGGCCCGCGCTGAGCCCGCCGGAGGAGGAGTTCCTGGCGGCCAGCCTGGCCGCGCGCGAGCGCGAGGAGCGCCAGGCCCGCCGCCGCGTGCTCGCCGCCCGCGCGCTCATCGCCGTTTTAACCGCCATGGTGGTGATCGCCGGGGCCGCCACCGGGTACGCGCGCAGCCAGCAGGAGGCCGCCACCGGCCAGCGCAACACGGCCCTGTCCCAGCGCGTGGCCGAGCGCGCCATCCAGCTGCGCACGGCCAACGCGCCGCTGGCCGCCCAGCTCAGCCTCGCCGCCTTCCGGCTCACGCCGACGCTGGAGGCGCGCGGCAGCCTGCTGAGCGCGTTCACCACCCCGCTCGGCGACCGCCTTCCTCACGAGATGAACACGCTGGCCTTCAGCCCCGACGGCCGGGTCCTGGCAGGCGGCGGCGACGACCGCACGATCCGGCTCTGGCGCGTCCACGACGACGGCCCGCCGGACAAGCTCGCCGAGCTGACCGGGGTGAGCGACGACATCGAGTCGCTGCGCTTCACGCCCGACGGCCGCCTGCTGGTCGCGAGCCTGTACGACGGCACCGTCCAGTTGTGGTGGGCCGCGGCGGCGGGCCCGTCCAAGCCGCTGGCCGCCTTCGCCGCCCACACCGGGCCCGTCTACGCCGTCGCGGTCGGCGGCGGCGGCACGATCCTGGCCACGGCCGGCGGCGACGGCAGGCTGCGGTTGTGGGACATCGCCAACGCGGGCGACCCCCGCCTGCTGTCCACGCGCGCCGCGCACCGCTCCACCATGACCGCCCTCGCCTTCCACCCCACGACCGCCACGCTCGTCACCGCCGGGGACGACGGCACCGCCGCCCTCTGGGACACCGCCGACCCACGCCGCCCGCGCCTGCTGCGCCGCCTGAGCGGCAACGGGGAGAAGGTCACCGCCGTCGCGTTCAGCCCGGACGGCCGCCGGCTGGCGACGGCCGGCTGGGACCACCGGGTCCGGCTGTGGGAGGTGGCCGAGCCGCGCAGTCCCGCCGTGCTGACCGGGCACAGCGGTCCGTTGCAGGCGCTCGCCTTCAGCCCGGACGGGCGTCAGCTCGCCAGCGGCGGCTGGGACCACACCATCCGCCTGTGGAACGTCGCCGAGCCGCGCGCCCCCGCCACGGTGCTGACCGGGCACACCGACGTCGTCTGGGCGCTGGCCTACCGGCCCGGCGGCGGCATGCTCGCCTCGGCCGCCTTCGACGGCACCACGCTGCTCACCCGCCTGCCCGGCCCCGTCCTCGGCGGCAACCCGGCGGCGCTGTCGGCCGTGGCCTTCAGCCCCGACGGCCGCACCCTGCTGACCGGCAGCGAGGACTTCACCGCGGGGCTGTGGGACGTCGCCGACCCCTACCGGCCCGCCCCGCTGCCGCGGCTGCGCGGCCACACCGGGCAGGTCGAGTCGGTCGCCTTCCACCCGTCCGGGGCGCTGGCCGCGACCGGCGGCGTCGACGGCGCCGTGCGGCTGTGGCGGGTCGCCGACCGGAGCCGGCCGTCTCCGTCAGCGGTGATCGGCGCCGCCAATGAGGGGGGCATCCGCGCGGTGGCCTTCGCCCCTCGGGGCGATCTGCTGGCCAGCGCGGGCGCGGGCGACCCCGTCGTACGGCTGTGGGACCTGTCCGAGCCGGCGCGCCCGCGCGCGGCGGGCTCGGTGCGCGAGGGCGGCAACGGCGCGACGGGCCTGGCCTTCAGCCCCGACGGCCATCTGCTGGCGACGCTGAACGGCGTCGTGATCGTCCTGTGGGACGTGAGCGACCCCCAGCGGCCGGTACGGCTGGCCACCAGCCCCCAGCAGCCGGAGACCTTGCAGGCGGTCGCCTTCTCGCCCGACGGCCGGATGCTGGCCACCGCCTCCCTGGATCGCACCGCCCGCCTGTGGGACGTGGCCGATCGCGCGGGGATCCGGCCGTTGTCGCAGCTCATCGGCCATACCGACGCCCTGCAGGGCATCGCCTTCTCGCCTGATGGCCGCGGGCTGGCCACCGCCTCGCTCGATCGCACCGTCGGCCTGTGGGACGTGCGCGACCCCCGGCGCCCGCGCCCCGCGGGCACCCTCACCGGGCACGCCGACCGCGTCTACGCGGTGGCCTTCAGCCCCGACGGCCAGTACGTGGCCAGCGCGAGCGAGGACCACACCGTCCGGCTGTGGCCGGTCGACCCCGCGACGGCGGCGGCCCGCGTCTGTGCGCGGGCCAGGCCCGCGCTCACCCCCGCCGACTGGAGCCAGGCGTTTCCCGGTCTCCCCTTCCGCCGGCCCTGCCCATGATCGCTGCCAGGTTTCCCAAGATTGCGGACACGCGCCGGCCGCGACCGGTCCCGGGCGGTCAGGATGGGGGCATGGCAACCGAGAAGACCATCGCGTTCGTGCTCTACCCCGGCTGTACCATCCTGGACCTGGTCGGCCCGCTGCAGGTGCTGTCCACTCTCGCGGCGATGCGCCCGGAGTTCCGGGTCGTCGTGGTCGGGGAACGGCTGGAGACCTGGGATACCGACACGCCGTTGCGGGTGCGGGCCGGCAACACCTTCGATGAGGTGCCCGCCCCCGACGTGATCGTGGTCCCCGGCGGCGGCGCGCCGACCCTGCGCGCGATGGCCGACGAGCGCCTGCTCGCCTACGTGCGCGGCGCCGCCGGGCTGACGACGTCGGTGTGCACCGGCTCGCTGATCCTGGGCGCGGCGGGCCTGCTCGACGGCCGCCGCGCCACCTCGCACTGGTCGATGCTCGACGTCCTGCCCGAGTTCGGGGCGATCGCGGTCCGCGAGCGCTGGGTGGCCGACGGCCCGGTGCTGACCGCCGCAGGTGTCTCGGCCGGCATCGACATGGCCCTGCACCTGACCGCGGAACTGGCCGGCCTCGACGTGGCGCGGGCCGTGCAGTACGCCCTGGAGTACGACCCGCGCCCGCCGCACGGCAGGCCGGACTGGGAGCGGGCGCCGAAGGAGCTGTACACCGCCCTGACCGAGCAGTGGGTGCGCGAGGGCCTCGGCGACCACCCCCTCGCCGGCCGTCTCGCCGCCCGGCTGAAGACCGTCAGCTGAACGGCTTCGCGGCCCAGACCACCTTTCCGCCCACCATGGTCAGCAGGACGTCGGTCCGGGAGATGTCGTCCGGCGCGACCTTGGTGATGTTCTGGTTCAGGACGATGAGGTCGGCCAGCTTGCCGGTCTCCAGCGAGCCGGTGACCTTCTCCTGGTGCATCTGGTAGGCGCCGTTGATCGTGACGGCCCTGATCGCCTCGCGCCGGGACAGGCCGGGCAGGGCGTTGACCTTCCCGGCGTACTGCGGGAAGTCCTTGCCCCAGTCGGCCTCACGCAGGATCGACGCCTCAAGCCCGAACCACTGGTCGAACGGGTCCAGGCAGCAGTCGCTGCCCAGCGAGACCTTGCCGCCGGCCCGGGTGATCGGCTTGGTGGGCTCGTACAGGTCGAACCGCGCGCCCAGGTACGGCTTGACCGCGTCGGTCGAGTCGGGCGCCGGTTTGGCCCACTGCAGCCCCATCGACGCGGTCACGTCCAGGGTGGCGAAGCGCCGGTAGTCGGCGGGGTCGACCACCTCGGCGTGCGCGATGGTCTGGTGGGCCCGGATGCCGGGGTTGGCCCTGCGCGCCGCCTCGAAGGCGTCGAGGGCGGTCCTGACCGCGCGGTCGCCGATGGCGTGGATGTGGGACTGGTAGCCGAGCCGCTCCAGTTCGGCGACGACGGGGTTGAGGAGTTGGGCGCCGATGTAGAGCTCGCCGCGGGCCGACTTGTCCTTGCGCGGCTTGCCCTTGGCGTCCAGGTACGGCTTGAGCAGGGCCGCGGTCTGCCCCGGGTACTGCACGATGCCGTCGAGCAGGATCTTGACGCCGTCGACGGAGACCGCGGGCTCGGCGACCAGGCGCGGGCCCTCCTGCTTGCCCGGACGCCAGGCGCGGACCGGCAGGGGGATCTGGCTGGGGCGTTCCAGTTCCTTGCGGATCTTAGCCAGGGCGGCGTACAGCTTCCTAGGTTCGCGCAGGTCGCCGATGCGGGTGGAGATGGCGAAGTGGGCGCGGGCGGTCAGGCCGCCCGCCCCACGCAGGTTCTGGAAGGTCGTGACCGTGGCGGCGTCGCTGCCGGGTACGAAGAAGCTGGTGATGCCCTCCTGGCTGAAGTCGCGCATCCGCAGGCCGGCCAGTTCGGCGGCGCGTTCGGGGGACAGGGGAGGCGGTGGCGGGATGAGCTTGGTGACCAGGCGGGCGGCGGCGTCTTCGAGCAGGCCGTTCGGCTCGCCGTTCTTGTCGTGGTTGATCCGGCCGGCGTCGGGGTCGGGGGTGTTCTTGGTGATTCCGGCCAGGTCAAGGGCCTTCTGGTTGACCAGCGTGGTGTGGCCGGTGACCGCCGCGGAGACGATGATCGGGCGGGTGGTGCCGAGCCCGTCGAGCATCCGCTTGTGCGGGGTGGTTCCGGCGGGCCGCAGGAACTGCATGTAGAGGTTCGTCACGTTCAGGAAGTCGTCCGGCTCCGCGCCCAGCTCCGGATCGGCCAGGCAGGCCTTGACGCGGCTCCGGAACTGCGCGACCGTGAGCGGCTCCGCCTTGAGGTCGCAGGTCTTGCGGTCCTCGCGGGTGATGTCGTGGATGTGTCCCTCGTGCAGGCCGGGCATCACCATGCGGCCCTTGAGGTCGATGACCTTGGTCTTGGTGCCGATGTGACGTCGCGCGCCCGCGTCGCCGCCGACATAGATGATCTTCCCGTTGTCGATCGCCACCGCCTCGGCCACGCTGTCGCGAGCGTCGACCGTGTAGACGAACCCGTGCCTCAGCACCGTGTCCGCGCCCGCCTGCGCGGGAACCACCGCGCCGGCGGCCAGCGGAAGCAGCGCTGCCAGTAACCGCCTCATGGACTCCTCCGATCCTAAACTTGAATCAAATTTAAGTTGGTACGGCTGTGCGTCAAGGGGGAGGATCGAACTCATGGCAGAACCGACCGAACCGCGGGGCAGAACCCAGGAGCGCGGCAGGCTGGCCCGCAGGCGCGTCCTCGAAGCGGCGCTGGAGGTCATCGCCGAGCAGCCGGTCAGCGAGATCCAGGTTCAGCAGATCGCCGAGCGCGCCGGGATGAGCCCGGCGCGGGTCCTGTACTACTTCCAGTCACGCGACCAGATCCTGGCCGAGACGTTCCGGTGGAGCGAGCGCGACCTGGCCGAACGCCGGGCCCGCGACCTGGCCGCCGTCACCGCCCCGGGCGCGCGGCTGGCCGCCTACATCCGGCTCTACCTGCCCGAGGGCCGCCACGACGCCTCGTGGAAGTTGTGGCTGGAGGCGTGGCTGCGCTCGACCTCGGCCAGCGAGATGAGCAGGACGGCCGACGCGATCGACAGCGGGTGGACCCGCGACCTGACCGCGATCATCGCCGACGGCGTGGCCGACGGCACCTTCCGGCCGGTGCGCGCGGAGGAGTTCCTGCCCGCGTTCAACGCGCTGCTCGACGGGCTGGCCGTGCACGTCCTGATCGGGCGGCTGGGCAAGGCGCAGGCCGTACGGGCGGCGCTGGCGGAGGCCGCCGGGAAACTCGGCGACCTCGACCCTCGATGACCAGCAGCGGCATCCGAAAGGCCCGGCTCCCGCAATGTCCCGCTCCCGCAATGTCCGGCTCCGGGAAGTCCGGCTCCCGCGAAGCTGGGCTCCCGGGGAGTCCGGCTTCCGCCATGCCCGGAACCCGCATACCCGGCGCCTGGGAAGCCCGGTGGCCGCCCTGCCCGGTGTCCGGGCCTCGGTAGGTCCGGCTTCCGGGGAGTTCGGTGGCTTTCGGGGTCAGCGCTCGCGCTTGGCGGGGAGCATCATGGGCAGGCCCGTCAGCGGGTCGGGGAACACCGAGCAGTCCAGGGCGAAGACGTCGGAGATCAGCTGGGCGGTGACGATCTCCGACGGGTTTCCGCAGGCCACGACGCGGCCCTCGTGCATGACCACGAGGTCGGTGGCGTAGCGGATGGCCTGGTTGATGTCGTGCAGCACGGCGACCATCGTGCGGCCGGCGTGCTGCAGGTCGGTGAACAGTTCCATCAGCTCGACCTGGTGGGCCACGTCGAGGTACGTCGTGGGCTCGTCGAGCAGCATGATCGGGGTCTGCTGGGCCAGCGCCACCGCCACCCACACGCGCTGCTGCTGCCCGCCGGACAGGGCGTTGACCCGCTGGGCGCTCAGGTCGAAGGTGCCGGTGGCGGTGAGGGCGTCGTGGATGGCCCGTTCGTCGGACTCCGTCCACTGCTGGAAGAGCCCCTGGTGCGGGAAGCGGCCGCGGGCGACCAGGTTGGCGACGGTGATGCCGTCGGGGGCGATCGAGCTCTGCGCCAGCACGCTGATCTCGCGCGCCGCCTCCTTGGGCGCCAGCTTGTGCAGGTCGCGCCCGCCGAGCAGTACCCGGCCGGCGCGCGGTGGCAGCAGCCGGCCGAGGCCGCGCAGGAGCGTGGACTTGCCGCAGCCGTTGGGCCCGATGACGACCGTGAACGAGCCGGGCCTGATCTCCAGGTGGAGGCCGTCGATGATCAAGCCGGAGCCGTAGCCGAGCGACAGGCCCTCGGCGACGAGCGGCGCGGCGCCCCCGCTCACGTCGCCGCCCGCGGTAGCGGCGGAGGCCGGCGCAGAGGTCCGCGCGGACGTCAGCGCGGGGGTCACGGCGGGGTCCGTGGGCATCGGGGTGGATTTCGGGTGGGCGATGGTCACAGGCGTCTCGCTTCGCGTACCAGGAGCCAGATCAGGTAGAGGCCGCCCAGGCTGGTGGTGACGACGCCCACCGGAAGCTGGACGGGCAGGAACGCCACCCGCGCGACCGTGTCGCCGAGCAGCAGCAGGAGGGCGCCGGTCAGCCCGGCGCCGATGGGGGACCAGCCGCCGCGGCCGGTCAGCCTGGCGGCGATCTGCGGCGCGACCAGCGCGATGAAGCTGATCGGCCCGGCCACCGCCGTGGCGATCGCGACCAGGCCGACGCCGGCGCCGGTCACGGCCATCTGGGTGTGCCGGGAGCGGACCCCGAGGGCGTCGGCGGCGTCCTGGCCGAGTTCGAGCGCGCGGATGCGGGAGCCGTACAGGAGAGCGAGGGCGGAGAAGAGCGCGATGCCGGCGGCGGCGACCGGCAGGGCGTCGGGGGCGACGGAGTTGAGGCTGCCCGCGCCCCAGATCGCGGCCGACATCGCCACCTGGAGCTGCGCCTTGGCCATGATCCAGGTGTTGAGGGCGCTCAGGACGGCGCTGACGCCGATGCCGACCACGATCAGCCGGAATCCGCGGAAGCCGCCCCGGTAGGACAGGGCCAGCACGATCGCGGCCACCGCCAGGCCCGAGGCGAGCGCGCCGAAGGAGATGACGGCGGTGGGCGCGTGGAAGAGGGCGATGAGCACGATGGCGCCGGTGTAGGAGCCGGTGCTGAAGCCGATGACGTCGGGACTGCCCAGCGGGTTGCGGGTGAGCGACTGGAAGAGGGCGCCGCTGACGGCCAGGCCGAAGCCGAGCAGCAGCGCCAGCAGCACCCGGGTCAGGCGCCACTGCTGCACGACGACGGTGTCGGCGCGGGAGGCGCCGCCGTAGAAGGTGGCCAGGACGTCGGGCAGGGACACGAAGATGTCGCCGACGCCCAGCGAGACCAGCGCGGTCACGACGATGACGGCGGCCAGCGCGAGGTTCACCACGAGGGTGCGGCGGTCCAGGCGGGCCGAGAGCAGGCGGGTGCGGACGGCCCACTCGGGCCGGCCGGTGTCGAGCTTGACGCGGGTGCTCACAGGCCGCTCGCCTCCTTGCGCCGGGCCAGCACGATGAGGAACGGCGCGCCCACGAACGCGGTGACGATCCCGGCGGGCAGCTCGCCCGGCCACAGCACGAGGCGTCCGGCGACGTCGGCCACGAGCAGGAGCACCGCGCCCAGCACGGCGCTGTAGGCGGCGATCCACCGCTGGTCCACCCCGAACAGCCAGCGTACGATGTGCGGGATCATGAGCCCGGCGAACCCGATGGGCCCGGCCAGCGCCGTCGTCGCGCCACAGAGCAGGCTGACGGCGGCGACCACGCCGGTGCGCACGGGGCCGAGCCGTACCCCGAGCGCCTTGGCGGGCCCGTCGCCCAGGGCGACGGCGTTGAGCGAGGGCGCGACGACGAAGGCGATGGCGAGACCGAGCAGGATCAGCGGCAGGACCTGCGCCACCATGGCGAGCGTGCGGTCGTTGAGCGCGCCGGTGTCCCAGTGACGCATCAGCGTGAACGCCTTCGGGCGCACGAGCGTGATCGCCCCGGCCAGGCCCTGCAGGACGGCGCCGAAGGCGAGGCCGACCAGCACGAGCGTGACCGGGCCCGCGGTGCGGGCGCGGTTCATGGAGCCGATCAGGTAGACCACGGCGGCGGCGACGGCGGCTCCGGTGAGCGCGGCGCCGATGCGGCCGGGCACCCCGGTCACGCCGAAGAAGGCGACGGCGATCACGACCGCGAAGCCGGCGCCGGCGTTCACGCCGAGGATGCCCGGGTCGGCCAGCGGGTTGCGGGTGAGCGCCTGGATGAGCGCGCCGGCCACCGCGAGCGCGCCGCCCGCGACGATGGCGAGGACCGTGCGCGGCACCCGCAGCTCGATGACGGTGCGCGCCTCCACGGAGTGGGCCTTGCCGAGCAGCGCGGCCAGGACGGTCTGCGGCGAGATGGCGGCGGAGCCGACCATCAGGCTGAGCAGCACGGCGGCGAGCAGCAGCACGACGCAGCCGAGCAGCCAGGCGAAGAGCGGGACGGGCGAGCGCGCGAGGCGCCCGCCGCCCGGCTCAGAGGCCGAGACGCTCAAGCTCGGCCTCGTAGTCGTCGCGCAGGTCCTCCTCGTCGCGGGCGGTGTCCTGCCAGATCGCGTCCAGCCGGCGCTGGTCGTCGGCGGGCAGCGTGCGGAACCGCTCGGCCCAGGCCTCGCCGTTCGGCGTCCAGTAGCCGATGACCTTGTACCGGTCGGTGGGCAGGCCGCGTTCCTTGCGCAGGTAGCGGCGCACCGCGCGCAGCGTGTCCGTCGCGCCCGCGACCCAGACGTAGCCGCCCTCCATCGGACGGGAGGGCGGTACGGCGGCGCGCACGGCCTCCTCGAGCCGGCTCGGGCCGGTGGCGTTGCCGCCGTGCAGCCAGGTGACCTCGACGTTGGGCCGGTGCGGCAGGTCGAGCCGGGAGTCGTCGCCGGGGATCTCGGCGATCACCTTGGTGGTGACGTGCTCGGGCACGCCGCTGATCAGGCGGGCCATCGCGGGCAGGCCGGTGAGGTCGCACACGAGCACCTGCCAGCGCAGGTCGGCGGGCGGTTCGTACAGGCCGGTGGGGGAGTTCAGGCCGAGGACGTCGCCCGGCCGCGCGCCGAGGGCCCAGCGGGCGGCGATCCCGCCGTCGTGCACGACGAAGTCGACGTCCAGTTCCCGGGGGCGGGCCGCGCGGACGGTGTAGGTCCGCATCGGCGCCTCGGGGGCGCCCTCCGGGGTGCGCCAGTAGTCGCCGTGCGGCTCGGGCAGGGAGACCTCGCGCCGGTCGTCGCCGTGCGGGAAGAACAGGCGCACGTACTCGTCGCCGACGCCCGTGGTCGGGAAGTCCTCGGCCAGGGCCAGCGTGACCCGGATCATCGTGGCGCTCAGGCGGGTGACGGCGCTCACCTCGGTGCGGAAGATGCGCATCGCCGCCTCACCCGGCCAGGTTCGGGTTGGCGGTGAGGTCCTTGCGCACCTGCTCCACGAAGGCCTGCTGGCCGCTCGGCGAGCCGTACGCGATCTCCATGTTGTAGGTGTAGATGCGCTTGTTCTTCACGAACGGCAGCGCCCGCCAGGCCGGGCTCTGGCCCAGGGTGCCGAGCATGGTGGCGAGCTCCTTCTTGCCCTCCTCGCCCACGCCGACCGAGACCCAGACGACGTCGACGTCGGCGAGCTTGCCCATCTGCTCGGGGCTGATGGTGAGCTTGTCGTCGTCGCTGAGCGGGGTGCGCTTCAGGCCGAGGTCGTCGAAGGCCTTGCAGGCCACGCCGGCGTAGCAGGCGATGTTGCCGTTGCCCTCCCAGTAGCCGAAGGTCGCCACGGTGAGGTCGGCGTTGCCGGCCTTGGCGATGTCGGCCTTGGCCTGGGCGACCTGCTTGTCGTAGGTGCCCTTCCAGGCGTCGTACCGGTCGGCGCGCCCGAGGTCCTGGGCGGTGCGCTTGAAGTGGACCTCCCAGTTCTTGCCGTCGAAGGCGTCGACGGTGTAGGTCGGCGCGATCTGGCCGAGCCGGGGGTGCACCTTGTCGTCGTAGCCGAGGCCGTTGAGGATGAAGTCCGGCTCGGCTTTGAGGGTCTGCTCGTAGTTGTACTCGGGGTAGTTGGGGAACGGCTTGACGCCCTTGAGCGGCTCCTGCGGGAAGTAGTCGGGGAAGGTGGTGAAGCCGCTGTCGCCGCGGATGGGCTGGCTCTTGGCGAGCGGGATACCGAGCGTGATCAGGATGTCGACGTCGGTGGTGTAGAAGCCGAGTGCGGCCTTCGGCCGCGCGGGCATGGCGACGGCGTGGCCCTTGGGGTCCTTGATCGTGGTGACCGCGGCGGCGGCGGTTTCGCCGGAGCCCGAGCCGCATCCGGTGGCGAGGAGGGCGAGGACGGCCAGGGGGACGAGACGCTTGTACGGCATGGGGTCTCCGGTGGTGAGACGATATCGCCCCGGGAACTTAGCATAGGCTTACCTAACCTATACCGGGCACCCCGCCCTCGATCAAGGTCCCGTGTTCAGGTTAGCCTTGCCTAATCTTTGTCGAGTCTTGCAGGAGTGCCAGGTGCGGTCAGGTCGGGACGTCCTCTCGGGGGCGATCAGAGGTCAGCGGAGCAGGCTGATCGCGGGTTCGTTGCTCGGAGCGGGGCATCAGGCGGGCGAAGCCCTGGTGCCGGTGCTCGTCGGACTGGCCATCGACCAGGCCGTGGCGGGGGCGAGCTGGAGCCGCCTGCTGGTGTGGCTGGCCGTCCTGGCCGTGGTCTACGTCGGGTTGTCGTTCAGCTACCGCTTCGGCGCCCGCGCCGGCGAGCGGGCCGCCACCGAGGCGGCACACGACCTGCGCTCGGCCATCGTCGCCCGCGTGCTGCACCCCGGCGGAGGCGCCGACCGCGACCGGCTGCCGGGCGAGCTGACCGGGATCGCCACCGAGGACGCGCGCCGGGTCGGCATGGTGCTGCTGGCGGTCCTCACCGGCGTCGCCGGATTCACCGGCCTGGCCGTGGCCAGCGTGGTGCTGCTCACCACGTCCGTGCAACTCGGGCTGATCGTCTTGGTGGGCACGCCGGCGCTGCTGTGGCTGGGCCACCTGCTCAGCAAGCCGCTGGAGCGCCGCAGCGCGGTCGAGCAGGAGAGCGCCGCCCACGCCTCGGGCGTGGCCGCCGACCTGGTGAGCGGGCTGAGGGTGCTGAAGGGCCTGGGCGCCGAGCGGGCCGCGGTCGAGCGCTACCGGCACACCAGCCGGACCTCGCTGGCCGCCACCCTGCGCGCCGCCCGCGCCGAAGCGCTGCAGAACGGCGTCGTGATCGCGCTCACCGGCGCGTTCATCGCGCTGCTCGCCCTGGCCGGCGGCACGCTCGCCGCCAACGGCACGATCACCCTGGGCCAGCTCGTCTCCGCGGTCGGGCTCGCGCTGTTCCTGCAGGGCCCGTTGTACATGCTCGCGTGGGTCAACGCCGAGCTCGCCCAGGGCCGAGCCTCCGCCACCCGCGTGGCGGCGCTGCTGTCGGCCCCGCCCGCGGTCGCGGGCGCGGGCGCCGAGCTGCCCGCGCAGATCAAGGGCGCGCTACGGCTGCGCGGCGTCACCCACGGCGGCCTGCGCGAGCTGGACCTGGACATCGTCGCCGGCGAACTGGTCGGCGTGGCCGCCACCGACCCGGCCGCCGCCACCGCCCTGCTGCACTGCCTCGGCCGCCACGGCGACCCCGAATCGGGCACGATCGAGCTCGACGGCGTACCCCTGCGCGAGGTCGACCCCGCCCTGCTGCGCCAGGCGGTGCTGGTCGCCGAGCACGACGCCGTCCTGTTCGAGGGAACCGTCGCCGACAACGGCGGCACCCCGGAGGCCCTGGCCGCCGCCGGCGCGGCCGACGTGCCGCCCGACACCCCGGTCGGCGAACGCGGCGGCTCCCTGTCCGGCGGCCAGCGCCAGCGCGTCGCCCTGGCCAGGGCGCTGGACGCCCGCCGCCCCGTCCTCGTCCTGCACGACCCCACCAGCGCCGTCGACGCCGTCACCGAGGCGCACATCGCCGAATCCGTCAGGCGGCTGCGCCACGGGCAGACCACCGTCGTGGTGACCACCAGCCCCGCCCTGCTGTCGGCCGCCGACCGCGTCCTGCTGCTGGACGGCGGCCGCGTCGCCGACGACGCCTCCCACGCCGACCTGCTCCAGCGCAACGCCGACTACCGCAAGGCGGTGCTGGCGTGAAAGACCTGCTGCCCACCGCCACCCCGGCCCGCGCCCGCGCCGCCGTCCGGGAGATCATCCGTCCGCACCGCGCCGTCGCCGCGGCGGGCTTCGGCCTGCTCATCGTCGCCACCTCCGTCGGCCTGCTCGTCCAGCCCCTTCTCGGGTACGTCGTGGACCTCGTGGCCGGGCGCCAGCCCGCCACCCTGCTCACCACCCCGGTGGCCCTGCTGGTGCTGGTCGGCGTGGTCCAGGGCCTGCTGACCTCCTGGGGACTCGTCCTGGTGGCCAGGTTCGGCGAGACCGCGCTGGCCGAACTGCGCGAACGCTTCGTCGAACGCGCCCTGGCCCTGCCGCTGGAACGGGTCGAACGGGCCGGCTCCGGCGACCTCACCTCCCGCGTGACCGGCGACGTCGCCCGCGTCGCCGAGGCCGTGCGCTCCGCGCTGCCCGCATTGGCCCGCTCGCTGCTGTCGATCGTCCTCACCCTGGTGGCGATGGCGCTGCTGGACTGGCGGTTCATGGTCGCCGCCCTGCTGGCCATCCCGGTCCAGCTGCACACCGGGCGCTGGTACGTGCGCAACGCCGTACCCCTGTACGCCGCGCAGCGCGTCGCGACCGGCGAGCAGCAGCAGCAGCTCCTCGACACGCTCGCCGGCGCCTCCACGGTGCGCTCCCTGCGCGCCGAGGCCGACCACCTGGCGCGCGTCGACGGCCGCTCGCGCGCCGCGGTGGAGCTGACGATGCGCGGCGTGCACCTGATGCTGCGCTTCTACAGCCGCCTGCACATCGGCGAGTACATCGGGCTGGCCGCGGTGCTGGCCGCGGGCGTGCTGCTGGTGGGCGAGGGCGCGGTCACCGTCGGTACGGCCACCGCCGCCGCCCTGTACTTCCTCAACCTGTTCGGGCCGATCAACACCGCGCTGGCCCTGCTGGACGACGCGCAGGCGGCGACCGCGAGCCTCGCCCGGCTGATCGGCGTCGCCGACGTCGCCGCCGAGGCCCCGAGGCAGACCCACGGCGAGGGCGTCAGCGTGCGCGGCCTGGGCCACGCCTACGAGCCGGGCCGCCCGGTGCTGCATGGCGTCGACCTGGACATCGAGCCGGGCAAGCGGGTCGCGCTGGTCGGGCCGAGCGGCGCGGGCAAGACCACGCTGGCCAAGATCGTCGCCGGGGTGCACGAGCCGACCACCGGCACGGTGCGCGCCCCGGCCGGGATCGCGATGGTCACCCAGGAGGTCCACGTCTTCGCCGGGCCCCTCGCCGACGACCTGCGCCTGGCCAGCCCGCAGGCCACCGACGACGACCTGCGCGCCGCGCTGGCCACGGTCGAGGCGCTGGAGTGGGCGGAGGCGCTGCCCGACGGCCTGGCCACCGTCGTCGGCCAGGGCGGGCACCGGCTCACCGGGGCCCAGCGCCAGCAGCTCGCCCTGGCCCGCCTGGTCCTGACCGACCCCGCCCTGGCCGTGCTCGACGAGGCCACCGCGGAGGCCGGCAGCACCGGCGCGCGTACCCTGGAGCGGGCCGTCGAGCAGGCCATCGACGGCAGGACCGCGCTCATCGTGGCGCACCGCCTCACCCAGGCCGCCGGCGCCGACCGCGTCGTCGTCATGGACGGCGGGCGGGTCGTGGAGGACGGCTCCCACGACGACCTCAGGCAGGCGGGCGGCCGCTACGCCGGCCACTGGGCCGCCTGGACCCGCCACCACGCCCACGAGGGCGACTGACACGCCCGCGGCGGTCATCAGTGATGCCGAGATGTGGGCTTCCTGGTGACCGCCAGGTAGACGACCGCGGCCGCGAAGATCAGCAGGGCCGTCCAGTCGTTGAGCCGCAGCCCGGCGAGGTGGTAGCTGGGATCGATGCGCAACCACTCGATCCAGGCGCGGCCGGCGGCGTAGGCCGCGGCGTAGAGGGCGAACGTCCGGCCGCGGTCCAGGCGGAAACGCCGCTCGGCCCAGATGACGAAGCCGGCCACGCCCAGGTTCCACAGCGACTCGTAGAGGAACGCCGGATGGTAGGTGGCCGTGGACTCCAGGCCGGGCGGCCGGTGGGCGAGGTCGATCTCCAGCGCCCAGGGCAGGGTGGTCGGCCCGCCGTACAGCTCCTGGTTGAACCAATTGCCCCAGCGGGCGATCGCCTGCCCGATCGCGATCCCGGGAGCGACGGCGTCGGCGAAGTCACGCAGCGGGATGCCGCGCCGGCGGCAGGCCAGCCACACACCCAGCGCGCCACCGGCGAGCGCGCCGAAGATGCTGATGCCGCCCTCCCAGATCGCGAAGACCCGCAGCGGATCCCGGCCGGGACCGAAATACGGCTGCCAGTCGGTGGCCACGTGGTAGATCCGGGCGCCGACCAGGCCGAACGGCACCGCCCACGTGGCGATGTCGCCCACCGCGCCGGGATCGCCGCCGCGGGCGGCCCAGCGGCGCCGGGTCACCCACGCGCCGGCGAGGATGGCGAGGACCATCAGGAGGGCGTAGGCGCGGATCGGGATCGGGCCCAGATGCCAGACGGCCTGGGACGGGCTGGGGATGGCTGTCACGCCGTCGAGTCTGGTTCCGCCACGGCCGCGCCCGCATCGAGCGGTACGCCGATTGTGCGATCAGTCAACTGGTTGATGCGCATCAGGCCGACGACTGAATATCGTCGGCGGTGTGGAGTCCTGGGAGCGGTCGCGGCGCCGGTGGCAGCACGCCTTTTTCGCCTCGTGGCTGGTGCTGACCTCCGCGGGACCCGTGATCGAGGGAGGACAGGTCCTCCCGGTGGTGCTGGTGGCCGCGCTGGCCGCCTGGTACGCGGTGTGGTTCGTGCTGCGCACGCCGCACGCGGGTGACGTGCCGCTGCCGTACGTGCTGGGCGGCGGGCTGATCTGGCTGGGGCTGTTCGCCGTCGACTCCTCCTTCCTGGTGGTCGGGCTGAGCGTGCTCGCGCCGTACTGCATGGACGCCGTGCGGGTCGGGCTGGTCGCGGTGGTGTCGTGCGCCGGGGGCTGGCTGTGGCACCGCTATCACGCGACCGGGTCGATCACCTGGACCGAGATCGTCATCAGCGCGCTGGTCGCGATCAGCACGGGCGCCGCGGTCGGATACTTCCATTCCGTCGCCCAGCAGAGCGCCGAACGCAAGCGGCTCATCGACGAGCTGCAGGCGGCGCAGGAGGCGCGGGCGGCGGCGGAACGGCAGGCCGGCGTGGCGGCCGAACGCCAGCGGCTGGCCAGAGACATCCACGACAGCCTCACCCAGGGGTTCGCCAGCGTGGTGATGTTGCTGGAGGCGGCGCAGGCGACCCTCCCGGACAACAAGCACCTCAGCCAGGCGCTACGGGTGACCAGGGAGAACCTCGCCGAAAGCCGCCGCGTGGTGGGGGCGCTGCGGCCCGGCGACCTCGACGAGTGCGGCCTGCCTGAGGCTCTGCGGCGGCTGTCGGCCCGGCTGCGCGAGGAGACCGGCGTCCAGGCGCACACCGTGATCACCGGCGTGCTCCGGCCGCTGGAGGCCCACGTCCAGGCGGAACTGCTGCGCGTGGCCCAGGAGGCGGTCGCCAACGCCCGCCGCCACGCCGGCGCGGAACAGGTCACGCTGACCCTGTCGTACATGGAGGACCTGGTGGTGCTGGACGTCCACGACGACGGCGGCGGGTTCGATCCCGAGCGGGCCGCCTCGGGACACGGCCTGTCGATCATGCGGGAGCGGATGGAGCAGCTCGGCGGCACCCTGCTCGTGGAAAGCGCTCCCGGCGCGGGCGCCACGGTCGTGGCCGGCGTCCCGGTCGCGGTGCTGAGCGGGGCGCGATGACCGTCCGCGTCCTGATCGCCGACGACCACCCGGTGGTGCGCGACGGCATTCGTGCCATGCTCGGCACCCAGGCCGACCTGGAGGTCGTCGGCGAGGCCGTGTCGGGCACCGACGCGGTACGGCTGGCGCGCGACCTGTGCCCCGACGTCACCCTCATGGACCTGCAGATGCCCGAGATCGACGGCGCGACGGCGATCACCCGGATCCGCGAGCACGACCCAGGCGCCAAGGTGATCGTCCTGACCACCTACGACACCGACAGCGACATCTCGCGCGCCATCGACGCCGGAGCCATCGGCTACTTGCTCAAGGACACCCGCCGCGAGCAGCTGTTCGACGCGATCCGGGCGGCGGCGCGCGGAGAGAGAGCGCTGTCGCCGGCGATCGCCACCCGGGTGCTGTCGTGGGCGCGGGCCGACGCGCCCGGCGCCCTCAGCAGCCGCGAGATCGAGGTCCTGGACGCCGTCGCCCAGGGGATGAGCAACAAGGCCATCGCCGCCCACCTGTGCATCAGCGAGGCCACGGTCAAGACCCACCTCCTGCACATCTTCGCCAAGCTCGGCGTCGACGACCGCACCGCCGCGGTGACCGTCGCCGCCTCACGCGGGATCATCCGCCTCAGCGGCCAGACCTCATGACGGTGTCGATCGCCTCGTCCCGCCGCAGGCCGGCGCCCCGCTCGTAGGCCCTGGCATAGCCGGTACGGCCGAGCCGTTCCATCAGGCCGGCCGCGAACGCGCCCAGTTCCCGATCACCGCGGTCGAAGGTGCCGCGGATGACCTCGCTCATCCCGAGCGCGGTGGCCGCGCCCGCCGGATCGCCCTCCAGCGACAACAGCCGGGCCAGGAACTCGGCGGCCGGCGCGAGGTCCAGGTTCGCCTGGGCCGCCCGGAGCGCCGAGGGCAGCAGGGCGCGCGCCCGCGCGGCGTCACCCGCGGTGAGCAGGTTCGCCATTCGGGCGGGCAGCAGCAGGCTCTGGCTCGCCGCTTCGGGCAGGGACCACTCGCGGGCCACCCGCTCCAGCCGGTCGAGTTCCCGGTCGGCCCGGCCGGGCTCGCCCTGGCGGCGACACAGCTCCGCCGAACAGGCGTGAACCTGGATCTCCAGCATCGGCCGCCCACGGTCCCCGGCCGCCTGCCACGCCGACGCGAGGTCCTCGCCCGCGCCCTTCAGATCGCCGGCGCGCATCCGCTGCGTGGCCAGCCCGAGCCGCGAGGAGATCTCCTCCTGCCACGCGAGGCCGCCGCTGATCGCGATGCCGCGCTCGAAGTCGGCCACCGCGTCGTCGTCGCGGCCCTCGATCCCGTGGATCTGGGCCGTGCCGTTCAGCATCATCGCGGTCCACCACCGGTCGCCCGCCCGCTCGAACGCGCGCAACGCCCGCGCCGCGGCGCTCGCGCCACCCGCCCAGTCCCCGCGGGTACGGCCGCGCAGCGCCTCGACCAGGTGGGTGTGCGCGACGGCCCAGTCGTCGGACCCCTCCCTGACCCGGGCCGTCTCCCGGTCGACCAGGTCGTCGAGACCGGCCATGAAGGCCGCCGTCAGCGTCATGGTCAGCAGCATCGGATAGCGGCGCAGCGCGCCCGTCCGGGCGCAGTCCTCGACCGCGGCCCGCACCTGCCCGGCGTCCGCCTCACCGGCCAGCAGGTGGATCGTGGCGAACGCGGCCCTGGCCGCCGGCGGCAGCGCGTCGCCGAACTCCAGCACCCTGGCCACGTAGACGTCGGCCCGGCCGTCATAGCGCAGCATGTCCCAGTACCAGTACAGCGGGCCGAGGATCCGGGCCGCCGCCTCGGCGTCGCCGTCCTCGACGGCCGCCTGGAGGGCGTAGACGAGGTTGTCGTGCTCGAACTCGAACAACCGCAGCGACTCCGCCTGTCCGGGCGCGCGCATCAGCGGCTCGTGCCGCTCGGCCAGGCCGGCGTAGTGGCGCGTGAGCCTTCGCCGTACGGCTTCGCGCTCCTCGGCGGAGCGCAGTTCCCCGGCGGCGTAGGTCCGGATGGTCTCCAGCATCCGGTAGCCGTCACCGGCCCGCTCCACGATCGACTTGTCGACCAGCGAATCCAGCAGATACGCCGCGTCTCCACCGCACACCGCCTCGATCTGCCCGAGACCGGCCTTGGCAGGAAATATCGACATCCGGCGGGCGAGGGTCCGCTCCTCGTCGGTGAGCAGGTCCCAGCTCCAGTCGATGACAGCGCGCAGCGTGCGCTGCCGCGGCTGGGCCGTCCTGTTGCCGGTGCCGAGCAGCCGGAAACGATCGTCCAGGCGCCGGGCGAGCTCACCGGCGTCCATCGTGCGCAGCCGCGCCGCGGCCAGTTCCAGGGCGAGCGGCAGGCCGTCGAGCCGGCGCACGATGTCCACCACCGGGCCCGCCGTCGGCTCCTCCAGCGCGAAGCCGGGCCGTACCGCGGCCGCCCGATCGAGGAACAGCCGGACCGCGCTCGCCCGCGCGGCGCGGACCGGATCGGCGTGGGCCGGGGGCAGGGTGAGCGGGGCCAGCCGGCACAGCGCCTCACCCACGACCTCCAGCGGCTCCCGGCTCGTGGCCAGGATGGTCAGGTTCGGCAGGCGTTCGAGCAGGTGCCCGGCGAAGCCGGCCACCGCTTCCGAGACCTGTTCGCAGTTGTCCAGCACCAGCACGCCCTCGCCACCGGCGAGCAGGGCGACCGATCGATCGAGCGGCGTGCCCGGCGGCAGCGCCTCGGCCGCGGTGACCGTGCCCAGCACCGCCTCGGGCAGACCGGCCGGCGTGTCCACCCCGGCCAGGGGGACGAGCCAGACGCGGCCGCGCCGATGGGCCCGGTGCCGGCTCACCGCCTCCACCGCCAGCCGGGTCTTGCCCACTCCTCCGGGACCGACGACCGTGACCAGCCGCGAGCCGTCCAGCAGCCCGCCGAGCAGTTTCAGCTCCTCGTCCCGGCCGACGAAGCCGGTCAGCGGGGCCGGCAGCCGGCCCGGCGTCGCACGCGAGCGCCGCGACGGCCCGCTCTCGCCACGCAACACCGCCAGATGCGCCGCGCGCAGCTCCTCGGAGGGGTCGATGCCCAGGTCCTCCGCGAGCGTGCGGCGCACCTCCTCATACAGCGCCAGCGCCTCGACCTGACGGCCCGCCGCGTGCAAAGCCCGCATCCGCAGGACGGCCAGCCGCTCGCGCAGCGGATACGCCGCGGCCGCCGCCTCCATCTCGGCCAGGATCTCGCCGTGGTTACCCAGCAGCAGCTCCGCCTCGAACCGGTCCTCGGTGGCCGCGGCGCGCAGTTCCTCCAGGCGGGCGGCCGCCGTCCCGGCGAAAGGGAGGTCGAGCACGTCGGCCAGCGCGTCGCCCCGCCACAGCGCCAGCGCCGCACCCAGCAGCGCGGCGGCCCTGCCTCCGGCGCCGGCGGCCAGCTCGCCACGCCCCTGCCTGGCCAGTTCCTCGAACCGGCCGGCGTCGACGTCCTCGGCGCGTACGCGCAGACGGTAGCCACCGGAGGCCAGCTCGACGATCTCGCCGTCGCCCAGCGCCCGCCGCAGCCGGTACACCAGCGCGTGCAGCGCCCTGACGCTCTCGCGGGGCGGGAGATCGCCCCACAGCCCGTCGATGAGCGAATCGACCGGCACCACCTCGCCGCCGGCCAGGGTCAGCCTGGCCAGCAGCGCACGCACCCTGGTCCCGCCGACGTCGATCGGCGCCCCGCCGTCGCCGTAGGCCCGGACCGGCCCCAGCACCTCAATCCGCATGGCCACCAGCCTAGGAGGACCCTCGCGTACACCGGCCGCGCCGCCCGCCGTGGCCCCGTGAGAGCCTCGGCCTGTTCAAGATCGCCGACGTGGAGCCCGGGTGCACGATGGAAAGCCAGGAACAGTTGGTGAGCATTTGGTGGCTCCGGGTGACACCTACCGTCGTCTTGCGCGGCTGCCGGGCCCGGCGCACACTCGGGTCGTCGGCGCGTCGTTGCCCGGGGGTGATCCTGTGCACGAGGAGTTCAGCAGCCAAGAGGTCTGGTCCTTCGGCTGTCACCGGTGTCAGCACATGTGGGAACAGCGCTACAGCGTCCGGACGGTCTCCGACGATCACCACGGCGGGGAGATCCGCGTGTGGAAGCGCGGCTCGGTGACCGTCCAGCCGCCCTGGGTGAGCGTGAGCTGCCCCGGGTGCGGCGCCTATCAGGTGACCTGCCTGCCGTACGGGTTCCTGTCGCGCCATCCCGAGCTCACCGCGGCCCCCGAACCACGGCCGCTGCGCCGCACGCCGCCCGCCGCTCCGAAGGCGGCGCCGGTCGTGTGGCCGACGCGGCTGCTGGCGGCGCTCGGCCTGCCCGTGCTGGCGTTCGTGGGCTACGAACTCTGGCACAACCTGGCCGGGCTCAGCCCCTCACACTGACCTGCCCCCGCCGGCTCGCCGGCGTCCGGTCCGCTCCTCCACCGCTCCGAGCATCCGCGGGCGGAGGCCCGCCTGCGTCCACAACGTCGCGTCCGTGCCCATCGCCCGTACGGCGGGCAGGCCGCCGGCCAGCAACGCCGCCCGCCACCCGGCCAGCCGGGCGTCCTCCGGCGAGATCTCGGCGGCGGGGTCGAGGCCGCGCGCGCAGGCGGCGAGGAAGTCGCGGACGGTCATCGGCCGGCCGTCCACGCTGAGCGCCGCCGGATCCGTGATCGTGTGCTGCGAAGTCACCCCCGCAGCGTGTCGGCCGCCGCGGCCGTGACGCTGAAACGGCGCTGAAACCCGCAGCTCACCCGCGATCTTCCTCGACGGCCGGGGCTTGGTGGCGGCCCGGCGGGGAACACCCTGCTTGACCTTGACACAGTGACAAGGTCTTCACTGGTTGCCGAGGAGGTGGTCCCGATGACCACGCAGAACCAGGACACGGATGCGACGCGCGCCTTCCAGGCTCTGGACGACGACAGCTCGTCCGTGCGGCTGCGGGCGGCGATGGCGGTCGGTACGGCCCCCGACCCGCGGTTCGTCGGCAGGCTCATCGAAAGGAGCGCGGTCGAGCCCGAGTTCTACGTGCGCGACATGCTGACGTGGGCGCTCACCCGCCACCCGGCGTCCATGACGGTCCCGGAGCTGCTCGGCGAACTCCGCTCGGAGCGTACGCAGGCACGCAGCCAGGCGCTGCACACCCTGTCCAAGATCGGGGACCGGCGGGCGTGGCCGGCGATCACCCTGGCGCTGCTGGCCGACGCCGACGACGAGGTGGCGCGCAGCGCGTGGCGGGCCGCCGTCGTGCTCGTGCCGGCGGGCGAGGAGCCCGAGCTGGCCGCGGTGCTGGCGACCCAGCTCGGACGCGGCGAACGGGAGACGCAGCTCAGCCTCAGCCGGGCGCTCGTCGCGCTCGGCGAGGCGATGGTGTCCACGGTGCGCGCCGCGACGACCGACCCCGACCCGCGCGTACGCGCCCACGCGCTCGCCACGGAGCGGCTGCTGCGCGACCCGGACGCCGGGTTCGCGTTCGCGATCGAGGAGGCCAAGCGGGTCGTGGCCCTCGGCGGCGCCGGCGGGGAGGAGTGACGGGCCGTGCTGATCGGTGACGTGGCGCGGCGGTCCGGGGTCAGCGCCCGCATGCTCAGGCACTACGACGCGCTCGGCCTGGTGCGGCCGACCGGCCGTAGCGACGCGGGCTATCGGGAGTACTCCAGCCGGGACATCCAGCGGATCTTCCACATCGAGAGCCTGCGCTCCCTGGGGTTGTCGCTGCGTGAGGTCAGGCGGGCGCTCGAAGACCCCGCCTTCACGCCCGCCGAACTCGTCGCCGGCCTCATCCGCCAGACGCGCGAACGCATCGCGGCCGAGACGGAACTGCTCACGCGCCTGCGCCGGATCGACGCCGTGGAACCCACCGGCTGGGAGGACGTCTTCCAGATCGTCGCGCTCCTGCAGGCGCTGGGCTCGAAGAGCGCCGGCAAGCGCCAGAGCGCGGCCCTGTCCTCGGTCGAAGAGGCCGCGCTGCCGGTGGAAGCCCTGGTCGAGGCGGCGCTGAACGAGGCGGACCCGAACGTCGCCGGAGCCCTTCGCTGGGCGCTGGCGCAGTCGGGCGAGGACGGGCTGGCCCTGCTGGCGGAGGGCCTCGGCTCACCGGCGGCCGAGGTGCGCGAACGCGCCGTCCAGTCGATCGCCGAGCTGACGAACGACGGGTCGACCACGCTGCTGCGGCAGGCCCTCACCAACCCCGACCTCGTGGTACGCAGGCACGCGGCCCTGGCGCTCGGAGCACGCGGAGTGGCCGAGGCCGTCCCGACGCTCATCGACATGGTCGTCGAGGTGACCAACGACGTCGGCGCCGCCGACGCCCTGAGCGCGCTGGCGAGCCGTCCCGCGCCGGCGAAACGGATCGCCGCCAGGCTCGTGGACCGCCTCGCCCGCGAAGGCGTCGAACCGCCGGCACGTCTGCGGCTGACACAGGCGCTGGCCGACATCCCGGGAACCACCGCGTCCCAAGCTCTGGCGGACCTGTCCCAGGACGAGGACCGTGCCGTCGCGCTGACCGCGACCTACATTCTCGGGATCCGCGACACGCGATGACCGACCTGAGGCGCCAGAGGTGGCAGCACGCCCGTCGGGGCACTGCGCGCGGCGTTCCCGGCCGGATCCGGCGGCGCCCGGTGAGCGTCAGCCCCGCCACGACAGAAGCGGCGCCGGCCTGACCCCACCCGCGCCCCCCGACACATGGGCGGGGGCTCCGCGTTGACGCGCAACCGCTTCGGTCGAGGTTCTCGTGGCGGGCCTGATCGCTCAGGCTCGGCATGATCGGCTCACGGCCGGGCGGGCTGGAGAGTGACGCGGAGGCCGCGCAGGGCGAAGTCGGGGCGTCGGCGGGGGCCGCTGTCACCGGGCGCGAGCGCCAGGCGGGGGAAGCGGTTGATCCCGGATACCCGCGGGCGCGCCTCGCCTCAGGGCCACGGCGAGCGCGGTGATCCAGGCCCACGCGGTGATGATCGCGGCTCGCTGGAACAGGCCCGCCACCTCGACCAGCGAGGGGTTCTGCTCGAAGCCCAGCCCGGCCAGGATCCAGAGGGCGGGGAACGCCACCGCCGTGACGAGCGAATAGACCGTCCACGCGGGCCCGAAGCGGCGGGCCAGAAGAAGACAGGCGGGCGGCAGCGCCAGGAGGGTGGGGATGGCGAACAGGTCGTGCAGCAGGCCGGAGGTGGTGTAGTCGGACAGCGGGGGAGTGCCGGGAGGGTAGCCGCCGACCGGGTCGGTGACGAAGACCCCGGCGCCAGCCAGGCTGAGCCCCCAGACGCCGATCAGCAGGCGCCCCCACAGGCCCCGCAGCGCGACGGCGAAGGCGACCACGAGCAGGCCGCACCCGATGAAGGTGGCGGACTGCACCCATCCGGCCGGTCCCAGCGCGAGCGAGCTGACCGGATGCCGGAGCGGGTCGTAGTCCGCCAGGAACGCGCCCCGGAGCAGGAACGAGGCGACGAACACCGGGCCGGCGACGACGCCGCAGCCCAGCAGCGCTCTGGTGTTCACGCCGTCCCGCCGGCGCCGCGCCGTACCCCGTCATAGGTCACCCCGTGCCCGGCCAGCACGGCCGCCAGCGGCGGGGACACCCCCAGCCGGAGCAGCGCGAGCAGCAGGTGCGGGGTGCCGATCTCGCGCGCGCCCAGCGCCCTGGCCTCGCGCAGGCTGATCTCCAGGACCTTCTTGGCCTGCGGGCTGTACGGCCCGCCGACGCGACCGGGTTTGCGCGACGGCGGCGAGTCCGGCTGGTCGAGCGAGCCGGGCCCGAAGGTCTCCTCGATGCGGCGGAAGACCTGTTCGACGTCGATGCCGACCGCGCCGAGGGCGTCGGCCTCGTCGTCGGTGAGCCCGGCGCGCAGCCGGGGGCCCCGGGCGGCCGCGGTCAGATCGTCGGCGGTGACGCCGTGGCCGCTCAGAATGTCGGCGCCCGCCCCGCCCGCCCTGGACAGGGCGAGCAGCAGGTGGTCGGGCTCGGCCTTGGCGGCGCCCGACTCGGCGGCCATGCTCGCCGCGGCCAGCACGCTCTGGCGCGCGTCGGGGGTGAACCTCTCGAACATCGTGCGGCTCCTAGTCCTGTGTCCGCTGGGCGAGCTTCTGGTGTACGGCCTGCCGGGTGACGCCCAGCGCGTCGGCGATCGCCTGCCAGGACCATCCGCGCTGCCTGGCGTTGCGCACGTGAAGCGCTTCCAGATGGTCGGCGAGCTTGCGCAGGGCCACCACGGCCTTCAGCCCCACCGCGGGATCGTCGTTCATGCTGTCAAGATATATTGACGCTCGCGACTCTGTCAATATATCTTGACAGTGCGATCCTTAACGGCGACTCAACGGACGCTCATGGCGGGATGAAGGGGCCTTTTTGGGGCTGCGAAGCCGCTAGCTTGACACCACCCCCAAAAAGGAGTGGATATGTCGAGTAAAACCGTGCTCGCCAGTGCCACCGTCGCGGCGCTCTGCTTAACGGGCCTGGCCACCGCCGCCCACGCGGAGCCGCCGTCCCCCGCCCCCGAGCAGGCGCCCCCGGCCATGGTCGACGCCATGGAGCGGGACCTCGGTCTCACCGAACAGCAGGTGCACACCCGCCTCGCCAACGAGCGGCGCGCCGCCGCCGCCGAGGCCAGGCTCTCCGCCCAGCTCGGCGCCAGCTACGCGGGCGCCTGGCTGAACGCCGACGCCTCCCGGCTGAACGTCGCCACCACCGACCAGGCCGCCGTCGCGTCGATCGAGGCCCAGGGCGCTCAGCCCGTCGTCGTCTCCCGCACCCTGGCCCAGCTCAACGCCGTCAAGGACCAGCTCGACCGCGCCGCCTCCGGACGGGCGAGCCTCTGGTACGTCGACGTCAGCACCAACACCGTCGTCGTCGCCGCCCCCACCCAGCGGGCCGCCGACGCGTTCGTCACCCGCGCCGGCGTCGACAGGAGCGCCGTCCAGATCACCACGTCGGCGGAAAGCCCCCGGCCGTTCATCAACATCGTCGGCGGCGCCGCCTACTACATCGGCTCCGGCACCCGGTGCTCGATCGGCTTCTCCGTCACCCGCGGCTCCACCCCCGGCTTCGTGACCGCCGGCCACTGCGGCCGTACCGGCGCGCGGACCACCCAGCCGACCGGCACCTTCCAGGGCTCGTCGTTCCCCGGCAACGACTACGCGTGGGTCGCCGCCCCGGGCAACACGGTCCGTCCGTGGGTGCGCGGGTCCGGCGGCCAGAACGTGATCGTCCGCGGCTCGACCCAGGCCTCCGTCGGAGCCTCGATCTGCCGCTCCGGCTCCACCACCGGATGGCGTTGCGGAACCATCCAGCAGCACAACGCCTCCGTCCGCTACCCCGAAGGCACCATCACCGGCCTGACCCGCACCAGCGCGTGCGCCCAGCCCGGTGACTCCGGCGGCTCGTTCATCTCCGGCAGCCAGGCCCAGGGCGTCACCTCCGGCGGCTCGGGCAACTGCACCAGCGGAGGAACGACGTACCACCAGCCCGTCAACGAGATCCTGCAGACCTACGGCCTGACGCTCGTCACCGGATAGTCCACCTCCCGGCCCTGGGCAGGCTGCTTACACCCCCCACCTGACCCGGGCCACCCGCGTGCCCGGCGCCACACCGCGCCGGGCACGCCGGGTGATCAGGAAAGGTCGCGCAGCGCGGCCTGGGCGGCGGCCATGGCCTGCTCGTCGCTCGCACCGGCCTGGCGGGCGGTGGCGGCGAACTCCCGTGCGGCGGCCTCCAGCCGGAGGCGCAGCTGGTCGGTGGTGCCCGAGATGACCGCGGTGCGGCCCCGGCGCAGCTCCACCAGGCCTTCGTCGCGTAGTTGCTGATAGCCGCGCAGCACGGTGTGCAGGTTGATGCCGAGGCTGGCGGCGACGTTGCGGGCCGAGGGCAGCCGGTCGCCCGGCGCCGCCGTACCGTCGGCCAGGGCGGTACGCACCGCGCCCGCGACCTGGTCCGACAGCGGCTGGGCGGAGGCGAAGTCCACGGTGATCAGCACGAGCCCGCCCGGAGGCGGTGCAGCCAGCCGTTGACCAGCGCGGCCGCGGTGCCGGCCTGGCTCGTGGAGTAGACCAGGCGCCGGTCGTCGGACAGCGACACCACCAGCACCGGGCCCTTCCCGGCCAGCGCGCCCCAGCCCCAGCTGCCGTCGTCCAGCTTGTAGCGGCCCTTGGGTGGCTCGCTCGTCACGTCGGCGTGCCGGACGCGGGTCCACGGCACCGTACGCCGCAGGCCCAGCCACGGCAGCGTCACGCTGAGGCCGCCGGCGTCGATCTGCAGCCGGGTACGCGCCTGTGCGGCCTCGAACACCGCCCACGCCAGCAGCGGCCAGAAGCCCAGCCACATCGCCAGGCCCACGAGCATCGCACCACTCACGAGCCTGCGCACCGACCACGTCCAGGCCACGAACATCACCCGCTGCGCCGCCCCGATCGGCATGGCTCGCAACCACGGCGGCGGAACCACGTCGGTCTCCGGATGCCGCGGCAGCGGCCCGGCCACCACCCAGCCCAGCGCGAACGCGGCCACCGTGCCCGCGACCTGCGCGGCCATCGGCCAGCCCGGCCGCACCTCGCCACCGAGCGAGGAGGTCAGCCCGAGGGCCCACAGTCCGTACGCCACCGGGATGAGCAGGCCGACCGTCCAGCCGAGCGCCACAACGAGGCGCTGGCCCAGCGGCACATACCAGTACGTCAGGAACGCCACGGCCAGGAGCGCCTGCGCCCACACCATCATCCCGAAGACCGGCTGCGCCGACCACTCCTGCCAGGTGAAGCCGATCCGGGTGCCGAACGACCAGGAGTGCACGGTGACCCTCTCGGGCAGGCGCTCGCCCAGCGTGGCGACCAGCACCATCGGCACGAGCACCACCAGCGGCGGGCCGAGAGCGGCGAGAACCAGGCGGCGCAGGCGCCCCCGGGCGGCATGGTCGGACATAGCCACCTCCAACTGTTTGATTGTGACTATAATACTTCAAACAGTTTGCGCGAAGAGGCCACTACACGGCCTGAGGGGAAGGCAGCATGCTGGTGTTCGCCATGAAGCTCACCGTCGAAGGAGCACGCCGATGTCCGAGCTACGCGTTCACAACCTCTCGATCTCGATCGACGGCTTCGCCACCGGAGCGGGTCAGGCCCCGGACGCCCCGTTCGGGCATGCCGGCGAGCGCCTGCACGAATGGATGTTCGCCACCCGGTTCTGGACCGAGCGGGCCGGCGGCCAGGCCGGGAGCGTCGGCGCCGACCACGTGTTCGCCGCGATGCACGCTCCCGGCATCGGCGCCGAGATCATGGGCGCCGGCAAGTTCGGCCCGCCCGGCTGGCAGGACGACCCCGGCTACAGGGGCGCCTGGGGCGCCAACCCGCCGTTCCGCACGCCGGTCTTCGTCCTGACCCACCGGCCGCGGCCGTCGATCGAGATGGAGGGCGGCACCACGTTCCACTTCCTGAACACCTCACCCGCCGAGGCGCTCAAGACGGCCCGCGAGGCGGCCGACGGCCTGGACGTGCGCCTGGGCGGCGGCCCCTCGGTGGTCCGCGACTTCCTCGCCGAGGGCCTGGTCGATCACATGCACGTGGTCCAGGTTCCGATCCTGCTCGGCCGGGGGGTCCGGCTCTGGGACGGCCTGGAGGCGCTGGAGGCGACGTACCACATCGAAGCGGTCTCCACGCCCTCCGGCGTCACCCATCTGACGTTCACCGCCAAGAACCGGTGAACGGGGCCGCGGGCGGGTGAGCCGCGGTTCACGCCCGGGAAGACACGGAGGGATGAAGCCTCTCGCGGGAACCCCGCTCGTCGACGTCGAGCCGTGCAGCGCCCGGTGCGCCCGGATCCTGGCCGGGCGCGAGCACATCACGTTGCTGGTCAGCCCGGGAAACCCCTACTTCTCCGCCGCCCGGCTCGCGGCGACGTTCCGGTGGGCGGCCCGGACGGTCAGACGGGTCGACGTCCTGGTCTCCGACCTGGAGATGACCGCCGCGACCTATCTCGCCAGAGGCCGGCCGGACCATCACGCCTACCGCCGAGCCCGCGCCGACATCAGCCAGATGGCGGCCAGGATTCGGCGCGCCCGCGACACCGCGGGCCGCCCGGACCTGCGCGTCAGTGAGTTCGCGGAGTGGGCGGGCACCGCGGAGTACCGTCGCGGGCTGGCCTACGCCCGCGAGGCCATCGCCGACCCCGCCTATGGGCCGCTCCTGCGCGCCGGGACGCGCGACGCGCTCATGGCCAGGATGCCCCAGGGCTGGGAGCCCACCCCGCAGCAGATCGACATCGGCCTGGTGCACGGCGAGAAGACCCTGCCGTTCATCGTCAACGCGGTCGGGATCCTCGGCGTGAGCGAATCGGTCACCGCCTACAGCCGCCCCACCCCCTGCACCCGGTACTTCTTCAGCGACGGCGCGAAGTACCGCGCCTTCCCCGGCCAGGGATACATCGGACTGCGCGTCCGGGAACCGGATGTACCTAGGACCAACGACGGAGCGTGCCTGGGCACAAGGGCTGATCCGCCCGGCGCGTGATCTGGTGAGACTGGCCCGCATGCCTGTCACGTCCGCCACACGTGTCCGGGGCGGGCGGGCGTTCCTGACGGGGATGTTCGTCGACGCGCTGGGCAGCGGCCTCTACGTTCCGCTCACCCTGCTGTTCATCCACGAGGTCACCGGGCTGTCCATGGCCGTGGTCGGACTCGGCGTGACGGTGGCTGCCGCGGCCGGGCTGGCCGCCAATCCGGTCGCGGGCATCCTGATCGACCGCTTCGACGCGCGCAGCGTGCTGGTGGGAACCTTCCTGGCGGCCTCGGGTCAGCTTCTGGTCCGGCGGCTGCAGCGTGCGGCCCGCCGTACGCACTCCCTGGCCTTGGGCGGGGCGGTGCTCATCGCGGCGTGCGGCGCCTACGCCGCGACGGCGCTGCTGCCGCCGGGGCCCGTGCGGATCGGCGGGCTCGTCGCGGCCACGATCATCCTCACCGTGGGCGAGCTCATGCACACCGTCCCCTCCTGGGGACTGGCCGCGGGCACCGCGCCGCCCGCCATGCGCGGCCGCTATCTGGCGATCTACCAGCTGACCTGGGCGGTCGCCGCCGTCGTCGCGCCGGCCGGGTTCTCGGCACTGCTCACCACGGTCCCGGCGCTGCTGTGGGCGACGCTCGGCGTGCTGCTGGCGGCGGCCGCGCTCACGGTGATCCGGCTCGCCCGCCGCCTGCCCGCCGAAGCGGTCATGGTCGCGTGATCACGGTACGGCCCGCGCCCCTTCCTGCGGGTTGACGGCCGGTCAGGCGGATCTTAACCTCCAGACGCCACAAGCCCTTGGAAGGAGCATCGTGAAGCTTCCTGTCTATGCGGCGACAGCGTTCTCGGCGGCCATAAGCCTCGCCCTGACCTTCGTCCCGGCCTCCGGACTCGGCCACCACAACGGCGGAGTCCAGATCGACGTCACCGAATCCGGCGGGTACTACATCCTGACCGACCCGTTACGTCCAGGTATCTCCTGCGGTATCAACGGCACCATGCCCGTCAAACTGCCGTCCGGCGCCACGATCGGCAACGGACGGCGCAACGACACGGTCACCGCCTGCGTCGACGTCCTGTACGGCGTGCAGCGCATGTGGGACATGCTGCGCGACTGGCTGGGCCGCAACGGCATCAACGGCAGCGGCCGCGGCGCCCCCGCCCGGATCGTGACGGGCACGCCCATCCCCGGCTCCACCGTCGACTTCCCCGGCGGCCAGAGCTTCCCGACCCAGCTCGACCTGGTGGGTCACCAGTACGGTCACGTCGTCTACCAGACCACACCCGGCGGTACCGGCGCGGGCAACGAGAACGGCGGCATCAACGAGGGCGCCGCCGACATCTTCGGCACCCTCACCGAGTGGTACGCGAACAACCACGTCGACCTGCCCGACTACCTGATCGGCGAGGGGGAGGACATGATCGGCGGCGGACCACTCCGCCACACCTACAACCCGGGCCTGGACGGCCATCCCAACTGCTACAGCGCCCAGATCCCGGCCACCGAGGTCCACGCCGCCTCCGGCCCGATGCGCCACTGGTTCTATCTGCTGGCCGAAGGCAGCACGCCCGGCAGGGGGAAGCCCTCCAGCCCGATCTGCGCCGGCGGCCCGGCCTCGGTGACCGGCATCGGCCTGGTCAAGGCCGGACGCGTCTTCATGCAGTCCCTCCTGCGCAAGACGTCCGGCTGGCGCTACGTCCACGTCCGTACCGCCTCCGTCATGTCGGCCATCGACCTGTACGGCCCGGCCGACCCGGCCTGCGTCACGGTCAAGGCCGCGTGGGACGCGGTCAGCGTACCGGCCCAGCCCGCCGAGCCCGCCTGCGCGCCGGCTCCGGCCCGCTAGACCTGGCCGGCAGGGTCCGGCGCCGGTGACGCCCCGGTTCCGGCCGCGTGCCGGAAGCGGGGCGTCACCGGTCATCGCAGGAGCACGGCGCCGAGGGCGCTCGTGAGGAGCAGGGCGGCGAGGACGACGGCCGCCGGGGGGAGGGCTCGGCGGGACGGGGCGGGCGTTTCGTCCGGGGCCGGGTCGTCGGGCTCCGGGCTCGCGGCGGCCGCGTGGTAGGTGGCGGCGAGAGGAATGCCGCGATACCAGTGGCGGGCCAGCGCCTGCCAGCGAAGGCGTTCGTCGAGATCCTCGGTGTCCTGCCGGCCGGTCGCCGTGAGCAGGAGGGCGCGGTGGACGTCGAAGGTGACCTTGACCTGCTGGCCGTACAGCCGCGCGCTCGGCAGGGCGGCCCGGTAGGCGAGCAGCGCGGCGACGCCGCCGGCGCCGTGGCACAGCAGGAACAGGCCGGGAGCGGCCCCGGCGGCGATCAGGAAGATCCCGGAGGCGGCGCTGTAGACCGCGGCGAGGACGGAGACGGTGAGAAAGAACTCCAGCTCGGTGCGGGCGGCGACGAGCGCGGCGCGTTGCTCTTCGGGGAGAAGGGGATACAGGCGCGGCCAGATGACGACCGCGTCGAGGCCGTAGCGGTCCTCGGGGTGGAGTTCGGCGTTCTTGAGGATGTTGCCGAGGCGGGTCGGCATGACCTCGGCGGGGTCGCTGGGATAGCCGGTGTGGAGACGGGCGTAGTCCGCGTCGTCGCCGGGGTCGAGGGCGGCCAGGCGGTTGCGGTGCCAGCGCAGGCCGACGGCTCGTAACGGACGGCCGATCGGGCCGGGCCAGTAGCCCTCGTAGAGCCTGACGAGGCTGGTCGCGGCGCTGGCCAGCCACGCTGCCGCGAGGAGCGCGACGACCAGGAACGCCAGCACGTGAACGGTCTTGACGGTGGCGTCCTGGCGCTGCCAGGCGGTCATCGCCCCGGCGACTCCTCCCCTCGCGGCGGCCACGGTGAGCAGGCAGCATCCGAGGAACGCCAGCACGGGAAGCAGGCCGTTGAGGAAGAAGCGGCGGTCGAGCAGCCCACCGGCCTCTTTGACGACGGTGCCGAGCACGCCCTCAGCCGCCCATCAGCAACCGGTGGCGCGGCGGTTCCGGGCGCTGGCACCAGGGCGGCGCGCCGTGCCGGTAATGGGCGAGCCGGTTGAGGTGACCGCATCCGGGTTCCCGGCAGACCACGGGCGCCAGCCCCGTCCGCGGCTGACCGGGGAGAGTGGCGTCGCCGAGGCCGCCCGCCCCGGCCATGACGGGCGCCGGAGGCGTGTAGTCCGGTGACGCGAGGTGCGCGGCGAACACCTCGGCGGGGACGATCCCCACGGTACGGTCCCCGTCCCGCAGGACGAGGACCCTGGCGCCGAGATCGAGAAGCGTGACGGCGGGCGAGGCGGCGAACTCGGCGAAGGTCACGTCGGCGGCCACCTCGATGACCGGCGCCAGGCGGGCCACCGCCGTACGCAGGTCCGGTCCGGCGACGCCGGCCAGGTCGGCGTGCCGGACGGCCGCGACCGCGTGCCCGGCGTCGTCGTGGACGATCCCGAGGCCGCCGGACGCCAGCGTCGTGCGCGCCGTCTCCAATTCCATCCGCCAGGGCAGGGCGGTGAAGAAGCCGTCGGCCTCGGACAGCAAGGTCGGGCTCATCGCCAGTCACCAACCAATACGAAGGGGGCCCAATGGTAGGGATCACTGTAGATCCGCCGCGTGTAGTCGGGGGGACGATCCGCGGCGGAGGCCGCCCACCTGCTGCGGGTCTCGGCCGCCTGGAGCCGGGCGGCCCGCTCGTCGTCCGGATCGGCGGCGTCGAGGAGACGGCCGTAGGCGTCGCGGGCGGCGGCGAAGTCACCGCACCGGAAGCGCACGTCGGCGATGTCCTCGGCGGACGAACCGGGCTCCCGCTCGCACCGGCGGATCACCTCGTCACCGGTGATCGACCGCAGCGTGTTCTGCGCGCGCTGGAGCGCGACCGCCTTCCCCGCGCCGGCCGCGAGCTCGCGGTAGAAGTCGGCCATCAGCAGGCTGGTCGACAACTCGTCGACGGCCCAGAGGGTCACGAGGACCGAGGCCGCCCCGGCGTAGATCAGCGAGCGGGTGAGGCCGACGAGTTCGTCGCCGGGACGGCGGGCGTTGACACCGCTCTCACAGGCGCTGAGCGTGACGAGGTCGGCACGCAGGGAGCGGCCGAGTATGCGCTCGGCGGTCAGCTCGCCGTCGGCGAGGGTGATGCCGGAACGCAGCGGTGACTCGGGCACGAACGTTCCGTGGCAGCCGAAGTGGATGATCCGCGCGGGCTCGGGGCCGAGGTCGGTGTCGAGCGCGGCGGAGGTGGCGTGGGGGCCGAGCCGGATGACGGCGTCGTCGCCGAAGACGCGGGCGAGCCCTTCCGCCTGGCGGCGGGCGTGGGGCAGCGGCCGGCCGGGTGCGGTGTCGGCGTAGGCCAGTACGCGGCGCCGCGACGGGTCGTGCTTGGCCTGGCAGTACCGCATGACGGTGGCGCTGGGCGTGGTGCACGACGGGTTGCGGGCCGCCAGGGGAGCGCCGTCCAGGGCGAGCATGCCGAACGGCAGATAGTGCAGGGTGTCGTGCGGGACGATCCACAGAAGGTCGCCGGGCGCGCTGACCTGGGCGAGCGGGGCGATGAGCGCGGCCAGCGGGCCGTCAGCCGACGCGGTACGGCCGGCGTGCAGGGCGATCGCCAGGTCGGTGATATGCGTGCGCAGGATGTCGCGGGTCAGCGGGATGCGTTCGGTACGCGGCTCGTCGGCTTCGGCGTCCAGGAGGAACAGGAACGTCTCCCGCTCGGTGACCAGATACTCGGCCAGGACGGTTCTCACCCGGACTCCTCGGGTCGCAGCAACGCCTTCACCTCGGCGAAGGTGAGGGGGGCGCCGCGGGACAGGCTCACGTACTCCTCTCCTGCCAGGTCGACGGCGGCGATGCGGTCCTGGGCCGCCGAGAGCTCCGACAGGGCCTCGCGCAGGCCACGCAGCGCGATCTCGCTGCCGGCCGGGGTGTCGGCGGCGGCGAGGGCGGCCCGCCTGCCGGCGACGGTCCGCCGCGCCTCGGCCTCGGCGGCGAGCAGGTCGGGCGGGGCGGTGCCGCCGGGCGGGACCGTGGTGCCGAGCAGTTCCAGCAGTCCGCGGGACCGGGCCCGCTCGACCAGCGCGAACGCCGCCGCGCGTGGTGCCGGGGGCCAGGATTCGCCGTCGCCTCCCGGGGCGTTCAGGAGCAGGTCGAGGGTGAGGAGGGTGAGGCGTTCGATGGGGGCGCCCGTGCTGAGCCGTACCTCGTCGTCCAGAATCCGCGACCGGAGGGTCTCATAGACCTCGGCGGCCTGATCGAGGGTGCGATAGGCGCGGGAGGGGGCGCTGTCGAGCTGGGCGCGGCCCAGTTCGAGCAGGACGTAGAACGCGGTGACCAGTTGGTCGCCGGCCCGCAGCGAACCGGCGACCTCCATGAGGAGCGCGTGGGCCTGGTCGCGGCGGCCCAGATCCCACATCCGCAGGCCGAGTGCGGCGCGGTCGCGCGCCTGGCTGGGCGGCCAGCTGTCCAGGGCGATGGCGGGGGAGCCGGCCGGCGCGAACTGGGTGATCTCGGCGAACGGGCCGGTCGCCACGGCGAGGAGCCGGTCCGCGGTGGCGATCGCCGACCGCCTGCGGGGCAGGCCGGCGGCCCGGTACCGGCGCAGGAGGCGGCGGCCGTCGCCGCGGCGGGGCCGCTGCGCGAAGCCTTCCGCCTTCAGCCGGGCGGCCTGTTCGGGATCGCCGAGTTCCTGGTGGGCGAGGGAGGCGGCCAGTAGCGTGCGGCGCCGGGCGTCGGGGGAGAGGGCGGGGTCGTCGAGGAGGGGGCCGAGGAGGGCGAGGCCGTCGGCGGGCGTCAGGAGGAGGAACAGCTTCTCGCCGCTGGAGCTGAGGTAGACCAGCGCGCATTCCGCGGCGACGAGATCCTGATGGCCCTCCTGCCGCCAGATCGCGCACGCCTCGGTGAAGGACGCCCGGAACTCGTCGCGGTGGCCGGTGGTGAAGTACACGAGTGACCGGGCGTAGGCGCAGTGGGCGCGGGCCAGCCGGAAGCGGCGGCGCGCTTCCGGCGTGCCGGGGATCGCGGATTCGGCACGGTCGAGGAGGGCGAGCGCGGCGTCGACCCAGGTGAGGGAACGCAGTCCGGAGGTGGTGGTGAAAGCGCTGAGCCCGCTGAGATCGAGGGTCATGGCACGGCTCTGCTGAACCGACCGGGTGGCCTCGTTGGCGAGCGTGTGGATGAAGCCGAGATCGGGACGGTCGGGCCGGTCGAGCACGAAGTCTCTCAGCCAGGGCTCCTCGAACAGGCTCCGCCGGGTCCCGGTGTCACTGACGAGGTACTGGTGGGCGTCGTTGGCCCGCGCCTCCCATCCCGGGTAACGCGACTGGATCGCCATGCCCAGGGAGCTGGGCAGGTCGAAGAGCGCCAGCCACAACGCCAGCCACAGCAACCCGGGAGAGGAGGTGATGAGCGCGGCGTAGAACAGCAGGACACCCTTGTCGAACAGGACCCGGTAAGGGCTGGACAGCAGCCAGACGAGGGGACGCAGACGCAGCCGGTAGATGGGGCCGGTGAACTGCTGGAGCAGGGCGACGGCGAGGGCGATCCACAGTTCGTTGCCGTGGAGGGCCGGCAGCGCGTCCCACAGCTTCCCGACGAGGCTGCCGAGGAACAGGCCGCCGAGGACCTGCAGGCCGGTGAAGGACAGCTCGCTCTGGAGCCGCAGCCCCCGCATGGCCTCCGTCAGGACCGTGTAGGCGCGGTACTGCAGCGCGTAGTTCGCGGTGACGCACAGGGCGGCGGCGAGCGTGAGGTTCAGAGGGCCGAGCCGTCCGAAGATCAAGGCGACGACGGTCGTCGCGAGGGGCAGCAGCGTCGCGTAGAGGTAGAAGCCGCGAGAGGAGCGTGAGCCGGTCATCCGGCGACGTCCCGCAGGATCAGGGCGCTTTCGTCGGCGGTCCAGTACGAACGCAGGCGGCCCCCCGGCTCGCCCCACCAGGCGGAGCGCAAAGCACGGGCCGTCACCGGCGGCGCCGGAAGGGCTGGGCCACCGGCGAGCGCCGCTCCGGCCAGTTCGACGCACGCCCGTAAGACCGGGACAGGCGTCGGCGCCCGGCCCAGCCGGTCGAAGGACCTCGCGGCGTCGGCGGTCCGTCCGAGGCGGACGAGCAGAATGGTGATCATGGCGCGGGCGAACAGCTCGTGCGCGGGGTGACCGAGGAGCATGCGGCGGGTCGCGCAGTCACCCCATTGGCGGCGGGCCTCGTCCCAGGCCGCGGCATGGGTGAGGACGATCGCGCGGCTCCAGGACACGTCCGCGCGGGCGTTGGCGGCGGCGAGGTCCAGCCGGGCCAGGTGCTTGCCGGGGTAGCGGGGGCGTACCTCGCTGTCGACCAGGTCGAGAAGCCGGTCGGCGAGATCGTCCCAGCACAGGGCGTCCCGGCCGGTCCGGTGAGCGGGGTCTCCGGTGCTGTCGCCGCGCCCGGCGAGCGCCGCGCGCTTGGCGAGGGCGCGGATGAGGTTGAGGTCCGGCCGGGCGGGGCGGTTGAGTATCGCGTCGCGCAGCCACTTTCCAGCCAGGTTCTGGGCGCGGTCGGGATTGTCGGCCAGGAAGCCGGTCGCGGACCGGTAGGAGATGTGGAACGGAGCGCCGCGCCCGCGGCCCGCCGCCAGGGTCGCGGTCTCCGCCGCGGCCAGAAGCAGGGCGGCGACGGCGAATCCGGGACGCGGGTGGAAGGCGGCCAGGGCGACGGCCGCGAAGCCGCCGGTCAAAGGTATGCGAACCAGCGTCGCGGCGACCCGCACGGGCACCGGCAAGGTACGGCCGAGGCGGCTGGTGAGCTCGACGAGCAGCCACGGCAGGGTCGCCAGAGCGGCGAGGAGCAACCCTCCGGCGACACCGGTGGGGCCGCGGCTCCACAGATCCGCGCCTGCCGCGCCCACGGGGCCGGCCGCCACCACGACCGTGCCGCCACGAAGCAGAGCGGTTCCGGCCTGGCGGCTCAGCCGGGCGAGCCGTTCGGGAATGGCGAGGCTCCGCAGGTCCGTCCAGGTGGTCTGGACGGCCACGAGCACGGCGGCGGCGGCCAGGGCGGCGCGGTCGGCCGGGCTGAGTCCTTGACCGGCCGCGACCACGGCGGCGAGCGGCGCGAGCCCCGCCAGCAGCCCGGCGACCCGCCAGAACGGTTCCGCCGGAGCGGTTCCCCTGATGACCGGCCCGTACCGGTTCAGGGCCACGACCATGCTCCAGGCGCCGCGCCGGTCGGGCTCGGCGAGATGGAGGAGCCTCAGGATGCCGCCCGCGGCCAGCGGGATCGCCCACCAGTACACGATCAACGGGTCCGCCGGCCACCACAGCGCGTGGACGGCGGCGCCGAGACCGAGAAAGCTCAGCCCGGCGACGCCGAGGACGAGCCCGAGGGCGGCGACGAGCACGATGCCCGCCGTGCCCGCCTGCCCGAGCCGGGTGAGCGGGGCAGCGAGAAGAAAGGCGACCCCGGCCCCCAGGGCTCCGAGGAGCGCCACCAGCCCCGGACTGTACGTGCGGTGGACCGGTCGCGCGATCTCTTGGGCCAGCTGGGCGGACAGCCACCGGCGCTTGAACTCCTGGACGTTCACCAGGGTCACCACCGACGCCATGACGGCCACCGCCGGCGTGACCACCGACGCGGCTGTCACCACGGTTGCCCTCCTCCCAGCCTGGCCGACTTTATCCGGATTCCGCGGACGGTTGTGGCCGTGTCCGAAACCGGCCAACCGCGCTCTGGAACGGTTCAGATGGTGAAGGGCCGGGAGTGCCAGAACTCGTGCGCGTTGTTGCTGGCGAACGCCATGAAGGCGAAGGACCCGACCGGAGGTGTCTCGCCGATACCGGAAGCGACGAACTTCAGCACGCGGCCTTGGCCGGGGGCGATATTGTCGGCCACGTCCGACGCCCTGTTGGAGACCCGGAATCCGCCGCTGCCATTCCCCTGCTGAATGAATGCCCATTGCTGGCGGGTGGAACTCCCGCACGGCTGCTGAATCGCGAAGCGGACGCTGGAATTCAACTCCAGCTCCAGGCACATGCCGCTGAACCTGTTCTTCCACTGGTAGTAGCTGACGCCCGCCGCGGTGCCGAACTTGAAGGTCAGCGTCCAGGAGTTGGGCAGGGATCCGGGTGAGCGCCACCAGACGCCGGCCTTGACGCCGGCCCGTCCGTCGCCATTGCTGCCACCGATGTTGAGCGCCCAGTTCTGGTTGACGTTGGGCACGATCTCATAGGCTAATTGCGCGGTTTTCGCGTGCGCGGTGGTGCCGGGAAGGAGCCCCAGTCCGATCGCGGCGATGAGTGTGACCATGGAAATGCGCATGTGCGTTGACCCTCTCGCTGATGATTTCCCCGTGATGGAGGAATTTATATGCGGCGAGAGTCCGGGGCGTCTGCGTCGAAGGACACACGGGCCGGCGGCGTGGCTCAGGCGCCGCTATTCGGTCTCGCGCTCGGCCGCCTGGAGCCGCCACCACTTCGCCATCGACTGGTCGATCTCGTCGCGGACGAACGCGAAGAACCGGCGGGTCTCCTCCAATCGCCGCCCGGCGGGGCTGTCGAGACCCAGCAGCGCGAGGCCCTCCTCGGCCCCGGCCTGCACCCGGGCCAGCATCGGGTCGGACTGGCTGACGAAGCGGCTCCAGGTGTGCTCGTGGATCCGGCAGAAGTCGTGCCGGCTGCCGGGTTCGCGGCCGCGTTCGACCAGCCGCACCTGCACCAGGTACTTGACCGCCCCCGAGATCGCCGGCGCGCCGACCTCCAGCCGCTCGGCGAGCTCGGCGGCCGACAACTTGCCGGAGTCGCTCATCAGCAGCGCGGCGAACACACGCGAGGCCATCCGCGGCATGCCGTACTCGACCATGATCTGCGCGAACCGCTCCCGGTAGCCGGCGAGGGCGCCCTCCTCCACGCGCGTCACCCAAGCTCCCTTCCACTCGCAGAGCTATTCTCAAACTTCACGAATTTCATGAAATAAGAGTACCATCACAGGGGTGAAGGACACTGAGCTCATCGGAGTGCAGAAGACCCTCAGCCCCGTCCTCCGGGCCAAGGCACTGGACAACCGGCTGCCGGACCCGATCCTCGGCGACGAGTACGCCGAGCGGGCGATGCGACGCCTCGACCCCGGCTACGACAAGCGCCGATTCGGCCGCAGCCAGATGGGCCTGGCCGCCGTGGTACGCACCAAGGCCCACGACGACTGGGCCCGAAGCTTCCTGGCCGCCCACCCCGACGCGGTGGTGCTCCACCTGGGCTGCGGCCTCGACGCCCGGGTGTACCGGATCGACCCGCCCGCCACCGTCGACTGGTACGACCTGGACTACCCGTCCGTCATCGAACTGCGGAAACGGTTCCTGCCACCGCGCGAGCACTACACCCTGATCTCCTCCAGCGTCACCGACCTGACCTGGCTGGAACACACGCCCCGCGGCCGGCCCGTGCTGATGATCGCCGAGGGACTGGTCCCCTACCTGACCGAGCCCGCCGTCCGGCGACTGCTGACCAGCGTCGTCGACGCCTTCCCCGCAGGCCAGATCCAGTTCGACACCGTGCCGGTCTGGGCCTGGCGAACCTCGAAGTGGGACCCCACCCTGCGCGCCTACGGCACCCGGTTCCACTGCGGCTTCAACGACCCGGCCGCGCCGGCCGACTGGCACCCGCGGCTCGAATACGTCGACGAGGCGCCGATGTACGACGCACCCGTGCTGATGGCCAAGGCGCCCGCGAACATACGCCGCATGTACCGCCTCATGACCCTGCTTCCGGGCATGAAGCGCTCCACCCGCATCGTCCGCTTCCGGTTCTCCCAGGCCTGACATGCCGTGGACATACCGCGGCCATACCGCCGGTGTTTAGCATCATCCGCGGTGCTCTGAGCACAGGCGGAGCACGGCGAAGTTCTCGTTGACGGACAAGGATCGAATTTCATGCGGAAGCTCTCCCCTTCGAAGATGCTCGCCACCCTCGCCGGGGTCTCTGCGGCCTTCGCCGTACTGACACCGGCCACGGCGGCCACGGCGGCCACGGCGGCCACGGCGGCCACGGCGGCCACGGCGGCCACGGCCTCCACCACCGCCGCCACCTCGGACGTCTCCTCGGCCGGCTGCAAGGAGAAGTGGAGCAAGCTGAACACGAAGGACGGCTTCGTCAGCTACGTCCTGAAGTTGTGCAGCAACGGCTACGGCGAGGCGCGCGGCAGTGTCACGGACACCAAGAAGGACGTCTGGACGGCCGTGGTCGAGGTCTCCTTCAAGAAGAGCAACGGCAACGAGATCTACGGCGGGTACAAGGAGGCCGGTCGCAACAAGGGCCACAAGAGCTTCAAATGGTCCACGACCCGCACCAACCTCGACCGCATCACGATCAGGGCCAAGCGCTGCCTCCCGGGCACGATCGTATGCAACAACACCAAGACCTACACGATCTACCCCTGACCTGAATACATCGCCGGGTGGCGGTGACCCGGCCTGTCCCGGCGCACCGGGGTCACAAGACGCATAGTCCCAACCGGGCTGGTGGCGTACAGGCTGGCTGCGGGCTCTCTTTCGCGACCCGTCCGCGGCGCTCCGCCAGTGGTCGACGGAGCGGACGAGGTCGTCGTTGATGTGGCCGAGGAACCGGCTCACGTCCCGCAGGCGGGCACCGCCGGGAGTGGCGGTGCCGAGGATCGCGGCTCCCCGCTCGGCGATGTCGGCCAGCTCGGCGTTCACCCGGGCACTGGCCAGGAGCGCCCGGTGCCAGACGTCCTCGTCGATGACGTAGCGGTCGCGCCGTTGTCGAGGGTCGCGTTCGCGGCGGATCAGTTCCTGCTTCTCGAGGTAGTTGACGGCCTTGGAGATCGAGGCCGGGCTGACCCGCAGGTGCTGGACCAGTTCGGCTGAGGTGAGGCTGCCGGTGTCGGTGGCGTACAGGCAGGCCAGCACTTTGCTCATCATCGGCGGCAGCCCGGTCGCGCCCACCCGGGCGGCGAAGTGCTCACGGAAGTCCCGCAGGGCTTCGGCGGCCGGGGGGCCGGGGACGGTGCCGACCGGGCCGACGCACGCCGCCGGGCGCGCTGCTTGGTGGCCTGATGAGCCTGCTCGGCCCGGTACCCGGCCGGCCCTCCGTTGCGGAGGATCTCGCGGGTGACGGTCGAGGCCGGGCGTCGCAGACCCTTGGCGATCGTGGAGTAGGTGAGTCCCGCGGCCAGGCCGGCGGCGATGGCCTGGCGGTCCTGGCGGGTGAGCCTGTCTCCGGGCATTCTGCCTTCGTCACCAAGTCCCGCATGTCCCGAGTGGGCCTTGGCCTGCTCGTCGTCACCACGGTCGCCGCCACGGCCACACCCGCGACCGGTGCGGACCGGATCCCCGACCGCCCCGGAGTTCAGCAGGCGCTTGATCGGGCCATTGCCGACACCGGCCTCCCCGGCCTCCTCGCGACGGTTCGCGAGGGAGACGACACATGGTTCGGTACGGCGGGCGTGGCCGACACCCGAACCGGCCGCGAACGCCTGCCGGGGGAGCGCTTCCGCATCGGCAGCATCACCAAGACCTTCACCGCCACCGTCGTGCTGCAACTGGTGGCCGAAGGCAAGCTCAGCCTGGACGACACGGTGGAGAAGTGGCTGCCCGGCCTGGTGCGCGGCAACGGCCACGACGGCCGTCTGGTCACCATCAGGCAACTGCTCAACATGACCAGCGGCATCTTCAACCACCTGATCGACAAGCAGATGCTGGCCCGCATGTACACCCCCGCCTTCCTCAAGCACCGCTACGACCGATACCAGCCGGGGCAACTGATCAAGATCGCCACATCCAACCCGTCCGACTTCCGGCCGGGCAAGGGCTGGACCTACACCAACACGGGCTTCGTCCTCGCCGCTATGGTCGCCGAGAAGGCGACCGGCGAGACCTATGCCGAACTGGTCCACCGGCGGATCGCCCGTCCTCTCGGCCTGACCGGCACGTACGTGCCCGCGGGCAAGGAGGTGCGGATCCGCGGCCCGCACGCCCGGCACTACTCCAAGCTGTCCTCCGAGGACTCCACGACCACGATCTACGACGTGACCGAGCTGAACCCCTCCGCCGGCTGGGCGGCGGGCGACATGGTCTCCACCGCCGCCGACCTCGACCGGTTCTTCACCGCGCTGCTCAAGGGCCGGCTTCTGCCCCAGGCCCAGCATCGTCAGATGTTCGCCACCACCGTGGTCCCCGAGGGAAAGTGGATCCCCAACACCACCTACGGCTTCGGCGTGGCCTCGGTGAAACTGTCCTGCGGCACCACGGTCTGGGGCATGGGCGGCGCGCTCCCCGGCTCATGGTCATACGCCTACGGCACCCGCGACGCCACCCGCATGCTCGTGCAGAACGTCAACGGTGACTGGAAGTACCCGGTGGCCTCCTTCACCAAGGTCCTCGAAGCCGAGTTCTGCGCCGCCGGACAGCCCTGACACCCGGTCCACCCAACGCCCCTCGGCGATCAGGCCGAGGGGCACGCGACGCCCGGCGAATCGCATGAAGATCAACCCTCGGACTCACGGGCCGGTGGCCGTGCTCTCGCGGACGATCAGGCGGTGCGGGGCGCAGAGGTCCTGCGGGGGTTCGGTGCCGGCCGCCGACAGGCGGGTGGCCAGGAGGTTGACCGCGGTTTCCGCGATGTGGGCCTTGTCCGGGGCGATGGTGGTCAGGGTGGGGGTGGAGAAGCGGCCGTCCTCGATGTCGTCGAAGCCGATCAGGGCGACGTCCCGCGGGACCCGAAGGCCGTGGGAGAGCAGGGTGCGCAACGCGCCCAGGGCGAGGGTGTCGTTGAAGCAGAAGACGGCGTCCGGCGGGTCGCCGGCCAGCAGGCGGGCCATGGCTTCGGCGCCGTCGGCGCGGTGGTAGTCGGAGACGTCGGCGACGGCATGCTCGGACAGGCCCGCGTCGGCCAGCGCGCGGCGGAAGCCGCGCAGGCGCTGTTCGGCCGTGACCGCGCGGGCGGCGCGCTGGGCGCCGATGGCGGCGATGCGGCGGCGGCCGAGGGCGACCAGGTGGGAGGTGGCCAGGTGGGCGGCGGCGACGTTGTCGACGGCGATGTGGTCGAGCGTGCCGCCGCCGATGCGCTCGCCCAGCAGGACCATCGGGGTCTGGTCGGTCCGCGCGCGCAGGTCCTCGGGGGTGAGGGCGAGGGGGCTGAACAGCATGCCGTCGATGAGCTGGGCCCGGATGCCGGACATGACGAGTTGTTCCTTACGGCGTTCGCCCTGGGTCTGGTCGATGAGGACGGTCCAGCCCCGCAGGTCGGCCACCTCGATCACCTTGGTCGCCAGCTCGGAGAAGTAGGGGATCGACAGATCCGGTACGGCCAGCGCGATCACCCCTGACCGGCCGCTGCGCAGGTTGCGCGCGGAGAGGTTGGGCCGGTAGCGCAGCTCGGCGATGGCCGCCTCGACCCGGGAGCGGGTGTCCGGGCTGACGTGGGGGTAGCCGTTGACCACGTTGGAGACGGTCTTGATGGACACGCCCGCGTGTTCGGCGACGTCTTTCAGCCTGGGCCGCATGCCGAGCACTCTATCGCGATTTACAACGATGAAATAGACCGTTTACAACGTTGCAGACAACGATGTAGAAAGGCTGCCATGGAAGACGCACACCTCAGCCTGGATCCGGCCTTCGAGATCGCCCCCGTCAACCGGCGCCTGTTCGGCTCCTTCGTGGAGCACATGGGCAGGTGCGTCTACACGGGGATCTTCGAGCCCGGCCACCCCAGCGCCACGCCCGAGGGCTTCCGTGGCGACGTGCTGGACCTGACCCGCGAGATGGGCGTCAGCGTGGTGCGCTATCCGGGCGGCAACTTCGTCTCCGGCTACCGCTGGGAGGACGGCGTCGGCCCCGATCGCCCGACCAGGCTCGACCTGGCCTGGCGGCAGATCGAGACCAACCGGTTCGGGCTCCACGAGTTCATGTCCTGGACCGGCAGGGCGGGCGTCGAGCCGATGATGGCCGTCAACCTGGGCACCCGGGGCATCCAGGAAGCCTGTGACCTGCTGGAGTACGCCAACCTGCCGGGCGGCACCCACCTGTCCGACCTGCGGATCAAGCACGGGGCGGCGGAGCCGTACGGGATCAAGCTGTGGTGCCTGGGCAACGAGATGGACGGGCCGTGGCAGATCGGGCACAAGACGGCCACCGAGTACGGCCGGCTGGCCAACGAGACCGCCAAGGCGATGCGGCTGGTCGATCCGGGCGTCGAGCTGGTGCTGTGCGGCAGTTCCAACTCCCAGATGCCCACGTTCGGGGCGTGGGAGTCGACGGTGCTGGAGCACGCCTACGACGCGGTCGACTACATCTCGCTGCACGCCTACTACGAGGAGGACGGCGACCTCGGCAGCTTCCTCGCCGCGGCGGTCGACATGGACCGGTTCATCTCCTCCGTGGTCGCGACCGCCGACCACGTGCGGGCGCGGCTGCGCCGTACCAAGAAGATGATGTTGTCCTTCGACGAGTGGAACGTCTGGAACCAGGCCCGCTACGAAGGGCGTGAGCAGGGGGACTTCGAGGAGGCGCCCGCGCTCATCGAGGACACCTTCACCGCGGCCGACGCCGTCGTGGTCGGCGACTTCCTCATCACGCTGCTGCGCCACTCCGACCGCGTGAGCGTGGCCTGCCAGGCGCAGCTGGCCAACATCATCGCGCCCATCCGCACCTCGCCGGGCGGTCCCGCCTGGCGTCAGACGATCTTCCACCCGTTCGCGCTGACCGCCCGCCACGCGCGGGGGACCGTGCTGCGGGTGGAGCCGCGCTCGCCGCTGCTCGACACGGCGAGGTACGGCGAAGCCGCGCAGTTGTCCGCCGTGGCCACCCTCGACGACGAGGGCGTCACGGTGATCGCGGTCAACAGGAGTGCCCACGAGGCCCTGGACCTGACCGCCGACCTGCGCACCCTAGGACGGCTGAGACTCGCGCACACCCACCTGCTGGAGGCCGGGGCCGACCCGCACGCCACCGAAGCGGCCGTCGTGCCGCTCACCAACGCGCAGCTCGACGGGGCACAGTTGCGCGCCCTGCTCCCGGCTGCGTCCTGGAGCCTGATCCGTCTCACCTTCACCGGAGCTGACCCCGCATGAAACGCCTGCTCGCTCTCGCCGTCGTCGCCGCACTCTCGCTGACCGCCTGCGGATCCGCCGATAATTCCGGCACACCCGGCGCACCGGTCACGCTCACCTTCTGGAACGGCTACACCGGCCCCGACCGCCCCGCGCTGGAAGGGCTGGTCAAGAAGTTCAACGACACGCATCCCGACATCCGCATCGAGATGAACATCATGACCTGGGATGTGTTGTTCCAGAAGCTGCTGCCCGCCTACACCAGCGGCAACGGCCCCGACCTCGTCGCCTTCGACGACGCCCACATCGGCCGTTTCGCGGCCAAGGGCGTGCTGGCCCCGCTCGACGACTGGTTCACCGCCGAGCGCACGGCCGGCCTGGTCAAGCCCGCCGTCGAGGCCACCCTGTTCAAGGGCAAGCACTACGCGGTGCCCATGACGTTCACGCCGATCCTCATGTACTACAACAAGAAGCTCTTCAAGGACGCCGGGCTCGACCCCGGCAAGCCGCCGGCCACGTGGCAGGAGTGGCAGTCCGCGCTGAAGAAGCTGACCAAGGACACCAACGGCGACGGCCGCCCCGAGCAGTACGGCACCGCGCTGCCCGACCACCAGACGATCCAGGTCTGGCCGATCCTGCTGTGGGGCAACGGCGGCGACGTGCTCTCGCTCAACAGCCCGCAGTCGGTGCAGGCGGTCCGGCAGTGGAGCGACCTCGTCGCCAAGGACCGGATCTCGCCCACCGGCCTCGGCGGCGCGGACGCCGACAAGCTCTTCCAGACCGGCAAGGCGGCCACCAACATCACCGGGCCGTGGATGACCACCGGCTTCAAGGAAGCCGGGGTGGACTTCGGCGTCGCCATGGTCCCGGCGGGCCCCGCCGGGGCGGTGACGCTGGCCGGCGCCTCCTCCTTCGTGCTCAACGCGAAGTCCGACGCGGCCAAGCAGAAGGCGGCCAAGGAGTGGTTCACGTTCTGGAACTCCAAGGAGTCGCAGATCGCGTGGTCGAACGGCTCCGGCTTCCCCGGCGTCAGAACCGACGTCACCCCCGAGGACACCAAGGCCAACCCGTACGTGGCGCAGTTCGCCGCCCATTCGGAGAAGGCCCGCGTGCTGCTGCCCGGCCAGGCCGAGTTCCGCAAGATCTACGAGGAGATCTTCGAACCGGCCGTCCAGCGGGTGACCACGGGCAAGGCCGAGGTCCAGCAGGCGCTTGACGAGGCGGCCAAGGCGATCGCGCCGCTTTCCGGCCCATGAGGGCCCGCCGTACGGCGACCGCGTACGCCTTTCTCGCACCGACCCTGATCGTGGTCGGGGTGTTCATGGTCTGGCCCATGCTCCAGTCGCTGGCCGACTCCTTCTACGACAAGTCCATCGGCCCGGGGATCTTCGTGGGGCTCGGCAACTACGCCAAGCTGCTCGCCGACCCGGCCTTCCTGGTCGCGCTGCGCAACACGGTGTTCTACGCGGTCGTCGCCACGCCCGTCGCGGTCGCGCTGGCCCTGGGCCTGGCGCTGCTGCTCAACGGCCACGTCCGGGGGCGCGGGTTCTTCCGGTCCGCGTTGTTCCTGCCGTCGGTGGTGTCGCTGGGCGTGGTGGCGATCGCGTGGAAGTTCCTGCTCGATCCGGACATCGGGCTGGTCACGTACTGGCTGCGCGGCCTCGGCGTCGACGTGGGCGACGGGGTGCGGGACGCGGACGTGGCCATGTGGTACCTGATCGGCGTCGGCGTCTGGAAGAACGCCGGTTTCTACATGGTCATGTATCTGGCGGGTCTGCAGACGATCCCGCGCATGTATTACGAGGCCGCCACCATCGACGGCGCCGGGCCGTGGCAGCGCTTCCGCAAGGTGACCTGGCCGCTGCTGGGGCACACCACGATGTTCGTCTTCATCATCGCCGCGATCGCCGCGCTCCAGGTGTTCGACCAGATCTTCGTCATGACCCGCGGCGGGCCGCATTTCGCCACCGAGTCGCTGGTCTACCTCGTCTACCGCAAGGGCCTGCAGGACTTCGAGTTCGGCTACGCCTCGGCCATCGCCTGGGTGCTGGTGCTGATCGTGTTCGTGCTGTCGCTGGCGCAGAACGTCTTCTTCAGCCGGCGGGCGGTGAGGTACTAGTGCGAGTCCTGAAATATGGGGCCTTGTTGGTGGGTGCGGCGCTGGTCCTGCTACCGCTGGTCTGGATGGTCGTGGCGTCGATCACGCCGGAGGCCGCGATCGTCCGCTATCCGCCCTCGCTGCTGCCCGGCGGCTTCACCACCGACCACTACACGCAGATCTGGGAGCGGATCCCCTTCGGCCGGCAGTTCCTCAACACCGTCGTGTTCGCGGGCGGTGTGACGGCGGTGTCGCTGCTGCTGGACTCCCTGGCCGCCTACGCGCTGGCCAGGATGGACTTCCCCGGCAAGAACGCGGTGTTCGTCCTGATCCTGCTCCTGCTGATGATCCCGCCGCAGGTCACGCTGGTGCCCTTGTTCCAGTTGCTCAGCTCCATGGACTGGATCAACACCTACCAGGGGCTGATCGTGCCGCGGGCGACGAACGCGTTCGGCATCTTCTTCCTGCGCCAGTACTTCCTGACGATCCCGCGCGAACTCGACGAGGCCGCCCGCATCGACGGCTCGTCCGAGTTCGGCATCTACCGAAGGGTGATTCTGCCGCTGTCCGGGCCCGCGCTGCTCACGCTGGGCCTGTTCCACTTCATGTACAACTGGAACGACCTGCTCTGGCCGCTGGTGTTCACCACCGAGACCGACATGCAGACGCTGCCCGCGGGGCTGGCGCTGTTCATGGGCGAGCACGTCATCGAGTACGGCCTGCTGATGGCCGGCGCCGTGCTCACCCTCCTGCCGATGGTCGCCGCGTTCCTGCTCGTCCAACGGCGCTTCATCGAAGGCATCGCAACCACCGGAATGAAGTAGGTACCACGCATGGTGAAGCACGTCCTTGCCTGCCTAGCCCTTTTATGCGGAAATATCGCCCTCACCGGCGCCACCGCGGAAGCCGCCGCCACCATCAACGCCAACGTCATCTCCGTCGACGCCGGCAAGCCGATCGGCGTCGTCCAGCCGTCGGTCACCGGCCAGATGATGGAGTGGGCCTCCGACTCCATGAACAACGCCTGGGCCGAGAAGGTCGCCAACCGCTCCCTGGAGACCGAACCCGCCCGCAGTACCCTCTATGACGGCTTCGACACCGCCGACCGCTCGAAGTGGACCCCCACCAGCCTGGACGGCGCACCCGCCGGGACGTTCACCGTCTCCGGCGGCACCGCGGCCATCACCGCCGCCCAGCCCGGCCGCTTCGGCATCATGTCCAACCCGGTCCCCGGCAGCAGGTACGCCACGGTCAGCGTCGAGACGAGGATCGTCTCCGCCACGGGCGCCAATGCGATCCTCAGCGTCTACGGCGGCTCCGGCGCGTTCACGAACTTCGCCGAGTTCGCCATCGAGGGCGGCGTGCTGAAGGTCCACGCCGACGGCCGCCCCACCTGGACGGGCGGCGCGGCCACCACGCCGTCGGTGCTGCGCGTCGACGTCTCCGGCCGCGACGGCACCGCGCGGACGTTGCGCTTCTTCCACAACGGCACGCTGGTGCACACCCTGACGGGCTTCACCGGCCTGCCCGGCGACTACCGGGCCTTCCTGTACGGCTGGAGCGGCACGGTCACCGCCGACTACCTCGCCCTCACCCCGGACGGCACCTACGACTCCTTCTCCGGAACCTCCCTGTCGCCCCGCTGGACCCCGTCCCGCCTGGAGGGCACGGCCAACGGCAGCGTGAGCGTGAGCGGCGGCCGCGCCACCGTGACCGGCGGCGCGCAGTCACGCTACGGCCTGCTGTCCGACCCCATCGCCAACAGCTCCGTGGACTGGACGACGATCGAGACCAGGCTCGACGGCGTCACGGGCACGAACGGCCTCATCAACGTCTACGGCGGCGCCGGCGGCTTCGAGCGCTTCATGGAGTTCGGCGTCGAGGGCGGCGTGGCCAGGGTCTTCACCAGCGACGGCACCGGCAACTGGACCGGCGGCGCGGTCACCCTGCCCGCGACGCTGAGCGTGCAGGTCAGCCCGTACTGGTCCAACGGCAGGCTGTTCAGGTTCTTCGTCAACGGCGTGCGCGTGCACGAGCTGGCCACCCGCACCGACGTCCCCCACCAGGACTTCCGTCTCTTCCTGTACGGCTTCGGCACCTCGGCCACCGTCTGGGACGAGGTCAAGGTCAGCCAGGTGCACATGCTCGACCGCTGGGACAACCACTTCGAGGGCGGCGGCGTCTCGGGCGCCTGGACACCGACCACGCTCGAAGGCGGCTGGGGCAGCGCGGGCGCGGCCAACAGCCAGATGACGATCAACGGGGCGGCCGGAAGCCGCTACGGCCTCATGTCCCAGCCGCTCGTCGAGAGCGACGTGCAGGACTACGCGGTCGAGGCCAAGCTCGACTCCTACACCGGAGTGAACGGCCTGCTCAACCTGTACGCGGGCACCGGACGCGGCGATTTCTCGAAATATCTGGAATTCGGGGTCGAAGCGGGCACCCTGCGCGTCTTCGGCGACGGCGTCACCCCGTGGACCGGCCCGGCGATCTCGCTGCCCGTCACCCTGCGCGTCGAGGTCGGCGACACCGTCTCCTTCTTCGCCAACGGCCGTCTCGTCCACAGCCTCCCCAAGCCCGCCGTCCTGCAGAACACCGAGTACCACGCCTTCCTCTACGGCTACGGCACCAGCGTGACGAAGTGGGACTACCTGACCTGGTGGCGCACCGACAACGCCTGGCGTCCCGACGGGCACACCGACGTCGCCACCTACGAGCGCGAGCGCACCGCCTCCAACGGCAGCTACGCCCAGCGCGTCGACGTCCAGCACACCAGCGGGCGCAGAGGGATCAGCCAGGGCGGCATCGCCCTCACCGCCGGCCGCGCGTACGAGGTCAGCGTCTACCTCAAGCAGACCGGGCTGAGCGCGCCCGTCACTCTCGCGCTCGGCCCCGACACCGGCGACTCGCCGGGCTACACGCCCTACGCCACCGCCAACGTCACCGGCGTCGCAGGCACGTGGTCCAAGCACACGGTCACGCTCACCCCGTCGGTCACCGACCGCTACGCCAAGCTCTTCATCGGTACGGCCGGCACCGGCACCCTCTGGATCGACATGGCGGGAGTCATGCCCAAGGACCCGGCCGAGGTCGTGCACGGCGGCTGGCGCAAGGACTTCGTCGACCGGGTGGCCGCGCTCAACCCGGGCTCGATCCGGTGGCCCGGCGGGATCATCGCCGACAGCTACACCTTCAGCGACGGCATCGGCCCCCGCGACCAGCGCCCGCCCATGTACTACGGGCAGTGGGAAGCCGGGTGGATGACCAACGACGTCGGCACCGACGAGGTGCTCGGCCTGGCCGAGGCGCTGAACATCCCCGTGGTGCTCAACGTCAACTGGGGTCAGGGGACCGCGGCGACGGCGGCCAACTGGGTCGAGTACACCAACGGCGCCGCCGGTACCACCTGGGGCGCCAAACGCGGGCGCGCGCCGTACGACGTGAAGACGTGGGAGATCGGGAACGAGGTGTGGGGCTCCTGGACGCCCGGTCACACCGGCGCGGCGGCCTTCGCCGCCAGCTACGTGACCTTCCGCGACGCGATGGCCGCCAAGGACGCCACGATCACCTTCATCGGCGAAGGCGGCGACGGCACCAACAACGACCAGAGCTGGAACACCACGATGATCGCCAACGCGGGATCCAAGCTCGACCACCTGTCGATCCACTACTACAGCCCGCAGCCGCTGCCGCAGGCCTATGACAGCGCGGCCGTCTACGCCGCCTCCGTCGGCGCGCCCGCGGTGATCGGCGACCGCATGGCGACGGTCACCGACACCATCCTCAACGGCACCAGCCGGGACATCAAGATCGCGGTGACCGAGCACAACGCCATGTACTTCAACGAGGAGCACCGCAGGTCCAGGAGCCTGGAGGGCGCGTTGCAGGAGGCCGGGCTGCTCAACCTGTTCATGCGCAGAAGCGACGTCAACGAGGTGAACGCGGCCTCGACCCTCATGGAGTTCTGGGACGGCAGCGCCATCCGGCTGGGCAACAGGGGCAGCTTCGTCACCCCGACGTACCTGGTGCAGAAGCTGATCGCCGACCGCCACGGGCCGCTGCTGCTGCCCACCACGGTCACCGGGCCCACCTACAACGCCCCCGCCATGGGCAACCTGCCCGCCCGCAACGGCGTGCCGATGCTCGACGTCACCTCCACCAGATCGGCGGACGGCACCAAGCTCTACGTGTCGGTCGTCAACCGCGATCCGTCGGCCGCGCAGGCGGCGACGATCAACCTCGCGGGAGCGGGAACGGTCGGCTCGACCGCCACCGTCTCGACGGTGGGCTCGCCCGGCTACCTCGACCGCAACACCTGGCGGCAGCCGACCGCCATCCAGACCACGACCACCACGACCACCAGCGTGAACGCCCACACCTTCCCGGCGCACTCGTTCACCGTGCTGACGTTCGACATCGCGGCGCCCGCCGTCGCGGCGCCGGTGATCGTCGGCAGGGTGACCAAGACCGACGGCACCCCGATCGCCGGCGCGACGGTCACCGCGGGCGGCCCCGGCGTCGTCACCGACGCCTCGGGCCACTACCGGCTGCCCGCCGCCGCCGGCGTCCGCAACCTGACGGTGTCGGCGTCCGGCTACACCACCTATGTCCGCACGGCGGTGGAGGTGTCGGCTCTGGGCGCGAGCCCCTTGCCCGTCCGCCTCACCCCTTAGCCACCGGCACCGGCGCCCCCGCGGTTCTCCCGCGGGGGCGCCCACCCTTCGCTGGTGATCATGAGCGTCGTCCTCCTCTTGGCCATCGGGCTGCCGGTGCTCGCCGGGGTGATCGCGGCGTTGCCCAGTCCTGCGGTCCCTCACTCCAGGGGCTCGATGACGTAGCGGCGGGGGGCGACGGCGTCCGGGTGGCCGGGCAGCAGGTCCAGACAGGCCCGGTGCACCTGGCCCGGGGTGATGGCCGTGCCGGTGACGAGGTGGCAGGTGAACGTGCCGTCCCCGTCGAGCGTGACGCTCGCCGTCGCGCCGGGCACCGCGCGCTCGACCAGCCGCCGGACGGCTTCCGGCCGCACCCACGAGGTGCCGGAACGCACCCACTCCGGCCCGTACGGCATGGCCGCCACCCCGGTGACCGCCCCGATCTCGGCGACGTCCACCACCCGATCGCCCGCCGCCGTCAGCAGCCTGACCAGCCCCGCCCCGAACGCCTCCGCCTCGTCCCCGGACAGCGCCGCCGGGTTGACCCACAGGGTGAGGTCGAGCACGGTGTCGAGCCGGTTGATCCAGAGCGAGAGGTTGGCCGGCAGCGCCGCCTCGGGCAGCCAGGTCAGCTCGGGTTCGTCGACGGGGTCCTCGTCGTCGTCGGGCGGCACCTGGGCGCTCATGTCGTTGAACACGCAGTCCCTGGCGTACCGGGTGCCGCGTTCGGCGTCCATGGCGTGGATCGCCTCCCACAGCGCCTCGGAGTCGAAGCGGCTGCGCTGGTACCCGGCGAGCGCGGCCACCCGGAAGCGGGCGATCAGCTCGTCGAAGGTCGCGGCGCGCAGATCGGTCACGACCAGGGCGTCCTGGGCCAGCGGGCCGATGTGCGTGCGCAGCCTGGGGTGGGCGCGGTTGCTCGACAGGGAGGCCAGCAGGCAGGTCGGCTGGGCCGTACGGTGGCCGACGAGGGTGCCGAGCGCGGCCATCACGATCATCGAGGGGCTGGCCCCGGTCCTGGCGGCGGCACGTTCCAGGCAGGGCGTGACGGCGGCCGAGCGGACGCGCAGTCGCGCCACCATGGCGTGCTCGGTGTCGAAGGCGATCGGGAACATCGTCTGCGGCGACCTGGCCAGGCCGGTACGCCAGTGTTCGAGTGCCGCCTCGGCGCGGCGCAGCGCCGCCGGGGTGCGTTCGCCGTCGGCCAGGTCGATGGGCTGGGTGGGTTCGGGGCCGGGCAACGGCCGGCCGTGCAGGAGCGTCTCCCATTCGCGTAGCAGGTGGGCGAGGCTGATGGCGTCCACGGCGGTGTGCGGGAGCACGAAGACCGCCAGGCGTGGCTCGGCCTCCGTGCAGATCACCGCCATGCGCAGCGGGAACTCGCCTTCGAGGTCGAAGCGCGGGGCGCGCAGGAGCGCGCCCGTCTCCTCGGCGGCGCGCATCGGCGGACCGCCGTGGTCGGGGACGACCACGACCTCCAGCGCGCCCTTGCCGTGCACGTGCTGTGTGTCGGCGGTGAAGGTCGTGCGCAGGCCCTCGTGCCGGGACAGCAGCGCGAGGGTGGCGTCGGCGATCCGGTCGAGACCGATCCGCCGTGGCACGCGCTTGATCATCAGGAAGTTCATGTGCTCGGGAGGATCCCGGCGCACGCAGCGCGCCATGTTCGCCTGGCCCATGGTCAGCGCGCCCTGCCGGTCCGGCAGGCCATCGAAGTGCACGATCAGATTCAACGGAGCCCGTCCATTGTCCACGTCCACTGGAGCTGTGTAGCATCACGCTAACAAACAAATAGGAAACTTTCCTATAAGAAAATTTGTCAGGTCCGGGGTCAGAACGCACGCACCCGCAAAGGGAGTATCGGCCACGATGTTCGCCACCCTGTCACCCGCGCAAGAGCGGATGTGGTTCCTGGACCGCCTGGCCGGCGGCGACTCCAGCTACACGATGGTGGTCGCGGCCCGGCTGAGGGGCCAGCTCGACGTCACCGCACTCTCCCGCGCCCTCGGCGAGCTGGCCGCCCGGCACGAGTCGCTGCGCACCGTCTTCCCCGAGGTGGACGAGACGCCCGTGGCCGAGGTACGGCCGGCCGTACCGGTTGACCTGGAGGTCGTCGAGACGGACGAGGCCGGGCTGGGCGACCTGATCTCAGCCAGGGCCGACGCCTCCTTCGACGTCGCCCGGGGGCCGTTGTTCCGGGCTTCGCTCCTGCGGCTCACACCTGCCGATCACGTGCTGGTCATGACCATGCACCACCTCATCGGGGACGCCTGGTCGGTGGAACGTGTCATGTTCCCGCAGCTCGACGAGCTCTACGCCGCCTTCGCCGCGGGTCGCGAGGCGCCGCCGGCGCGGGAGGCTCCGCCGTACCGGGACTACGCCGCGGCGCGACGCGGGCAGGAGCACGAGGAGCAGCGCGCGTTCTGGCGCGCCGAGCTCGACGGGGCGCCCGTGCTGGAACTGGCGGCCGACCGGCCGCGGGCGGCGGTCAGGAGCACCGCGGGCGCCAAGCTCGTCCACACGATGCCGATCGAGGTCTGGAACGGCGTCGCCGAACTGGCCAGAGCCCGGCGGTGCACGCCGTTCATGGTGGTGATGGCCGCCTACCAGACCCTGCTCATGCGCCACACCGGCCAGGAGGACTTCTGCGTCGGCACCCCGGTCGCCGGACGGGACCAGGAGGAGTTCGAGAACGTCTTCGGCCTGTTCATCAACACTCTGGCCGTCCGCGCCGCGCTGGACGGCGACCCGACCGTCGGCGAACTGCTCAAAGGGGTGCGCAGGCGGCTGCTGCGCGGGTTCTCCAACGCCGCGGTGCCCTTCGAGCAGGTCGTCGGTGACCTCGGGGTGGGCCGCGATCCCGCGCGTACGCCGATATTCCAGACCATGCTCATGCTCGGGCTGGTCGGCGAGCAGCCGCTGCGGCTGGGCGAACTGGCCGGCGAGACGGTGGGGACCGGACCGGAGCGGGCCACCTTCGACCTGGCCGTGGACGTGGTCGTCGGCACGGACGCGCTCAACCTGGTGATCACCTACAGCACCGAGCGCTTCGACGCCGAGTCCGTGGCCCGCCTGGCCACGCATCTGGAACGGCTGCTGCGGGAGATGCCCGCCCGGCCGGAGGCCAGGCTGAGCGAGCTGGACATGCTCGCGCCGCGAGAACAGGCGATGCTGCTGGGCTCCGGCGCGCCCCTGGCCGAGCCGGAGCTCCGGCTGGAGGAGCTGATCGCCGCGCAGGCCCGCCGTACACCCCAGGCGCCCGCGGTGATCACGCCCGGCGACGTGCTCACCTACGCGGAGCTGGACGCGCGCGCGGGCGACCTGGCCGGGAAACTGCGCGAGCGAGGAGTACGGCCCGGCGCGCGCGTGGCCGTGTGCCTCAAGGCGAGCCCCGAGGCGATCGTCGCGCTGCTCGGCACCCTCAAGGCCGGCGCGACTTACGTGCCCCTCGACCCCGATCAGCCCGCCGACCGGCTGGCCGCGCTCATGGCCGACTGCGGCGCCGCGGTCGCGATCGGCACGTCGGTGCGCGACCTGCCCGCGCCTCAGCGAGACCTGCCCGCGCCTCCGCGCGAGCCGTCCGACGGTCCCGCCTACGTGATCTACACCTCGGGCTCCACGGGCGCGCCGAAGGGCGTCGTCGTGGCGCACGACACCGTCGTACGGCTCGCGCGGGCCTTCATCGACCTGCACGGATTCGGCCCCGGCCAGCGGGTGCTCATGGTGCCGCCGCTCAGCTTCGACGCCTCGGCCGGCGACCTGTATCCGGCCCTGCTCAGCGGCGCCGCCATCGTGCTGCACCCCTCGCCCTTCGCGCTGAGCGGACCGGAGGCGCTGCAGCTGTGCGCCCGGCACGGCATCACGATGGTGGACACGCCCACCGCGCTCTGGCGGCAGTGGGTGGACGACCTGGCCGGCCGGGACGCGGTGGACCCGGGCCCGCTGACCACCGTCATGGTCGGCGGCGAGAGCGTGCCCGTGGACCGGCTGCGCACCTGGGCCCGGCTGACCGGCGGACGCCTGTCGTTCTTCAACCACTACGGCCCCACCGAGGCGACCGTGTGCGCGACCGTCTACCGGACGGTCGACGGGTCGGAACTCGGCCCGCGTCCCCACCTGCCGATCGGCACTCCGCTGCCGCACGTGCGGGCCTACGTCCTGGACCGGCACGGCGCGCTCGCGCCCATCGGGGCGCCCGGCGAGCTGTATGTGGGCGGGCCGTGCCTGGCCGAAGGTTATCTGGGGCGGCCCGAGCTGACCGCGGAGCGCTTCGTCACCTTCCGCGGCGAGCGCGTCTACCGCACCGGGGACCTGGCCATCCGCCGGGCCGACGGGAACCTGGAGTTCCTGGGACGCGACGACCGGCAGCTCAAGATCAACGGCGTGCGGGTCGAACCGGCCGAGGTCGAGGCGGCCTGCCTGGCTCACGAAGGCGTACGGGAGGCCGTGGTCACCGGGGTGCGCGGGCGGCTGGTCGCCTACCTCACCGGGGACCGGATCACCCGGGCCGAGCTGCGCGCCTTCCTGGCGGGCAAGCTCCCGGCCGGCATGGTGCCGCACGACCTGGTCATGCTCGACGCGGTGCCCATGACGCCGCACGGGAAGATCGACTACCGGGCGTTGCCGCTGCCCGAGGTGGAGGCGGTGCCGTACGAGAGCCCGCGCACTCCCACCGAGCGGACCGTCGCCGCGGTGTGGGAGGAGACGCTCGGCGTGCCCGTGGGGCGCCGGGACAACTTCTTCGACCTGGGCGGCCACTCGCTGCTCACGCCCAAGACCGCCGGCCGGATCGCCGCGCGCACCGGGCGGCCGGTCGGGCTCGACGTCTTCTTCGCCGCCGCCGACCTCGCCGAACTGGCCGCCCGCCTGGACGGCAGGCGGTGCGCGGGCCGGACGTGCGGGCCGACGCGGTGCTGCCGGACGACCTGGTGGTCTCCCGGGTCCCGGTCCGGGTCACCGGGCCCCGGCGAGTGCTGCTGACCGGGGGCACCGGGTTCCTGGGGGCGTACCTGCTGGCCGGGCTGGCCTCGGCGGGGATCACCGTGCACTGCCTGGTCAGAGGGTCCGATCCGGCGGCTCGCCTGCGGGCCAACCTGGAGCGCTACGGCCTGTGGAAACCCGACCTGGCCGGCACGATCGTGCCAGAACCGGGTGACCTGGCGATGGATGGACTCGCCGGGCGGCTCGGCCACCTGGCCGGGACCCTCGACCTCATCGTGCACAGCGGCGGCCTGGTGGACTTCGCCAAGCCGTACGCGGGACTGCGACCGGCGAACGTCGGCGGCACGCTGGAGATCCTCCGCCTGGCCGCCACGGCCGCGATCCCCGTGCACCTGGTCTCGACGCTCGGCGTGCACCTGGCGCCGGGGGAGCGGGTGGTGCGCGAGGACGACCCGCTGCCCGAGCCCGACCTGCTGCACCCCGGCTACGACCAGAGCAAATGGGCGGCCGACCGGCTCGCCGCCGCGGCCCGGGAGGCCGGGCTGCCGGTGGGCATCCATCGACCGGCCAGGATCAGCGGCGACACCGCCACCGGCGCCTGCCCGCCCGGCGACTTCCTGGGCAGGTTCCTCGCCACCTGCGTCACGCTGGGCGCCGTCCCCGACGGTGAGCGGTTGGACATGACGCCCGTGGACCACGTGGCGGCGGCGATCATCCACCTCGCCCGCGGCGGCGCCACCGGCGACTTCCACTACTACAACCCGCACACGCTCAGCTCCGCCCACATCGTCGCCGGTCTGCGGGAACGCGGCCTCACGCTGCGGCTGGTCCCGGGCGCCGGCTGGCGGGCCGAGGTGCGCGCGCGGCTGGCGGCCGGCGAACCCCTCCCCGTGGCCGCCTACCCCCGCTCCTTCACCGAGTACGGCCAGGCCAAGGGCCCCGGCTTCGACTGTTCCCGCACCGAACGCACGCTGGCGGGGGCCGGCCTGACCTGCCCGCCCGCCTCCGCGCTCCTGGACGGCCTGCTCACCCACCTGATAGCCGCCGGGGAGCTTGACGTCTCCGGCCCTCGTGCGCGTTGAATAGGCGAGCACACCAGTACCAAGGTCCGGGCCGCACGGGAGACACCACCACATGAACACACCACCTGCCGACGCATCGCCCGTCCGGGTCGGAGCTCTTGTTCCGCTGACCCGGCCGGGATGGGCAGAAGCGGGCCGCCACCTGCTCGCCGGACTCGAACTGGCCGCCGGTGAGGTCAACGACACCGGCGGGATCGGCGGACGGCCGCTCGACCTGGTGGTCAGGGACACCGCGGCCGATCCGGCGAAGGCCGCGGCGGCCGTGGACGAACTGGCCGGCCTGGGCGTGGCCGCCTTGGCGGGGGAGTACCACAGCGTCGTCGCCCGTGCCGTCGCCGCCAGGGCCGACGCGCTCGGCCTGCCGTACCTCTGCTCGTCGGCGGTTCTCGACGCGCTCACCGAACAGCCGACGGACTGGGTCGCGCGCCTGGCCCCGGCGCAGTCCCGCGGCTGGCGGATCTACGCGGACTTCCTTCTCGGCGCGGGCCACAGCCGCATCGCCGTGGCCGCCCAGCCGAGTGTCTACTGGGCGTCGGGGGCCCGCATCCTCCGGGAACACCTCGACGTCATCGACCTCGACATGGGCACGCTCGCCCCTGCGGACGTGTGCGACGAACTCGCCGGAAACGGCGCCACCGCCCTCCTGCTCCTGGTCGGCCACCCGGACCCGGCGGTGCCGATCGTCAGGGCCGTGCGCCGCGACCCGCGCCTGTCCGGGATCTTGATCGGTGCTCCGGCCGGACAGCCGGAGTTCGCCGGATGGGCGAGCTTGCTGGGCGAGGACGGCGCCGCGATCCCGTTCCTGCGCTACCTGCCCGAGCGCCTCAGCCCCCTGGGAGCACGCGTCGAGACCGCCCTCCGCGAACGGCTGGCCGAAACGCCGTCCTTCGTCGCCTTCGAGGGCTACGACACGATCACGGTCCTGGCCGGCGTGCTGCGTTCCCAGGGCGTGGACCGGCCGGGCATCGCCAAATCCTGGCCGCACGTGGCGGTCGAGGGCACCCGCGGCCAGATCCGGTTCTCCCGCACACCGGGTATCGGCGTCTGGCAGTGGGCCTGGCCGCCCATCCAGGTCGCCGACCGGGATCCCGCGGAACCCGGCCGCTTCCGGACTCTCCACACCGGCTCATGATCCGCACGTGAAAACGCGTTGATCGGGCCGCGAACGCGGTATTAGGGTGCGGTCACGCCATCGACGTGAGGACACCGGCTTGACCCCGCCCGCTCTTTAGACCTGACCCCGTTTCCCGACGCCGCGCAGCCGCCGGCTGCTTCGGCGTGCCCGTCAGGTCTTCAGAGAGATCATGTCTTCACAACCCCATATCGATCATGTCGTGCTGCCCTGGATCGTCCGGCGCACCCGCCTGCCCCTGCTGACGCTGCGCTGCGCCGGTTGCGGGGCCGCGTCCGCCACCACGGGCGAGGGCCGCTTCCGCGTCAACGCCAACGGCAAGCTCCTCGACGTCTGGCTGCTGGTCCGCTGCGCCGCCTGCGACCGGACCGGCAAACTCACCGTGCACGAGCGGACTCCGGCCCGCTCGGTCGCGGACCTTCGGGCGTATGAGAACAACGATTCCGAGCTGGTCGCGCGCTGGTTGCTCGACCCGTTCTTCGCCCGGCGCAACCGTTTCACCCTGGACTGGACGGACGCCTGGCGCCTCGTCACGCCGCCGGAGCGGCCGGATCCATGCTGGCCGGTGAAGGTGGAGGTGTCCTTCGCCGACCCGGTTCCCGTCCGGCCCGACCGGTTGATCGCCCAGGGGCTGGGCATCAGCAGGGGCGAGACCGAGCGCCGCATAAAATCCGAAATATCCCTCGTCCGACGGATACATACGGACTTCTCGTTCATCATCCTGCCGGCGGACTGACCAGCACCGTGCGGCGCGCCCTCCGCGAGGAGGGCGAGCCGCACGGCTCCGTTCCATCGGGGACCGGCGCGGCTATCGCACCAGCACGATCGAGTTGATGGGCGTGAAGTCGTACGCGCCGTAGGCACCCGTGGCGCGCTGCACGGGGTAACAATCGGCGCCGTTGTAGCCCTTGCATATCTGGAAGCCGGCTCCGCCGGTCTGGCTGTTGATGAGGATCTTGGTGCCGTACACGTTCACCAGATTGTGTGCCCCGTACGAGTACCAGATGTTCCGGCGCGCTATGGAGCCGTCCGGCTCCTGGAGGCACACCGCCCCGCTGGGGCATGAGGCGGTGGCGCTCGACTGGAGGACTGGCTCGGCCTGCGCGGGACCGGTTGCGGACAGGGTGGCGGCCACGGCGCCGATGACGGCCAGGCTCATCATCCGTTTCATGGATCTCCTCTGTGCGACGGAGTGCGGGTCGATCTCGGTCTACCACCCGGATGTTGATTGGCTTCAGGGCGCGCGGAAAAGACAATCAATTCCAATCAACCTCGCTGACGTGCCCTGCAACGGCTGATCAGGCGGTGGCAGGCCCGTCGGGTGGCTCAGCCGCCGGGGCCGGTCGGCTGGATCGGCGCGCCGTCGCCGTCGCGCGGCAGGTCGCCGCGTTCGACGGGGCTGGGAGGCGGCGAGGGTGTTCCGTCGCCGACGGCCGGCTTGGCTTCCTCGGCCGCCCGCTTCAGCACGGCCCGGTCCACCTGCCCGGCCTGGCAGACCAGCCGCACGTAGTGGCTGGCGCGGACCGCGACGTACTCCTGACGGCCCTCGTGCTCGGTGTACCAGCCGTCGCCATCGCGCTCGCAGGTCCCCACACATCTGTATGGTGTCCGGTCGACCCGCAACTCCACCTGCCCGCCGTCCGCGGAGGTGTAGACGGCGCCGAACCCGTCGTCGCCGACCGCGCCCACCGACTGCTCGGCCAGTGTGAACCCGGGCAGTTCCACCACGTACATCAGCTCGGGCGCCACACCCTGCCGGGCGGCCCGGTCGATGACGGCCTGGCTCAGCGTCGCGCCGGAGCCGCAGCCGGACAGGGCGATCAGCGCCAGCAGCGCGAAAAGGAGACGCATCTGCTCAGTGTGGTCCGCGCCGGTTTCACCGAGGTCACGGGCCGGATCCGCCGGCCCGGCCGATCCCTGCGGCAGGAAGGCCCGGCTCGGATACGTGCCCGGCGGCCGGCGATCGAGGTCCGGTGACCGTGGCGACCACGGTGCACGGTCTGCCGCCGCCCGCACCGGGGACTCCCCCGGGGAGCCGGTCGTCGGACACGTCGTCCACCGGCACGCCAAGTGGCATCGGGCGGCGGGTGTCCAGTCTTCCGGGATCCGGATCCAGCGGGATCCCGTAGGTCGTCTCGGCTGCGAAGCGGGCGCATGCCGCCCATCCGGACGCCGACGGCCTCTCTATCCGCTCATCCTTCGACCACGGGCCATCCGCGCACGGTACGCGTCCCAGGGGGTTGCCGGAGCCGGCGCGTTCACCGCCGGCGGTGCATGGAAAGGGCCTGGCGCCAGTGCTCGGCCGCCTGGGCCATGTCGTGGCCGAGGAGTTCGAAGAACTGGCTGGTGGTGTGGAGCCGGTCGCCCGTGGGGGTGTCGGGGCCGAAGATCCCGGCGCCGTGCCGGGTGGTGGCGGCCCACATCGCCATCGACCGGGCGCTGGCCGCCCAGGTGCGGTACCAGACGTCGACGTCGACGACGTACCGCATCCGGCGCGCCTCGCGCTCCCGGGTGACCATCTCCCTGAGCTCCAGCCATCTGATGGCATGGGAGATGGTAGCCGGGCTGACCTGAAGGTGCTGGACCAGCTCGGCGGCGGTGAGGCTGCCGCCCTCGCTGATGAACAGCGCGGCGAACACCTTCGCCGTCATGGGCGCCATCCCGGTCTCGATCATCATGGCGACGAACCGCTCTTCGAACTCCCTGACCGTGGGGGTGTCACCGGCGTGGGCGCCCGGGACGTCGCCGGCGTGGGGAGCGCGCCTGCGCCGCCGGGCGCGCCAGCTCGTCGCGTGCTGCGCGCGGGCGGCCAGGTAGCCGTGCGGGCCGCCGTTCCTGGCGATCTCGCGGGTGACGGTGGACCTGGAGCGGCCCAGCCTGCGGGCGATCTCCGCGTACGTCAGGCCGGCCGCCATCCCCTCGGCGATACGGCGGCGCTCCTCGGCCGTCAGCCGGTCTCCTGGCATGTGATCAGTCTTCCCGTTGTTGCACTCAGCTGCACGTTCATTGCACCAGTATGAGGCTGTCTGCCTGCGTCTATATGTTTCGTGAGTTGTCCCAAGACAAGCGCGATCCTAGCCTTCATTTTGAACGAAGAGGAGAGTCATCATGGAAAAGGTCGTCATCGTCACGGGCGCCTCCGCCGGGATCGGCAAGGCCACCGCCCTCGAACTCATCCGCGCCGGCCACATCGTCTACGGCGCCGCCCGCCGCGTCCACATGATGGAGGACATCCGTGACGCCGGCGGGCACGCGCTGGCGCTGGACGCACGCCGGCCGGAAGACCTGGAACGGGTCATCAGCACCGTCGCCCGGGAGCGGGGCCGCATCGACGTGCTGATCAACAACGCCGGGACCGTCGTGCACGGCGCGGCCGAGGACGTCTCCATCGACCAGGCGCGCGACCAGTTCGAGGTCAACGTGTTCGCACCCGCGCGACTGGTGCAGCTCGCCCTGCCGTACATGCGCGAACAGGGGTCCGGCACGATCATCAACATCTCCTCCATCGGGGGCGAGATCGCGCTGCCGCTCGGCTGCTGGTACTACGCGACCAAGCACGCGCTGGAGGCCTACTCCGACACCCTGCGCATGGAGGTCGAGCCGTTCGGCATCGATGTCGTGATCGTCCAGCCCGGCATCATCAAGACCGAGTTCGAAGACCACACGCCGCGGGACCTGCGCGAGATCTCCGGCGCGACCGCCTACGGCGCCATGGCGGAGGCGATGGCCGAGCGCGCCGAGTCGCAGCTCGGCGAGGACACCCAGGGCTCCGACCCGGGCGTCGTCGCCGCCGCGATCCGGGAGGCCGTCGAGGCCGGCAAGCCCGCCACGCGTTACGCGGTGGGCTGGATGGCCGACCGGCTCCTGGAGCTCAACAGGACGCTGACGGACCGCGAGTTCGACAAGCTCGTCACGAACTTCGCCGGCAAGTAGACCGTCCCCCCGGCGCTGGTCTGTACGCCCGTGGGAGGAGGTCCTCCGGAGGGGGATAGCCCCGGCGGTTCATCCGGATTGGCGAAGAATATGGCGGCTACCTGCTGAAACGATGTGCCTCACCGCATGTGAACGCCTGTGAGAGGCAAGTCGTGACGAAGCATCTGGTCATACCGCGTGTCATCCTCCGCGAGGAGGATCGTGCGCCTCCGGGCCGGTGGGCAGGGTGAGCTTGCCGTGATCCACCACCGGCGTGCCCGCGCGCCAGACCTGGCGGACGGCGCCGATCCTGGTGGTGGCGGCGTGCACGAGGCCGTCGAGCACCACCAGGTCGGCCTGCTTGCCCGGCTCGACGCTACCCACCTCGTGGGCGATGCCGAGCGCTTCGGCGGCCTGCCTGGTCGCCAGGCCGATGGCCTCGGCCGCGCGGAGGTCCAGCGAGACCATGCCGCACCTGATGCTGTCGGTGAAGGCGCGAAACGGGGTGTAGCGGACCCCGGCGTCGCTGGCGAGCGCCATGCGTACTCCGCGATCGCGCATGGCGCGCGCCCACCGGTAGTCGCCGTGCAGGTCACCGGTGGCGGACAGGGCCAGTGCCGCCGCGCGTTCCCCGGACGGGTGGCCGGCGTACTCGGGCAGCATCGGCCGGGTGCTTCCCGAGTAGGTCAGCACCGCCCACGTGCCCCGTTCCGCCATGGCGTCCACGGTCCGCGGGTCCAGCTCGGCCGAGCCGTCGGGCAGGTTCCAGCCGCAGTGCTCGACGGTGTCGGCCCCCGCGGCCACGGAGCGGCGGGTGGCCTCGGCGCTCTGGGAGTGCGCCGCCACCCTGCGGCCGAGACGGTGCGCCTCGGTCACGGCCAGGCGCAGTTCGTGCTCGTCGAACTGCGGCATGCGCGGGTTGGAGCCGTGGGTCATGTTGCCGCCGCTGGCCATGATCTTCACCAGGTCCACGCCGGCGGCGCACAGTTCCCGTACGGCCCGCCGTACCTCGTCGGGGGAGTCGGCCCTTTTCCCGCACCACGACAGGTGCCCGCCCGTGACCGTCACCGGCGGTCCGGCGGCGAGCACGCGCGGTCCCGGCAGGAGGCCGGCGGCGATCGCGTCGCGCAGTTCCAGGGTGAGGAAGTCCTGGTCGCCGCAGTCGCGGACGGTCGTCACGCCACCGAGCAGGCACTCGGCGGCGTTGCGCGCGGCGGTGAAGGCGAGGTGCGCGGGCGTCGCGGCCCGCATGGCGGCCCGTGTCGCCGCGTGGGTCTCGCGGGCGGTGAACAGCAGGTGCACGTGGGCGTCGACGAATCCGGGCGCGAGCGTGTGCCCGGACAGGTCGACGGCGTGCGCGCGGGCGCCGTCCGGCGCCTGTGCCCAGGGGATGACCTGGCCGATGAGCGGGCCGTTCACCTCCACGGCCATGTCGGTGAGCGGGGACTTTCCGTGGCCGTCGACGAGGCTGCCGCATCGTATCCATCGGCCTGGTGTCACGATCTCCTCCACATATGTGAATGCGGTCCTCGATTGTGAATGGCGTCCCTGACTGTAAGGATCGGCGCCCATCGCGTCAACCATGGAGGAAACATGATCACGACGGTGAGGGAGCGGCTCGCCCGCCTGCCGCGGGTACGGCTCGCGCACCTGCCCACCCCGCTCGACGCCTGCCCGAGGCTGTCGGCGGCCGAGGGCTCGGCGATCAGCGTCAAGCGCGACGACTGCACCGGGCTGGCCTTCGGCGGCAACAAGGTGCGCCAGCACGAGTACGTGCTGGGCGACGCGATCGCCCAGGGCGCCGACTGCGTCATCCAGGGCTCCGCCTCGCAGTCGAACCACTCCAGGCAGCTGGCGGCGGCCGGCGCGAAGCTGGGCCTGGAGGTGTTCCTGCTGCCCAAGCGGGACGCGATGAGCGCTCCGGTCCAGGGCAACCACCTGGTCTCGCACCTGCTGGGCGCGACGATCACCCCGATCGACCCGGCGGAGAGCAGCACGCGGCGCAAGGACGAACTGGCGGCGCGGCTGCGCGAGCGGGGGCGCCGGCCGTACGTGGTGGGCATGGGGGCGACCCGCAGCCTGACGCTCGCCGCGCTCGCCTACGTCGAGGCCCTCGTCGAGATCGTGGAGGCGGGGGAGGCGCCGGACTGGATCTTCGTCACCTCCCAGGGCAGCACCCAGGCCGGGCTCCAGCTGGGCTGCGAGCTGCTCGGGCTGCCGACCCGCGTCGTGGGAGTCAACCCGATGACCGCCGCTCACGAGGCCTACCTGCCCCCTGCCCAGATCGCCGCGCTGGCCAGGGGCGCGGCCGAACTGCTCGGGCTGGCGAGCGCCATCGAGCCCGCCGACGTCGTCAACCTGACCGGCTACGTGGGCGAGGGCTACGGCGTGCCGAGCGCCGAGAGCCTGGCGGCGATCGCCACGCTGGGCGCGGCGGAGGGCATCCTGCTGGACCCGGTCTACTCCGGCAAAGGCTTCGCCGGCCTGCTGGACCACTGCAGCCGGGGCCTGCTCGCGCCGGGGGAGCGAGTGGTCTTCGTGCACACCGGGGGCCTTCCCGCGCTTTTCGGCTACGCGGACGCGCTGACGCCGCAGCCATGACCCGCTGAACGACGGTCTGTGCCGACTGTTGAAACGCCTGACCCGGCGGGTTCTACCACCGCCGGGTCAGGTGTAGCGAGTCGGTTGCATCAAATGAAACATGAATTCTGCCTGTTGACATTAGCTGGGTTTCGGTCACAGACTTCCTTCCATCGCCCCGACAGAAGTGATCACAACCTCGGCAGCGCGATCCCCACACCCCGGTCACAACCCACGGAGGTTTCATGGTGGTCGACACGCTCGTCGAAACCCGCGCGGAAGACCGGCAGGCGGAACGAGCGGCCCGCAAGAACCAGGGCAGCCCGCTCGACCGCAGCCGGCGTCGCCTCCTCGCCCCGTTCATCATGCCGTCGCTCGTGATCTACCTGCTGGTGATGATCGCGCCCACCGTCTTCACGGTGTGGATCAGCTTCAACAAGTGGGCCGGCGTGGGGCCGATGGAGTTCGTCGGGCTGCAGAACTACACCCGGATGTTCAAGGACCCGGTCTTCCACACCTCGTTCGTCAACACCTTCCTCATCGTGTTCGGGGTCGGCGCGGGCGTGTTCCTGCTCAGCTTCGTCCTGACGATGCTGCTCCAGGACATGGTGGGCAGGAAGTTCGTCAGAGCGGTGATCTTCTTTCCCACCCTCATCCCCGGAGTGGTCATCTCGATCCTGTGGGGGTTCATGTACGACCCCGACGGGCTCGTGAACGCCGGGCTGCGCGCGATCGGGTTCGGCTCGGTGCCCGAGTGGCTGTCCAGCGACAACGCGTTCAAGACCATCATGCTCGGCATGGTGTGGCTGAGCTCGGGCGGCTACACGGTGATCTTCATGGCGGCCACCGACCGCATCCCCCGCTACTACTACGAGGTGGCCGACCTCGACGGCGCCAGCGCCTTCCAGCGCTTCAGGTACGTGACGCTACCGCTCATGTGGGACGTCGTCGGCGTCTGCATGGTGCTGTGGATGATCGGCGCGCTCAAGGTCTTCGAGTTTCTGCTGACCTTCTCCGGCGCGACGGGGCAACTGCCCTCCACCAAGATCTGGAACTTCTCCCTCTACTCCTACGCCACGGCCTTCCCCTCGGAGGGCGAGGCCGGATTCGGCATGGCGGCGGCCTGCGCCGTGCTCATGCTCGTCCTCACCGTCGGGCTGACGCTTCTGGCCCGGCACGCCACCCAGCGTCGCGACGACGTCGACTACTGAAGGACTGGAGTCGATCATGAAAATGTCCCGCGCCCGGCGCTCACGTGGACCCCTGTTCTTCATCGCCATGCCCGCCGCGTGGTCGCTGGCGGTGTTCGACATGCTCGTCGTCCTGTGGATGTTCCTCAGCTCGCTGAAGACCACACGCGAGGTGTTCAACGATCCATGGGGGCTGCCCGCCTCGCCGCAGTGGTCCAACTACGCCACGGCGTGGGACGCGGCCAAGTTCGGCGAGGGCGTGCTCAACTCGCTGATCCTGGTCCTGGTCAGCGGGGTGGTCACCGTCGTCATCGCGGCGCCGGCCGCGTACGCGCTGAGCCGGTTTCGCTGGCGCTGGTCGAACGCCACCACCGTGTTCTTCGCGATGGGCCTCGGCATCCCCGCGCAGACCCTGTTCATCCCCATCTTCGTGGCGCTCGACAAGCTCGGCCTGGTCAACTCGCTGACCGGGCTGGTCATCGTCTTCATCGGCACCAGCGTGCCCTTCGCCGTCTTCTTCCTGACGGCCTTCTTCGCCTCGCTGCCCCGCGAGCTCGAGGAGGCCGCGGCGATCGACGGCGCCTCGCCCACCCGCACCTACGTGAAGATCATGCTGCCCCTGACCCGGTCGGGGCTGCTCACCCTGTTCGTCCTGCAGGCCATCTCGCACTGGGGCGAGACGCTCTTCGCCCTGGTCCTGCTCCAGGACAAGACGACGATCTCGCTGTCGCTCCTGCACTTCATGCAGACCATGCAGTACACCGGCGCCCAGTGGTCGGTGCTCTTCGCCGGCATCACGATCATCGTGATCCCGCTTCTCATGCTCTACCTGTGGATGGGCACGCGGCTGATCGAAGGCATCGCCGCGGGTTACAGCAGGTAGCCAGTCGCGGAGGTAGTTGTGAAACGCAGAACCGTCCTCAAGATGGGCGCCATGCTCCCGGCCTTCCTGGCCGTGCCCGCGCGGGCGTCGGCCGGACTCTTCCTCGTGCGAGCCGGTACGGCCACCGCCGTCATCGTCCTTCCCGAAGCCGCCGACGCCCAGCTGACCAGCGCCGCCAAGACCCTGGCCGACTACGTGGAGAAGTCCACCGGAGCGCGCCTGCCCATCACGACCGGCCAGGCCCCGGCGGGCCAGACCAGCGTACGGCTCGGCGGCCCGCCACCGGCGGACGTGTCGGGCGACGGCTTCGCGATCAGCCCCGACGCCGACGGCCTGGTGATAGCCGGCGCCAGCTCATGGGGCACCAGGTTCGGCGTCTACGAGTTCCTGGAACGTTACGCCGGAGTCCGCTGGCTGTTCCCCGGGCCCGACGGCGAGGACGTGCCGGCCCGCGGCGACCTCGCCGTACCGGCGGAGCGGTTGTCCACCACGCCCGCCTTCTCCATGCGCGTCTTCAGCGACCTGGGCAAGGGCGACGGCTGGGACAGCGCCGACATCAACCTCCGGTGGGCCTCCAGGGCGGCGCGGGCGCACTGGCCCGTCGAGTTCCACCACAAGATGGCGGCCATCTTCCCGCCCAAGGTGTACGCCAATCCCGACCTCCCCGGCTTCCATCCCGACTACTACCCGCTGAAGGACGGGAAGACCGTGCTCCCCGGAGCGAATCAGACGACCGGATGGCAGCCGCGCTACAGCCGGAAGGACGTGGTCGACCGCGCCGCCGAGTACGTGCTCACGTTCTTCCGCGACAACCCCGCCGCGACCTCGATCTCCCTGGGCGCCAACGACCTGAACGGCTACAGCGAGGACGAGCTCGAGCCCGCGCTCAACTCCTTCGGCTACGCCTCCGCCTCACGCGCCTACTACGGCTTCGTCAACGCGGTCGCCGAGCGGGTGGCCGCCGAGTTCCCCGGCAAGACCATCGGCCTGCTGGCCTACACCCACGTCGTCGATCCGCCGCCCTTCCCGTTGCACCCCAGCGTGGTCCCCTTCCTCACCCGCGACAGGTACATCTGGGCCAACGAGGAGGGCAGGGAGATCGACCGGCGGCACACCAGGGCCTGGCGGCGGGTGGCCACCAGGATCGGGTGGTACGACTACGCCTACGGCACGCCGTACACGCTGCCCAGGCTCGACCTCGACGGCATGCGCCAGGCGTGGTCGTGGGCCAGGGCCAACGGCGTCGCCTTCCACTACGCGGAGCTGTACCCGAACTGGGGTGAGGGCCCGAAGGCGTGGATCTTCGCGCGGCTGACCTGGGACGTGCGCTCCGACGTGCGGGCGCTGCTGCGGGAGTGGTGCGAGCGGGCGGTGGGCCCGGCGGGCGCGGCCGACCTGGTGCGCTACTACGAGCTCTGGGACTCCTTCTGGTCCGGGCGCGTGCCCCGCACGCCGTTCTTCGCCCTCGGCAGGCACCGCACCTACTTCTCCCTCAACCTCGCCGACTACCTCGCCGAGATCACGCCCGCCGAGGTGGCGCGGGCCCGCCGGTTACTGGAGGCGGCCGCGGCCAAGGCCCAGACGCCCGCCCAGGTCAAACGCGCCGCGATCCTGCTGCGCGCCTTCGAGTACTACGAGGCGTCGGCCCTCAGCTACTTCCGTCCCGTTCCGGTCCCGAGGACGGACCGGCAGGCGCTCGCGCTGGCCGAGGAGACCCTGACCACCCTCGACGAGAAGGTACGGCTGGCCAGACGCCGGATCCAGATCGTCCAGGAGGTCAAGCCCGACCCGATCCTGCGCCACCGCCTCGAACCCGAGCGGCTCTTCCTGAACTGGACCGGCTTCGACCCCTACCGGTTCTGGACGCTGGCCGACCGCGTGCGCGGCGACGGCAACAGGGGCGCGCTGCACGACCGCCTCACCACCGCGGCCGCCGGCACGGGCGACCAGGCCAGGCTGGCCAGGCTCATCCTGCGCGTGGCGTCGGGAGCGGCGCCCAACCGGGTGGTCAACGGTTCTTTCGAAGACGGCACGCCCGCCCCCTGGACGATCTCCTCCACCCGGGCCGCGATCGTCCGCGGCACCTCCTTCTCCGGTACGGCCAGCCTGGCGCTCACCGGCCCCCAGGTCGACGCGACCCAGAGCGTCAAGATCCAGCCGGGACTGGTGGCCGCCAGGTTCCGCTACCGCTCCACCGGCAGGTCGCCCGCCGTCGCCGCGACCCGGTTCATCGCCCGCGACGCCGCCGGCGCCACCCTGCGCGTCTACGCCCAGCCGCTGCGGTTCACCGCGGAGACGACGGGCCGCTGGGCCTGGCTCGGCGTCGTCGAGGACGTCCCCGCCGTCATCGGCGCCAAGTCCGTCGACCACGTCCTGCTCGTGGTCACGATCATCGACCACGACCCCGCCCGCCCGGCGATCCACCTCGACGACGTCGTCCTGCACGACGAGAACTCCTGACCGACCGAACAGACAGGCATCCCGATGAGAACCACCACGAGACTTCTCGCCGCGGGCACGGCGACCCTGCTGACCTTGACGCCGGCCGCCTGCGGCGGCTCGTCCTCCTCGGGGGACGGCAAGGAGTTCACCCTCTGGAGCATGTGGTCGGAGGGCGAGGCCGACCAGAAGGTGATGGCGCAGGCCGTCGCCGAGTTCACGAAGGCCACCGGCATCAGGGTGAAGGTGCAGTGGAAGGGCCGCAACCCGACCAAGGCGCTGCTGCCCACCCTGAACACGAGCAACGTCCCCGCCGACCTGCTCGACACGAACAACACCGAACTGGTCAGCGCGCTGGCCTCCACGGGCAACGCGCTGGACATGACCCCCGTCTACGCGGCGAAGGTTCCCGGCGAGGACAAGACCGTGGGCGACCTGGTCGGCGACGCCTACAAGACGGTGGCCACGCCCGTCGGCGGCACGAGCCCGGTCATGGTGCCCTACCAGGCCTCCAGCTACGCCTTCTTCTACGACGGCAAGAGCCATCCGGAGCTGGCGGCGGCGGCGCCGGAGAACTGGGACGAGTTCTTCACGGCGCTCGACGCGGAGAAGGCCAAGGGACGCCGGCCGATCGCCCAGGACGGCAGCCTCACCGGCTACAACGCCTACTACCTGACCTACTTCACGATGGCCGTCGCCGGCGACGAGGGCTACGTGAACGCGGTCAAGGACAAGACCGGGCAGACCTGGCTCAAGCCCGCGTACCTGGAGGCGGCCAAGCTGATCGAGAAGCTGGCCAAGGGCGGCTACTTCGCCGACGGATACACCGCGAGCAAGTTCCCCGCCCAGCAGCAGAAGTGGGCCAACGGCGACGCCGACTTCATCTACGGCGGCACCTGGCTGCCCAGGGAGACGCTGCCATACGCGAAGCAGGGCTTCGACTACCGGGCCTTCCCCTTCCCGGCGGTCGGCGGCAGGCCCGCGCCACCGGCCAACGTGGCCCTGGTCGGGTTCGGCATCCCGGCCAAGGCGAAGAACCAGGAAGCCGCCAAGCAGTTCATCTCCTTCTTCCTGCAGAAGAAGTACCAGGATCAGCTGGCCTCTACGGCGAAGGAGATCGCGATCAGGCCGGACGTCCCCGCCGCGCCGGAGGTGGCGGAGATCAAGAAGCTCCTCGACGCCGGCCGCATCGTCAAGGTCCGGGCGGGCTCCGACTTCTCCGAGTACCAGACCAAGGTGATCTTCCCCGTCAACGACGAGCTGATCTTCGGCAGGATCACCGCGGCGGAGTTCGTCCGGAAGCTCGCCGACGAGACGGTGACGTACTGGAAGAACCGATGAGCCCCGTCACCCTGGCGATCGTCGGCGCGGGCAGCCGGGGGTCCGGCTACGCCCGCTGGGCGGCCGGGCATCCCGACCGGGCGCAAGTGGTGGCCGTGGCCGACCCCAGGCCGGACGCGCTCCCCGGCGTCGCGGCCGGAGCGCGGTTCGGCTCGTGGGAGGAACTCGCGCGGGCGGGACGGCTCGCCGACGCCGCGATCATCGCCACCCCCGACCGCGAGCACGTCGGCCCCACCGAGGCCCTGGCCGCGCAGGGCTACCACATCATGCTGGAGAAGCCGCTCGCGCCGACGGCCGAGGGCTGCGAGCGCGTCGTCGCCGCGGTCTTGGAGGCCGGGGTGCTCTTCGCGGTCGCCCACGTGATGCGGTACACGCGATACACCGAGCTGATCAAGGACGTGGTCGCCTCGGGCGAACTGGGCGACCTCGTCTCCGTCCAGCACCTGGAACCGGTCGGCTACTGGCATCAGGCCCACTCCTACGTCCGGGGCAACTGGCGCAGCGAGGAGGCGTCCTCGTCGATGCTGCTGGCCAAGTCGTGCCACGACGTCGACTGGCTGCGGTACGTGATGGATCGCCCGATCGCCAGGGTCTCCAGCTTCGGCTCCCTCACCCACTTCCGCCCGGAGAACCGGCCGGAGGGCGCGGCCGATCGCTGCCTCGACTGCGGGGTCTCCGCCGGCTGCCCCTACGCCGCCGACCGCATCTATCTCAGGCTCCAGAACCAGCGCGGCCACGGCTGGCCGATGAACGTGCTGACGCCGGAGCCGGACGACGGCTCCATCCTGCGGGCGCTGCGCACCGGCCCGTACGGCGAGTGCGTCTACCTGGGCAGGAACGACGTGGTCGACCACCAGGTGGTCTCGCTGGAGTTCGAGGGCGGGGCGACGGGCTCGCTGACCATGACGGGTTTCGTCAAGGGCGGGCACCGGCGTACCCGGTTGTTCGGGACCCGGGGCTCGCTGGAGGGCGACGGGGAGCGCGCGGAGGTCTTCGACTTCGTCAGCGAGCGCACCCGCGTCGCCGAGGCGGCGCCCGCCGGTGACGCGACGGTCGCGGGCGGGCACGGCGGCGGCGACGCCGCGCTGATGGACGCGTTCGTGACGGCGGTGGCGACCGGTGACGCGACCCGCATCCGGTCGGGGGCGCTGGAGTCGCTGGAGACCCACCTCGCGGTCTTCGCCGCCGAACGCGCCCGCCGCGCGGGATCGGTGGTGACGGTATGAGGGACCGCTACGACGTCCTCGTCGTCGGCGGCGGGACCGGCGGGCTGGCCGCGGCGCTCGCGGCCGCGCAGGGCGGCGCGTCGGTGCTGCTGGTCTCGGAGCAGGAGTGGCTCGGCGGCCAGCTCACCTCCCAGGGCGTGCCCTCCGACGAGCACGGGTGGACGGAGCGGCTGGGCGTCACCCCGACGTACCGGCGCTTTCGCGCGGCGCTGCGCGACTGGTATCGCACCCACAGGCAGCTGACGCCCGCCGCGCGGGCCGACCCGCTGCTCAACCCGGGCCAGGGGGCGGTCAGCCCGATCTGCGCCGAGCCCGTGGTCATCGCCGAGGTCCTGGATGATCTGGCCGCGGGCCTTGAGGTGCTGCGCGGCCCGCGTCCCGTCCACGCCGACGTCACCGGGGACCGGGTCGAGGCGGTCACGTTCGCCCGGCCGGACGGCACGCTGGTGACGATCGGCGCCGGCTACGTCCTCGACGCCACCGAGGAGGGCGACCTCCTGCCGCTCACCGGTACGGAGCACGTGCTCGGCGCGGAGTCGCAGGACGACACCGGCGAGCCGCACGCCCTGGAGGGACCGGCCGACGAGGGCACCCAGCAGGCCATCACCTGGTGCGTGGCGCTGGAGAACCGGGAGGGGGAGGACCACACCATCGAGCGCCCCGCCGGGTACGACCGCTGGCGCGCCTTCGCGCCGCCCGGCTGGCCGGACAGGCTGCTCAGCCTGACGGTGCCGCACCCGTGGACACTCGAACCGCGCCGGTGGGAGCTGCCCGACCTCTGGCGATTTCGCCGGATCCGCTACGGGGCGCACTACGAGCCCGCGCGCACCGACGTGACCCTGGTCAACTGGCCGCAGAACGACTACCTGGGCGGCGTCGTCACCGGCGTGGACACGCCGGCCAGGCAGACCCGGCTGGCCGAGGCGAGAGAGCTGACGTTGTCGCTGGTCTACTGGCTGCAGACCGAACTCGGCCGGCGGGGGCTGCGGCCGTGCGGCTCGGTGATGGGCACGCGCGACGGCCTGGCCCGCGCGCCGTACGTGCGGGAGGGGCGGCGGATCGTCAGCCGCCGCCGGATCACCGAACTCGACGTCGGGGTGGAGGCGCGGGCGGGGCTGGCGGGCGCGGAGCGGTTCGCCGACTCCGTCGGCGTCGGCGCCTACCGGATCGACCTGCACCCCACCGCGTCGGGCCGCAACTACGTGGACGTCTCGACCTACCCGTTCCAGATCCCGCTGGGCGCCCTGCTGCCGGTACGGATGCGGAACCTGCTGCCGGCGGCCAAGAACATCGGCACCACCCACATCACCAACGGCTGTTACCGCGTCCACCCCGTCGAGTGGAGCATCGGGGAGGCCGCCGGAGCGCTCGCCGCCTTCTGTGTACGGCGCGGCACCGAGCCCCAGGCGGTCGCCGGAGAACCCGGGCTCCTGGCGGACTTCCAGGCGCTTCTGCGTGAGGGTCGCGGGATGGCCCTGGCCTGGCCCGCCGACCACCTGGCCCGACGAGTCTGAAGGAGCATGCCATGACCGAGCACCCCGCCCCCCTCAGCAGGCGCGGCGCGCTGGCCGCGATCGCCGTGCCGGGGGTGGCCGCCGCTCTCCTGCCGGGTACGGCGCACGCCGCCGCCGTACCGGAAGGCCTGCCGGCCACCACCCTGGGCCAGCTCAAGCTCGTGACGGCGGCCCCCGCCGCCACCCACTTCTACGTCACCGACCCCGGCAAGGAAGGCGTCTTCTCCTACCGGGGGAGCTCGACGGCCGTGGACGACAACGGCGCGACCGTCCTGGTGTCGAACGGAGGGCAGCGCTTCCTGCGGATCTTCGACGGGCCGCTGAACGTGCGCTGGTTCGGCGCGGTGGGCGACAACGTCCAGGACGACAGCGACGCGATCCAGGCGGCGGTGACCGCCGCGCAGAGCCTCGCGGGGGCAGTGGTGTACCTGCCCACCGGCAAGTATCTGGTCGGCAAGACGATCGTCATCGACTCCGCGAAGGCGCCCATCCGGATCGTCGGCGACGGATTCGGCTCGGACGGCGCGCTGACGCAGGCGAAGTACACGCTGGTGACCGCCCCGGCGACGCCTCCGGCGGGTATGGAGGCCGTCTTCGCCTTCACCCTGACCGAGAACGTCGTGGGCAACAGGTACGAGTTCTCCGACCTGACCGTCGACGGCGGCGGCAGGGTGCCGTACGGGATCAAGGCGTTGTCCGTCGCGCACACGCTGTTCCGCCGGATCCTGGTGAAGCGGACGGCCACCGCGGGCCTGTACATCGGCAACGGCTGGTGCAACGACGTCGAGACCTGCGAGTTCTCCAGCAACTCCGGCGACGGCATCCGGGTCGGCGCGGCGAGCACCAACGCGTTCAACGTGACCAACACCAAGATCTTCAACAACGCCAAGATCGGCATCAACCTCGACCACAGCTGTCTCGGCGTCAGGATCAACGGCTGCACGATCGAGGACAACCTGGTCGCCGGGATCTTCGTGCGCTTCTACGTCAGCCCGCTGCAGATCGTCGGCAACTACTTCGAGAACAACGGCACCACCGGCTACACCTTCACCGACCCCGCCAGGACGGTGAAGGCCAGCGTGATCGTCAACGGGTCCGGCACCGCGGGCGTGGTCAACACCGCCTACCCGGTGGGCACGATCCGCTTCGCCGACAACGTGGTCGCGCCCACGACCGCCGAGCACATCGTGGTCTGCTACTCGGCCGACGCGGCCCTGGAGATCTCCGGCACCACGGTGCTGCGCTACCAGACGACGGGCGTCGCCCGGTACGTGCTCCTCAAGACCGGCACGAACCGGACGGGTGGTTCGGGCGGCGCGAAGGTCAACGGCGTGCTCCAGCGCGGCAACGCGATCTGGAGCCCGCACGCGGCCCACGCCGTCCTCGACCCCATCGAGATCGACGAGCTGGGATCGGCCCCCACCACCACGTTCCACACGGCGCTCATCGACGGCGTGGCGCCGGTCAACTACGCGCCGCCGCTGTCCGGGTTCGTCATGGTCGGGTCGGCGGGCGGCGGCACCTGGGCGGCGGCGGCCACGACCCACCGCAGGCAGGCCGTCTTCACCCTGAACGGCGCCGGCGACACGGACTACTTCGGCTTCCCCCTCGACCTGGCAGCCAACCCGGAACTCGCCGGCAAGTACGTCTACTTCGCCTGCTACCTGCGGGTCGACGCGGCGGGCACCGGCGGGCAGCTCTGGGACAACGTGCTGCACGCGGGCGCCGTGACCCACGACACGGCCTGGCGCCTGGTCTCCTACGTCGACCGGTTACCCGCGACGGGCGTCGTCAAGTTCGGCGTCAGGAAGCTGTCGGCCGGCACGCTGCGGGTCGCCGCGCCGGTGCTCAGCGAACTCGGCGCCCCCTACCAGAACCACCTGAGGTGAGACGCGAATGACCAGGCTGGGCGTGATCGGCTACGGCCGGCGCATCAAAGCGGTGCTGTCGGCCGTCGGGCGGGTGGACCCCGGGGCCAGGGTGGTGGCGATCGCCGACCCGGCGGCGGGAGCGCCCGAGGGCGCCGACCGCTACGACGACGCCGCCACGATGCTCGACTCGGCCGACCTGGACGGCGTGCTCATCGGCACCCGGTGCGACCTGCACACCCCGATGGCGCTGCGGGTCCTGGCCACCGGACTGCCCCTGTTCCTGGAGAAGCCGGTGGCGATCGACCGGGCGCAGTACGACACGCTGGCCGCCGCCGCCGAGGGCGCGACGAGCCCGGTCGTGGTGTCGTTCCCGCTGCGCCTGTCCAGCCTGGCCCGCACGGTGCGCGGGCTGCTGGACGAGGGCGTGATCGGGCAGGTCGCGCACGTCCAGGCGGTCAACAACGTGCCCGCGTACGCGGTGGCGTCCTATTTCCACGGATGGATGCGTGACACGGCGCTGACCGGCGGGCTCTGGCTGCAGAAGGCGACGCACGACTTCGACTACCTCACCTACCTGATCGGCCGGCGTCCGCTGGAGGTCGTGGCGATGGAGTCGCGGACGGTCTTCGGCGGCACGATGCCCGCCGGGCTGCGCTGCTCGGACTGCGACCTGCGGCACACCTGCCCGGAAGGGCCGGGCGGCCGGGAGGCGACGGCGGACTGGAGGTGCGTCTACGGCGAGGACGTGGGCAACCACGACTCCGGCAGCGCGCTCGTGCGCTACGAGTCCGGCCTGCACGTGTCCTACTCGCAGAACTTCTACTCCCGCGGGCGGGCGGCCGCCCGGGGAGCCACGCTGATCGGGCACAAGGGCACGATCAGCTTCGACTGGTACACCGGCCGCGTCACCCTCATCGACCACATGAGCGGCACGGTCACCGAGCACGGCGGCCGCGCGGAGACCGGCGACGAGCACTTCGGCGGCGATCTGGAACTGGCCAGGGAGTTCGTGGCCGCCTGCCACGGCGCGCCGGACAGCCGCTCGCCGCTGTCGGCGGGGCTGCTCAGCGCCCGGCTCTGCCTGGCCGCCGCGCGATCCTGCCGGACGGGCCGGATGACGACCGTATGACCATCACCGTGGGGATCGCCGGGCCCGGGGCGATCGCGGCCCGGCACGCGGTGGCGCTGCGGGCGGCGGGCGCCCGGCTGGCTGGCGTGTGCGGGCCCGACCCGGCCGCGACCGCGCGCTTCGCCGAGCTGTACGGCTGCGCCGCCGCGCACCCCGACCTCGACGCGCTGCTGTCGGCCTCCGGGCTCGACGCGGTGGTGATCTGCTCGCCGAACGTGTTCCACGTGCCGCAGACGCTCGCCGCGCTGCGCGCGGGGTGTCATGTGTTGTGCGAGGTCCCCGTCGCCATGAGCCTCGCCGACGCGCTGGAGGTGGTCCGCGTCGCCGACGACTCGGGCAGGCAGGTGATGGCGGCCCACACGCTGCGGTTCTGCCCGCCGTACCGCAGAGCTCGCGACCTGGTGGAATCGGGGCTGCGGGTACGCCACGCCGTCGGCCGCACGCTGATGCTGCGCCAGGCCGACACCCGCGGCTGGACCGACGACGTGCTGTGGCACCACGGCGCCCACCTGGTCGACGCCGCCCTGTGGCTGCTCGACGCGGACGCCGAGGTGGCGGGCGCGCGCGGCCCCGCCTGGCGGGGGAGCGGCAGGCCGATGGACGCCGGCGCCGTCCTGACCACGCCTGGCGGCGGCCTGGCCACCCTGTCCCTGTCCTACCACTCGCGCTCGGCGGTCAGGGACCTGCTGCTGATCGCCGAGGACACCACGCTGACCCTGACCGGCGGCTCGCTGCTCGGCCCCTCGGGCGTCCTGGCCGGCTGCGGCGGCGACGACGCCATGGAACGCGTCGGCCTGGCCGCCCAGGACGCCGCGTTCGTGGCCGCCGTCGCGGAAGGCCGCCCGGTCCCGCTGCCGATCACCGCCGTCCTGCCCGCGCTGCGGGCCCTCGCCACCTGGAGTACCGCATGACCAACGAGCTGGCCAGGATGACCACGAAGGAGGCCGGGCGGGCGCTGGCCGCGGCCGGCGTGGCGATCCTGCCGGTCGGCGCGTGCGAGCAGCACGGGCCGCACCTGAGCCTGGACACCGACATGGGCATCGCCGACGCCTTCGCCCGCAGGCTCGCCGCCGACCTGGGCGCGGCGGCCGTGCTGTGCCCGCCCGTGCCGTACGGGCTGTCGGAGCACCACCTGGCCTTCCCCGGCACGCTCACCCTCAGGCCGGCCACGTACCTGGCGCTGCTCGCGGACCTGGCCGAGTCGCTGGCCCACCACGGGCTGCGCAGGATCCTGGTCGTCAACGGCCACGGCGGCAACACCGACCCGATCAGGCTCGCGGCCAGGGAACTGCGCAGGGATCACGGCGTCGAGATGGCCCACCTGATGTGGGCCCTGCTGGCCGCCGACACGATCGCCGAGCTGATCCCCGAGGGCCGCTACGGGCACGCCTGCCAGAGCGAGACGTCGGTGGCGATGGCGATCGCGCCGCACCTGGTCCGCCCGGACCTGATCGGTCCACCCGCGCCCGGCGCGCCGCCGGACCGGGACACCGACCCCCCGTCCGGCCGGGTCGACCTGCCGGTCGCCTTCGAGACCTGGACGGACAGCGGGGCGCTCGGCGACGCCCGGCTGGCCGGCGCCGAGATGGGGCAGAAGATCGTCGAGGCCGCCTACGGGCGCGCGATCGGGTTCGCCCGCCGCTTCGCCGCGGGGCGGGTGCGCCGATGAAGCTCCGCATCGTGGACGTCGAGCGCGTGGTGGTGCGCGTGCCCTTCAGGGAACGCGCGCGGCCGTGGAACGAACTGCTGGTCGGCCAGTTCGGGGTGATCGAGGTGCTGAGGGTGCGCACCGACGACCCCGACATCGTCGGGTACGGCGAGACGCTCCCGCACTACACGTGGCAGACGGTCTCCGAGACGGCGGTGGCCAGGGTGACCGGCGGCAACCCGGCGGAGTTCCTCGCCGACGACAGCCTCGGCGCCGGGCTGCAGATGGCGCTGTTCGACATCGTCGGCAAGGCGCTGGACGTGCCGATGCACCGGCTGCTGAACCTGCCGCTGGTGCGTGACTGGTGCCCGATCTCGTGGTGGAGCACCAAGATGCCCGCCGAGGTGCTGGCGCAGGAGGCCGCCGAGGCGCTGACCGAGGGCTACCGCTCACACAAGCTGAAGGCCAGGCCCTGGTTCGACATCAGGGAGCAGGTCGCCGCGATCGCCGGGGTCACCCCCCCGGACTTCGCCCTCGACATCGACTGGAACGGCATGCTGCTCACCCCCGGGCAGGCCGTCGAGGTGCTGCGCGAGCTCGACCGCGAGGAACGCGTGGGCATCTACGAGTCGCCGATCAAGCAGGACGACGTGGCGGGCTTCAGGTCGCTGCGCGCCCGCGTGGACCGGCCGCTGGCCGAGCACTACACCAAGACGCTCCTGCCCGAATGGATCAGGCAGGACGCGCTCGACGGGTTCGTGCTGTGCCTGGCCGGGGTCTCCGGGCTGCTCGCGCAGGGCCAGCACGCCGCCGCGTTCCAGAAGAACTGCTGGCTCCAGGTGGTCGGCGCCGGGCTGACGACGGCGTTCACGCTGCACCTGGGCGGGGTGCTGACACATGCCAGATGGCCCGCGGTGACCTGCCTCAACGTCTACTCCGACGACCTGATCGAGGACCCGATCGAGATCCGGGGCGGCTACGCCAGGATCCCGGGCGGGCCGGGGCTCGGCGTCACCGTCGACGAGGCGGCGCTGGAGAGGTACCGGATGGCCGCGCCGTACACGGTGGAGTATCCGCGGCGGTTGCTCACCTTCGACCTCGGCGACGGCAGGGCCAGGCACTACGCGACGATCACGCAGTTGTTCGACGAGTGCCGTTACATCGGGACCATGCCGGTTCAGCCGCGCGGCGCGCGGCTGGTGGTGACCGGCGACGACGGCAGCGCCACCTTCGACGGCCTGTACGGCAGGGCGGCCGTGGCCCCGGTCTGGGACGCGGGGGTGCGGTGATGCGGGTTCTGGTGGTCGGCGCCGCGGGAGAGGTGGGACGGATGATCACCCCCGCCCTGTCGGACAGGCACGAGTTGCGCCTGTTCGACCCGCGCGTTCCCGACCCGCGTGAGGGCGACTGGCTGGCGGGCAGCGTCACCGACCCGGAGGCGGTCGCGGCGGCGGTGGAGGGCCAGGACGCCGTGGTGTACCTGGCGATGGGACGCAAGGCGGGCTGGCGGGACGGCCCCGGCTGGGCGATCAGCCACTTCGACGTGTCCGTGAAAGGCCTGTACCTGACCCTCTCCGCCGCGGCGAAGGCCGGGGCCGGGCATGTGGTGTACGCCAGCAGCATGTCGGTGTTCGCCGGCTACCTGCACCGGGACTACGCGGCCGATCCCGCCGCCGACGAGGTCGACGCCTACGGGCTGACCAAGCGGCTCGGCGAGCAGGTGTGCGAGGCCGCGGCGCGCGAGCACGCGATGCACGTCGTCGCACTGCGGCTGGCCGCCCCGATGCCGGACGATGAGTGGCTGAGCTGCGCCTCCATGCCGGAGCGGGTGGTCGGCACCGCGGCGGGCGACGTCGCGCGCGCCTTCCTCGCCGCGCTAGAACACCGCGGGCCCTTCGGGGCCTACCCGGTCACGGGGGACCGGGAGCGCGAGTACCTGGACTGGCATCCGACCAGGGACGCCCTCGGCTGGGAACCCCGGGCGCGGCCCCTCACACCACCCTGAGCGGCGTGGCCGTACGGGGCAGGAGGGTGAGGTCGACCGCGCAGGCGCCCGGGGTGGCCACCTCGATGACCGTCCTGGCGTCCGGGTAGGCGGCCCGCCAGGCGACCGCGCCCTTGGCCACGATGATGCCGGCCTCGGCGGGGTCGATGCCCTGCGAGGTCACCTGCTCGCGGTGGAAGGGCGGGGTGGGCCTGGTGGTCACCACGAGGCGTACCCCGTCCACGGCGAGCACGGCGCTGGGCCCCATGTCGAAGCTCTGACCGGTCATCCACGTCCCCTGGGTGGTGTAGCGGCCGTCGGAGACCGACACCACGGTCGCGTCCACGGGGACGGGCTCGCCGTGCAGGCGGTCGGACCTGCCGCCGACGGCCCGCCGTACCCGGCCGCCGGGACCCGCCTGGGCCGCCGCCGCGACGGCTTCGGCGTCCGCGATGACCACGACGGCATTCTCCGCGCCTTGGGCGAGCAGTTCCGCCAGCAGCGCGGTCCCGTCGCCCGCACTGCCTCCGCCGATGTTGTCGGCCAGGTCCGCCAGCACGACCGGCCGCCGGTCAGGGGCGCGAGCCGCCTCGATCGCCAGGGCCACCGCGTTCCCGGCGCCGGGACGTTCCACCGTGAAGGCGTCCGCGTGCGCCTCGATGTCCTCGACGCACCGACCGGCCACCGCGCGCGCCGCGGCGGCCAGGCCGGCGTCGGCGACCACCAGGACGCTCATCCCGGCCCTGGCCACGTCGCTGTAGGCGAATCCGGCCGTGACCCCGGCCCTGAGCAGCCCCGCGGCGCGCGCCCTGGCGGTGGCCCGCGCCTGCAGCCCGCGCATCGGCTCGGCGTCCGTGGCCTGCGCCAGCGGGCAGGTCAGGAGCGGCGCCTTCGCCACCACGGTCACCAGCGGGCGGCCGTCCAGCGCCAGCGCCAGCAGTTGCGCCGCCTCCTTGCCACGCTCCCACATGTCCACGTGCGGGTAGGTGTCGTAGCTGAGCGCGATGTCGCACAGGCCGGCGAACTCGGGGGACGGGTTGGCGTGCAGGTCGAGCACGGCCGCGATGGGGATGTCGCCCACCAGGGCGCGGATCCTGCGCAGCGCCTCGGCCTCCACGTCCGGGCAGCCCTCGGCGACCATCGCGCCGTGCAGGTTGAGCAGGAGCCCGTCCAGCGGGCCCGCCGCGGCCAGGGCGCCGGTGAGTCCGTCGAGCAGGACGGCCAGCGTGGCGGCCGGCGCAGGTCCCGAGGGCCAGGCGCCCGCGGAGAAGGCCGGCACGAGGTCGAAGTCCGTGTGGCCGAGGAAGCCGCCGATCACCGACCGGGTGGCGGCGTGGTGCTCGACGATCGCCGTCCCCGTGAGGAGCTCGAACGCCTCGAAGGCGGCGAGGTCGGCCGGGTGGGGGCCGTAGGTGTTGGTTTCGTGCCAGAGGCCGGCGATGCCGACTCGGTGCCGGGTCATGGGGAGCGCCATTTCGTCAGACGGAACCGCTGTTTTGCTGGTTCAAACTAGCCTGCGCTCCCCAGGCCGCGTCAAGCGGGGAGCGCGCGGATCGTCTCGGCCAGTTCCTGCGCCGCCTTGCGCAGGTGGTGCGCGATGCGGGCCGCGTCCTCCACGGCGAACCTGGAGGCGGGGGCGCTCACGCTCAGCGCGGAGGGCACGGGCACCTCGGGCAGCAGGACGGCCACGCACCGCCCGTCGGGCTGGTCCTCGCAGTCGTCGACGGCGTAGCCCTCGGCCGCGACCTTCGCGGCCTCGGCCACGTAGGCGTCGGGGTCGGTGATCGTGTCGTCGGTCATGGCCGGCATGCCGGCCTGGCCCAGGATCTCGCGCAGCCGGTGCTCGTCGAGCTGGGTCGCGATCGCCTTGCCGATCGCCGTGGAGTGGATCGGCGCCCTGGCGCCCACGTCCACCGACAGCCTGACCGACCGCTCGCTCTCCACCACGGCCACGTAGACGATCTCGGCCCCGTAGAGCATGCCCAGGTTGACCGTCTCGTGGAAGCGGTCACGCAGCTTGACCAGGTACGGCTCGGCCGCGTTGCGCACCAGCTCCAGGTAGCGCGTGCGGTCGAACCTGAAGGCGATGCCCAGGCGGTAGGTCCCGTCGGCGGGGTCGCGCTCGGCGTACCGGCGGGCCTCCAGCGCCATGAGGTAGCGCATGGCCGAGCTCTTGGGCAGCCCGGTGCGCTCGGCGACCAGCGTCAGCGACACCCCCTCAGGCGACTCCTGGAGCAGGTCGAGCACGTCACAGACGCGGTCGACGGCCCTGATCGGGTACGTCGCCTCCCGCTTCACCACCTGCACGCTTCCTCCGATGGTCGAACGATGGTCGAAACGGTCGAGATACCAGCAAGACGATAGCAAGTTTCGCTCCAACAGATAAAAGCGCGATTCCAGGTGACAGAAATCCTCGGTCTTGACTTCCACGATCCGGTGCGATTTGGTCTACCTATCGGAATTCTAGTTTCAGTGAATGGAACGTGACTGCAGTGTTCGAAGCTGTCATCAGTCCCGACTGCGGACCGCCCGCCGGCCCCTACTCCCCGGCGATCCGCGCAGGCGGGTTCCTCTTCATCTCGGGGCAGGGCCCGTTCGACGGGTCGGGCAACCTGGCCGGAGGGACCTTCGCGGAGCAGGCGCACGTGGTGTTCGACAACCTGGAGGCGCTGGCCAGGGCCGCGGGCGCCGACCTCGGCAGGGTCGTCAGGCTCGGCGCCTACCTGAACGACCTCGCCGATTTCGCGCAGTGGAACGAGGTTTGCGAACAGCGCCTGTCCAAGCCCTACCCCGCGCGGACCACGGTCCCCGCCGTGCTGCCGCGATTCGCCCTCGAGGTCGACGCGATCCTGCTGCTGGAAGGCGCCCCGTGAGCATGCTCGCCGAAGGTCTGCCGGCCAGGGCGGAGCGGGTGATCCCCGGCGGGGTCAGCTCCAACGTCCGGCTCGGCGCGCCACGCGTGTTCTTCCGGCGGGGCGAGGGCGCGCGCCTGTGGGACCTGGACGGCAGGGAGTACGTCGACCACCTGCTCGGCCAAGGCCCCGCCTTCCTCGGCCACGCCCACCCGAGGGTGTCGGCCGCGGTCGCGGAAGCGGCCCGGTCGGGAATGGTCTTCGGCGCCCAGCATCCACTGGAGGTCGAGGCGGCCGAGCGGTTCATCGCGGCGACCGGCTGGCCCGACACCGTCCGATTCGGCGTCTCCGGCACCGAGTCCGTCCAGGCCGCGCTGAGGCTGGCGCGCGCCGCGACCGGCAGGCGGCGGATCGTCAGATTCGCCGGCCACTACCACGGCTGGCTCGACAACGTCCTGATGGACTTCGCGAACGGCGGCCACGGGCCCGCGTCCGCCGGGCAGCCGGCCGGCGCGCTCGCGGACTGGCTGGTGGTCCCCTTCAACGACGCCGAGGCCCTCACGGCCCTGTTCGACCGGCACGGCGCCGAGATCGCCGCCGTCATCTGCGAGCCGATGATGTGCAACGCGGGCGCCATCCCGCCCAGGGACGGCTTCCTCGGCCTGGTGCGCGAACTGTCGGAACGCGCCGGCGCCGTACTCGTCTTCGACGAGGTCATCACGGGGTTCCGCCTGGCGCTCGGCGGCGCCGCGGGGCACTTCGGCGTGACACCCGACCTCGCCGTGTACGGCAAGGCGCTGGCGGGAGGCTGGCCCGTCAGCGCGCTGGCGGGGCGGGGCGACCTGATGGCCAGGTTCGGCACGGGGGAGGTCAATCACTCCGGCACGTTCAACGCCTCGACGATGGCCGCGGCCGCCGTCGTCGCCACGCTCGACACGCTGACCTCGGCTCCGCCGTACGCGCGCGTCGAGGACCACGGGCGCCGGCTGATGGCGGGGCTGGCCGAGCTGGGACGGCGGCACGGTGTGCCGCTGCGGATACAGGGGTTGCCGGTGGCCTTCCACGTGAGCTTCGGGCCACCGCGGCCGGTCCACGACCTGGCCGGACTCCACGCGCTCGACCTGGCCAGGTACGCCCGATTCGCCCGTACCCTGGCCGCGCACGGCGTCTGGGTGGCCGGTCGCGGCATCTGGTACGTCTCGGCCGCCCACGGTGAGGCCGAGCTGACCGACGTGCTCGACCGGGTCGACGAGGCCCTGAAGCACGAGAACGACCTGTAGCCCGCGGAAGACCGGGCTCACAGAAACCATAAGACCCTCTTCGTAGGGTGTGTCCCATGGATGGGGGTTTCGGGCCGGCGGACTCGGGCGGCACGGTGCGCGTCTGGTCGCCGGCGTGAACCCGACGTCGGTGCTGGTCGCCGAGGACGAGGCCATGGTCCGTGCCGCGATCGTCGCGGTGCTGGCGGCGGAGCCGTACCTGCGCGTGGCCGGGCAGGCCGCGGACGGGCAGCACGCGGTGGACCTGGCCGTGTCACTCCGTCCCGACGTGGCGCTCGTCGACATCAGGATGCCGCGCATGGACGGGCTGGCGGCGACCAAGCGGATCCTGGCCGAGGCGCCGGGTACGCGGGTGGTCGTGCTCACCTCGTTCGGCATGGACGAGCACGTCTTCGGGGCCCTGCGCGCGGGGGCGGCCGGATTCCTGCTCAAGGACAGCACTCCGGAGCGCATCATCGACGCCGTACGGGTGGTGGCCGCCGGTGGCGCGCTGCTCGACCCGTCCGTGACCGGAAGCATGATCACCCACCTGCTCACCACGGATCCCCGCCCGGCGCACGGCGACCAGCTCGGCATGCTCACCCCCCGGGAGAAGGACGTGCTGGTCCAGGTGGCCCGAGGGCTGAGCAACAGCGAGATCGGCGCCCGCCTCGGGCTGAGCCCGTCGACCGTGAAGGGTTACGTGGCCGCGATCATCACCAAGCTCGGCGTGCGCGACCGGGTGCAGGCGGCGGTCGCCGCGGCGGAGGGCGGCCTGCTCGGCCAGCCGACACGGCAGGACGCCTGACCCCGCAGGGTGGCCCAGGCCGCCTTCGACCGGGTACGCGCACGCGCAGGTCGGCGTCCCCGAGCCCATGAGTGCCCGGTGGCGGAGTTATGACATGACCGAAACCGCCACCGTGACTACTTGTCGGGGGATCTCACCCTTGATCGACTCTCTTCGTCAGGAAGAGAGGAAGACCATCATGGTAGGCAGAACCTTAGTCGCGGCGGCCGTCCTCGCGGCGGCCCTGGCCGCGACCCCGTCGGCAAGCGCGGAATCACCCCCACCCGACACTGCCGCCGCGAAGAGCGTCACGCTGGTCACCGGCGACCGGGTGAGCGTCGACCGCGGCCGGATCACCTTCACGGCCGGCCCCGGCCGGACGAACGTCCGCTACATCACCGAGGGCACCAAGGACGACTGGACGCTCATCCCGCTCGACGTCGCGGGCGACGTGGCCAGAGGAGTGCTCGACCGCAACCTCTTCCGGGTCCCGCAGCTGATCAAGGACGGTCTCGGCGAGAAGCAGCTGCCGCTGATCGTGCAGTACCGCCAGGGCGCGGCACCGATGACAGCGCTGTCGGGCGCCCGCCCGCTGGCCTCCATCAACGCCGTCGCCACGGCCGGCGCCACCTGGGCTCACCTCAGCCAGGACCGGTCGGTGCAGAAGGTGTGGCTGGACGCGCCCGTCAAGGCCACCCTCGACCGCAGCGTGCCCCAGGTCGGCGCGCCGGAGGCGTGGAAGGCCGGTTTCACCGGTGAGGGCGTGAAGGTGGCCGTCCTGGACACCGGCGTCGACGACCGCCACCCCGACCTGGCCGGGCGCGTGGACGCGTCGGCCAACTTCAGCGAGAGCGCCGACGCCATGGACCGTGCCGGTCACGGCACCCACGTGGCCTCCACCATCGCCGGTCAGGGTGCGACGGGCACGCCCGCGCGCAAGGGCGTCGCGCCGGGCGTCCGGCTGCTCAACGGCAAGGTGCTCGACGACGGGGGCAGCGGCTACACCTCCGACATCATCGAGGGCATCGACTGGGCCGCCCAGCAGGGCGCGAAGATCATCAATATGAGCCTCGGCGCCCCCGACCAGGCGGGCCTGGACCCGCTGGAGCAGGCGGTCGAGCGTTATTCCGCCGAGCGCGACATCCTCTTCGTCATCGCGGCGGGCAACGAAGGCCCTCGTCCGGGCAGCCTGGGCAGCCCCGGCAGCACCGACGCGGCGCTCACCGTCGGCGCCGTGGACTTCGACGACAAGCTCGCGAGCTTCTCCAGCCGTGGTCCCCGGGCGGGCGACTTCGCGCTCAAGCCCGACCTGACCGCTCCCGGCGTGGCCATCGCCGCGGCCAAGGCGGGCGGCGCCGAGCATGTGCGCATGTCCGGCACCTCGATGGCCACCCCGCACGTCGCGGGCGCCGCGGCCATCCTCGCCCAGCAGCACCCCGGCTGGACCTCGCGCGAGCTCAAGTCCGCCCTGGTCGCCTCGGCCAAGACCGGCGGCAGCGTCTGGGAGTACGGCACCGGCCGTCTCGACGTGGCCGGCGCGGTACGGCAGAGCGTCACGGCCGACGCGGGCACGGTCGCCTTCGGTCACCTGCGCTGGCCGTACGAGGACAAGGCCATCGAGCGCACCCTCACCTACCGCAACGCCGGCACCGCGCCCGTCACCCTGAACCTCGCGCTGGAGGCCACCGACCTTGAGGGCAAGGCCGCGCCGCAGGGCGTGTTCACGCTGAGCGCCGCGCAGGTCACCGTCCCGGCCGGCGGCACCGCCCCGGTCACCGTGACCGCCGCGCCCAAGGCCGCCTCCACCACCGCGTACGGCGGGCGGATCACCGCCTCCTCCGAGGGCGTGACCCTGTCGACTCTGGTCAGCTTCGGCAAGGAACCGGAGAGCTACGACCTGCACGTCAAGCTCATCGACCAGCTCGGCACCGTCCCCGACGACTCCGAGGACTTCATGCCGATGACCTTGATGCCCGAGAACGGCGGGCCGCTCATCCAGATGGGCATCAACCACGGCGACAGCGAGGGCCCGATCCGCGTGCCGGCCGGCCGCTACCTGGCCTACACCGTCATGCGGACCCAGTTCGACGACGGGCACGCGGAACTCAGCGTCGTGCCGATCACCGGCCTGGACGTGAAGGCCGACCGCGAGGTCGTCTTCGACGCCAGGACCGCCAAGATGATGGAGGTCAAGACCGACCGGCCCGACGCCAGGACGGCGGGCGAGGAGTTCGTCTTCTTCCAGAAGCGGCAGGACGGCCAGGAGTGGGCGGCGAGCTTCTCCATCGACCGCTTCTCCCTGCCGCGCAACGTCCCGCCCGACCCGCTGCGCTTCCGCGTCGCGCCCACCACGAACAAGACGTCCGGGTTCCGCTTCGAGAAGTTCACCCAGCTCGCCGCCCTGCGCTCGGACGGCACGTTCACCGACAGCCCGTACGTGTACAACCTCGTGCTGCGCAAGGACGGCCTCGTTCCCGGGGAGCTGCGCACGCGTGACCGCGAGCTCGGCAAGGTACGCGCCGACCTCGCCACCCTGCGGGCCGGTGCCACCGGCGCGCCGGGCGCGGGACCCACGGCGGGCGGACCTCTCGGCGAAGGCTTCACGGGCTGGAGCCAGGTGGTCACCGCGCTGCCCGTGACCCAAGCCTGGTACTTCACTCCCGGCCTCCCCTGGGAGCGCGCCTTCGAGACGATGCCGAACGGACGGCTTCACCAGACGATCGAGCACGCCGACGCGCGTACCTTCCGCGCCGGACGCGAGGAGCACGAGCGCTGGAACTCGGGGGTCGTGGGTACGGCCCTGCGTGAGCGGACCCTGATCACCAGGACCGACACCGAGTTCGAGGTGGGCAACCTGCCCCTGTGGCACGCGGCCGGGCGCGACCGCGTCACCGGCGGCAGCGACTACGGCGACGGCACCACCACGCTGCTGCGCGACGGCAAGGTCGTCGCGACGGCCGCCCAGTTGCCCAACTACACCGTGAGCCTGCCCGTCACGCCCGGCTCGGGGCGCTTCCAGCTCCGCGTCGAGGGCACGGCCGACCCCAGGGCGACCGAGCTGTCGTCCAAGCTCACGACCGAGTGGTCGTTCACCTCGGCGGGCGCGGGCCCGGTGCCGGTGTTCGTCCTGCGGGCCGAGCCCAAGCTCGACCTGAACAACGCCACCCGCCCCGGCCTGATGACCCTGCCGCTACGGCTGCAGCGCATGGAGGGCGCGACCAAGCCGATCACCAAGGTCACCGCGGAGGTCTCCACCAACGGGACGTCCTGGCACCGGGTCGCGGTCGTGCCGACGGGCCGTGACAGCTGGCACGCGCTCCTGCTGAACCTGCCGCGTTCGGGCGACACGGTCTCCCTGCGGCTTTCGGCACGCGACAGCGCGGGCGCCACGGTCACCCAGACCGTCGAGCGCGCGTTCCGGGTGCGCTGAGCCCCGGGCTGATCCGGTGGAACCGCAGCTCCACCGGATCAGCCAATACTCTCTGTATGTAATGCGTTACAGAAGGGGAGAGCTCATGTTCGTTGCCCTGGTGGGCGTCGCCGCCTGGAATCAGGTCAACTCGGCCACGCAGACCAGCTCCACCGAGGCCGGCACCCTGGTCGACGTCTCCTGGTACTCCCGCAGCCTGCCCGAGCCGCAGCGCGAGAAGCTGCGGAGCCTGGCCGGCGAGTACACCACCACGGTGATCCGCCAGGAATGGCCGCTCATGGCCGAGCAGCGGACGCTGTCACCGGCGGCCTGGCGCTCGGTCGAGCAGATGCGCGCCTTCTTCCAGACCATCGAGCCGGGCACCGCCGCCGCGTCCACCCGTTACGGGCAGGCCATGAGCCGCATGCAGGCCGTCCTCGACGCCCGCGGGACCAGGGCACAGGTGGCCGACACCGGCGTGCCGCCCCTGCTGTGGATCGCCCTGGCCGGCCGCGGGCTCACCGCCGTGGTGCCGGCGGTCGTCTGCGGCGGCCCCGTCCGCAAGGTGCACATCACGATGGCGGCCGTGGTCGGAGGGCTCGTGGGCATGGTGCTGTTCCTGGTCTCCCAGCTCGACTTCCCGTTCAGCGGCGGCGTGACGATCTCGCCGGCCGCCTTCGAACAAGCCCTCGACCGCTTCGCCAGTATCCGCTCCCTCGGCGCCGGTTAACCGGTCAGCTCCCGGTCGCCGCCTCCAGCACGAAGACGGGGATCAACCGGTCGGTCTTCTCCTGGTATTCGGCGTACGGCGGAAACGCGGCGACCGCCCGCTCCCACCACTCGGCCCTCTCGTCGCCGGTGATCTCCCTGGCCGTCATGGTCTGGAGGCCGGGCCCGTCCTGGAGCTCCACGTGCGGGTCGGCCTTGAGGTTGAAGTACCAGACCGGGTGGGTCGGGAAGCCGCCCTTCGAGCCCACGGCCGCGTACCGTCCCTCGTGCTCCACGCGCATCAGCGGGATCTTGCGGATCTTGCCGCTCTTCGCGCCACGCATCGTGACGATGATCACGGGCAGTCCCGTGTCCCAGAGCGTCGTCCCCTCGGTGCCGCCCGAGCTCTCGTACAGCTCGACCTGTTCGCGCACCCACTGCCGCGGACTCGGCTCGTACTCGCCCTCACCAGGCATCGCGTCCATCCCATCGTCGCCTACGGATGATGTTGCGGAGTTCGGCACAGCGACCGCGCGTCTGGGCACGGTCAGTCTCACCAGACGATCACAACACATCCCTGCGCGTATGGGGAGGCCGTCAGCCGTGAACATCGTGCCGAGGGCGTGGGCTCTCGCGCTCAGCCGCCGTGTCCGTGGCCAGGGTCTTTGTCACCCTGGACCCTGAACTAGGCTGGCAGCGCGAGGGGAGTACTTCGTAAGAGCCGCCCCGGTCAGTACGGACGTGATGGGACGTCCCCGGACGGCCGCCCGCGTGGACGCGGGTGAAGGAGACCTCGAACGGCCGCGTACGTTCGAGGAGGCTCTCCGTGCCTGTTGTGGCAACCGCTCTTTCCGCCGACCTGCCGACGATCGGCACACCGTCGTTGTGGGCGATCACCGTGGCCGCGCTGGCCGTACTGCTGAGCGTGGATTTCGTCCTGACGCGGCGCCCGCACGAGGTGCGCATGCGTGAGGCCGTGGGGTGGTCGCTGTTCTACCTCGCGCTGCCGGTGGGCTTCGGCGTGTATCTGTGGCAGGCGTTCGGGTCCGGGATCGCGGTGGAGTTCTTCACGGGGTATGTGGTGGAGAAGTCGCTGTCGGTGGACAACCTGTTCGTCTTCATGCTGCTGCTGTCGGCTTTCGCCGTCCCGGCCGTGTACGCCCAGCGGGTGCTGTTGTACGGCATCATCGGCGCGCTCGTGCTGCGCGCGATCTTCATCGCGCTGGGCGCGGCCGTCCTGCAGAGCGGGACGTGGGCGTTCCTGCTGTTCGGCGCGATCCTCATCGTCACGGCGGGCAAGGTGATGAAGGACGCGCTGGCCGGGCACGAGCAGCAGGTCGACATCTCCCGCATGCGGTCGGTACGGCTGCTGCGCCGCCTCATGCCGGTCACCGACGACTACCGCGGCTCACATCTGGTGGTGCGGGAGGGCGGGCGCCGGGCGCTGACGCCGCTCGCGCTGGCCATGGTGGCCGTCTTCGTCACCGACATCGTCTTCGCCGTCGATTCCGTGCCGGCCGTGTACGGCGTCACGGAGGACCCCTTCCTCGTCTTCGCCACCAACGCCTTCGCCCTGCTCGGCCTGCGGGCGCTCTACTTCGTCCTCCAGGGCGCCCTGGCCAGACTGCGCCACCTCAACCACGGTCTGGCCGTCATCCTGGCGTTCATCGGCGTCAAGCTGGTGCTGCACTGGGCACACGGCATCTGGCCCGTCATCCCCGAGATCCCCACCCTGATGTCACTCGGCGTGATCATCGCGGTCCTGGCCCTCGTGACGATCACCAGCCTGAGCGCCAACCGGCGAACCGGCAGCCCGCAACCCCCGCGGCCCTGACCTCGCGGTCAGGAGTCCGTGCGCGGAACGAGCAGGCCGCGGTGGAACGCCTCGGTGACGGCGGCGGCGCGGTCGTTCACCCCGAGCTTGGTGTAGATGTTGAGCAGGTGGGACTTGACGGTCGCCTCCGTGATGAACAGGCGGGCGGCCGCCTCGCGGTTGGTGTTGCCCGCCGCCACCAGTTCGAGGACCTCCAGCTCGCGGGGGCTGAGCAGCTGCGGCGCGGGCGCCCGCATCCGGTTCATGAGCCGGGCAGCCACGGTCGGGGACAGCACGCTCTCGCCCCTGGCCGCGGCCTGCGCGCCGCGCAGCAGTTCCTCGCGGGGGGAGTCCTTGAGGAGGTAGCCGGTGGCGCCCGCCTCGATCGCCGGCAGCACGTCGGTGTCGGAGTCGTAGGTCGTCAGCACCAGCACGTGCGCGGTGACACCGAGCCGGGCGAGCTCGACGATCGCGCTCAGCCCGTCCATGCCGGGCATGCGCAGGTCCATCAGGATCACGTCGGGCCGCAGCTCCTGGGCGAGCCGTACGGCGGCGGCGCCGTCCGCGGCCGCGCCCAGCACCTCGAATCCGGGCGCGGAGGCGAACATGCTGCTCAGCCCGTCCCTGACGACAGGATGGTCGTCGGCGATCAGCAGCCGGATCACACGCCGCTCCCGGCGGGACAGGGGACGCAGGCCGAGATGCCGGCGCCGGCGCCGGGCTCGGACTCGATCCGCAGGCTGCCGGACAGCCCTTCCACCCGCTGCCGCATGATCGTCAGGCCGAACCCGCCGTCCTCAAGGATCGCCGGGTCGAAGCCCTTGCCGTCGTCGCGCACGTCCAGTGCCACCTCCTGCTGCAGATAGGACAGCGTCACGCCGACCCTGCTGGCGCCCGCGTGCTTGGCCACGTTGGCCAGCGCCTCCTGCGCCGTGCGCAGCAGCGCGAACTCGGCCTCGGGCGCCATCGGCCGCGCCGTACCGGTCGTCGTGACCTGGACGGGCAGGCCGTGCAGCTTCGACCACCGGCCGGCGACGGCGACGAGCGCGTCGCTCAGGCGCGCGGTCCGCAGCGGCTCGGGCCGCAGCGCGTCGACCGAGCGCCGCGCCTCGGCCAGGCTCTCCCGCGCCAGGTTCTTCACGGCCTCGAACGGCCGCAGCCACGGCTCCGGGACCTCGTGCATCTGCTCGGCCGCCTGGAGCTGCGCGATGATGCCGGTGAGCCCCTGCGCCAGGGTGTCGTGGATCTCGCGGGCCATCCGCTGGCGTTCATCGAGTACGCCCGCCTCCCTGGCCTGGGCGAGCAACTGGGCGTGCAGACCGGCGTTCTCGGCGAGCGACGCCTCCAGCAGCCGGTTCGTCCTGCTCAGCTCTTCGAGCGTCTGCTCGCGCCGCTCCTCTTCCTTCTCGGCGAGCCGCAGGACCCAGGCGCAGCCGCACATCAGGGCGATGTTGAACGCGATGATGGTCACGTGCATCGCCAGGCCGAGCGCGTCCGTCTTGGGGATGCCGGAGGCCTGCGCCGTACCGGCGAGGACGGCCGCGGCGGCGACGCCCAGCAGCCGCCACGGCCAGCGCAGGACGGTGAAGGAGTAGATGTACGCGGCGGGGGTGAAGAGCCCGAAAGCGGGGTGGCGGGCCACCAGGACCGCGGTGATCACGAGCACCCCCGCGACGAACACGCCCATGATCCGCGGCCGGTTCCGCCAGCCGGGACGCAGGGTGAACATGCCGAGCATCCACGCGGCCGCCAGCCCGCACAGGCCGAGGTCGACGAGCAGGGAGCCGCCCGCCCAGTCCTCCACGATCAGCAGAATCGCGACAAGGAGCACCAGCAGCGCGTACGGCACCACGTTGACCAGCAGGAACGGCGGCTCCCGCGAAATCGAGATCTTCCTGCTCACAACTCCCTCTCCCCGCGAGATTCTATTCCCAGCGGAACCAGCGGACCGCGGCGAACGTGCACACCACCGCATAGGCCGCCAGCGTCAGCAGCGGCACGACCGACGGAAAGTCACCCAGGTAGGCGTCCTGGAACGCCCGCATGCCCGCCCCGAGCGGGGTGTAGTGGGCGATGTCGCGCAGCAGCGGCGGCATCTGCGAGATCGGCATCCAGAGCCCGGCGAAGAACATCAACGGGAAGAACAGCACCGTGCCGATCGCCGTGGCCGGAGCACGGCCCGGCGCGAGCGCGGTGATCAGCAGGCCGATCGAGAGCAGCGCGGCCGCCGCGAGCAGCCAGGCGAGCGCGAAACCGACAGGGTGCTTCGGCGGGTCGACGCCGAAGCCGACCCAGGCCGTCGCGAGGAACAGGACCATCGCGATGACCGCGATGGCGAAGTTGGCCACGAGCTGGGCGGCGAGCACGCGGGCCGGCCCGACCGGCGTGGTCCGCATGCGCCGCAGCACGCCGTTCTCCCGGTAGCCGGCGAGCGTGGTCGGCAGGGAGGCCGTGGCCAGGATGGCCAGATTGAACAGGATCAGAACAGGAACGTAGAGGTCGAAGTACGTCAGGCCGCCGCCGGCCGCCACGGGTTCCCGCAGATCGGGGACGCTGCCCAGGATGATCAGCAGGATCAGCGGGAAGCCGATGCCCCAGAGGGGCGCGACCTTGTCCCGGACGCACAAGGTGCTCTCGGCCTTGACGAGCCGCCACGTGGCGGAAGCCGGCTCGGCGGTACGCAGGGTTGACATGGGTGTGAAGTCCTCTCGGTGATCGGTTAGCGGGGGCCGGATTCGAGGCGCCTGCCGGTCAGCTGGACGAACGCGTCCTCCAGGCTCGCCTGCTCGACGCGGAGCCGTTCGGCCACGATCTGGTTGCGGGCCAGCACGGTGGTGACGGCGTTGAGCGCGTTGTCGGATCCGCTGACGATCACCAGCTCGCCCTGGCGGGTGACGCCGGAGACGTCGGGCAGGCCGGTCAGCAGGCGGTCGTCCATCGGCCTGGACGGGCGGAACCGGATCCGCTGCCCGATGCGCGCCCGCTCGGTCAGACCGGCCGGGGTGTCCACCATGACGACGCGGCCGGCGTCGATCAGCGCGAGCCGGTCGCAGAGCCGTTCCGCCTCTTCCATGAAGTGGGTGACCAGCACGATCGTCACCCCGCGGGCGCGTACGCCCTCGATCAGGTCCCAGGTGTCGCGCCGGGCCTGCGGGTCGAGACCGGTGGTGAGCTCGTCGAGGATCGCCACCCGGGGGCCGCCGATGAGCGCCAGCGCGATGGAGAGCCGTTGTTTCTGGCCGCCGGACAGCTTGCCGTACCTGGTCTTCGCCTTGTCCGCCAGGCCCAGGTCGTCCAGCAGCGCGCGCCAGTCGGCGGGCTGAGGGTAGAAGGAGCTGTAGAGCTCCAGGGCCTCGGCGACATGGAGCCGCTCGGGGAGGTGGCCGGCCTGCAACTGGACGCCGAGCCGCCGGGTCAGCTCGGCGCGGTCCCGGAGGGGGTCGAGCCCGAGCACCCTGATCTCACCGCGATCCGGCGTGCGCAGGCCCTCGACGCACTCCACGGTCGTCGTCTTGCCGGCGCCGTTCGGGCCGAGGATGCCGAAGATCTCGCCCTCCTGGATGGTGAGCGAGACGTCGTCGACGGCGACCTTGTCCGCGTAGCGCTTGTGGAGGTTACGTACCTCGATGACTGGTGGCATGCGCCTCAGCCTGCTATGACCAGCGCTTTTCCGGCATCGGCCAGGGGGCGGGGTTTGCCGGTCCACCGATCGGTGGATCACCGCCCGCCGGACGGCGGAGTCGTCACGCGCCCTTCAGCCGGCGGCGGATGCGTTCGGCGGCGCCGACCAGACGGAGGACCCTCCTGGTTCCCGGATCTTCGTGGAGCGCGAGCGTGCTCACATACCTGGCGATCGTCACGCCGATCTGGCGGGTCACCTCGTCGTCCCGGCCGCGCGTCTCCTCGAGGCCGGTGAGGACCGAGAACCAGAGCACGAGCACCACGATCGTGTGGCCGGCCCGCCACGTCCGGTCGGCGTTCAGGTAGGCCTCGGCCAGGTCCCACTTGGTCTGCAGGGTGAGGGAGTGGTTCTTGCCCAGGACCCGTTCGGCGTCGGTGGCGAGCCGCCGGTAGTGGGCGAAGGTGCGGTGGTCCTCGCCGCGCCGGGCATACAGGCCGGCGAGTTCGAGCCGGGTCTCCAGGGTGTCGAGGGCTCCGGGGCCGATTATCCGCTGCTTGTCCGCGACGAGCCGTTCGAACGCGCCGATCGAGACCTCGAGAGGATCGAGCGGCGTGCGCAGAACGGCCAGGGTCGTCCGCATGGACAGCAGGGCCGGGTGGCCGGATCCCTCGTGCGCGGTGATGGTCCTGTCCAGGAAGGCTATGCCTTCCTGCCTCGACACGGTACGCGCCAGGTGGATGGCGTAGGCGACCGCGAGATCGGCCGAGGTGTCGTCGAGCTCGGCGAGGCCGCCTGCCGCGATGAAGGCGGCGAAGTGCGGAGCCAGCCGGGCCGCCGGCTCCGGCCCGTCGGTCCAGGCGGTCCGCAACGTCCGGCCCGCCCCATGGCGGGCCCCGGGATCCCGGCTGACGGCCTGGACGAGCCGGTGGACCGAGAGCGCGTCGCCGGACCGGGTGACCAGCCCGTAGGCGGCGAGGTGCCCGGCGGCGGCCTGGGAGTCGTCTGGGAGCAGGCTGATGGGGATGTCGTCGGGGCCGAGCCAGGCCAGGGCGCCCAGGACCCGCCCCGGGAGCGGCCCGTGCCGGGCGGCGATCCGGTCCAGGGTGACCCGCCAGGTCCGCGCGACGGTCCGGTCGAGATCTCCGCCCGCGTGCGTCCAGTCCAGCACCGCGCCGTCGCCGGAAAGCCGCCGCAGATACGTCCGCGCGGAGACGTGGTTCTGGGCCATGTAGTGCCCGGCCATCTCGATCGCGAGCGGCAGCCCGCCGAGCGCCGCGCACAGCTCCTCGCCGCCGTCGAGCAGGCCGCGATCTGCCACCCGCCTGTCCAGCATCCTTACGGCATCGCCTGCGGACAGCACGCCCAGCCGGATGGGGGTGGCGATGTCCTCCCAGCCGACGCCCTGGCGGCTGGTCACCAGGAACCGCCCGCCGGGAAGCGAGCCGATCAGCTCCGCGACCTCCGGCGGGCGGGTCACGTTGTCGAGGATCAGCATCCAGCCGGTGTGACTGGCGAGCCACTGCCTGGCCCACTCGACGGGCCGCTCCGGCGAGCCCTCCGGGTGCAGCTGCCTGGCGAGCGCTTCCAGGCCGAAGTCGATCTGGGCCGGATCCTCGGCGTCGATCCACCAGAGGGGGTTGTGCCGGCCGACCTGGGCCAGCGCGTACCGCAGGGCGAGCGTGGACTTCCCGATCCCGCCCAGCCCGGTCAGGACCTGGGCGTTCCCGCCGGAACGCCGTCTCAGGGCCTTGGCCAGTGCCGCGTGCTCCTTCTCCCGCCCGACGAACAGGCGGGCGGCCGCGCGGGTCGAGCGCAGCCGCACGAGGCGGGGCCGGGCCTGCACCGTGGCGGCCGGGACCGGAGGTGGAGCCTGGACGATGTTGTTGACGATGTTGAGGGCGCCGTCGCCGGTGTTGATGATGCCGCCCCTGTTGAGCCAGACCCGTACCTTGTCGGCCATCGGTCACCCCCTCCAGCGCATTGTTCGCCGGGATCAGCCACCGCGCCAGGGGAGCGACGCGGCCACGACGTTCCTGGAACGCGGGCCGGCCATGCCGCGCCCGAACGGGGAAACGATCCGGCGGGCCCGCCACGCCCGCACCGACGACCAAAGGCCCCGGGCCTGGCGCTCACCGACAGCGCTCGGGACGGGGCGCGACTCCATGACGCGGTCCTCCGCGTGGGGGCCCCTCCTGGCTGTGCCGGCGGCGGCCGGGTAGGACCGCTGTCATCGGGCGAGCAGGCGCCGGATGTCCGCCAGGAGTTTCGCGTCGGCGGCCAGATGCGCCTCGGCGTTGTCGAACAGCACGTCGGCCAGCGGCGACAGCCCCTCCTTGGCCCTCCGCCCCGCGGCGATCTCCGCCCGCCGGCTCTCCAGCGCCAGGGAGGAGGCCTCCACCAGTTCCCGCGCCTCGCCCGGGTCCAGCAACGTGTGCCAGCGCAGCGCCAGCGCGAAGCCGGACGTGGTGGAGTGCGGGGGAGCGGACAGCGCCTTACGCAGCAGGTCGCGCAGCGCGTGCCGGCCCTCTGGCGTGATCCCGTAGATACGGCGCAGCCGGTCGCCGGTGCGCTCCTCCGCATGTGTCTCGGCCAGCCCCTCGCTCTCCAGCTTGGCCAGGGCGTGATAGACCGATCCCGCCTTCACGTCGGTCCACTGCTCCAGCGACCCGGCCGTGACGAGCTGATTGATCTCGTATCCGTGACGCGGCCCCTCATAGAGCACCCCCAGCACGAGCAACCGGGTTGACGACACTCGAACACCTCCACGCGATAGTCAAGGTTGACCATATCAGCCGCCCCATGCTCTGATAATCAAACTTGAATATTCAAAATGGAGGTATGCGCATGTTCTTCCTCACCCGGCGCATGGACGCGCTCGTCCGCGCGTACACGCGGCTCGGCAGGTTCAGCGGCGCGGTGCTGGTCGCCCGCGGGGGCCGCCGTCTGTTCGCCAGGGGGTACGGCCACGCCGACCACGAACACGCCGTGCCCAACACGCCGCGCACGGCGTTCAGGATCGGCTCCCAGACCAAGACCTTCACCGCGATCGCGATCCTGCGCCTGCGGGAGGAGGGCAGGCTCCGACTCACCGACCCGATCGGCCACCACCTGCCCGGCTACCCGCACGGCGACGCGATCACGCTGCACCACCTGCTGACCAACACCTCGGGCATCCCCGACTACGTCACCACCGACGGCTTCACCCGCGCCATGGGGACGCCGCGCACGAGAGCGGCGCTCATCGCCGGCTTCAAGGACCGGCCTTTGCTGTTCGAGCCCGGCGCGCGGATGAGCTACAGCAACTCGGGCTGGGTCCTGCTCGGCGAGGTGATCGAGCGGTCGTCCGGCCTGACCTACGGTGCGTACCTGCGCAGGCAGGTCTTCGAGCCACTGGCCATGGAGCGCAGCGGCCTGACCGGCGATTCCGCGGCAGGACACGCCCTCGGCTACATGGCGAGCGACGGCCGCCTCACCCGCACCCCGCGCGTGCACTCCTCCAGCCAGGACGCCGCAGGCGCCCTGCACTCGACAGCCGAGGACCTGCTCCGATGGAACCGCGGCCTGCCCCGCCTGCTGCGCCCCGAATCGCTCGCGGAGCTGGTCAAGCCGCACACGGCAGCCGACGGGACCGGCTACGGCTACGGCTGTGCGGTACGCGGCGACCGGGTCGAAAGCGCGGGCGGTGCCATCGGCTTCGTCAGTGTCTCGGCGCACTACCGTCGTGACGACCTCTTCGTGACGGTGCTGTCCAACATCGAGAACGCCGCCTTCGCCGAGATCGAGGCCGGTCTGGCGGCTGTCGCCCGCGGCGAGCCGTACGAGCTGCCCGGCCGCAGGGTCTTCGTCACCGTCGATCCGGTCGTCCTCGACCGGTACACCGGCCGTTACACGATGCGGTACATGGGCCGTACCTCCACCATGGACGTCACGCGCGACGGCGACCAGCTGATGGTGGAGGTGCAGGGGCTGGTCAGGACAGAACTGCGGCCCATGTCAGAAACGCGCTTCTACGCCAGGATGAAAGGTGAGGTCGAGCTGGACTTCCTGGCGACCGGCGAGTTCGCGCTGAACTGGGCCGGCCAGGACGTCACCGCCCGCCCCGTCACCTGATCGCCCGCCACCGGCTCAGACGAGAGCCGGCCGCGCGCACTGGAGGCATTCCCTCCGGCGCCGCAACCAGTACGCAACGGTCGCCACCCCCACGGCCAGTCCCCACAGCGGCCACAACGCCATGGGATTGGACAGGTCGACGGTCACGAACGCGCCCACGAGAATGCGCCAGCCGGCGTTGACCAGCACGACGGTCACGAGCGCGGCCGGCGCCACGGCCGGCCACACCGGGACCGTCCTGCCCCCGAGCACCGGGATCCAGCGCGGGAACACCTCGCCCCATCGATGCGCCAGCCCGAGCGTGAGCGCCGCGCCCACCGCGCCGAACGTGGCCAGCCCCACCCCCGCCCAGACCAGCCCGCTCTCGTGCATCGCGGCCAGCTCGGTGGCCCCGATGCCCACGGCGAGGCCCAGCCCCCACGCCCACCGCGTCACGGCATACAGCAGCGGGATCGCCGCGCCCGTGTAGGCGGCGATCCGGCCCCACCGCAGCAACTGGGCACGCGACCAGCGCGCCGCGCCGCCACAGTGGGCGCACGCGCCACGGCCGCGCCGGACGTGGGCGAGCGTGGCCAGGCCCCACAGCAGCCCGCCGGCCAGGAGGACGAACTGGTGACACAGCGACCACGTGAACACCCGCCCAGATCGACCGGCGGCCAGCCGAACGGCAGCCCGCCGATGAGCATCGGCAGGTAGCCGAGAACCATGAGCGCCCGCCCGTCCGGGGCGATCACGGCCAGCAGCACCGCGGCCGCCGCGCCGAATCCGGCGAGCGGCCACCGGGCGTGCGTGAACCCCCTGGCCATGGCGAGTCCCACGACCGCGCCCGCCGCGCCGAGCGCGATGGCCGCGGGCGCCGCGTCCGCCGCTTGTAAGAGGACGAGGAAATCGCGGTCGTCGCCCGGATCCAGCGGATCCTCCGCGGCCCTGCCCCAGGGAAAGGTGTTCCAGCCCAGCAGCCAGGTGACGCCCAGCAGGGCGTAACCGGCCGACCATGTCGCGGCCGCGTATCCGGCGGCTTCCGGCCATCTCTTGAACATGTTCAAAGCATGGGCCCGTACGGCTGTGAAGGGCCTGAGGGACCCTGAGAAACGGCTGAGCGCTCACGGGTGGTGGCTGACGAGGTGGCGGGACAGGTGCTGGGCCCAGCCGGTCGTGGGGTGGCGGGGGCCGAGGATGCGGACGGCGAGGGTCACGGCGTGGGCGGCACAGCCGATGGCCTGCTGTGTGTCGCCAGTCGCGTGGTGGGCCAGGGCGAGGTTGCCGAGCCGTACCACCAGCTCGGGGTGGTCGGCGGGCAGGGCGCGCTCGGTGAGGTCCAGCGCCTGGAGTTCCAGGGCGAGCGCCTGCTCGTGATCGCCCACGCCCGCCAGCGCGGCGGCCAGGTTGCCCAGGTGGCGGCCGAGGTCGGGGTGGCCGGGCGGCAGCGTCGCGGTCGCGATGGACAGGGCGCGGCGGGCCATCGGCAACGCGTCGTGGGCACGGTCGAGGTCGATGTAGACGGCGGCCAGGTTGCCGACCCGGGGGGCCAGGTCCCGGTGGCCGGGGCCGAGGGAGGCCTCGGCGATCGCGACGGCGCGCGCGGCGTGCCGCAGGGCGTCGTCCCTGCGCAGGCCGCTGAGCGTGGCCGCGAGGTTGGTCAGGAAGCCGATCAGCGCGGGATGGTCGGGGCCGAACCGGTCCTCGGCGAGCGTCAGCGCGCGTTCGGCCAGCGGGAAGGCCTCCTTGAACCGGGCGTGCAGGTTGAGCAGGCGGCTGGTGTCGCGCAGGAGCCTGCCCAGCGAAATCGAGGGCTTGTGGACCGGCATCAGCGAGGCCACGGCGACGGCGTGCGGGTGCAGCGACAGCCCCTCCGGCCACTCGTCGAGGGCGAAGGCGCGGCGCTCGGGCAGCCGCGTGAGCAGCATGGACAGCGCGTCCCTGGCCGCCGCGTCGAGGAGGTGCGCGTCCCTGGCCTCCGCGCGGACCGCGCTCTGGACCAGCCGGTGGATGGCGACGCCGCCCGCGCTGCGCTTGACCAGGCTGTAGGACGCCAGCAGGGCCAGGTCGCCCAGCGCCGCCTCGTCGAACAGCGTGAGCGGGATGTCGTCGGGGGCGAAGCACGACAACGCGCGCAGGAGCGCCAGAGCGGTGGGGCTGGTCTGCCCGACCTCCCGCATGCTGATCCGCCAGATCTTCGAGATGGTCTGCTCGGGGTCGCCGCGATGGGCCACGGGCGCGTAGAGGTCGAAGGTCTCGTCGAGTTTGGTGAGGTACGCGGTGATGTCGCCGTGGGTTTCCTCGATGTAGGCGCCGGCCTGTTCGATGGCGAGAGGCAGGCAGCCGAGCGCGGCGGCCAGGCGGGCGGCGGGTTCGCGGTCCTTGCCGTCGGCCGCGCTGAGCATGAGCAGGTCGGTGGCCGACTCCAGGGACAGCACGTCCAGGGCGATGAGCTCGCGTACCCGCCAGGCCCGCGCGCCCAGGTCGCGCCGCGTGGTGACGATGATGTGGCCGCGCATCTGGGCCAGGAGGTCGCGTACCTGGGCGGGGTTGTGCACGTTGTCCAGGACCAGCAGCCAGCCGTCGTGCTCCAGCAGCCAGGTCTTGGCCCAGACGGCGGCCTGGCGGGTGGGCACCTCCACCGGGTGCTCGGGCACGAGGAAACGGGTGAGCTGGGCCAGGCCGGCCTCGATCTGCTCGGGCGACTCGGCGGTGATCCACCAGATGACGCGGTAGTGCTCGCGGTTGGCCGTGGCGTGCTGCAGGGCCAGCTCGCTCTTGCCGACGCCGCCCAGTCCGTAGACGACCTGGGAGACGACGACGGAGGCCGCGCCGTTCAGCGCGGTGCCGAGGGCGGCGAGCGCGTCGGCGCGGCCGACGAAGTCGAGGGCCGGCGGCTTGGTGAGGTTGCTCAGCCCGCGCGGCGCCGGCACGTCGCCGGGGCGGGGGAGCGGCAGGGCGGAGGCGCCGAGCTGGGCGCCGTCTCCGGTGATGATGATGCCGGAGTTGGCGCCGCCCAGCGCGGCGGACCGCGGGCCGGTGGGCTCGTTCAAGTTCCGCGAGGTTTCGCGGGTACGGCGGCGCCGTCCGCCTCACTGACGTCGATCGCGACCGTCGCGGCGTCCATGGGCGCACCTCCCGGGGGTCAAGCCCGATCGTAGCCCCCGTCAAGATCACTCGCTGCGCCACGGTACGGCCGGCGGATCAGCTCCAGCCGGTCAGCAGGCGCCGGAACCGCTCGTTCGCCGCCCAGAACCTCGGCCGCACGTGGCTGTGACGCTTCCCCCCGAGGCGGCGGGGATGATGCAGATGCTCGGTCCTTGGCCGAACATGAACGAGGACGACGTCAGAGCCGAGGGCAACGCCGCGCGGGTCGCCCAGTCCGGTGCGGCCCCCTCGGGGCACGCCGCCGACTCGGCGGTCCGCGCCACCCAGCAGGTCTACCGCGGCGAGTCCGCCACCAGCATGGGCAACCACTGGAGCAGGACCGACGCGCAGGGTGGCCACACCGCCCAGGCGAACGCGGCCATGAAGGTGATGCCGGTGGCCCTGGAGGGCACCGCTTCCGTCGTGTCGGCGGTGAAGGTGGCGGCGGGCACGCAGGCGGTGTTCACCGCGGTCGGCGTGGCCAAGGCACTGATCTTCGGCGGGGCGGTGGGGGCGACGGTCGCGACGGCTCGGGTGCTGGCCTCGCGGCAGGCGGTCAGGAAGATTCTGCGTGAAGGCAGCGAGGGCACCGGCAAGGTGATCGCTCCCATCGTGCGCCGCCGCGTCACCGACCCGATGCGCCGCATCCTGGACGACCTGCGCCGCCCGGGAGGTCCCGGACCACGCCTGGCCGCGGCCGGCCCGCGCGGCGGGGTAGTTCCGGCGGATGCAGCAGAACAGGAAGTGGTAGCGCCGATGCGGACGCGAACGGGCGAGGACCTGATCGAGCGCATCCTCGCGCATCCGGCCGACGGCGACGTCGTGGGCCCGGCCGCCAACGACCTGCTCAGCGAGCTGTACGCGGGATACCCCGTCGAGAACCTCACCAGGCTCCTGCACAGCGGCGACGACCGGATCCTGCGGACGGCGACCTGGTTGCTGTCGGAACTGGCCGAACTCGCCGCACCGCTGATCGAGGAGGTCCCGGCCCTTCTGTCCAGCCCGATCCTCAGCGTGCGATACGACGCGACGGCAGTGGTGCTGGAGAACGCCGACCAGCGGCACGGGCCCACTATCGCGCAGGTCATCAACCTGAGCCGGGACCCCGAAAGCGCCGTCCGGTGGAAGGTACTCGAGTTCCTGACCGAGGCCTCGGTCGAGCAGCTCGAGGCGGGGGCGTCCTGCCTGCCCCCCGGCCGGCTCAAGGAACTGACCGAGTGGCTGATCCTCCAGGACGGCGAGGAGCCCGATCTGGCCGGCATCGTGATCCGCCTGGAGGCAGGTGACCCGGTGACCAGGCTGTTCGCCGCCGCGGCCGCCGCGAGCCTGTCCGATGTGGAGGATTGCAGCCTCCTGGAGCACGCTGCCAGAGCCGAGGAGGAGGAGATCCGCTCGTTCGCCCAGGAACGGCTGAGCGAACTGCGCGAGGACGGATCCGGCTAGGCCGGGTTCGGGGCGTTGGTCCTTTCTCGCTCGGCTTCTTCGCGGATGGGGGTGGGGTCGGTCGCCTTGTCGTAGAAGGCGGCGACCGCGATGGCGGCCACGACGAAGCCCGCGGCGATCAGGAAGGCGAGGCTGTAGCCGTCGCGTTCGGCGGTGACGGTGGCGACGCCCTGGCCGATCAGCGTGTCGGTGCGCAGGGTGGCCATGGTGGCGATCACGGCGGTGCCGAGCGCGGCGCCGACCTGCTGGGCGGTGTTGGTCAGGCCGGAGGCCAGTCCCGCGTCCGCGGGTCGCGCCCCCGACATGGCTCGCATGATGAGGGCGGGGATCGCCAGTCCCATACCGAGGCCCATCAGGGCCAGGACCGGCATGATCTCGACCAGGTAGTCACCGTCGACGGGTGCGCGGCTCAGGAGGATCAGCGCGACCGCGATCGCCGACAGGCCGGTCAGCAGGACGGTACGCACGCCGAACCGCGCGGTGAGCGGCGCCGCGGCGAACAGCGAGATCACGCCGATCACCAGCGGGCCCGGCAGGAAGGCCAGCCCGGTCTGCAGGGAGTCGAAGCCGAGGACGCGCTGCAGGTACAGGGCGGTCAGGAACTGGAAGCCGAAACCGGCGGCGAACAGCAGGATCGTGGCGAGGTTGGCGCCGGACAACGTCCTGTTGCCGAAGACGCGCAACGGGACCAGCGGCTGGGCGGCCCTGGCCTGGCGGATCACGAACGCGACCAGCAGTGCCGCCGCGGCCAGGCCGTACAGGATGGTGGTGGTGACGATGGCGGCGATGCCGAGGGACAGGCCCGCGGTGACCAGTGCCGCGCCGAGAATGTCGGCGCCGCGGCCGAGACCGGGGCCGCGGTCGGCGGCGAACAGGCGTGTGGCGAGCACCAGCGCGAGCGCGCCGATCGGTACGTTGACCAGGAAGGCCCAGTGCCAGCCGATGGTCTGGGTGATGACGCCGCCGGCGAGCAGGCCGATAGCGCCGCCGCCCGCCGCGGTGAAGCTGTAGATGGCCATGGCCTTGGCCTGTTCGGCGGGGGCGGGGAACAGCTTGACGATCATGCCGAGGATCACGGCCGAGGCCAGCGCGGCGCCGACTCCCTGCAGCGTACGGCCGGCGATCAGCAGCGCGCTCGATTCGGCCAGCCCGCACAGCAGCGAGGCCAGGGTGAACACGGCGACTCCCGCGATGAACACCCGCTTGACGCCCAGCAGGTCGCCGAGTCGTCCGGCCAGGAGCAGCAGGCCGGCGAAGGCGATGAGGTAGGCGTTCATCACCCACGCCAGGCCGGGCTGGGTGAAACCGAGCTGGTCCTGGATGGTGGGCAGGGCGACCGTGACGATGGTCCCGTCCAGGATGATCATGAGCTGCATCGCGCAGAGCACGATGAGGGCGAGCCGGCGAGAAGGGGATTTCACAAGCTTCCTTTCCTTATGACGCGACACGACACGGCGCGTGTCGTTATGTTCGGCATTGTGGGCGCGGCCGAAGAGTCTTGTCAACACGCCACGTGTCGTTTCCTGTAGGCTGGGTCAGTGACACCGAACGAGAGCCGGCGCAGTGAGAAGAGCCGGCGGGCGATCCTGGACGCCGCCATGGATCTGTGCGCCGAGCTGGGATACGGCCGCGTGACCGTGGAGGCGATCGCGGCCCGCGCCGGCGTGAGCAAGAAGACGATCTATCGCTGGTGGTCGTCCAAGGGCGCGGTCGTGCTGGAGGCGATCATCGATGAGGTGCCGAAGAGCACCGCCTTCCCCGACACCGGCGATCTGGTCGCCGACCTGCGCGCCCAGATGACGGCCGTGCTCGCCCTCGTGCACGGGACGGCCTATCTCGGGGTGATCGCCGAAGCCCAGCACGACGACGCGCTCTCCCGGGCGCTGACCCACGACCTGCTCCGGCCGCGCAGAGCCGCCGCCGTCGAACGGCTGCGCGACGCGCAGGCGCAAGGACAGCTACCCGAGGGCGCCGACCTCGAGCTCGCCATCGACCTGCTGTATGCCCCGCTCTACTACCGGCCGCTCCTGCGGCTGGAACCGGCCACCACCCCTGAGCGCATCCAGGCGATCATCGATCACATCATCCGGGCGCTGAACGGCCAGGAATGAGGCCTCGGGAGCCGGTGGGGCCGGCTGTCGTCGCGTTGTGTGGTTGATCCACTACTCTGAGGTATCTTTGTGTCGACGAACTAGTAGTGGCCCGCTGGTGTTCATCGTTCATCCCACGTCGGGCCAGGGTGATCGTCGGCTTCCGCGACCGCGCGATCCCGATCCACCCGCAAGTCTTAGGAGCTGGCATGGCAACAGGCACCGTGAAGTGGTTCAACGCAGAGAAGGGCTTCGGTTTCATCGAGCAGGACGGCGGCGGCGACGACGTCTTCGCGCACTTCTCCAACATCGCCGCCCAGGGCTACCGGGAACTGCAGGAGGGCCAGAAGGTCTCCTTCGACATCGTCCAGGGGCAGCGGGGCCTCCAGGCTGAGAACATCGTGCCTTCCTGACCTCACGGCCCCGGCATCCACCACGGCGAAGAGCTTGTGCGGTCAACGGCGCAAGCGGGCGTCGATCCAGCGCAGGACGTCCGGGGCCGACGAGGTGAGGATCTGGAAGTGGTCGGTGCCGGGGTAGGTGATCAGCTTGGTGGCCGTGCCGAGTGCCTGGGCGTGCTCGGCGGCTTTCGCGGTCTGCGCCGGTGAGACCAGCACGTCGTTGAGTCCTTGCGCGACCAGCATGGGCGCGGCGGAACGGGCGCGGGGGACCGCGTTGTCGCCGAGCCACCCGCGCAGTTTCGCGGTCGCGGCACCGGTGGCGGGGGTGAACTCGGTGCCCGGCAGGTTCAGCTTCGTGAGCCGGTTCGTCAGGTCCGTCATGCAGGTGGTGTGGATGCGCGGGTACTCGCGGCGGGCCCGGGGTCCGAGATAGTCCGCGAGGCGCAGGCCGGGATGCTGCGTGGACAGCCCGGCCAGGATCGCCATGTAGTAGCCGTGGTCGACGGGCCGCAGCCGGGAGAGCTGGTCGACGTACGGCCGGTTGTCGGTGACCGGGGCGAGCGCGACCGTTCCCCGGAAGTCCAGGCCCTTGCCGTACCCGGCGGCGATCTCGCCGGCCGCCATGGCCGCGTGCCCGCCCTGGGAGTGTCCCACCGTCAGCCAGGCCCGGGACATGTCAGGGCTCAGCTCCCGGGCGGCCCGGACCGCGTCCACGACCGAGCGGGCCTGGCTTTCGGCGATCAGATACGGGTGTACGCCCGGGGTTCCCAGCCCCTCGTAGTCGGTCGCGGCGACCGCGTAACCCCTGCGCACGAACCCGGCGAGGTAGCCGGGATAGCCATAGCCGCCGAGCTCGCGGTCACGGGACGGGCTGCAGCGATCGCTCACACCTGTGGTGCCGTGCGCCCAGGAGACGACCCGCCGGCCGCCCGGCGGAGCCGTTCCCGAGGGCAGGAACACCGCGCCCGTCACCTCGATCCGGCGGCCTTTCGGAGAGGTGGACACGTACCGGATCCGGAAACCTGTCGCACCGGCGGCGGCCAGTTCGGCCGGCACGGCCAACGGGCGGCTTTCCAGCAGGATGCCGCCGGTGGCCGCGGCGGGCCGTACCGGCGCCGCGAGCAGTGCGGCGAGCAGGAGGACGGCCATGATCGTTCTCATCGCGTCACCCCGAGCGTCGCGCGCAGCTGATCCAGCAGAAGGTCCCGCAGGTCGGGTCCGGCGGGCCGCGGCTGAGCCAGGACCCTGGGGTAGAGGAGGCCGTCGAGCGTGGTGACGATCAGATCGGTGATCACCGCGACCTCGTGACGGGTCCGGAACGCCTCGCCGTCGATCCCCGCGTTCAGCACGGCCTCGAAGGGAGCGCGGTAGCTCGCCTGCAGCTGGTGACTGTGGGCGCGGAGCTCTTCGTCGTAGGCGGCCGCCGTCCAGAACTCCATCAGCATCCGCCACACCGGCACCGGCGTCGCGAAGCCCCGATCGATCAGCCCGACCAGCTGATCCCACGGGTCGCTCAGCTCGCAGACGCGCGCCCGCATCGAGTCCACCTCCGCTCGGGTGGACGTGCGCAGCGCCTCGGCCAGCATGTCCTCGCGCGTGCTGAAGTACACCTGCAACGTGCTGATCGCCACGCCACTCGCCGCCGCCACGTCCTTGAACCGCGTCTGGTGGAACCCGCGCTCGATCATCACCGCGACCACGTGCCCCAGCACTTCCTGCCGCCGCCCACTGGCCCGGCCTCTTCCCCGTTCTCCCATCATCATCGCCGTACTGTACCAAAATCCGGTACGGCGATACCGATTCAAAGGTATTTGAACGATAGTTCTACTTGTACTATCGTTCAAATATCTAACGGAGGAGGACGCATGTCAGAGGTCGCGACGCGGCGTGCCGGAGCGCGCGAGTGGGCAGGCCTGGGGTTGCTGGCGCTGCCGACGGTGCTGCTGGGCCTGGATGTCACCGTGCTGTACCTGGTGCTGCCGAGCCTGGCCGGAGCCCTTGATCCATCGGCGACGCAAACGCTGTGGATCATGGACGCCTACGGGTTCCTCATCGCCGGGCTGCTCATCACGATGGGGACCCTGGGCGACCGGATCGGCCGGCGTCGCCTCCTGCTGATCGGGATGGCGGCCTTCGCGGTCGTGTCGGTATTCGCGGCCTTCGCCCCCAGCGCCGAACTGCTGATCCTGGCCCGCGCCCTGCTGGGAGTAGCGGGGGCGACGCTGATGCCCTCGACGCTGTCGTTGATCTCCAACATGTTCGGCGACCCGCGGCAGCGGGCGATCGCGATCGGGGTCTGGGCCACGATGTTCGCCCTGGGCATGGCGGCGGGGCCCGTGGTCGGCGGCGCGCTGATCGACGCGTTCTGGTGGGGTGCGGCGTTCCTGATCGCGGTCCCCGTCGCGGTCGTCGTCCTGGCCGGCGCGAAGGCCCTCCTGCCCGAGTACGCCGACCCGCGGGCCGGACGGCTGGACCCGGCCAGCGTCGCCCTGTCCCTGGCGGCGATCCTGCCGGTCATCTACGCCGTCAAGCACGCCGCCGCCGACGGCGCGGACGCGAGCACGGTGCTCCTGCTCGCCGCCGGTGTGCTCGCGGGTGTGGTGTTCGTGCGCCGCCAGCGCCGTCTGGCCTCACCCCTGCTGGATGTCACCCTGTTCACCGACCGGGCCTTCTCCGCCGCGCTGACCGTGCTGCTGATCGGGCTCGTCGGCGTCGGCGGCACCATGTACCTGGTCACCCAGTACCTCCAGCTCGTCGAGGGCCTCACCCCCTTCACCGCGGGGCTGTGGATGGGGCCACCGGCCCTGGCGATGTTCGCCGCCGCCATCGGAGCGCCCCTGGTCGCCCGGCGGGTCCGCCCGGGGCTGGTCATGGCCGCCACGCTGGGCCTGTCGGTGATCGGGTACGCCCTGCTGGCGACGGCCGGCACCGGCGACGCCGCGGCTGTGGTGGCCGGGTTCGCCTTCATCTACCTGGGGCTGGGCGCAATCGCCGCCCTGGGCACCGACATGGTCGTCGGCGCCGCGCCGGTCTCGAAGTCCGGATCGGCCGCCGCGATGTCCGAGACCGTCCAGGAACTCGGCCTCGCCGTCGGCGTCGCCCTGCTCGGCAGCCTCGGCACCGCCCTGTACACCGCCGGCATGACCGCTCCCGAGGGCACCTCGCCCGAGGTCGCCGCTCACCTCACCGGCAGCCTTTCCGGGGCGCTCTCGGTCGCCGGCCAGGTGCCCGCCGAGGTCGTGCGGGCGGCTCGGGAAGCGTTCACCACCGGGGTGAACATCGCCTCGGCCGCAGGGGGCGTCGCCATCGTCGTGGCGACCGTGCTGTGCCTTGTGGTCCTCCGGCATGTCCGTCCCCTGGGTGAGGACGACGCCGGCGACGGAACTCGATGACGAACCCTTCATGGCGCGGGCCATCCACGACGGCCTGCTTCCGGACCGGGCCGGCCTGCTGCGCGCCTTCCTCCCGCGGGCATTCCTGGTGCTGGCGTTCCTGCTGGTGTCCGGCCTCGCCGGAGGGTGGGTTCTCGCCGGACGCATGCTCGCCCCGCTGACCCGCATCACGGATGCCACCCGCCACGGCCCGCACCACGGGGTCACCCCGAGCTCCTGCCGCGGATGACGACGAACCTCGTGCACAACGCGATCGTCCGCAACCTGCCCGAGCGGGGCACGGTGCGGCTCACGGCCGGCGTTCACGCCAGGACGGCGGTGCTCACGGTCGAGAACACCGGTGAGCGGCTCGGCGCGCACCTGGTCGCCACGCTCGCCGAGCTACGCGGGCCGGTCGCGGATGGCCTGGGCGTGTTCGGTCAGCAGGTGGCGGAAGCTCCGCAGGAGGCCGGCCAGCCGCCTGAGGTCCTCCTCCGAGGTGGTGCCGAACAACTCCGTGGCGGCCCGGAAGAAGTCGTCGAACAGGCCGAACGCCCGTTCCGCGCCCAGGGGCGAGGCGTGCATGAGGACGCGGCGCCGGTCCTTCGGGTCGATCTCCCTGGCGGCGTAGCCGCCCGCCTCCAGCCGGGAGGCCATCGCGCTGATCGCCGCCGTGGTCAGGCCCAGGGCGGCGGCGATCTGGCCGGGACTCATGGGGCCGTGGCGGACGAGCAGGTTCAGGCACATGAGGTCGGTCTGGTTGATCCCGATCTGCCCGGCGGACGCGTTCCCGATGAGGTCGAGCGCCATGCTCAGTTCGAACAGCTCGCCCGTCAGCTCGCGGGCCAGCTCGTCCTTCGGATCCTTCGACAATTTGATACTCAAATCAATTGACTATTAGATGGTTTGAGTAAATGCTAGCACCGTGATGGACTCTCGCCACCTTTACAACCTCGGCTACCGGCTGGCCCGGATGCCCTGGGAGATCGGGCCGCGTGCGGAGCTGGTCGAGCTGGTGCGTTCCGGACGGCTGACGCCGGGCAGGGCCGTGGACCTGGGCTGCGGGACCGGAGCGAACGCGATCTTCCTGGCCCGGCACGGCTTCGAGGTCACCGGCCTCGACTTCGCCTCCGCCGCCCTGGCCAAGGCGCGCAGGAACGCGGCCAGGGCGGGAACCGGCGTGCGCTTCGTCGAGGACGATCTCACCCGGCTCCGCCAGGATCATGGCGACTTCGACGTCCTGGTCGACTACGGGACGCTCGACGACCTGTCGCCGCCCCGCCGCGACCGCTACGTGGACAACGTGGTGCCGCTGGCGCGTCCGGGCGCGCGGTTCCTGCTCTGGTGCTTCGAGTGGCAGCCGCGCCGCTGGGAGAGGCTGCGGCCCATGGAGCCCGGCGAGGTGCGCGAGCGCTTCGGCGGCCACTTCGCCATCGAGCGCCTCACCCGGACGACCGCGACCGGACGGCGGCGCCTCATACCCGGCCACGCCGCCTACCTGATGACCCGGCACGGCGCGGTGAACCTGCCATGACCGCCCAGATCGCCCTGGCCTGGGCCCTGGTCGGTCTCGCCGCCACGCTCGTTCTCGCCGCGCTCTCCGGCCGCATCGGACGGGACCGGGCGGCCGCCTGGCTCGTCGTGCTCGGCCTGGTCATGCTCGCGCTGGAGGAGCCGTTGCTCACGCTCTTCTGGTCGGTGGCGGGACCCGGCGCCGACCGGGACGGCATGGCCACGCTGGTCACCGAACCGGCCAGGGCGCACGTCCTGGACAGCGCGGCCATGGCCGCCGGGCTGCTCGTCCTGCTCGGGTGGATCGCCCTGACCGCGTTCCGGCGGGGGGAGCGCTGGGCCGTCGCGGTGATGACCACGGCGTGGGCGGTGGTCGCCGCGATCGTGGTCACGACGACGCCGGCCGTACACGGGAGGGGGTTGCCGGTCGGGCCCGGCAGCGGGTTCGGGTGGGAGCAGCTCGGGGTCGGGCTGCTCGCCTGGTTCGCCGGGTTGTGGGTGAAGCGTCAGGCGTCGATGAGGCCGTGCTCGGTCAGTTCCCAGTAGTGGCGGCGGCTGGGCCGCAGCAGCTGCCAGAGGGCGCGGTAGGCGGCGACGCTCATCAGCGCCCAGTAGACCGGTACGAACACCATCGTCCGCACCGCCGCGTGCAGCCCGCGCTCCAGGCAGCCCGCCATGTAGCCGTGCATGAGCAGCAGGTTGCCCGCCAGCATCGAGGCCACGGCCGTGTACAGGACCGGGCCGGGGAACAACCCGGCGATCGGGCCCGAGCCCGCGACGAGGTAGAGCGCGGTCATCGCCCAGAAGATCGGGTTGAGCAGCGTGGTGAGCGTGGAGAAGCCGATGGCGAGCTGGAAGGCGGCGAAGCCGCGCGGGCCCAGCTCACGCCACAACCGCACCGGGGCGCGCATGTGGACCAGCCAGGTCTGGCAGTAGCCCTTGATCCACCGGCTGCGCTGGCGCAGCCAGTTGCCCAGCCGGCAGTTGGCCTCCTCCAGCGTCACCGACTCCATCATGCGCACGCTCCAGCCGCGCCTGGCGATCCGGATGCCGAGGTCGGCGTCCTCGGTGACGTTGTACGGATCCCAGGCGCCGAGGTCGCGCAGGGCGCTGGTGCGGAAGTGGTTGGAGGTGCCGCCGAGCGGGATCGGCAGCCGGAAACGGTCGAGGCCGTGCAGGAACAGCCCGAAGTTGTGGGCGTACTCGGCGGCGAAGCAGCGGGTCAGCCAGTTCGTCCACGGGTTCCAGTACTGCAGTTCGGCCTGCACGCACACCATCCACCGCGGCGAGCTGCGGAAGGCCGCCACCGCCTTGCGCAGCTGGAGGGGCTCGGGCTGGTCCTCCGCGTCGAAGATGACGCAGAACTCGCCGCGCGCGTGCCGCAGCCCGACGTTGCAGGCCTTGGGCTTGGTACGCGGGTGCCCGGCCGGGATCACCACGACCTCGAAACCCGGCGGCAACGCGCCCGGCAGGGCGTCCCTGGTCTCCTCGTCGTCTTCTTCGACCAGCAGCAGGATCTGCCGCCGATCGTGCGGATAGTCGAGAGCGGCCAGCCGTTCGAGCAGGTCGCGCAGGATGTTGCCCTCACGGTAGAGCGGCACCAGCACGGTGTACGCGGGCAACTCGTCGTCCGGCGGCAGTTCCCCCGGGCCGAACCGCATCACGTGCGAGCGGTCGTGCCCGTAGGTCAGCAGCACCTTGAACGCGATGACGGCGACGTAGAGCACGCTCGCCGCCGCGGTCAGCACCAGGCCGGCCTGGGCGGGGTCGGCCATCGCGGCCGCCCCCGCCAGCAGCGCCGTGGCGGCCGCGGCCAGCGCCTGACCGCGGCTCAGGAGCCGGCGGGCGCTGCCGTTCTCCGGTACGGAGGTCGTGGGCAGGGTCCGCTGGGTCATGCCGAACTCCCGATGCCGGAGAAGCGATAGATGCGCCGGTACGGATCCTCGTAGACCAGCGTGTAGCGGCTCAGCTCGGGCGACTCGCCCAGCGCCCGCCAGACCGGATCCTGATGGCCCGGTGTGCGCCGCAGGTGGATCCAGCGCACATCGCTGGCCGCCGGGTCGCGCAGCGCCGGTTCCCACCGGCGGAAGCTGCCCTCGTACAGGATCGAGGACAGCGGCAGGTGGGAGTCGAACGTCATCGTCTCGTTGCCGAAGGAGGCCATGAGCACGCGGCCGCCGTCGTAGTGCGTGCGCAGCCATTGCGCGGCCGTGCTGTTGGCGCGCTCGACGCCGGTCGCGCGGAAGGCCTCGGCCTCGCGCCTGGTGTCGATGCCGGAGGCGGCGGCGCTCACCGCGCAGGAGACCACCACCGCGCCGGCGAAGACGTGGCCCAGTGTGCGCAGCCGGGCGGCGGGCACGCGGGCCATCCTGAGCCGCAGGGCGGTGACGAGCGTCCTGACCTCCGCGGTCAGGCCGCCGCAGAACAGCGCCACGGGCAGCAGCATGACCAGGCCGAAGCGGACGTTGTACAGGCTGCCGGTGACCTCTTCCACGTGCAGCGGGCGCTGGCCGCCGTACAGCGCGTACACGAAGAACGGCGCGAACACCAGCAGTGCCAGCGGCACCGGCGAGCGCCGCCGCATCAGGTGTACGGCCAGCCCGGCCACCCCGAGCACCGGCAGCACCGGCCCCATGTTGCCCACGACCGCGTAGGCGTAGGTGAGTGCCGACACCATCCAGTCGCCGGTCGTGACCTCGGTGCCCGACACCCACAGCGAGGGCCTGGAGAACTCGCCGCGGTGGAAGAAGAACGGATCCCCGAAGATCATCGTGTTCCAGGCCAGCCAGCCCGCGATGCCCGCGCAGGCGAGCAGCCCGTAGAAGATCACGTGCGCCTCGGCCCTGCGCAGCCTGCTGCCGCGCGGCGAACGGGTCCAGGTGATCGCGATCACGACGGCCGCCGCCGTCGGGACGAAGAACCACGCCTCGTACCGGGTGAGCGTGGCCAGCAGCGACGCCACGCCCGCCGCGGCCAGGTGCCGCGGCGCCCAGGTGCGGCACCAGCGGGTGAGGTGGTAGGTGGCCGCGGCCAGGCACGCCAGCAGCGGCAGTTCGGTCATGGGCGTGCTCTGCAGGTACAGGGCGCTCGGGCAGAGCATGAACACCCCGCCCGCCGTCAGGCCCGCGGCCCGGCTGTGCGTGAGCAGGCGCGCGGTCCGGTACAGGTAGCGGGTCGTCAGGACGTAGGCCGCCATCGAGATGAGCGAGCCCGCCAGGCCGGACAGATACCAGGAGTCCACCCAGACCAGCGGCAACGCCACCAGGTGCGGGAACGGCAGCCAGACGCCGCCCAGCTGCGCGAACCCCGGCGTCGGCGACTCCAGGACCCGGCGTGAGATCAGCAGGTGCGAGACGGCGTCCGGGTAGGACAGCGGCACGTCGGCGAAGTACACGCTTCCGGCCACCGACAGCGCGACCGCGACCACGGTCAGCCAGGCCAGCGCCGAGTCATGCGGGCGGAACAACCGGTGCGCGGCCCGCCCGGCCGGGCTGTGGCGGAACATGCTCGCCCACAGCCGCCCCAGGCCGAGCAGCGAGCGCAGCACGACCGCCGGGCGCAGGCCGGTCTGGTGGCCGTGCTCGCGGGGGAAGTGGTCCACCGGCCGCTGCACCACGCGGGCGCCCCTGGCCTGGATCTTGACGAGCAGTTCGGGCGAGATCGTGGCGGCGTCGCCGCGCAAGGAGACGTTCTCCAGCAGCCGCCGGTCGAGCAGCTTGTACGCGCAGTCCATGTCACGCACGCGGATGCGCAGCAGGGCCCGGCACAGGCGCGTCCACAGCCAGCCGAACATCCGGCGCGCGGGCGGGTCGGCGCGGCGCGAGCGGTAGCCGATGACGGCGTCGGCCCGTTCGGCGCCGGCCAGCTCCACGAACCAGGGCAGCTGCCTGGCGCGGAACTGGCCGTCGGAGTCGGTCAGGAAGATCAGCTCGGCGTCCGTCGAGTTGAGCGCGGCCTGGATGCCGGTCCGTACGGCCGCGCCGTACCCCTGATTGGCGGGGTGGTGGATCACGAGCACCCGGCCGGGAAAGCGCTCGGCCAGTCGTTCGGCCACCTCGCCCGTCGCGTCCGACGAGCCGTCGTTCACCACGATCACCTGGTGATCGGTTCCGTCCAGGACGGTCAGGAAGTCCACAACCGTCGATTCCAGGCTGCCCTCTTCGCAATAGGCGGGCATCACCACGGCCAAGCTCACCAGCATCTCCAGACGCAGGCTCGGACTTACTCGACCTGACGGTTCATGTCAGGCAGAGTGGATCAACGGGCAGGGTATACGGCGTTTCCGCAGGTTGGACGGGGGACGCGCCGACAATGTGAGGGGGATGGCGATGGGCTTGTGGATGGTGGGGATGCTGATGGCGCTCCTGCCGGTGGTGCCGGGTCCCGAGCCCGGGTTCGTGCGCGCCGAGGGGACCCGGCTGACGCTTGACGGCCGGCCGTACGTCATGGCCGGGCTGAACGTCTACAACGCCGCCAGCGAGGGAAACTGCTGGTATCCCATGTCGCTGGGCAGGTCGCTGCGCCAGATGCGGGGCAACGTCATCCGCGTCTGGTTCTTCCAGCGGCTGGCCACCAAGGACGGCAGGCGCGACTGGCGCGCGCTCGACCGCATGCTGGCCACAGCGCGCAGGCACGGGGTGAAGGTGCTGCCCGTGCTGACCGACCAATGGGGCAAATGCGAGTGGAGCGGCTACAAGACCGAGAGCTGGTACCGCAGCGGCTACCGCGAGATCGACCCCGGCGGCACCGTCTCCTACCGCGACTGGGTGGCCGAGGCCGTACGGCGCTACCGCCACGACCCGGCGATCGCGATGTGGACGCTGGTGAACGAGGCGGAGGCCAAGCCGGCCGACTCCGCCGAGTGCGGGCCGGGCGCGACCGAGGCGCTGCGCGACTTCGCCGACGACGTGGGCGCCGTGGCCAAGGCCGCCTCGCCCGCGCACCTGCTCACGCTCGGCACGATGGGCGGCGGCCAGTGCGGCACCGCCGCGCAGAACTACCAGGAGGTCTACGCCTCACCCGCGCTGGACGTGTGCGAGTACCACGACTACCACGAGCCGGACCAGGCCATCCCGGGCAACCGGTTCGACGGGCTGGCCATCCGGCTGGCGCAGTGCAGGGCGCTGGACAAGCCGTTGTTCGTGGGCGAGGCGGGGATCGACCCGAAGGAGACCGGCGGGCTGCGCGGCCGGGCCAGGGCCTACGCGGTCAAGATGTCGGCGCAGTTCGCGGCGGGCGTGGTCGGGTTCGTGGTCTGGGCCTGGTGCGACGCCGGGCGTACGGACGGCGACGCCTTCGTGGTGAGGCCGGGCGACCCCGTGCTCAAGGTCCTGGACAAGTGGACCCGCCGGAAGCCCCGGTTGTGACCTGGGCGTTTCGGCGGCAGGATGGCGGGGTGCAGTCCTGGGCGAGAATTGTCTGTGTGGTTCTGGTGGTCGCGCTGGTGGGGGGTGCGCTGCTCGCGGCGGTCAACGCCGTGGTCGGGTCGCTCTGAGCGTCAGCGGCGGTGGCCAGGACGATGGTGCTGTCGGGATACGGGCGCACCGGGATCAGGTGGTCGCCGATCCGGATGGACTCCAGGCCGAGGTCTTCGGCGCGCCGGGCATGCTCGCGCACGCCGGCGCTCTCGTCCACGCCGGACGGCGGCAGCGTGACGCCAAGCTTGAGCACGGTGTTCTCCCTTGATCAATGGACGCTGGGCCCAGCCTGCGACCTCAAGCCAGGTGGAGGTCAATCCCGGCGCAGGACGGTCGCGGCGATGGCCGCCCCGGCGAGGGCGCAGCCGGCGGCGGTCAGCATCGTGAGGGTCTGGGCGCCGGTGAAGGCCTCCCTGGCGGCCGTGGCGAGGGCGGCGTCGAGACGTACCGTGTCGTGGGTGAGGGTCGCGGCCAGAGAGGCGCGCGCGGCGTCGGGGACGGCGGCGGGCAGGCCCGTGCGGTAGGTGGCGGCGAGCAGGCTGCCGAGGACGGCGACGCCGAGCGCGATGCCGAGTTGCTGGTGGGTGTCGTTGAGCGCCGAGCCCATGCCCGCGCGCTCCGGCGGGACGGCGCCGAGCACCGTGGTCGTCGTGGACGGTCCCGCCAGCCCGGTGCCGGCGCCCGCCAGAAGGAGTCCGGCGGCGACGAGAGGGTAGGAGCTGCCGGGGGTGAGGGCGGCGAGGAGCGCGAAGCCGGCGGCGGTGATCGCGAATCCGATGACGATCGTGGCGCGGGGGCCGATGCGGGAGGGCACGCGGGCGCCGGCCGCCGAGCCGAGGACGGTGCCCGCGGCCAGTGGCATCACCGCGAGCCCGGCCCGCAGGGCGTCGTAGCCGAGGACGAGCTGCAGGTACTGGGTGAGGACGAACAGCGCGCTGCCGGTGCCGACGGTGAGCAGGGCGGCCGCGGCGCTGCCTCCGGCGAAGCGCCGGTCGCGATAGAGCGAGAACTCGACGACCGGCGTGCTCGCCCGCCGCTGGCGCAGGACGAAGGCGGCGAGGGCGAGGACGGCGGCCCCGGCGCAGGCGAGGACGAGCGGCGAAGGGCGGCCGTGCTCGCCGAGCGCGATGATGGCGGTGGTCAGGGCGACCATGCCGGCGGTGACCAGTGCGGCGGCGAGGGGGTCGACGGGGCGGGCGCGCGGGTCGCGCGACTCGGGGACGAGCCACAGGATCGCCGGTACGGCCACGCCGGCGAGCGGCACGTTGATCAGGAAGACGCCCGCCCAGCTCCAGGCGTCCACCAGGTACCCGCCGAGCACCGGCCCCGCCGCCATCGCGACGGAGGCGGCCGCCGCCCACGCGGCGAAGGCCTTGGGCCGTTCACGCGGGGGGAAGACCTGGACGAGGACGGCCAGCGTGGCCGGCATGACCAGGGCGGCGCCGACGCCCATGAGCGCGCGGGCGCCGATCAGCCACCACGTCGAGGGCGCGGCGATGGCGGCGGCGGAGGCCAGGCCGAGCACGGTCAGCCCGATGACCATGGCGCGCCGGCGGCCGTAGCGGTCGGAGGCGGCTCCCGCGGCGATGAGCAGCCCGGCGAAGACGATCACGTAGGCGTCGACGATCGCCTGTTGCTGCGCGGCGGTGGCGCCGAACGCGGCGGTGATCGCGGGCAGGGCGACGTGCAGGACGGTGTTGTCCATCACGATCACCAGCAGCGCCGCGCAGATGGCGATCAGGATCGCCCAGCGTCTCGGATGGCCTTCCATACTTCCTCCTACAGTGTTGGATTAATCCAACAGTGTAGGGCTACTAGCATGGGCGCATGAGCCCCAAGCGTCCGCAGGGCGCCGGTACGATGCCCGGCGGCGTCTGGCTGCGCGAGCCGCCCGCCCCGCAGCGCTCGCCGTCGCTGACCCGCGAGCGGATCGTGGCCGCCACGGTCGGGACGCTGGATCGCGACGGCATGGCGGGGCTGAGCATGCGGCGCCTGGCCGAGGCGCTGGACGTGCACGCCACGAGCCTCTACTGGTACGTGGCGACCCGGGACGAGCTGTTCGACCTGGCGCTGGACGAGGTGTTCGGCGAGGTCGCGCTGCCCGATCACGTGTCCTGGCGGGAGGATCTCGCCGCGTTCATGGACGGGCTGCGGGCCGCGCTGCTGCGGCATCCGTGGGCGGGGCCGCTGGCCAGCAGCCGTCCGCTGATGGGGCCTCATGCTCTGGCGCGGGCCGAGTTCGTGCACGCGGCCCTGGTCTCGGCCGGGTTCTCCGGGCTCAACCTGTCGGCGGCGGCCGCGGCCGTCAGCAACTACGTCATCGGCACGGCCTCGGTCGAGGCGGCCTGGCGGCAGGAGGACCAGGGCGGCTCCCGCCGCGCGCTCGGCGAGCACATCCAGCGGCGAGCCGCCCTCTATCCGGTGCTCGCCGCGCACCCGCCGGGCGCCGACGCCGGCTGGGACGCCCACTTCACGCGGGGCATGGACTTCGTCCTGGCGGGCCTGGAGTCCTATCGATCCTGAGGGCCCGCGTCGTCAGCGGTGGCGGGCGCGGGCCATCTCCCACAGGTCCATGCCGTCGATCGCGATGACCTCCATGCCGAGGATGTCCATCCCGGCGTACACGATGTCGCGGGGTGCGCGGCGGCCCGCGATGGGCAGGTCGTCGGGGATCCCCGCGTTCAGGTCCTCGACCACGAACTCGCGCCCCGCCTCCGTCACCGTCTGGCGGCGCAGGATCCTCCACTCGCCGTCCCGGCGTTCGAACACGTCGACGTAGCGGCCTTCCAGCTGCTGGTCGAGCAGGCGGCCCGAGCCGTCGCCCAGTTCCATGCGGTGCAGCACGTACCACTGGCACTCGGCGAACGCCCGGTCCCCGTCCAGCTCGATGATCGGGTTGGTGATGGAGTGCTGGGAGGTGCGCAGCTCGGCGAGCAGGGAGATCACGTAGTCGGCGAAGGCGTGGGCGTTGCCGTTGAAGAACCAGTGGCAGTCGACGGCGTCAGGCCAGTAGCAGGACTTGAACAGCTCCAGGTCGCACCGGTCGGCGCCGCGGGCGTAGCGGTGGAGCACCTCGCGGATCGCCTCGCGGTCCTCCAGGGTCCGCAGGCGGTGGAGAAGGTCGTCACTCGTCATGGATTCCGCTCCTATGTCGATCAGCACAGGATGTTATAGCTAGCATAGGTGGCGTGGGCGTGACAACCTGGGTAACCAAAGGGTTCCCCAGTCTCCGAAAAGTGCGTTCTTCCATGTCAGCCGCCACTCTCCTACGGTGTCCGAGTAACCACGAGAGAGTACGGAGGCGGGCATGCCCATCACCTTGGTCAACCCCAGCGGACTGCCGGAGATCAACGCCTACCGGCAGGTGTCGATCGCGACCGGGACGAAGATGGTCTTCGTCGCCGGCCAGGTGGCCTGGGACGGCGGCGACCTCGCCGCCCAGGTCGAGCAGTGTTATCTGAACGTCGCCACCGCCCTGGCCGGAGCCGGCGGCACCTTCGACGACGTGGCGAAACTCACCGTCTACGTCGTCGACTGGACCCCGGACAAGATGCCCCTGTTCCTGGAGGGGGTGGCGCGGGCGGCCGCGAAGCTGGGCGGCACGCCGGTGCCGCCCGGGACGTTGATCGGCGTGGCGGCGCTGGACGTACCGGAGCACCTGGTCGAGCTTGAGGCGGTCGCGGTCCTCGACTGATCCGGTGCCCGCTTGACGCCCGTTCGCCGCGCGGAGATCCTTCAGGCGGATCGGCGGAAGGACGGCCCTGCATGCACTCTCCACCCGCGGCGGCCGAGCCCGCCGGCCAGGCCCAGGCGGGTGGGCGGGGCTCCCTGGGCTGGCGCGACCCGCTGTTCCTGGCCTCGCGGCCCAGCCGGGAGCGGGTGTGCAGGTTCGTGGCGATGCTCCTGCTGTTGCAGCGGGCCAGCTACCTGCTGCCGGCCGGCGCGAGCCTGCTGGCCGCCGAAGCTCTGTTCGCAGACCGCGGCCGCAACGCCGCCCTGCTGGCCCTGGCGCTGGCGTGGAACGTGACGTTGTTCCGCTGGGTCGCCCGCCGCGGCTGGTTCGCGCCGCCGGCGGTGGTCATCGACGTGGCGGCCACCTGCGCGTTCATGGTGGCGGTGACGGGCGCGTGCCTGCCGGGTTCCGCCGCGTGCGTGTCCAACTGGTCCTCGCACGCCCTGCTGGCGACGGGCGCGCTGATCGGCGCGGTCAGCCGCCGCGCGATCCACTTCGCCGCACTGGTGCCCCCGATCATCGTGTACGCGTTCGCGCACGCCGCCGACCTCGGCCAGCGTTACCCGTTCCTGCTGGAGCTGGCCGTCCGGGTTAACAGCTATGTCTGGTTCGCGATCATCGTCTTCTTCATCCGCCGCTACCTGGCCGCCCAGGCCACGCGGCTCGACGGCCTGGCCGAGCAGCGGCTGGCCACGGAGGCGGCACGGGTGGCGGAACGGGTGGCCGAGCACGCCAGGCTCGCCCACTTCCGGCAACTGCACGACACCGTGCTGGCCACGCTGACCGCGATCGCCCGCGGCGGCCTCGACCACCACACCGAGGAGGTACGCCGCCGGTGCGCCTCCGACGCCTCCTATGTCCGGGCCCTGATCAGACAGGAGGCCGCGGGACCCGCCAACGGGCTGAGCAACGGCCTGGCGCGGGCGGTGGCCAGGGCGGCGGGCCTGGGACTGTGCGTGCGCTACGCCGCCGAGGCGCTGCCGGAGGACCTGCCCACGGCGGTGTCGGTGGCCATGGCGGAGGCGGCCGAGGAGGCGCTCAACAACGTGGCCAGGCACTCCGGCGAGCGGGAGGCCTGGCTCACCGCGGTCGAGGTGGACGGGGTGGTCACCGTACGCGTGGTCGACCGCGGCCGCGGCTTCGCCCCGGACCTGACCGAGCCGGGCTACGGGCTGCGCTCCTCGGTCGCCGGGCGCATGGCGGAGGCGGGCGGCAGCGCGGAGGTCATCACGGCCCCCGGTGAAGGGGTGTGCGTGGAGCTCCGGTGGCCAGGCCGTCCTCTCTGACCCGGGTGGCCAGCTCCAGCTTGGTGTAGGCGGGACGGCCGGCCTTGCGGTACTTGTCCTTGACGCGCTCCAGGTAGTTCTTGGCGGTGCCCGGCTGCACCCCGGCGCTTCTGGCGGCGGCGGCCAGCGTCATGCCGGAGGCGTAGGCGAGCAGGACGGCACGTTCCTGCGGGGACAGCACGGGCCGTTCGCCGTCGCGCGCCGCCAGCCAGCCCAGCGCCAGTTCGGGCGACAGGGCCACCCCGTCCTCCGCCACCTCCCTGACCTTCGCCAGCAGGGCGGCCAGGTCGTGGTCCTTGGTGAGGTAGCCGCAGGCCCCGGCGTCGATCATCTGCACGGCCATGTCGCCCGAGGTCACCACGCTGACCACGAGCACCCGCCGATGCAGGCCCGCCAGCGTGCGCACGTTCTGGACGGGGTCGGAGCCGTCGGCGAGCAGCAGGTCCAGCAGGACCACGTCGGCGGGGGCGGGTTCGGCGCGCAGAAGCTCGGGGACGGTCGCGGCGCACGCGGTCAGCCGGACGTCGGGTACGCCTTCCAGCCATGCCGCCAGTCCGTCGATGAGCATGCGGTCATCGTCAATCACAGAAAGGGTGATCACTCCTGTCTTTCCCATATCCGGAATGTCGTGTCAAGTGCGCAGTTATGACGCCTATCGGTGACGGACCCGGCGGCAGAACATGGCGCCAAGTCCGAGAAGGGAGCAAGCATGACCGTCACGCTCGAGAGGGCCGAAGAGATCATCCTCGCCTGGAGGACGGGCGAAGAGCCCGACAGCCCCGTCGGCCCCCTGCTGCCCGGCATGTACGTCGAATCCGAGATCACCATGACCGGCCCCGGCCACTCAGGAAAGTGCGGGACCGCCTGCTCGGGCTCGCGTACCCGTTACTGCTGCTGAGCGGGGACGGGAGCATATGGCCGGTGAGTTCGATCCCCCGCTGGACCCGCTGATCGCGGCGCCGCTGGCCGGTCTGGAGGCCCGGCTGGGGTCGCTCACCGGCCTCGCCGCGGCCGAGCGCGCCGCCATCCTGGCCGGCTCCGCGCAGTGCGTCGAGGAGGACGTCCGCCGCAAGATCACCAGAGTGCTGGTGCTGGAGCTGAACGCCGCGCGCCTGTCCGGGCGGCTGAGCGCCGCGAACTCCGAGGAACGCTGGCTGGAGTGGAAGGACGCCGTGGCGCGACCGGCGTTCTGGCAGGCGCTGGCGGGGCCGTACCCCGGCATGATGGCGCGGCTCATGACGGTGATCCGCAACCGCTGCGCGGCCGCGCATCGTTTCGCCCAGCGCTTCGCCGCCGACCGCGCGGCGCTTTCCACCCTGCCCGGCGCGCCGGAAGGAGAGCTGGAGCACGTCGAGTTCGGCGCGGGCGACAGCCACCGCGGCGGGCAGAGCGTCATCCTGCTGCGCGGCGCGGACGGCCGCGTGATCTACAAGCCGCGCTCGCTGGCCGTGGACGCGGCGCTGGCCGAGCTGCTCACGCACCTCGGCGTGTCGGCCATGCGCGTGCCCGCGGTCGTGACCAGGCGGGAGTACGGCTGGGCCGAGCACATCGGGCACCGCCACTGCGCCGGAGACGGCGAACTGCGCGCCTTCTACACCGGGATGGGCCACTGGCTGGCCCTCATGCGCCTGCTCGGCGGCAGCGACCTGCACGCCGAGAACCTCATCGCGGCCGGCCCCCAGCCCGTCGTCGTCGACTGCGAGAGCCTGTTCGCCCCGCACGCCAAGGCCCGCCCCTCCGGCTACGGCCAGGCCGTCGACCTGGCCGTGGAGCTGGTGGACGCCTCGGTGATGCGGACCGGCCTGCTGCCGGGACGCGGCGTGGCCCTGGGCTGGCGCGGCGTGGACATGTCGGCCGCCGGAGCGCTGCCCGGCCAGCAGCCGCGGGTCGAACTGCCCGTCGTGCTCGGCGCCGGCACCGACGCCCCCCGCATGGGGACGGAACTGGTCGACCTGCCTCCGGCGGCCAACCACCCCAGCCCCGAGCCGGTGCTCGGCCACTACTGGGACGCGATCATCGCGGGGTTCGACGAGCTCGACGCCCGCCTGGCCGACCTGGACCGCTCGGGCAAGCTGGAGCCGCTGCTGGCGGGCTTCGCCGACTGCCCGGTCCGCGCGGTGCTGCGCTCCACCGAGTCCTACGCCGAGCTGGGCCGCATGCTGTGGCACCCGGTCGCGCTGCACGACGAGGCGGGCGCCCGCGCCAAGGCTGCCGCCCTGCTGGCCAAGATGTCGGAGAACGTCCCCGGCGCGCCCGGAGACGCCGCCATCATCGCCGCCGAGGTGGACGAGCTGTGCCACGGCGACATCCCGATGTTCGACACCACGCCGCGCGCCGGCATGCTGCGCGGCCCTGCCGGCACCCGGTGCGGGCCCGAGCTGGACCTGGTCGCCGACGCGGTGGCCCGCTGGCGGGCCCGCGACCACGCCCTGGACCGCGGGGTGGCGCAGGCGGCCCTGGTCAGCGCCTACCTCAACGAGGGCTGGATGCCGGAGGACCAGGGGCTGTCGCCCGGCGTGATCCGTACCGACCGGCTGGAGTCGCGCCGCAGGACCGCCGCGGCCGGCATCATGCGCGGCGTGCTCGACAGCGCCGTGCGCGGCGGCGACGGCACCGTCACCTGGATCACGCCCCTGCTCACCCCCACGGGCTGGGCCGTGCAACCCCTGGCCGCCGACCTGTACGGCGGGGCCCACGGCGTCGCGATCCTGGTGAGCGCCTACCTGACGGAGAGCGCGGCGGGCAGGGCCGACCCCGTCGACGACCTGGACGGCCTGCGGGCGGCACTGCTGCGCACCATCCGCCTGGCCGAGGACCGCGACGCCGAGAAGCGGCAGGAGGGCCTTCCGTTGCGGCCCGAGCCGCCCGGGGCCTACCTGGGCATCGCCTCGCAGGTGTGGGGCTGGCTGCTCCTGCGCTCGCTCGGCGCGGTGGGAGACGAGGCGCTGGAGCGCGCCCGCGCGCAGGCGGCCCTGCTGCCCCCGGCGATCGAGGCCGACGACTCCTACGACCTGCTGGCCGGGATGGCCGGCGCCATCGTTCCCCTGCTCAGCCTGGCCGCGCGGACCGCGGAGCCCCGCTGGAGCGAACTGGCCGCATCGATCGGCGCCCGCCTGGCCGGCCTCGCCGAGCACCGGGAGGGCGGCGTCTGCTGGCCCAGCCCCCGCTTCCCCCAGGGGCTCGGCGGCCTCGCGCACGGCGCCACCGGCATCGGCTGGGCGCTGTCGCGCCTGCCGGGAAGGCGCGAGCTGGCCGACGCCGCCTTCGCCTACGAGGACACGCTCTACGACCACGGCCAGCGCGGCTGGCTCGACCTGCGCGGCGACGGCCACACCGCCGCCGCCTGGTGTCACGGCGCCGGCGGGGTCGGCATCGTCGCCGCCGACCAGCTCGCCCGCCAGGGCGGCGACCTGTGGCGCGAGCGCCTGGCCAGAGCCGCCGCCTCCTGCTGGGCCGACGGCACCGGCTGGAACCACACGCTCTGCCACGGCGACCTCGGATCCTGGGAGGTGATCGAGCACGCTCGGGCCGCCGGGGTCGCGCCGGTCGGGCGCGAGGCCCTGCTCGCCCACATCCTGGGCAGCCTGGAGACCAACGGCCCGATCAGCGGCCTGGCCAGGGACGCCTTCGCGCCCGGTCTGCTGCCCGGCCTCGGCGGGGTGGCCTACCAGCTGCTGCGTACGCACCCGGGCAGCGCGCTGCCGTCCGTCCTGCTCCCGGACCTGGAGTGAGATCGCGTGGAGGATGACCTCGTCGCCCCCTACTGGCACCTGGACCGTCCCGACCCGGCCTCGCGGCGCACGTTGCGCCGCCTGCCCGCGCTGACCGCGCCCGTGCTGCGCCTCATCTGGCACAGCGGGCGCCGCCCGGCGCTGGTCATCCTCGCCCTGCAGCTCGCCGCGGGCGCCGCGACGGCCAGCGGGCTGCTGGCCACCGCCTCGGTGCTCGACGACCTGCTGGCCGAGGGCGCCGCGCCGGAACGGCTGGCGGCCGCCGTGCCCGGCCTGGCGCTCGTCGCCGCGATCGTGGCGCTGCGCGCGGCGGCGGAGGCCGCGGTCGAGCTGGCCAGGGCGCGGCTGGAACCCGCGCTGCGGCGGGCCGCCGAGGAACGGCTGTTCGCCGCCGCGCTCGGCGTGCAACTGGCCGACTTCGACGACGTCGACTTCTACGACGGCCTGCACCGGGCCCGCGACCGCGGCCTGTTCCACCTGGACCGCGCCGTGGCCAACACCATCGACCTGCTCGGCGCGGCCTGCGGGGTGACCGCGGCCGCCGCCGGGCTGGCCGTCCTGCATCCAGTGCTGGTGCCGCTGCTCGTGCTCAGCGTGATCCCCGAGGGATGGGCGGTGCTCAGGGCGGCCCGGCACGGGTACGGCGGCATGCGCGAGATGGTCACGCTCAACCGGCGGGTCGACATGCTGGCCGACCTGGCGACGGAACGCGAACCGGCGGCCGAGGTGCGGGCCTGCCAGGCGCAGCCGTACGTGCTGGACGAGTACCGGCAGGTGGCGAACCTTCTGCAGAGGACCGAGACCCGGGTGGGCCTGTCCATGGCCCGGGTCAGGGCGGCGGGGCGCGCGGCGGGCGGGCTGGCCATGGCCGGGGTGCTGGCCGTACTCGGGCTGATGCTGCACTCCGGGTGGATCGCGCTGGCCGCGGCCGGGACGGCCGTGATCGCCGTGCGGGTGGCCGCGACCGCGCTCAAGCAGCTCGCCCAGGCCGCCAACCAGCTGTTCGAGCAGTTCATGTACGTGGCCGACTACCACGACTTCCTCGCCGACGCCCATGCTCGCCGCGCCCCTTCCGGCGGTACGGCGGCGCCCCGCTCACCGGAACGCCTCACGCTGCACGGCGTCGGCTTCACCTACCCGGGCAGCTCGAACCCGGCGCTGCGCGACATCGACCTGACCATCCACGCGGGCCAGACGATCGCGCTGGTCGGCGAGAACGGCTCCGGCAAGACCACGCTGGCCAGGCTCTTGGCCGGCCTCTACCGTCCCAGCACCGGCGCCCTGCGCTGGGACGGCCTCGACACCGCCGGCCTGGACCCCGCCTCGCTCGCCGACCGGGTCGTGCTGGTGCCGCAGCACCCGCTGCGCTGGCCGCACGACGCCAGGACCAACGTCCGCATGGGCCGCCACGACCGCGCCGACCCGCATGACCACGCCCTGCGCGAGGCCGCCGCGCTGGCCGCGGCCGACGACGTGGTCGCCGAGCTGCCGGACGGCTGGCGCACGCTGCTGTCGAAGCAGTTCAGGGGCGGCCACGAGCTGTCGGCGGGGCAGTGGCAGCGCCTGGCGGTGGCCCGCGGCCTGTTCCGCGACGGCCCCCTGCTCATCTGGGACGAGCCGACCGCACCCCTGGACGCCAAGGCCGAGTACGCCGTGTACGAGACGCTCCGCAAGATCGCGGGGGAGCGGACCGTGGTGCTCATCACCCACCGCCTGACCAGCGTCAGGCACGCCGACCGGATCGTCCTGCTGCACCGGGGCCGCGTGGCCGAGCAGGGCACCCACGACGAACTGCTCGCCCTGAACGGCCGCTACGCCGAGCTGTACGCCCTGCAGACCGGCAGGGCGGCACGCCGATGAGGCTGATCCAGCCGGGCGAGCCCGGCTACCAGGCCAGGCGCAAGGCGTTCCTCGGCACGCCCACCGAGCGGCTGCCCGCCCTCATCGCCTGCTGCGCCACGGAAACCGACGTCGCGGCCGCCCTGGACCTGGCGCGCTCACGCGGGATGCCGTTCGCGCTGCGCGGCGGCGGCCACAGCTTCGCCGACCACTCCTCCACCACCGGCCTGCTCATCGACCTGTCCGGTCTCAAGACCATCCAGACCGGCGCGGACGTGGTCAAGGCCGGCGCGGGCGTACGCGTCGGCGAGCTCGCCGGGACCCTCGCCGCGCACGGCCGGCTGGTCCCGTGCGGCTGGTGCCAGGACGTCGGCGTGGTCGGCGCGGTGCTCGGCGGCGGCTACGGCGTGCTCAGCCGCCTGTACGGCCTGGGCGCCGACCACCTGCTCGCCGCGCGCGTGGTGCTGGCCGACGGACGGATCACCGACGCGCCGGAGGACCTGCTGTGGGCGCTGCGCGGCGCGGGCGGCGGCAACTTCGCCGTCGTCACCGAGGTCACGCTGCGCACCCGCCCCATCGTGCCGATCACCGTCGTCCAGGCCATCTGCCCGTACGCCCGCGCCGCCGACCTCGTCGAGGCCTGGCAGCACCACCTGCCGGAGGCGCCCGACGAGGTGAACCTGGAGATCGCGGTCATCTGCGGCGACGAACCGGAGGAGGAGCCCTACGCCGTGCTCTTCGGCGCCGTCGCCGGGACGAGGGAACAGGCCCGCAAGATCCTCGCCGACCTCCCGCCCCTGGAACAGGTCACCCTCACACCCCTGGACGGCCCGGCCGCCGCCCGCCACCACGCCTACGCCGACGGCGGCGCGGGCGCCGTCACCGATCTGCCGCCGGGCGAGCGCCCCGGCCTGCGCCTGAACAAGTCGGGCTTCTTCCCCGGCAGGCTGCCCCGGGCCGCCATCGACGACCTGCTGGAACGGCTGGCCGCCGACCGCGTCTACGGCGAGATCCGCGACCTGGAGTTCGTCCCCTGGGGCGGCGCCATCGCCCGCGCGAGCGGCGGCGCCTTCGCCCACCGCACCCCGCGCTTCCTGCTGAAGCAGTCCGTCCAGGTGGGCTTCCGCGCCACCGACGCCCGCAGGCACGAGGCCCACGCCTGGCTGTGCGCGTCCTGGGCACGGCTGTCACCCTGGACACGTGGCGTCTACCCCAACTACCCCGACGCCGACCTGCCCGGCTGGCCCGCCGCCTACCACGGCGCGAGCCTGGAACGCCTGAGAGAGGTGAAGGCAGCCTACGACCCCGGCGGATTGTTCGCTTTCGCGCAGTCACTGTGACCGGCCGGTGCCGCACGGTGGGAGACTTGCCCGCATGACCGGTCCGCAGGTGTCCTTCGACGACGTCCTCGCAGCGCAGGAACTGCTCGCCGCGGTGACCGTGCGCACCCCCGTGCTGCCCTCGCGGGTGCTGTCCGACCTGGCCGCGGGCCCCGTCCACCTCAAGTGCGAGAACCTGCAGCGATCGGGCTCGTTCAAGGCGCGTGGGGCGTACGTCCGCATCGCCGGGCTCACCGAGCCGGAACGCGCCCGCGGCGTCGTCGCGGCCAGCGCCGGAAACCACGCCCAAGGCGTCGCCCTCGCCGCCGGTCTCGTCGGCGCCAAGTCCACCGTGTACATGCCGGAGGGCGCCGCGCTGCCCAAGGTCGAGGCCACGCTCGGCTACGGCGCCGAGGTACGGCTGGGCGGCCGCTCCGTCGAAGAGGCGCTGGCCAGGGCGCACGAGCACGCGGCCGAGACCGGCGCCGTCGTCATCCACCCCTTCGACCACCCCGACGTCATCGCCGGTCAGGGCACGATCGGCATCGAGATCCTCGACCAGCTGCCCGACACCGCCACCATCGTCGTCCCGATCGGCGGCGGCGGGCTGGCCGCCGGGCTCGCGCTGGCCGCCAAGTCGCTGCGGCCCGGCATCACGGTGGTCGGCGTGCAGGCCGAGCGGGCCGCCGCCTACCCGCCGTCGCTGGCAGCGGGGCGTCCGGTGCTGCTGGAGCCGTACCCGACGATCGCCGACGGGATCGCCGTCGGGCGGCCCGGCGACCTGCCGTTCGAGCTGATCCACTACCTGGTGGACAAGGTCGTCACCGTGACCGAGGAGGAGATCTCCAAGGCGCTGGTGCTGTGCCTGGAGCGGGCCAAGCAGGTCGTCGAACCGGCCGGGGCGGTCGGCGTGGCCGCGCTGATGGCCCATCCTGGGGCGTTCGAGCCGCCGGTGGTCGTGCTGCTGTCCGGCGGCAACATCGACCCGATGCTGCTGGCCCGCGTGCTGCGGCGCGGCCTGGCGGCGGCCGGACGCTACCTGGCGGTGCGCGTGCGCCTGCGCGACCGGCCGGGCGCCCTGGCCGCCCTGCTGACCGATCTGGCGGCGCTGCGCGTGAACGTGCTGGACATCGTGCACGAGCGCGTGGGCTCCGGTCTCGACGTGGACGAGGTCGAGGTGCAACTGCAGCTGGAGACCCGCGGCCCCGACCACGCCGAGGACGCGCTGGCGGCGCTGCGCAGGGACGGCCACCGCCTGGTCCTCGGCTGAGGCTAGGCGCAGGTCTTCGCGGCCGGGGCGCAGTGGGTGACCTCGGGGTGGCGTGGCGAGGGCCGTTCCAGGAGGGGCTGGGGTTTGGCGCGCAGATGCAGGTCGAGGAAGGCGCGCACATAGGTGCGGGTGAGCTCCGCGGAGCGGGCCGCCGTCAGCGTGCCGGGCGGTTCCACGCCGAGCGCGCCCGCCAGGAGCGGCACGTCGGTGAACGACTGGTGGTCGCCGGCGGGCAGGACGAGCCAGCGCTTCCAGCCGGTCAGCAGCTTCCAGTCGCGATCCCAGGAGACGTCGCGGCCACCCGGCTTGTGGCCCGCCGAGCCCAGGAACAACATCGGCCGCGCCAGCCCGCCCTTGGGGATGCGGGCGTAGGTGGTGCCGTCCATGTCGATCCCGGCGCGTACCCGGGAGTCCTTCACCATGGCCGCCACGGCCCCGGCCCCGCCCATCGACTGGCCGGCCATCGCGATCTTGGACGGGTCGATCAGCGAGGAGCCCTTCCACGCGGGCCCGTCGCCGGTCAGCCGGTCGAGCACGAAGGAGACGTCGGCCGCCCGGATCCCGGTGACCTTCGTCCCGAAGCCGAAATCGCTGTCGGCGTCGCAGGCCACGCAGTCGGCGACGCGCCCGCCGGGAAAGGTCGTCGCGTAGTTCTCGTAGGTGTGGTCGACCCCCGCCACCACGTACCCGTGGCTGGCCAGGTCCTCGGCCAGAGCCGTGAGCGTGCTCCTGGGCATCGTGAACCCGGGGGAGAGCACCACCAGCGGCAGGCTCCCGTCCCGCCCGGCCGGCGTCGCGTCCGCGAAGGCGTGGGTGCGCGTCCTGCTCAGCACGTCGTACGGCGAGCCGGTCACCCGCTTTCCCTTCAGGGTCAGCTCCGACTCCTTCGCGCTCATGTACGGCACCGGCCGCCCGGAACGCTCCCGGGCCGGATACCACACGGTGACCATGAGCTCCCTGGCCTTCCTCTCGGGAACCCACGGATCGGGCCGCGAGTCGTCGGTCAGATGCAGCATCGTGGCTCCCACCGGATACGCGCCCGTGGGCGCGGGCAGCGCGGCGGGCCCGCTCGCCTTCGGCGGACCGGCCCCGGCCGACCGGGGCGCGGCCGGCGCCGAGCAGGCCGAGACGGCCAGCACCACGAGCCCGGCGGCGAGCCCACCTCGCAGCAGCGGCTTCAGGCTCATCACGCACGTCCTCCCGGCAGCAGGGTCAGGGCTTTGGCCAGGGCGGCGTCGCGCCCCGCCGCGACGTCCTCCGGAGTCTGCGGCACATGGTGGTCGGGCGCGACGCCCACCCGGTCGATCACCTCGCGGTTGGGCGCCAGGTGGTGCTTCGACGGCAACGACAACATCGTGTTGTTGCTCAGCAGGTACCCCTGCGCCGGCCCCGACACCGCGCCCGCGCTCCGCGTCCCGACCAGCTTGCCGAGCCCGAGGTCCTTGACCGCGGCGCTGAAGTGCTCGCACGCCGAGGCGCAGGCGCGGTCGGTGAGCACCACGAACGGCAGGCCGAGCAGAGCGACGCCGTCATCGGTGCGCATGGTCTCGCAGGCGCCGTCGGGCGCGCACTGGTAGGCGGTGACCTTGCCGTGCGCGAACGCGCCCAGCAGCCGGTTCACCTCGTCGGGGCTGCCGCCGCCGTTGCCGCGCAGGTCCAGGACCAGACCGGCGAGCCCGCGGCCGGTGTTCAGCCTGGAGATCGCCTTGAGCACCCGGTCGGCGGAGTCGGGGCCGAAGCCGCGCAGCCGTACGTGGGCGATGTCGCCGCCGAGCCGTTCGGCGGTGACGGTCTGCAGGGCGGCGGGGTCGGGCCGGAACAGGCCGGGCTTCAGCGTCACCTCCCGGCGGCGGCCGGTGTCCTGGCGCAGCACCCGCAGCCGGACCGGGCCGGCCTGCGGATAGCGCGGGTACAGGGCGGTGATCGCGGCGGGGGTGACGTCCGTGCCGACGAAGGGGGCGGAGCCGTTCACCGACTCGATGATGTCGCCGGGCCGCAGCCCGGCGCTCCTGGCGGCGCCGCCCAGCACGGACGCGACGAACAGCGGGGGCAGGGCGATGCCGGGGTTGCCGGCTGTCTGAGGGCCGAGGTTCGGCCTGAACCCCAGGCCGTACTGCTCGTCGTCGTAGGAGCTGGGCGCGCGCCGCATGCCGTGCGCCCAGCGGGCGTGGTTGTCGTCCAGGGCGGCGACGATGGCCTCCAGGGTGGCGGCGGCCAGCCGCTCGCGCAGCTTCGCGTCCTGCGGCAGCAGGTCGGTGAGGCGCCGGAACAGCTTCTCGAACGCCGCCCAGTCGGCCGTCCGGTCACCGCTCATCGCCGGCAGGGTGGCCTCCGCCAGGTCGTGCCCGTCGCGGTTGAGTTCCTGGGTGAAGGCGACGAATCCGGCGTTCAGCAGCGTGCGGTGGTCCAGCGTGGCTCCGCTGTAGTAGGTGGACAGGATGCAGAGGTAGGCCTGCTCGATGACGTCGACGGTGGTGGGCGTCTCGGCGGCGGGCGGTGCGCCGCGTGGCGGCTCGGCGCACGCCGGCGAGCCGGTGGCGCTCACCACGCCGGGCACGGCGCGCGGCGGCGTCTGGCCCGCGCAGGCCGCCGTCAGCAGCAGGACGAGCCCTGCGGCCACGGTCTTCGAGCTCATGACAGGCGCCTCCTGATCCACCAGAAGCAGAAGCCCGCCAGGCCCAGCGTGAGCAGGGCGTAGGCGCCGGTCTCGATGGCCTGGAAGGTCCAGAACCGGGCGAAGGGGTGGTAGGTGGCCTGCTGCCGGTAGCCCAGCCGGTTGACCTCGGCCAGGCAGCCCTCCATCCCGCCTTCTCCCGGCGCCGCCATCGAGGGCGGCGCGCACGGCCCCGAGGTCACGGAGACCGGAATGACGGTGCCCGCGTCGTCGCTGATCATCGGGCGGCCGGAGGGGTCGACGAGCCGGCTGGACAGGACCCAGGCGCCGGTGTGGCCGGGGATGGCGTTGTCGAGGGCGACCCGGGGACTCGTTCCGTCGCGGGGCAGGCCGAAGACGTCCACGTTCTCCTGGCTGAGCGGGAAGGCCGAGGTGACCGGCGGCTGCAGGTGGGGCCTGGCCAGCAGCGGCACGACGAACTGGAGCGCGGCGAAGACGGCCAGGGTGACGGCCATCGCGGTGAGGGTGCGGCGCAGGAGCATCCCGGCGGTCACGCCGAGGACGAAGGCGAAAGCGGCGTACCCCATGGGGACGATGCCGCGCGCGCCGAACACCAGCGGGTCCATCAGCGCGAACCCCGGCGCGGCGGACTTGTCCAGCGGGCCGGACCACCACGTCACCGCGAGGCTGCCCAAACCGGCGGCGGCCACGGCGGCGAGGCCGATGACGGTGAGCTTGACGGCCAGCCAGCGGGCGCGGGTGATGCTCTGGTTCCACACCAGCAGGTGCGTGCCGGCCTCCAGTTCGCGGGTGATCAGCGGCGCGCCCCAGAACAGGCCGGCCAGGGCCGGCAGGACGACGCCGACGGCGGTGACCAGGACGAAGGGGGTCTGGTACTCCTCGAAGAACCGGTCGAAGAAGCGGGCGCAGCCGCCGCGCTCGCCGGTGCAGGCGGCGATGCCGGCGGAGTACTCCGCGGCCAGTCCGGGGCCGGTCACGGCCAGGACGGCGGCCAGGGCGAGCAGGGCCGCGCCCATCATGGCGGCGGCGCCGCGGAACTGCCGCCAGGTCAGCCAGATCATCGCCGGACCTCCAGTGCCGCGCGCCGGGGTTCGGCGGGCTTCTCCATGTAGGCCAGGACGAGGTCCTCCAGGCTGAGCCGGCTGACCGTCCAGGCGGGGTCGTGGATCGGGGACTCGGTGCGCACGATGAAGGTGCTCTGCCGGTCGGTATGTCTCGCGCTGACGATCTCCTGGTCGGCGGGCAGCCGGTCGGGGTCGCGGCGGGGGCCGGTGAGCCGGTGGTGGGTGGACAGGAGCCGCTCGGCCTCGCCCGCCACCCTCACCCGCGAGTCGACCAGCACGATCAGGTAGTCACACGTACGTTCCAGGTCGGCGACCAGGTGGGAGGAGAGCAGAACACTGAGCTCGTGCTCGACGACCGCCTCCATCAGGCCCTGCAGAAACTCGCGGCGGGCCAGCGGGTCGAGCGAGGCGACGGGCTCGTCCAGGATCAGCAGCTGGGGGCGCTTGGCCAGGCCCAGCGTGAGGGCGAGCTGGGCGCGCTGGCCCCCCGACAGCCGGCCCGCCTTGTGGGCGGGGTCGAGGCCGAGCGCGGCGATCCGGTCGCGGGCCAGTCCGGCGTCCCAGCCGGGGTTGAGCCGGGCGCCCAGCCGGAGATGGTCGGCGACGCTCAGCCCGGCGTAGACGGGGGTGTCCTGGGCGACGAATCCCACCTTGGCCAGCTGGGCCGGACCGGCGGCGGGCAGGCCCCCGAGGACCGTGATGCCGCCCGACGTCGGTGCCAGCTGGCCCGCGGCCATCTTCAGCAGTGTCGTCTTGCCGGCGCCGTTGGGGCCCACCAGCCCGACGACGTGCCCGGCCGGGATGTCGATGGTGCAGTCTCTGAGGGCCCATCGCCGGCCGTACCTCCTGCCCAGCTCCTGGGCCTGCAGGACAGCGGTCATGCTATGTCCTCCTGAGCGGCGGTCCGAAAGGTGTTCATGAACAGGGCCTCGATGCTCTCGTCGTCGAGACCGGCCAGGCGGGCCTTGGCCAGCCAGATCCGCAGCTCCCTGCGCAGCGGCGCGTGGGCGGCCAGCGAGGCGTCGGTCAGCGTCCTGGTGACGAAGGTGCCGACGCCCGGCCGGGCCGCCACCAGGCCCTCGTGCTCAAGCTCCCGGTAGGCCTTGAGCACCGTGTTGGGGTTGATCGCCAGGTTCGCGACCACGTCCTTCACGGTGGGGAGCTGGTCGCCTTCGCGTAGCAGGCCCAGCCGGAGCGCCTGCCGTACCTGCTGGACGATCTGCAGGTACGGCGAGACGCCCGAGCGGCCGTCCAGGTGGAACTCGATCACCGGTTCTCCCATTTATCTAGTCTCCTAGCACTTTAGGGTAATGGATGTTAAGTCCGTGTAAGTAGTGCTCGTATAGGATTTGCGATAATCTCGGGGCCGTGTCACACGTGGTGATCGTCACGGGCGGCGGGAGCGGCATCGGCGCGGCCGTGGCCAGAGCGGCGGACGCCGGAACGCGGGTCGTGATCTGCGGGCGGCGCAGGTCGGCCCTGGACCGGGTCGCGGCGGAGACCGGCGCGCTGCCGATCGTCGCCGACGTCACCTCCGAGCAGGACGTCGGCGCGCTCGTCGCCGAGGTGGTCGCGACCTTCGGGCGGCTGGACGGCGTGGTGGCCAACGCCGGGGTGATGCGCTCGGGCACCGTGCTCACGCTGACGCCCGAGGACTGGGAGACCAGCCTGCGCACGAACCTCACCTCCGGCTACCTGCTGGCGCGGGCGGCGCTGCCGCACCTCATCGCCGCGTCGGGGGCGTTCGTCGCGGTGAGCTCCATCGCGGCGCTGCGCGCGCCCGCGGGCGCTTCGGCCTACGCCGCCTCCAAGGCCGGGCTCACGATGCTCACCCAGACGATCGCCGCCGACTTCGGCCCCCAGGGCGTGCGGGCGAACGTCGTCTGTCCCGGCTGGGTGCGCACCGAGATGGCCGACGAGGAGATGCGCGAGTTCGGGCAGCCGCTGGGGCTCGACCGCGAGGAGGCCTACGCCGAGATCACCAGGCTGGTGCCCCAGCGCCGGCCCGCCGCTCCTGAGGAGGCGGCCGCCGCCGTGGTGTGGCTGCTGAGCGGCGCTGCCTCCTACGTCAACGGGGCGGTGCTGACCGTCGACGGCGGCACCACCCTGCTCGACCCGGGCACGCTGGCCTTCGACTTCACCATTCGCCCGCGTGGCGGCTGAGCCGGTACTCGTGGGGCGCCAGCCCGTACCCCGCCTTGAACACGCGGCTGAAGTGCGCGGCGTCCGTGAACCCCCAGCGCGCGCCGATGGCGCGCACCGCCACCTCGCCTGAGCCGGGGTCGAGCAGGTCGCGGCGGCAGCGCTCCAGGCGCAGGTCGCGGATGTACCTCGACACCGTGACGCCCTCGGCGCGAAACAGCTTGTGCAGGTATCCGGGGGAGATGTGGCAGGCCGCGGCGATCGTCTCCGGCCGGAGCCCGGGGTCGCGGAGGCGTGCCGCGATGACCGCCTTGACCCGCTCGCGCAGCAGCGGCGCCGGAGCGGTGGCGTGTTCGCCCAGGCGGGACGCGTACAGCGTGGCGACGAGGTCGACGACGTTGTCGGCCAGTCGCGCCGCGGGCGCGCCGCCGATCTCGTCCAGGTGACCGGCCAGGTTCACCAGCAGCGGGCAGACCACGCCGCCCAGCCCTCGCCCGCCCGCGATCCGCCGCGCGGTGACCTCGCGCATCGCCCGCTGCGGCAGGCGCAGCTCGCCGTGCGGGAACATCACCACGATCACCCTGCACGTCCCGTCGAAGACGACCTGGTACGGCCGGCTCGTGTCGTAGATCGTGAGGTCGCCGGGCAGCAGGGGAGTGTCGCGGCCGTCCTGCCGGATCCGCACCCGGCCGCTGACCGGCAGGCTCAGCTTGTAGAAACCGGGGCCGGCCGAGCTCCTGATGTGCCGGTCGGTGCGTTCGGCGCGGTGGGACCCGGCGCTCACCTCGGTGACGAGGATGTGGCCGATCCTGCGGCCGGTGATCTCGCCGGAGCAGCCCCGCCGGAACGCGAAGTCGAGCGGGACGAAGGAGCGCGCGACCGTGTGCCGCCAGAGCTCTTCGCGATCCTGCGCCGGGACGTCGCTCGTCCGGAGCCTCATATAGGAAACCGTACATGAACAGGCAACGAATGGACGCTCCCGGACAAGGCGCGATCGGCGCCTCGCGTTCATGCTCAGGTCATGACGATCACACTGGAGGGCTCCTCTCCGCCCCGGCTGCGCACCCCGGGCCGGCTGTTCATCGGCGGCACGTGGCGCCCGGCGGCCGACGGCCGCGAGTTCGCCACCCTCGACCCGGCGACCGGCGCCGAACTGGGCACGGTCGCCGCCGCCGGTGCGGCCGACGTCGGCGACGCCGTGGCCGCGGCCCGGACGGCGCTGCACGACCCCGCCTGGGCGCGCATGTCCCCGTCGGCGCGCGGCCGCCTGCTGTGGCACCTGGCCGACCTGATCGAGGCCCACGACGACGAACTGGCCCGCCTGGAGAGCCACGACCAGGGCCAGCCGCCCGGCGTCGCGCGGGAGATCTCCGTCCGGGGCACCGCCGAGCACTTCCGCTACTTCGCCGGCTGGGCCACCAAGATCGAGGGCGCGACGATCCCGGTGTCGCTGCCCGACGTCCTGCACTACACCCGCCGCGAACCGGTGGGCGTCTGCGCGCTCATCACGCCCTGGAACTTCCCGCTCATGATCCTCGCCTGGAAGCTCGCACCGGCGCTCGCCTGCGGCAACACGGTCGTGATCAAACCGGCCGAGCAGACGCCGCTGACCGCGCTGAAGCTGATGGAACTGTGCGAGCAGGCCGGATTCCCCGCCGGAGTCGTCAACCTCCTGACCGGCGGCCCCGATACCGGCGCGGCCCTGGCCGCCCACCCCGGCGTGGACAAGGTGTCGTTCACCGGCTCCACCGAGACCGGCCGCAGCATCCTGCGGGCCTCGGCGGGCAACCTGGCCCGCGTCACCCTCGAACTCGGCGGCAAGACCCCGGTGATCGTCGCGGCCGACGCCGACATGGAACGGGCCGTGACCGGGTGCGTTCAGGGCGCGATGTTCAACAGCGGCCAGGTGTGCGCGGCGTACTCACGCTTCTACGTCGACGCCCGCCGGGCCGCCGAGTTCACGGAACGAGCCGCCGACCTGGCCGGGCAGGTCGCCTTCGGTCCCCTGATCAGTGCGGAACACCTGGACCAGGTCGACCGCCGCGTACGCGAGGGCGTGGCCGCGGGCGCCTCCCTGCTGACCGGCGGCGCCCGGGTGGACGGTCCCGGCTACTTCTACCGGCCCACCGTCTTCGCCGGGGTCGCCGACGACATGAGCATCGCCAGGGAGGAGATCTTCGGCCCGGTGATGTCCGTCCTCACCTACGACGACCCGGCCGAACTCGCCGAGCGCGCCAACGACAGCTCCTACGGCCTGGCCGCCTCCATCTGGACCGACGACCTGACCACGGCCCACCGGCTGGCGGCCGACATCCGAGCCGGAACGGTCTTCGTCAACATGCTCCACACCCCCGACCCGGCGGCGCCGTGGGGCGGCTTCAAGAGCAGCGGTTTCGGCCGGGAGATGGGGGCGTACGCGCTGGAGGTCTACACGGAGGTCAAGGGCGTCTACATCAACCTCGCCGCCCGCTGAGCGTGTCCCGCCGCATTGACTTCGAGTGAAGTGGCTGTGAAGCTCACAGCGAGAGAGCGCTCTCACGCCGAGTCCGCCACCCCGGCTCGGCGAGCGTTTCGCCGGCGCCTGGTTCGACGCCGCCCAAGGACGGCTCGCCGTCGACTACGGCGGCGGCGCGCTCGTCCACCGCAAGTGCGTGGACGTCAAGGACCGGGGCGGCAGCGGGGCGGCGCCGATCCAGTACGAGTGCCACGGCGGCGCGAATCAGAAGTGGTGGCGCGGCTGATCTGTTACCTCCTCCCGCCCGCTCCCGTCATACAGCCGACGACTCGTCGACCTTCAAGGGAGCTGAGAACAGGATGCTGACCACCATCATGTACGTGACGGTCTACGTCACCGACCAGGACCGCGCGCTGACGTTCTACACCGAAGGGCTCGGACTGGAGAAGCACGCCGACTATCCGGGCCCTGACGGACGTTTCCTCACCGTGGGCGTCCCCGGAAACCCCGTCAAGATCATTCTTTGGAAGCACGCGCCCGCCTCGGGACAACCGGCCGAGCCGGGCGCCGCGCCCGGCCCGCTCATCCTCGAGTCGGACGACCTGAGGAAGGACTTCGAGGTCTTCCGCCGGCGAGGCGTGAGCTTCGACGCGCCCGAGCCGGTGGACTACCCTTTCGGCGTTCGCATCGAGGCGGTGGACCCGGACGGCAACCGGATCTCCCTCCGCCAGCAGCGCCGCTGATCCGGGAAAGGTGCCGAGGTGACCGACTCCAGCCTGGTGGCCGACGTGTTCGAAGCCCAGCGCGGCCGGCTGCGCGCGCTCGCCTACCGGGTCCTCGGCTCGCACGCCGACGCCGAGGACGCGGTTCAGGAGGCCTGGCTCCGGCTCGCCCGCCAGGACACGGCGGCCATCGGCAACCTGGCCGGCTGGCTCACCACGGTGGTCGGCCGGATCAGCCTCGACGTCCTGCGAGCACGCCAGACCCGCCCCGAGGCGGCCTACGACGACCGGCTGCCCGACCTCGTCGTGACGGCCGACGACGGCCCCGCGCCGGACGACGACGCGGCGCTCGCCGACTCGGTCGGGCTGGCGCTGCTCGTCGTCCTGGACTCGCTCAAGCCGGGGGAGCGGCTGGCGTTCGTGCTGCACGACCTGTTCGCGGTGCCGTTCGAGGAGATCGGCCAGATCCTCGGCAAGTCCGCCGACGCCACCAAGATGCTCGCCAGCCGCGCCCGCAGGAAGGTACAGGCGACCGGGCGGCCGCCCGAAGCCAGACGCGAACAGCGGGAGGTGGTCCAGGCCTTCCTGGCGGCGACCCGGCACGGCGACTTCGAGGGGTTGCTGCGCGTGCTCGACCCCGAGGTGAAGCTGACCGTCGACACCGCCGACGGCGTGGTCGTCGTCCTCGGCGCCACCAAGGTCGCCGCCGGAGCACGGCTGTCGGCCACCGCGGCGGCGCGGGGACGTGACGTGCTCGTCAACGGCCGGCCCGGCATCGTCTCGTGGCGGGAGGACGGCGCCCCGCTCTCGGTCATGGCGTTCACCGTCGCCGAGGGCCGGATCACGGCCATCACGATCGTGACCGACCCGGCCAGGCTCGCCTCCCTGGACCTGCCCGGTTCCTGAGGGGCCACCGTGCCGTGCCACCTCCGGCAGGGCTCCACGGTTCGTTCGCGCTAGATCCCTGGACGGGCGAAGGCGCCCAGGGTGTCGGCCAGGAGTCCGTCCAAGGCCCGCTGGGAGGTCCGCAGTTTGTCGATCGTCTCGGCGATCCTGGCGCGTTCGCGGCGGAGCTGGTTCACCATGCCGGGGCACGGCGCCGGTACGGCCTTGCCGCCGTCGTCGTGCACGCACCGCAGCAGCCGGCCGATCACCACGGTCGGCAGCCCGGCCTCCAGGAGCAGGCGGATGTGCCGGACGGCCACGACGTCGGATTCGTCGTAGTCGCGGTAGCCGTTGGCCTGCCGTACCGGATGGAGGAGGCCTTGCTCCTCGTAGTAGCGCAGCAGCCGCCGGCTGACGCCGGATCGCTCGGACAGGTCGCTGATGCGCACGGGCTCCTCCGTTGACCTTCACATGGGTGTGACGCCTTAGTGTCCGTGCCAACGCGAAGGAGGAGTGTCTTATGTCCGGAGTGGTGATTGTCGGCGCAGGTCCGGGGATCGGGCAGGCGGTGGCGCGCAGGTTCGCCCGCGAGGGCCGGTCCGTGGCGCTGGTCGCGCGCGGCGAGCAGACGGTACGGGCGGTCGCCGCGGCGGTGGGCGGCGAGGCGGAGGTGCTGACCGCCACGGCCGACGCGGGCGACGAGAACCGCCTGCGCGCGGCCCTGGACACGATCTTGGCCGAGCGGGGCGTGCCGGAGGTGGTGGTCTACAACGCGGCGGTGATCCGGCCCGACCGGCCCGGGGAGCTGTCGCTCGACGGCCATCTGGGCAGGTGGGCGGTGAACGTGGGCGGCGCACTGGTCACGGCCGCGCGCGTGCTGCCCGATATGGGACGGTCCGGCGGCGGCACGTTCCTGATCACCGGCGGGATGCCGGAGCCCAAGGCCGGGTACCTCAGCCTGTCACTGGGCAAGGCCGGGATCCGCACGCTCGTGGCCGCACTCGACGAGGAGTACGGCCCGGCGGGCGTGCACGTGGCGAGTATCACGGTGGGCGGCGTGGTCGCCGCCGGGACCGCGTTCGACCCCGCGGACATCGCCGAGCACTACTGGCGCCTGCATCTCCAGCCGCGCTCGGCATGGGAGCACGAGGTCACGATCACGGACCGGGGGGCGGGCGTCATCTGAGCCGGTCGAAGAAGCCCGACAGGTCCGCGGCGAGCTGCTCGGGCGCCTCCATGGCCGGGAAGTGGCGCCCGCGCTCGTGCTCGACCCAGTGCACGTCCTCGGCGGGCTCCAGCAGGCGGCGTACGGTCGGGTCGGCGCCGAAGACCGAGTATCCCTGGGGCACGGTGGGCGGCGCGCCCCAGTCCGAGGCATGGTACTGCTCGTACAGGAACCGGGCGGCCGACGGGCCCGTGCCGGTGAACCAGTAGATGCTGACGTTGGTGATCAGCTGATCGATGTCGATCGGCAGGTCGGTCCAGGCGTCGAAGCTCTCGGCGATCCACGCGAGCTGGAGCACCGGCGAGTCGGTCAGCCCGAAGCCCAGCGTCAGCGGGCGCGTGTTCTGGATGGCCAGATAGCCGGAGTCTTCCTTCCTGAACTCCTCCATGCGGCTCAGAGCCAGCTTGTCGACCTCGTCGTCCGGATTCAGCCTCTGGGAGACCCACGGCAGGAACGTCGCGGTGGCCGCGGCGGTGTACGGGTCGGTGACGAGATGGATGCCGGCCACGTGCTCGCCGTCCAGCGCGCCGAGGGCTCCGGAGATCCCCGCGCCCACGTCACCACCGTGCACGCCGTACCGGTAATGGCCGAGCGCGGCCATCAGCGACGCCCACGCCCGCGCGGTGCGGCCCATCGCCCAGCCCGGCTCGCGCACCGGAGCCGAGAAGCCGAACCCGGGTAACGACGGGATGACCAGGTCGAAGCCGCGCTCCAGCAGGAGGGGGACGAGCTTCTCGAACTCGGCGAACGAACTCGGATAGCCGTGGGTGATCAACAGTGGCAGCGCGTCGTCGCGGCTGGAGCGCACGTGCGCGTAGTGGATGCGCTGCCCGTCGATCTCCGTGACGAACTGCGGCAGCCGGTTCAGCCGCGCCTCGGCGGCCCGCCAGTCGTAGCCGGCGCGCCAGTATTCGGCCAGTTCCCTGACCCGCTCCTGGGCGATGCCGTGCCCCAGTCCCGGCATCGCGTCAGGCCATCGGGTACGGCCGAGCCGTTCGATCAGGTCATCGACGGCGGCGTCCGGGATATCCAGGTGGAAGGTCTGAATGTGCGCGCTCATGGCTTTCTCCGTGGTGGTCGGTGCGCGGGAGCCCCCGCTTCCCCGCCTGAACCACCATGCCCGAGCGCGACATGGCAGGGTATCCGCCAACCGCGTCCGTAATCGCGCATTACGGATAGACAACTGGCTTCCACCCGTGTTCCGAAAACGGCAGGATATGCGCCATCGGCATAAGGGGGGCCACGTGCTGGTCGATGAGATGCATGACCTGGTCACGCGGCATTTCGCGCCGCATCGGCTGAAGGTGCGCGAACTCAGCCCGGACGGCGCGCGCTACCGGCCGCTGCACCGGGGGACGCTCACGATGCAGACGCTCGCCTACGGGGCGGAGATCAGCGTGAGCGTGCGCGACCTGCGGGACTTCTACATCCACGTGCCGCTGCGTGGCCACGGGCGGCTGAGCGTGGACCGGCGCGAGCTCTGCAGCCCGATCACCGTCATCGGCCCGGGGCAGCGGCCCGTCATGAACTGGAGCGTCAACCACGAGATCCTCATCGTCCAGGTCCCGCAGGCGCAGGTCGAGCGGACGCTGGCGGACTACCTCAGCGGCCCGTCCCCGCGCGTGCCCGTCTTCGAGCCGGAGATCGCCCGCGACGGCCCGTTCGGCGGCGCGTTGCGCGGACTGGCCGAGGGCGTGCTGTCGTTCACGGCCTCGCCGCTGGCCGCCCACCACATGGAGCAGTTCCTCCTGCACACGATGGTCGCCTCGCACGCCGGGAACTTCGCCGCCGTCGTGGCCGAACCCGCCCCGCTCGCCGGTCAGGCGGCGCTCCGGCGAGCTCGCCGTTACTGCGAAGACCACGCGGGGGAGCTCGTGTCGCCGCGTGACATCGCCGCCGCGGCCCGGGTCAGCGTACGCACCCTGCAGGCGAGTTTCCGTGCGCACATGCAGACGACCCCGATGGCGTACCTGCGTGAGGTCCGCCTGGCCAAGGCGCACGCCGACCTGCGGGCGATCGCCGAAACCGGCGCGTCGACGAGCGTCACGGACGTGGCGCTGCGGTGGGGCTTCCCCCACCTGAGCCGCTTCGCCGCCCACTACTTCCAGAAGTACGGCGAGCTGCCCTCCGCCACCCGCCGCCCGATCTGAGGCCGTCGGCTTGCGAACCTTACCCTGTAAGGGTAAGGTCGGCCTCACTTGCCCTTACGGTGTAAGTGAAGGGTGAGTTCAGTCTGCTTCGACGTCTACGAGAAGAGTGCTATGAAGGTAAACAGGCGCGCGGCCGCCATGGCCGGCGCGCTGGTCATCGTGGGCATGATCGCGGGAATGCTGAGTGTCGTTCCCGTCATCGAGGAATCGAACTATCTGGCTCTCATCCCGGCGCACAAGAACCAGATCATCGTCGGCGCCGTTTCCCAGTTCATCATGATCCCGGCCTATGTCGGGTTCGCCCTCTACCTGTACCCCACCTTGAGAAAGGTGAATGAAGCCCTCAGCCTGGGATTCCTCGGATTCAGGCTGATCGCCGCGACGTTCCATTTCATCGGCGTGATTCTCCTGCCCCTGTTCCTGGTGCTCGGCCAGGAATTCGCCCAGGGCGGCGCGGCTCACCTGGAGACCATGGGCGACCTGCTGCGGACCGCGCGTGACTTCGTCAACCACGTCGCGCTGATCATCTCGCTGGGTCTCGGGGACCTCCTGCTGTTCGGGATTCTGTATCGATCGAGGCTTGTTCCTCGCTGGTTGTCCGCCTGGGGTCTTCTCGGGGCCGGATCGGCCATGCTGGCCAGCTTCCTGGTGCTGGTAGGCCTGACCGACGTCGTCACACCGGTCTACCTGGCCATCAACGCGCCACTGGCGCTTCAAAGCCTGGTCCTGGCCATCTGGTTGATCGCGAAGGGCCTCGACCCGGCCCGCGAGCAGGAAGCCCAGCGCGTCTGACGCACCCCCAGGCCGGCCGGTTTCTCGTCGGCACGTGGACGAGAGCTACAGGCCGGGGAAGGAAATGGCGTGGCCGGCAGCCGGAAGGGGTTCGACCGGCTCGACCAGGACAACGACCGTGACCAAGGCCGGGTTCATCGAAGGCCTCGAGGAGATCTACTGGAGCGCCGACGCGTCGGCGCCGGGCAACTGGGCTTTCCAAGAGGTGGGTGCCGTCCGAGGCTCTGGATGAACGTACTCATCCGGGGCCTCTTCCCTGGGTTGCCGGAGGAAGCCGGGGAGGACGTCCTGGTCCGCCACCACATCGCCGCTCTGGACGCGATCGAGTTGCCCCCGTCACCGAACGCGCGGCGCGGGATCTGGGCCTGGACCGGATCCGGGCCGACGCCGCCGCGACCGGTTTGCGGGTCTCGGCCAACGCCCTTGCGACGGGCGAGCGGGCGGTGCGCCTGTGCGTGCTGAAAGAGCTCGATTCCAGGGCCGTCGACCATGTCTGCCACGTGCTGCGAAACACGCTCGGCGAGATCTGCCGGGCAATTCGCTGACGCGGGGCCTTCTCGTCGCGCATACGCCGTGATCAGGCCGGCTCAAGGTATACGGCGGTGAATGAGGGCGCCTGAACGTTAGCGGTATGAGCGTCCGAAGGCCGGCGCGCATGAGAAAGACCCCACCCGGCGAGCCAGGAAGGGCCTTTCTCGGCGAATGAAGCCAATGTGATTGTTGCCTTCATGGCGGAGTCTATCCGGTGAGCCGCTGAATCGCGCAGGGAATATCAGCGAAAATCCTGCCGGCGCGCTGGTTCCTGCGATGACCAGGAAATGCGGCGATGATCAAGGCCTGTGGCCGACGGGAGTTGCCGCGATGCCGTCAGGCCGGATTCTCTCGCGTCATGAGACTGGATCACCAAGGCGGATGATCGGTGAAAAAGATCTCTCCCGGCAGGTCGCCGTTGGAGGTCCGCGAAGAACAAAGCCTGAGGGTTCTGTCCTCACCCGTCGCAGACCACCCGCGTGGAGAGCGGTTCAAGCAGCGGTAATCGCCCGCGACGCGCATGCTACGGTCCAGCTCAGGGGGCTTATGTCGACATATGGGGTTCCGGGCCACTTTCTGCGTACGGCCGCTGCCGCCGCCGGCGTCGAGGTGCGGCAGGCGAGCGCCACGCACGTGGACTGCGACCAGGCGGTGAACGTGATGCGGAACCTCTGGCACGTCACCGGCGACGAACTGCTGCGCCTCGGCCCCGGACCGGTGCCGCCCGGCACGTTCCGGATGATCGCCCTCGCCCTGATCCACGCGCCCGACCTGCGCGCCGCCCTGGAGCGCCTGGTCGCGTTCGCGGCGATCACCACCGGCTACACCCGCAGCAGGTTCGTCGTGGACGGCTCGACGGCCCGGATCGAGATCACCGCCGAGACCCGGACCCCGCCACTGGCAGCCGAGATCATGCTCAGCCTCGTGCACCGCTTCCCCGCCTGGCTCATCGCGCAGCGCATCGCGCTCACCGGCCTGGAACTGCCCTTCCCCGAACCGGACTACAGCTCCGAGTACACCCCGATCTTCGGCCGCACGCCGGACTTCGACGCCCCCGCGGCCGCCCTCAGCTTCGACGCCCGCCGGCTGAGCGCCCCGATCGTGCGCGACGAGCGCGAACTGCTGAGCTACATCCGCCGTTCCCCGGCCGACCTGCTCCTGCACCGCGACTACGGCACCACGACCGCCGACCGGGTGCGCAATGTCATCGAACGCGGTGACATGACCACCTGGGCCCGCGCCGAGGACGTGGCCGCCCGGCTGTCGGTCAGCGTCCAGCACATGCGCAGGCTCCTGCGGCAGGAAGGCACGTCCTTCAACCGGATCCGGGAGGAACTGCTGCGCGACCTCGCCCTGGACAGCCTGCGCCGGGGCGGCGAGACCATCGACGCGCTCTCCTACCGGCTCGGGTTCTCCGAGCCCAGCGCGTTCCGCCGCGCGTTCACCCGCTGGTTCGGGCGCCCGCCCGGCGAGTACCGCCACAACCTGACGACGATCGGCAGCGCCGTACCGGCCAGGCACAACCAGGCGAAGACATCCCCGATCACCCGGTACGGCGTGGCCGAACCCCGCGTCGGCACGTCGGAGAACACCACGTGCCGATCGGCGCCCGCGTAGTCGTGCGCGCCCGGCGTCCGCCCCTGCGCGTCGAAGGCCCCTGACACGCCGAACTCCGCCTGCCGGAGCATGGAGTAACCGTTCTCGATCGCCCGGAGCCGCGCCTTCTGGCTGTGGACCGGGCCGATCTCCGCCCAGTCGCGGGCCGGCACGATCATGATGTCCGCCTCCACCCGCATGAGCTCGGGGAAGTCCGCGTCGAAGCAGATCACCGTGGCCAGCCGCCCGTACGGCGTCGCCGTCACCGGCACCACTCCGTCACCCGCCGGGTAGTTCTCCAGGCCGGGGATGGGATGCGCCTTGTCGTACACCCAGACCTGCCGGCCCGAGGGGTCGAACAGGTACACACGATTGGCCGTGGGCCGGCCGACCGACACCGCGGCCTGCAGGTAGATCCCGTTCTCCCGCGCGGTGGCGGCCACGCCGGCGAGGAAGGCCCGTTCGTCGCCGGCCAGCACGTTCGCCGCCTGCTCGGACCAGACGACGATCTTCGCCCCCTCGCGCGCGGCCTCCCGCGTCCTCAGCAGCAGGTTCGTGTTGATCTTGGTGTACGCGGCCCGCAGCATGGCCGGATCCATCTGGGCCTGCTCGGCCGGGGAGGGGTTCTCGCCGATGACGCCACGCAGTTCCCGCGTGCTGGAGGTGTCCGGGCTGATGCCCGCCACCCGCACGGTCGTCCCGCCGGGCGGCAGGAACGCGAGCCTGGCCCCGCCGAGCATCAGAATGACCAGCATCACGCTCGCGTAGACCGCGGGTGCCCGCCACGAAGGCCGCTCCCAGACCTGGTTGGCGACGCTCGCGAACCAGCCGATCAGGAAGCTCACCCCGTACGGCCCGGTCAGCGTGACGACCTGAAGCAGGGCCAGATTGCCGTGCTGGGTGGCGGCGGGCACCCCGAAGGCGGTGCCGAACGGGCTGAGGAGCGTCATCAGGAACCCGCAGGCCGCCATGGCCGCCGGGAACACCCACGTGGGTGCGGGCGCGAGCAGCCGGTCCACGACGTACGGCAGGACCGTCAGCGTGCCCAGCGCGATCACGCCCAGCACGGTGATCGGGGTCATGGGGACCACGGTCTCGGCCATCCAGAACAGTCCAGCCGCGGCCGAGGCCACCCAGACCAGGAGCAGCCCGGTGAAAGCCGGGCTCAGCCGTACGAACCGCAGGAGGAGGACCGGGGCCAGCCACGCCGCCACCGCTATGTCGTAGCGGCCGTGCACGGCCAGGAGCCAGAGCAGTCCTCCCGCTGCCAGCCACGCCCAGCGCCGTCTCGCGTCCCGCATCCGGTCCTCCCATGGAGTCGTTTCCGGTGCTCGACGCTAGGCGTGCGCCGGGGGCTGGGGCTGCGACCGTACCTCTCCGATTCCGTGACCGAGATGTTCCCCGGGCGGTGGCTGTCAGGTGCCGTCGACGGTGCGACGCATCGCCGGGCGGTCCTTCTTGCGGCGGGCCACTTCGGTGAACCCGGCTTCCCGGAAGGCCGACGCGATGCCGGTCATCGCGTTGTCCGCGCCCGCGACCTGTCCTGGCACGGGGTCGACGGGGAAGCCCTCGACGGTGTGCCGGCCGTTCTCGGCGGCGAAGTCGCACGCGGCGGCGATCATCTTCACCTGAAGCCGCTGGTGGCGGTGGTCGCGCCGGACGAACAAGCAGGTGATCACCCATGTCGGCGTGGCGTCGAGGGCTTTGGTGACCGGTGAACGCCGCAGGCGCGGGTACTCCGGGCGTTCGCCGATCCCGACCCAGCCCACGGGCTCGTCGCCCAGGTAACACACCAGGCCGGGTGGCGGCTGTCGTTTCGCGCGTTCACGCAGCGCATTCCGGTTGCCGTCTCCCGCGCCGGCTTCCCATTCCTTGAACGAGAGCCGCCAGTGCATGCACCAGCATCCGCGCGCGCCCCCGTTCGAGCCCATGACCTGCTCGAAGTCCTTCCACGTCGCGGGTGTGAGCGGTGCCGTCGTGAAATCCGTCATGCGGGTGCTCCTTCCTTGCCGGTCGTCGCTTCCGAAACTCACATCAAGAGAAAGGCGCAGGCATACGCTGACGCGCGACCGTGCCGTTTCCTCGAGCGCCCGCCGGTGGCAGGCCGCCCAGGATGTCCGCGGCGTCCGCGGCTTCAGGGCTGAAGATTCTCAAGACGCTTAAGCCCATGCGGGTCGGTGATACGGCACGAGCGTCGAGGCACGGATCACCGGCAACCCGGGTTCGTGACGGGTGGGCATGCCGGCCACCAGGTTGCCTCTGTTCCGGCTCGCCGAAGACTTCCGCGGCCGATTCCCGTCTGTCGTCACCTTCAACATAGCTACGATGGTGACGACAAACAAGGGGGCCGTCACCGTCAAGTCGCGTACGATGGTGACGACGGGTGTGCGACCGAGGAGGCTTCGACGTGAGCAATGACCCCAGTGGCGCGGCGCCCGGCGCGCTGGAAGTGGTGCGCAGGTTCGTCGACACCCACGACGTCTACAACGACCATGACGCCCTGGGCGACGTGGAAGCCGCGACGGCGTGGCTGGCCGGCGAGGGTTTGCTGGGCAAGGGCCGGCCGATGACCGTACGCGACCTGTCGGCGCTCCGAAAGCTGCGCGATGCCCTGCGCGAGATGGCCGCGGCCAACACCACGGGCGAGCAGCCGCCTCCCGCGGTCGTCGACGCGTTCAACGATCTCACCGCGCCCCACGCCGCCTCGGTCCGCCTCGACGTGTGGCAGGGCTCCATGGTCGCCTCCGTCCGGCCACGCGAGGACGGCGCCGGAGGCGTCATCGCGGCGCTCGCGGCCGCCGTGCACGAGGCCGTGCTCACGCAGACGTGGACGCGGCTGAAGTCGTGCGACAACCCGGAGTGCCGATGGCTGTTCTACGACCAGTCGCGCAACCGCACGGCCCGCTGGTGCAGCATGCGCGGCTGCGGCAGCATCGTGAAAGCCCGCCGCTACCGCGACAGGCAGCGCCAGCGCGCCGCAAGCGCCCCGTAACCACCCGGGCCAGGCGCGGCTCCTCCACACCACGGAGTTGCGCCGCTCGCCGGGTGGCCCCGGTGCACTGCTCGCCGGGTGCTCCGGGCGGGCTGCTCGCAGGGTGCCCGGGTGCCCGGGTGCGCTGTTCGCCGGGTGGTCCCGGTGCGTTGCCGCACCGGGACCACCCGGAACGGTGCGCACGGCTCAGGCAAGCCGCGGAAACGGTTCAGGTGTGTGTGGTGCTGAACTTCCGACCGGCCCTCAGGATCCGGGCCGCGGTCGCAGGCGTTGGGGGTGGGTACGGTGCCGCCAGCCGTACCGTGTCAGGCCGCGCGGCTTGTAGACGGACAGGATCGTCGCGATGACCAGCACCGTCGCGCCCCCGATCGAATGGGGCAGCGTCGCGGGCAGGAGGCGCGGGTCGGCGTCGCTCAGCGCCGATGCGGTGAGGGCGCGCACCGTCCGGCTTTCGATCAGCAGGACGACCGAGGCCACGACGGTGAGGATGAGCTTCACCAGGACCCAGTAGTGGCGCAGTAACCCCCACGGTGTCCCCAGGGCGTTGACCAGCCCGATCACGACGGAGGCACCGGCCAGGGGCACGATCGCGAACCTGACGAGCACGTCCATGCCCGCGTAGGCGCCGCGCACCGCCGGGATGTCCGTGCCGAACGCGGCCGTGACGTCGAGGGCCAGGTAGGCGAGGACCGCGCCGAGCCATCCGACGGAGGAGGCGATGTGCGTGGTCAGGATGAGTTTGCGCAGGCGGGGCGGCATCACGGGCGGAGCTCCGCGAGGGTCGCCGCGTGCGCGGGGGAGGCGTGGCGGCCGGGGCCGTGTTCGCCGCCGACGCCGAGGACCTGGGCGATGAGGAACGCCACGAGCAGGATGGCCGCGACGATCCCAGAGATCTTCACCCACTTCGGCGCCGGTGGCGGGGTCTGGGAAGACATGTCGTTCTCCTTTTTGCGAGACAGTATGTCGCTATAGGAGACATCTGTCACGACCTTGTCGTCCCGTATGCTTGAGCGGTGCCCAAACTGTGGAACGAGACCATCGAGGCGCACCGGGCCGCCGTGCGGGACGCGATTCTGGACGCGGCCTGGGCGCTGGTCGTCGAGCGCGGGCTGATGTCCGTCACGATGGCGCAGATCGCCGAGCGGGCGGCCATCGGCCGGGCCACGGTCTACAAGTACTTCGCCGACGTGGAATCGATCCTGTCCGCCTGGCACGAGCGGCAGGTCGCCGCCCATCTCCAGCAGCTCACCGAGATCGCCGGCCGGCCGGGCGAGGCGGGCCGCCGGCTGGAGGCGGTGCTGGCCGCGTACGCGAGCATCCTCCGGCGGCGCGGGGAACACGGCCCCGACCTGGGCGCGCTCCTGCACCGCGACGGGCACCCGGCGCACGCCCAGCGACATCTCGCCGACCTCGTCCGCGCTCTGCTGGAGGAGGGGGCGGGGACCGGGGAGTTCAGGGCGGACGTGCCCGCCGCCGAACTCGCTCGCTACTGCCTCCACGCGCTGTCGGCCGCCGCGGGCCTGCCCTCCGAGGCCGCCGCCGTCCGGCTGGCCGGGGTGGTCATGAGCGGGGTCGCCGCCGGTTGAGTCACGGGGACCGTCAGGCGGCGTCCAGGGCCTCGGTGATCTTGCGGGTCATCTCGGCCATGGTGGGGCTGGGGCCCTTCTGGGCCCGCGTGGCCGCTTCGGCGGCGACGATGACGGTACGCCGGAAGTTGTCGGCCTCGGCCGGATCCTGCTGCCTGAGCAGGTTCATGGCGGCGGTCAAGGCGGGGAGCACCCGGTCGGCGAGTTCGGCGACGGTCTTGCCGTACTTCACACCCTTGGGCGCTTTGGTGATCACGTGCCCGACCTGGCCGGTCGCGGAGGTCAGGGCGATGGAGCCGTGGGTGGCGGCCTTGTGGGCGGAACCGGCGGCTCCGGCGGCGGACATCAGGGAAACGGCGCCCCAGGCGGCGAGGCGGAGGGTCAGCTTGTCCTGGTCGGTGAGGGTGACGAACATGATGTTCTGCTCCTTGGAGTGAAGTCTCTGGCGAACGGTGCCCCGTTCATGTCGTTCACTCTCGTCGACCGCTCTGATACCGGGCCGTCGCCGCCCTGACGCGGTCTCTGACGCGACACCGCACGTGTCAGGTGCCTACTTCGAAGACGATGTCGTAGAAGTCGCCGCGGTAGGTGGAGCGTCCCCATTCGACCACGGCGCCGTGCCGGTCCCAGGCCTGCCGTTCCACCAGAAAGGAGGGCGACGCGGGGGCCGCGCCGAGCAGGGCCGCCTCCTGCTCGCCCAGCGCGATCGCGGAGACCCGGTGCACGGCCCGCTCCACCCGCACGTCCCAGCGCTCGCCGAGCGTGGCGTACAGGGACATGTCATCGCGCAGGACGCGCTGCAGGCCGGGGAAGCGGCGCGCGGACAGATGGGTGTGCTCGATGGCGATGGGAGTGCCGTCGGCGGAGCGGAGTCTGCGCAGGTCGACGACGCGTTCGCCTGGGTCGACGCCGAGCCGTTCGGCGAGGGCGGCGCCGGCCCGGCGGGTGCGGGCCGACAGGATGCGGGCGGCCGGGATCCTGCCCCGGGCCCGCATCTCCTCGCTGAAGGAGGCCATCGTGGTGCCCTGCTGCAGTTTCGGCTCGGCGACGTACGTGCCGGAACCGCTGGAGCGCCGGATCACGCCCAGCATGACGAGTTCCTGGATCTTCTGCCGGACCGTTCCCCTGGCCACCTGGTAGCGCTCGGCGATCGAGCGTTCCGAGGGCAGCAGCGTGCCCGGCGGCAGGGCGCGCACCATGAGCTCCAGAATCTCCTTGATCTGGTCGCCCTTGTTGCGGCCGGGGTCGAGGTCCGGCGGCAGCGCGAGATCGTGGAAGCTGTCATGCGGCGTGCGGGCCATCAGCGGAAGTCGCTGATGCGGAAGACCGCCAGCATGTCCGCCCCTCGCGCGCCGGTGGAGAACGAGGCTTCCGCCCCGACCCATCCGCGGAAGGCGCCCTTGTCGTCGATGATCTGCATGAGTGGTTTGACGTGGGAGTTGCCGGTGTAGCAGAACTGGCCGCGCTCCATCGCCAGGCACGTGCACCAGTGCCACATCGAGTCGCGGCGGTCGGAGTTGGAGATCTTCGTGAGGTAGTACTGGATCGAGCTGACGTTCGCACGGGTGCCGCCGCCGTACTTGGGACAGCCGCCGGCCTTCTGGCAGGCGCCGTTGGAGGAGGGCTGCAGATAGGTCAGGCAACTCGTCGTGGTCGTGCAGGCGCGGAAGGCCTTGTGGCCGAACGGCTGGTTGTTGGAGGGCACGAGCCTGCCGCCCGCCCAGCTCGTCAGATCCTGCCGGAGCGCGCCGGGGTGGGCCTTCACCGAGCTCATCGCGCGCCGGGTGCCGAGCGCGGCGTTGCTGCCGTAGGCGTAGCCGTGGGTGGCGAGCGAACTGGACTTGAGGTCCAGCCGCGCCAGCTTCCCGTCGGGGGAGGGGCGCACGAACCACTGCTCCGTCCACGTCTGGGCGATCTTCCACCGGATGCTCACGACGTTCCCCGACACGGTGTACGTCCCGGTGCGGGTCTCGTCGGGCGCGCCGGTGAAGCCGCCCGCGGTGAGCACCTGGCAGGTACGCACCCGCGTGCCCTTGCCGCCCGCCTTGGTGCTGCAGCCCGCGTCCGGGGTCATGCCGGTGCCCTGCCTGGCCTCGGGATGGCGCTGCCACCACAGGTACAGCGACGAGGTCACGGTGCCGTTCGCGGCGAAGCGGTAACTGCCCAGGCGCACCCAGTTCTCCCGGGAGGACGCCTTGAGATGACCTTGCGACACGACATACGTGGACTTGCCCCCCGGCAACGCCGCGGCGGTCGCCGGTTGGGCGGGTGCGAGGGTGAAGGCGAGAACCGCCGCCGCCCCGATGGAAAGAACGCTACGCATAGAGACACTCCCGGTGGCCTTTACGGGCTTCGCCGAATTCCACGGGCCACCGTATCCGGTCTATACCAGATACGTCGGCGAAAGCCGGGAAAGCTCTGCCCGGTTGCGGCGAAGGAAGGAGGAAGAACCGTTGGCGGGAAGGGGAGAGTGTGAGGACCGAGTCGCCCGGAAGGGTGGACGACGACGAACTCGTCGGCCGCTTCCGGCAGGACGCGGAGGAGTTCACGGCCGTCTACGACCGCTACTTCCGCGAGGTGTACCTCTATGTGGCCGGGCGTCTGGACGTCCAGATCGGCGAGGATCTCGCGGCGGAGACGTTCTGCCTGGCCTTTCGTGACCGAAAACGTTTCGACCCGGCGCGCGGCGGGCTGCGGCCGTGGCTGTTCGGCATCGCCACCAACCTGATCGCCCGCCACCGCCGTAAGGAGGCGCGCCATTACCGGGCCCTGGCCCGCACCGGCGAGGAGCCTGCGGCGGGCAGCCACGAGGACCGCGTGGTCGACGCGGTCACGGCGCAGCGCATGGGGCCGCGCGTGGCCAGGGCCCTGGCCACGCTCAACCAGGGCGAACGCGACGTGGTGACGCTGAACTACCTGGCCCAGCTCACCCACCAGGAGGTGGCCGACGCCCTCGGCATCTCCTACGGGACCGTCGGGTCCCGGCTCAACCGTGCCAGAAAGAAGATCCACCAAGCGATGGCGGAGGACGACCATGGATGATCTCGACGTGATCCGGACGGTGCTCGCCAAGCCCGGCCCGTCCCCGGAGGTGGTCGCCAGGCGGCGCCTGCAGGTGACCTCCCGCATGCGCCGCGGGCCACGCGGGCGGCGGGCGCGCTGGGTGCTGCTCCCGGCGGTCGCCGCCGTGGCCGCGGCGGCCGCGTTCGTGATCGTGCCGTCCGAGCCGTCCTCGGCGCGCGAGGTCCTGCTCGTGGCGGCCACCGCCGCCGAGCGCACGCCCGAGGGCTCCGGGACGTACTGGCACGTGACCGTCACGAAGCCCGCCGGGCCGCCACAGGAGTACTGGTACCGGCGCGACGGGCAGTTCTGGCTCAAGGGCGAGGGACTGAAGGGGGAGGGCGAGCTCCTCAAATGGCCGGGCGAGCCGCAGCCGTTCCGGATCGGGCCGCTGAGCATGACCTTCGAGCAACTGCGCGGCCTGCCGGAGGAGGAGACGGCGCTGACCGGCCGGCTCCGGGACGAGGTGGGACGCGCCGGCATCCGCACGAGCGCGGGCACGCCGGGCCCCGCCGAGCTGGGCGGCTTCACCGCCGAGGCGCTGGTCTCGCTGATCAGCGAGGCTCCCGTCTCGTCCCCGGTGCGCGCCGCCGCGTACCGGGCGCTGGCCGCGCTGCCGGACGTCACCGACCTCGGCGAGGGCGACGGCGGGCGGAGGCTGGAGATTCCGCTCGCGTCCGGCCGCCAGATCGTGGTCGTGGATCCTGAGACGGCCAGGGTGCGCAACACGCCGGTCTGGGTTCCCCTCCTCGGAGGGGTCGCCTCGACCGAGGGCGGGGTGACGATCGACGCCGAATGGACCGACCGGCTGCCCGCCGGGTGATTGCGGGCGCGGGCGGGCGCGCCCACAATGGTCGCGGTACCGGGGAGGTCCGATGGGCAGAGTGGTCATGCACAACGTCGTGTCGGTGGACGGCTTCATCGCCGACGCCGACGACCAGATCGGGCCGCTGTTCGACTGGTACACCAACGGCGACACCGAACTCGCCGAGGGCAGCGGGCTGAAGGCGTCGCGGGTCTCGGCCGCGTACGTGCGGCCGATGTGGGACGGCATCGGGTCGATGGTGATCGGGCGGCACCTGTTCGACATGACCAACGGCTGGGAGGGCAGGCCGCCGGCCGGTGAGCACGTCGTCGTGGTCTCCCACCGGCCCAAACCGGACGGCTGGCACCCCGAGGCCTCCTACCATTTCGCCGGCGCCGTGGCCGAGGCGCTCGCCAAGGCCAAGGAACTGGCGGGGGAGGAGCGGACGGTCGCCGTCGCGGCCGGCGACGTGGGCGGCCAGGCGCTCGCCCTCGGGCTGGTGGACGAGGTGGCGATGGACGTGGTGCCGGTGGTGTTCGGCTCGGGCAAACGCTACTTCGGCTCGGTCGACGCCCAGCACCTGCTCGAAGACCCGCATGTCGTCATCCAGGGCGACCGCGTGCTCCACCTGCTCTACCGGGTACGCCGGCCGTAACGCGGCTCAGGGGGTGAGGTCGTCGCGGTGCAGCAGTGGTTCGACGGCCGCCCGCATGACCGCGGTGGCGTCACCCGCGCCCGTCCAGCGGGTGAAGGCCGCGGCAGCCTGGGCCACCAGCATGCCGGCGCCCCCTGCCGCGCGCATGCCCCGCGCGCGGGCCTGCCGCACGAGTTCGGTCAGCCGCGGGAGGTAGACCACGTCGAACACGGCCGCGCGCGGCGAGAGCAGGCCGACGTCCACCACGGGGCCCGGGGTGAGCATGCCGACCGACGTGGCGTTGACGAACAGGTCCGCCCCGGACAGGCGATCCCGTACGCGCGGATCGGCGAAGGCCATCGGCTCGATCGCCGCCAGATCGCCGAACCTGGCCGCGAGCCGGCGCGCGTCCGCGGCGTCGAGGTCGAGGACGGTGAGGTGGCCGGCTCCGTCCTTGGCCAGGCCGTACGACACGGCGTGGCTGACGCCGCCCGAGCCCGCCACGACGACCTCGGCGCCGCTCAGGTCCGTGCCCACGTGCTCGCGCAGCGCGGTCGTGAAGCCGCTCACGTCGGTGTTGAAGCCGACCAGGCGCCCGTCGGCGGCGGCTTCCACGCTGTTGACCGCGCCGATCCGCAGGGCGTCGGGCTCGATCTCGTCGAGGAACGGCATGATCGCCTGTTTGTGCGGCGCGGTGATCTGGAAGCCGAGCCAGCGCTCGTCCCTGGCCTGCCGTACCTGCTCGGCCAGGTCGGACTCGCGCACCTCCCGCAGCTCGTAGCGGGCGTCGATGCCGAACGCCGCGAAGGCGGCGTTGTGCATGACGGCCGAGTGGGTACGCCGCAGCGGGTTGCCGAACAGGGCGACTGTGCGCATCACGACCTCCTGAAGGCCGGCGGACGCTTGGCCAGGAAGGCGCGGGCGCCTTCGCGTGCGTCCTGGGTGGAGAAGATCTGTTCCGACGCGTCGAGCTCCAGCGCGAGCCCGTCGTCCAGCGGCCGCTCCGCGGCCTGGTCGATCAATGATTTCGCGGCCTGTACGGCCAGCGGCCCGCGCGCGGCGATCGTCGCGGCCATCTCCCGGGCGGCGGCCAGCGCCGTGCCCGCCCGGACCACGCGGTTGACCAGGCCGATCGAGAGCGCGGTGGCGGCGTCGAGCGGCTCGCCCAGGAGGATGATCTCCTTGGCGCGGGCCGGCCCGACGATGCGCGGCAGCCGCTGGGTGCCGCCGCTGCCCGGCAGGACGCCCAGCTTGAGCTCCGGCAGGCCGAGCCTGGCCTGGTCGCCCGCGATCCGCAGGTCGCAGCAGAGCGCGAGTTCGAGGCCGCCGCCGAGCGCGTACCCCTCGACGGCCGCGATGGACGGCACCCGGAGCCTGGCGAGCTGCCGGTAGACGAGCTTCTCCAGCAGCAGTTTGCGCTCGGCGACGTGCTCGTGCAGCTCGTCGAACTCGGCGATGTCCGAGCCCGCGCAGAAGGCCCGCGTCCCCGCGCCGTGCAGGATCACGACCCGGGTGTCCTCGTCGTCGCCGACCGCGCGCAGCGCCGCCCGGAGCTGCCCGGTCAGCTCGCGGGAGACCACGTTCATCGGCGGGTTGTCCAGCTCGATCTCCGCGCAGGTTCCGCGCGTCACGTTGACCAGCGTCGCCATGTCAGTCCTCTTCTCCGAAGGTGAGCCCCATGCGGGCGGCGCGGAACAGGCGGGCGTCCATGGGGCGCAGGCGCTCGCTGACCTTCGGGCGGAAGTCCATGTGGGCGAACACGTCCGTCTCCACGTCCATCCCGTCGGCGACCTCGATCAGCTCCAGGCCATCGGCGGTCAGGGCGAAGACGGCGCGTTCGGTGATGTAGCGGACGCTCTGCCCTTTGCCCAGCGCCATGGGGCCGTTGAAGCTGATCTCCCCGACGTCGTCGACGAACTTGCGCCGGGCGCCTTCACGTTCGACGCGGGGCAGGCCGCCGGACAGCTCGACGCGCAGGCCGCCCGTCGTGAACGTGCCGACGAAGCAGAGCCGCCCGGTCCGCGCGCTGATGTTGACGAAGCCGCCGGGGCCGCGCATCCGGTCGTCGAAGGCGTGCACGTTGACGTTGCCGTGCCGGTCGACCTGGGCGAAGGAGAGGCTCGCCACATCGAGGCCGCCGCCGTCGTAGAAGTCGAACATGGAGGGCTGTTCCAGGCGCGCCTGGTAGTTCACCCCGGCGCCGCCGTCCGGGCCGTGCGCGGGTACGCCGCCGAAGATGCCCTGCTCGACGGTGAGCGTCAGCCGTTCCGCCACGCCTTCCTCGGCGGCCACCGCGCCGATCTGCTGGGAGATGCCGAAGCCCAGGTTGCAGATGTCGCCCCGGCGGAACTCGAGCAGGGCGCGGCGCGCGATCACCTTGCGCACGTCCAGGGGGGTGGGGGCGGCGGTGCCGTACGGCCTGCGCAGCTCACCCGAGAAGTACGGCGAGTAGCCGGTGCGGTAGGTCTGCCGCTGTTCGGCGTCGACGTAGACGTGGTCGACCAGCGCGCCGGGGATGCGCACCTGGTTCGGCGGGAGCGAGCCGCGCGTCGTCAGGTGCGCGACCTGGGCGATGACGACGCCGCCGCTGTTGTGCGCGGCCATCGCCAGCGCGAGGGAGTCGCCGAGGATCGGCTCGTGCTCGAAGGTGAGGTTGCCGTCCTCGTCGGCGGTGCTCGCGCGGATCACCGCGACGTCGACGGGCAGCGCGGGGTAGAAGAGCCATTCCCGCCCGGCCAGCTCGACGATCTGGACCAGGTCCTCGGTGGTGCGCGCGTTCTGCCGTCCGCCGGTCTGGCGCGGGTCCACGTACGTGCCCAGGCCCACATGGGTGAGATGACCGGGACGGCCGGCGGCGATGTCGCGGCACAGGGCCGACAGCACGCCCTGGGGGAAGGAGTACGCCTCGATCGCGCCCTCGGCGACCATCGCGCCGAGGCCGGGTTCGTTGCCGATGTTGCTGCCGATGGTGCGCCGGGTCAGGCCGGGCAGCGCGAGCTGGGACAGGCCGTGCTGCGCGAAGTCGCCGATGCCGACGACGCGGACCGTGGTCAGGTCGCGGGGGGCGGCGGTGCGGGTGAAGGTCGCGGCGAGTTCGTCGATGAACGCCTGCGGCACGCCGTGACCGGCGCCGGACCCGCCGATCCACAGGGCGGCGCCGTCCGGCACCAGGGCCACGGCCCGCGCGACGGTGAGGAGTTTGGCGCTCATGGCATCAGCCCGCCGCTGTTGGGGCTGAGCGTCTGGCCGAGCATGAGGCGGGCGCCGTCGGACAGCAGGAAGGTCACGCATTCGGCCACTTCCTCCGGCTCGGCGAAGCGGCCGAGCGGAAGCTCTGCCATGCGCTTGCGCCCGACTTCTCCCTCCATCACGGTGCGTCCCATCGCGGTGTTGGTGACGCCGGGCGACACGGCGTTGGCCCTGATGCCGCGCGATCCGAACTCCCGCGAGATCGACTTGGCCAGCGCGATCGCCCCCGCCTTCGCGCTGGCGTAGTGGGCGGCTCCGGCCCAGCCCATCTGGCCGAGCCGGGAGGCGATGTTGACGATGGAGCCGGAGCCGCGTTCGAGCATGCCGGGGAGTACGGCCTGGCTCGCGTGGAACATGCCGGACAGATCTGTCCTGAGGACCAGATCCCACTGCTCGGGAGTGATGTCGAGGAAGTCGGACTCCATGAGGATCCCGGCGTTGTTGACCAGGCCGTCGACGCGCCCGAAGCGCTCCTCGGCCCAGGCGGCCAGCGCGAACACGTCCTCGCGCACCGCCACGTCGCACGGCCGGACGTCGGCGTCGCGGCCCATCGCCCGGACCTTCTCGGCGACCTCGTGGGCTCCGTCCCGGCTCGAGTGGTAGGCGACGGCGACGTGCGCGCCGTCGCGGGCGGCGGCCAGGGCGATGGATCTTCCTATTCCCCGGCCGGCTCCCGTGACCAGGACGACCCGGTCGAGGAGGGGTGTCGATGGCATCAGACCAGCACCTTTCATCGGGAAGCGCTTTCAATTTTCTGCACGTTCTCATGAAAATTGAACAGACGCAAGAGTGAGGCTGGCCTTGACACTAGCTGCATCGATAGATAGAAAGCGCTTGCAATTCAACTCTAAGGAGTGCTCATGGATCAGGTCCGAGTCGGCATCATCATGAACGGCGTCACCGGGCGCATGGGAACCCGGCAACACCTCGACCGGTCGATCATCGCGATCAGGGACCAGGGCGGGCTGACCCTCGCCGACGGGCGGACGCTCACGGTCGACCCGATCCTCGTCGGCCGCAACGCCGCCAAGGTCGAGGCGCTCGCCCGCCGGTACGGGATCGACCGCTGGACCACCGACCTCGACGCGGCCCTCGGCGACCCGGACGACACGATCTACTTCGACGCCCAGGTCACCAACCTGCGCGCCGAGGCGGTCAGGAAGGCGATCGCGGCGGGCAAGCACATCTACTGCGAGAAGCCGACCGCCGGCGACCTGGCCGACGCCCTCGACCTCGTGAGGCTCGCCGACGCGGCGGGTGTCAAGCACGGCGTCGTGCAGGACAAGCTGTTCCTGCCGGGAATCCGCAAGCTGAAGCGGCTGGTCGACGGCGGATTCTTCGGCGACCTGCTCAGCTTCCGCCTCAACTTCGGCTACTGGGTGTTCGAAGGCGACTGGCAGCCGATCAACAGGCCCTCATGGAACTACCGCAGGCAGGACGGCGGCGGCCTCATCCTGGACATGTACCCGCACTGGCGCTACGTCCTCGACGACATCGTCGGCCCGGTCAGGTCGGTGCTGTGCCACGGCGAGATCCACATCCCGAACCGCTGGGACGAGGACGGCGACGCGTACGTGGCGACGGCCGAGGACGCCGCCTACGGCCTGTTCCAGTTCGACCAGGGCGTCCTGGCGCAGTTCACCACGTCGTGGGCGACCCGCCCGTACCGTGATGAGATCGGCGAGTGGCAGCTCGACGGCACGCTGGGCAGCGCCGTCGCCGGGCTGCGCGAGTGCCGGATCCAGTCGCGCGCCACCACCCCGATGCCCGTGTGGAACCCGGACATCCCCAACCCGATCGACTTCCGCGGCGGCTGGTCCCCGGTCCCCGACAACGAGGAGTACGGCAACGCCTTCCGCGCGCAGTGGGAGATGTTCCTGCGCCACGTCGCCGAGGACGCCGCGTTCCCCTGGGACCTGCTGGAAGGGGCCAAGGGCGTCCAGCTCGCCGAGCTCGCGCTGCGCTCGTGGCGCGAGCGCCGCTGGATCGACGTCCCGGAGCTCACGGCACCGGCGTCATGAGGCCCTGACGGCGGGCGCGGTGCTGTCGCGCATGAGCACGGTCCCGCCGATCTCCACGGTGTGCCGCGGCTCGTCCAGGGGCAGCAGCGCGAGGTCCAGCGCGGTCCTGCCGATGCGCTCGAGCGGGAGTTCCACGGTGGTCAGGGCCGGCACGGCGTCGGAGGCCAGGGGGGTGCCGCCGAAGCCCGCGACGGAGACGTCCTCGGGGATGCGCAGCCCGTTGCTCCTGGCCCAGGCCATCGCGCCCACCGCCACCACGTCGGCCACCCCCCACAGGCAGGTCGGCCGGTCGGGGCGGTCGAGCAGGCGGCGGGCGGCCCGCGCGCCGCCGTCACGGGACATGTCGGCGTGCACGATCGCGTCGGGCGCCAGCTCGATGCCCCGGTCCTGCAGGCCGAGCCGGAAACCGTGCATGCGGTCGCGCACCGCGATGAGCTTGGCGGGGCCGGAGATCACGCCGAAGGAGGTATGGCCCAGGTCGGCGAGCAGGTGCGCGAGCCGGCGGGTGGCCTCGACGTTGCCCACCTCGACGAGATGACCGATCCTGCGCCCACGGGTCACCGAGACGACCGCGCCGCCGTCGGCCTGGTACGCCGACAGCTGCGCGGTCATCGCGGTCGTGTGGGCCCGGTCGGCGAAGGAACTGCCCGCCAGGATGATCGCGCGGGGGCGTTGCGTGCTCAGCAGGCTGACGTAGTTGAGCTCCTGCTGCGGATCCCGGTACGTGCACACCATGGTCACCAGCAGCCGGTGCGCCTCGGCCGCCTTGATCACCCCTCCGGCGATCATGGCGAAGTACGCGTCCCGCACGTCGTGCACGACCAGCCCGACACTGGTCGAGGTCGAGCTGGCCAGGGCGCGCGCGTGCAGGTTCGGCCGGTAGCCGAGCTCGGCGGCGGAGGCGACGACCTTGTCGCGCAGGGCGGCCCTGCCCTTGTAGTCGGAGTCGCTCAGCATGCGCGAGGCGGTGGCCAGGGAGACGCCGGCGTGGTCGGCGACATCCTGAAGCCGGACCCGGCGTCCTTCAGACGACATCCGTGTTCCTCCCGTGAACTGCGAGCGCGAGCACAAGATACTCGACCCTCCGGCAGGAACGCCGACGCCTAGCCGGTCGGCCGCCGGGCGGTGGTCTGCCGGGGGATGACGCGGTGGCTCAGGAGGGTGGTCGTCGCGTCGCCGGGCTGGGCGTCGATCAGGTGCTGGGCGGCCATGGCGCCCATCTCGTACAGCGGCAGGCTCACCGTGGTGAGGCCGACGAACCGGGCGACCCTCAGGTCGTTGATACCGGCGACGGAGATCTCGCCCGGCACGTCGATGCCGGCCTGCCGCAGCGCGTTGAGCGCGCCGACGGCGGCCTCGTCGTTGGCCGCGAGGATGGCGTCGGGCAGCGGCGGGCGGGCGATGAGCCGCATGGCGGCCAGGTGGCCGGCCTCGAAGTCGAACCCGCCGGGCACGCACCGTGCCACGTCGCCCAGGTTCGCGTCGTTCATGCAGGCCAGGAAGCCGTCGCGGCGCTGCTTGCTGGTGGTCATGCCCGGGGGGCCGTCGATGAAGGCGATCCGGCGGTGGCCGAGCGAGACGAGGTGGTCGGTGACGTCGCGGGCGGCGCCCTCGTTGTCGGCGGTGATGACCGGGCAGCCGAGGTCGCGGGCGGTCAGGGACACGGCCTGGATGCCCTGCTCCTTGGCCTGCCGTACGGCCTCGGCCAGGTCCGGTGCGAGCGGGTCGGCCTCGAAGCCGCTACCGGCGATGACCACCCCGGCGGCGCGGTAGTCGCGCATCGTCCGCAGCCTGCTGATCTCCGTGCTGGTACGCCGGTCGACGTTGGACAGCATGGTGACGTAGCCGGCGCGGCTGGCGACGTCGTCGATTCCGCGGGCGATGACGGAGAAGTAGGGGTTGACGATGTCGCTGACGAGGACGCCGATGAGCCTGCTGCTGCGCGACACCAGCGCCCGCGCGAGAGCGCTGGGCGAGTAGCCGAGCTTCTCCGCGGTCGCGATGACCTTGGCACGGGTCTTGGCCGAGATCGGGTGACTGGAGCCGGTCAGCACCCGTGACGCTGTCGACACGGAGACGCCGGCCGCTCGTGCGACTTCCACCAATGAGCTCACGGCACTCAGCATAGCGAGGAAAACGTTTGCCTGTGTCATTCGAGGTCAGCGGGCAGATCTGACATCTTCCGCGAAGAACGCCCTTGACGGCGGCCCGATCCTTCTCTCTATGCTGCCGTTAGGCATACGTTTGCCTAGCCGTTGACAAGGAGCATTATGCATCTGAAGAGGCTCGCGGCGCTGGCGGTGATGTCCGCACTGGCCGCGTGCGGCGTTCGGGGGACCGAGACCAACCCGGACGGGACCCTCTCGTTCTCGATCGCCGTCACGGAGCCGGACATCACCACCGTGCCGATTCTCGCCGCCGTCGACGTGGTCAGGCAGGCCGGCCACAAGGTCGAGGTGGTGGAGCTCGCGGAGCCGGAACTGGCCATCGGCGGCCTGGCCGAGGGCGCGTACGCGATCTCCGCCGAGGCGACCAGCCCCGCGCTGAGCGCCATCGAGCAGGAGGCGCCCATCCGGATCATCGCCGACGCGATCGGCAACCAGTGGGCGATCTACGGAAAGTCCCGGGTCACCTGCGACGACCTGGACGGAAAGCCGTTCGGGATCTTCAGCCGGGGCGCGGTCGCCACCGCGATGACCGAGGAGTGGGTACGCACGCAGTGCACCGGGGACCGCAAGCCGGAGTACCTGACCATCGGCGGATCGGACGTGCGCGCCCAGGCCCTGGTCGCGGGCGAGATCGACGCCACGGCGCTGGAACTGGCCGACGTGGTGGCCCTGGAGCGCTCCGGCGACTCGGCCTTCACCCAGGTCGTCGACTTCGGCAGGACCCTGCCCGACCTGCGTCCGCAGACGGTCTACGCCAACACCGCGTTCCTCGCCGAGCACAGGGACGTGGCGCAGCTGTTCGTCTCGGCGCTGGTGCGCGAGCACGCCAAGATCAACGCCGATCCGCGGCACCTGGTGAACCTCGTGCGGACCTACCTGCCGGAGGAGGAGATCGACGACGTGGCCGAGATCGCCGAGCGTTCGGTCAAGGCGGGCCTGTTCGACGCGGCCGGCCTGACGGAGCGCAACATGCAGGTCACCATCGACTTCTTCGTCCGCGCCGGCGTGATCGAGCCGGGGATGAAGGCGAAGGACGCCGCCGATCTGTCCTTCATCAAGGCGGCGGCGTGACCAGGCGGGGGCTGCTGCCGTACCAGCTGCTGACGTTCGTGATCTTCGCGGTGAGCTGGGAGATCTACGCCCGGGTGCGCGGCGGCCTGCTCATCCCCACCTTCACGGAAACCGTCGGGGCGAGCGTGAAGCTGCTGGGCGGCGCCGAGCTGTGGCAGGCGCTGTACGCCAGCAACCAGGCGCTCGTGCTCGGCTTCGCCGTCGCGGTCGGCATCGGCGTGCCGCTGGGCATCGTGCTCGGCCGCTTCCGGTCGCTCGAACGGTTCGCCGACGTCTACCTCAACATCCTGCTGGTCACGCCGATGGCCGCGATCATCCCCCTGCTCGGGATGTCGGTGGGGTACGGCCTGGCCGCACGGGTCATCCTCGTCGCGATCTTCGCGATCGTGATGGTGGTGGTGAACAGCCGCGCGGGCGTCAGGCAGGTCGACCCATCGCTGATCGAGATGGCGCGCAGCTTCGGCGCGAGCGAGCGGCAGATCTGGACCCGCGTCCTCCTGCCCGGCGCGCTGCCGGCGATCATGACCGGTATCCGGCTCGGCATCGGCCGCGCGGTCACCGGGATGGTGCTCGTCGAGCTGCTCATGGTCTCCACGGCACTCGGCGGGCTGATGCTCGAGTACCGCGGCCTGCTCAAGGCGCCACAGCTCTACGCGACCATCGTGATCATCCTGGCGGAGGCGCTCCTGCTGATCTCCGTGGCCCGCTGGGGTGAACGCAAGCTCACCGGAAGGAGCGTCTGATGATAGAGATCCGTGGACTGAGCAAGAGCTTCGTCGGCCAGGACGGCGGCAGGGTACAGGCGTTGAGCGACGTCGATCTCGACGTGGCGGAGAACGAGTTCCTGACCGTGCTGGGCCCCAGCGGCTGCGGGAAGACGACGCTGCTGAAGGCGGTCGCGGGGCTCGTCCCCGCGGACTCCGGCGAGATCCGCGTCGACGGCGCGCCGGTGCGGGGTCCCGGCCCCGATCGCAGCATGGTCTTCCAGAACTTCGCCCTCCTGCCATGGGCGACCGTGCTGGACAACGTCGCCTTCGGCCTGGAGTTGCGCGGCGTCGGCAAGGCCGAGCGCGAGGAGCGTGCCCGTGCGCTGATCGCCATGGTGGGGCTGGCCGGCTTCGAGACCAAGCGTCCGGCCGAGCTGTCCGGGGGCATGCAGCAGCGGGTGGGCATCGCGCGGGCGCTGGCCGTACAGCCGAGGGTGCTGTTGATGGACGAGCCGTTCGGCGCCGTCGACGAGCAGACCAGGCGGCTGCTGCAGGAGGAGCTCCTGTCGATCTGGGAGGAGAGCCGGCTGACCGTCGTGTTCATCACCCACAGCATGGAGGAGGCGGTGCTGCTCGGCGACCGGGTGGTGCTGATGAGCGCCCGCCCGGGACAGATCGCCGAGATCGTGCCGGTGCCGCTGCGGCGACCGCGTTCCAGTGACGTCGGCGCGCTCGAACGCTCCGGCGAGTACGTCGAGATCACCGCCTACCTCTGGGACCGGCTGCGCGACATGCACGAAGAGCACCGGGTGGCACGATGAGAACACGCGTTCCCGCCGCCCTCGTCAGCCTGGCGGCCGGGGCCGTCGCCTGGGAACTGATCGGCCGGCTGTCGGGCGTGCCGTTCTTCCCGCCGCTGAGCACCGTGGCGGCCCGCCTGGCGGAGATGGCCGTGGACGGCGAGATCTTCCAGAGCGTCGCCGACAGCCTGGTCAACCTGCTGATCGGCTTCGCGATCTCGCTGGTCGCCGGACTGCTCGTGGGCGTCGCGATGGGCCGCTACCGCAAGGTGGAGGCCGCCCTCGGCGTCTACGTCTACGCCCTGCTCACCGCCCCCGCGCTGGTCTTCGCGCCGATCTTCTTCTCCCTGCTGGGAGACGGGCGCGCCTCGATCATCGCCGTGGTGGTCATGTACGCGTTGTTCGTCATCATCATCAACACCGCGTCGGCCATCCAGACGGTGCCCGCCGACCTGGTGGAGATGGCTCGCTCCTACGGCGCGAGCGAACGCCAGATCCTGCTGCGGGTCCTGCTCCCCGCCGCGACGCCAATGATCATGGCAGGGGTACGGCTCGGCGTCGGCAGAGCCGTGACCGGCATGATCAACGGAGAGATGTTCATCGCCGTGGTCGGCCTCGGCCACATCGTCACCGAGGCCGGAGGGCGTTTCGACAGCGCGAGCGTGCTGGCCGTGCTGCTGGTCATCATCGCCGTCGCCCTGGGCGCGGTCTGGCTGGTCCAGGCCGTGGACCGCAGGCTGACCGGCTGGGTTCCGCAAACCTCGAGAGGAAGTCAATGAAGATCGACGCCTACAGCCACATCCTGCCCGCGCCCTACTTCGAGCGCATGCGCGAACTCGCCGTCGACCCCGGCGCGCTCAAGCGCTGGCTGGAACTGACCGCGCTGCATGACGTCGAGGCGCGGCTGCGGATGATGGAGGAGTTCGGCGACGACTACCAGCAGATCCTCACGCTGTCCTCGCCGCCGATCGAACTGCTCGCCGGGCCGGACGACTCGCCCGAGCTGGCCAGGCTGGCCAACGAGTCGATGCTGGAGTTGTGCCGCGCGTACCCGGAGCGCTTCCCCGCCTTCGTCGCCTCCCTGCCGATGAACAACCCGGACGCGGCCATGGCCGAACTCGCGTACGCCATCGACGACCTCGGCGCCCGGGGCGTGCAGGTGTTCACCAACGTGAGCGGCCGGCCGCTGGACGATCCGGCGTTCCGCCCCGTCTTCGACGAGATGGCCCGGCGTGACCTGCCCATCTGGATGCACCCGGCCCGCGGGGCCGCCTTCGCCGACTACGCCACCGAGGACGCCTCCCGCTATGAGATCTGGTGGGCGCTGGGCTGGCCGTACGAGACGAGTGTCGCCATGTCCCGGCTGGTCTTCTCCGGCCTGTTCGAACGCCATCCGGCCCTCAAGATCATCACGCATCACATGGGCGCGATGATCCCCTACCTGGAGGGCAGGATCGGACTGGGGTGGAGCGACCAGCTCGGCAGCCGCACCGAGGGAGAGGTGCTGGACGAGACGTTGCCCAAGGGGCTGCTGGAGTACTTCCGCCGCTTCTACGCCGACACGGCGTTGTCCGGTTCCGCGATCGGGATGCGGTGCGGCCTCGAGTTCTTCGGTCCCGAGCACGTCCTGTTCGCCACCGACTGCCCGTTCGACCCGGAAGGCGGGCCCATGTACATCAGGGAGACGATCAAGGCGATCGGCTCGCTCGGCCTCTCACCGCAGGCCCGCGACCGGATCTACCACCTCAACATCAGGTCCATGACCGGGCTCTAGCCCACGGGCAGGTCGCCCTGGCGGATCCGGTAGGCCTGCAGGGTGAGGTCGTAGTACTTGGACGTCTCGCCGACCCACTGCATGCCCAGGCGTTCGGCGGTGGCGATGGCGCGCCGGTTGGCCGGGCGGGCGACGGCGAACAACTCGTCCACGTCCTGGGTGAACGCCCACGCGATGAGGGCGCGGGCGGCCTCGGTGGCGTAGCCGTGGCCCCACGCCTTGCGGTCCAGCTGCCAGCTCACCTCCAGGTCCTCCTCGTACGGCGGGAGCAGCCGGATGCTCAGCCCGCCCACGACCTCGCCCCCCTCACGGAGCTGGACCGCCCACCGGCCGCGCGGCTTGAGCAGGTTGGGCTGGGCCTCCTGCCAGGCCTGCAGGACGGAACGCATGCCCGCCACGTCCTCGACGCGGTGCATGGCCGGGGTGAGCCACCGGGTGACGTCGACGGAGCCGTAGATCGCCAGCGCCGCCTCGGCGTCGTCGGCCGACCAGTCCCTGATGAGCAGGCGGTCGGTGGCCAGTGGCATGTCCATGCGCGAGTTCCTCTCCGTGGGGACGGCTCTCCTGAGCTTCGCATGGGCTCGCGGGGCGGGCCGTACCGGGGGACCCCCGGTAGCGTGCACGGCATGTCTGGCGCTTCCGCCGCCGTGACCAGGACGCTTCGCCAGCGGCGGGGCGTTCCTCCTTCATTTTCCGCTGAACGATCCGTCGCTTCGTGTCGCCCGAATCTCTCTCGCGCACCGGAGCGTTCTTGTGTCATTCCCTCTTCGTTCTTCCGTGCGGCCGTGGCTGGTTCTCGGCTGCCTGTCCATGCTGCAGTTCCTCATCGCGGTCGACGTGACCGTGGTCAACATCGCGCTGCCGTCCATCGGCGCCGAGTTCCAGGCGGACGCCCGCCGGCTGACGTGGGTGGTCGTCGGATACACGATCACCGGCGGCGGCCTGCTGATGTTCGGCGGCCGCCTCGGCGACGTGCTCGACCGGCGTCACGGTGTACGTGGGCCTCGCGGCCGCTCCCGCCCTCGCCGACCCGTTCGTCACGAGCAGCGTGCTGGCGATCGCGGGTCTCGTCGCCGCCGCCGTGATCGCCCGGGGCGTTTAGCCACTTCTGCTGGGAAGCCTCGCCGCGAAATCGGTCAGCGCGGCGGTGAACGCGTGCGGCTTGTCGCCGTGGATCACGTGCCTGGCGTCGATCCGCCGGTAGACGGTCTGCGGCGCGAGCTCGCGTACCCTCCGCGCGTCGTCGTCGTCCATCGCGCCGACCAGCCCGTGGTTCTCGTAGCGGTTCCAGTTGGCGTGCAGCAGCAGGACGGGGCAGGTCGTCGCGCGGAGAGCGGCCTCGTGGGAGAAGTCGCCGTAGAAGCGGCCGTCGAGGAAGGCCTGGGCGAAGTCGGGATCGAACATCGACGCCGCCCGGACCATCTCCTCCAGCGACCGTGGCAGCCACCGGACGCCCAGGCTCGCCGGGCGTCCGGGGTGCCGCCGCCGATGCCGGGCCACCAGCCGGTCGAACAGGCCGACGAGCCGCTCCGGCATCCGGACGGACCTGGTCTCCGAGACGGGGATCTCCTGGCGGTAGATGCCGGCGACCCGCCGCCGGTCGAGGTCGCCGAGCACGCTGACGGCGTGCGCGAGGCTGCCGTAGACCCACCGGTCGCGGTCGCGGAAGCGCGGCATCTCGGCCGAGAAGATCGGCGGGTCCTCCAGCACGATCGCGGCGACCTCCTCCGGGGTACGGCTCGCGCACCACAGAGCCAGGACGCCGCCGGAGGAGTTCCCGCTGACGATCGCCGGCCGGCCGATGACCTCGCGCAGCAGGCGGGCAAGGTCGCCGCCGGCGGAGTCCCAGGAGTAGTCGCCGGGTGTCCAGGAGGAGTTCCCATGGCCCCGGACATCGACGGCGAAGACCGTGAACCGCCGCGCGAGTTCCGGCATGACGCGGCGGTAGCTGCTCCACAGGCTCATCTGGCCGGGCACGAGCAGAAGCGGCACACCGGCCTCCGGCCCGCGGACATAGCTGAGGACCGTGCCGTCGAACGTGGCGAACTCCTGCCGGAACCCGGCCCGCGCCAGCTCGGGCGGCAACGGCTCGCGCCGCCCTTCGAAGGGGTTGTGGTAGCCGGTCATCACGTCGGCTCCTCTTCCTGCGCGGCTTCCTGTGCGGCGAGGACTCCGCCGGCGAAGTTGCGGAATCTCTCGTTGTCGACCAGCGCGATGCCCTGCTTGCGGTCCACGAGCACGAGCAGGGTGTCGCCCGGCTGGAGGTCGAGCAGGTCCCGCGCGTCTTTCGGGATGACGATCTGCCCCTTCTCCCCGATCTTCACCGTGCCCACGATGTACCGGCCGTCCGGCCCTTCGATCATCTTTCCGGCCATACGCCCTCCTATGCCAACTAGTCGTATAGTACCCACTTTTCCAACTAGTTGGCATCAGACCTTGGTGGGACATCGGCGTGCGAGGTCATACCAGGGGAGCAAGCAGGTCTGGACGTAGAGCTGATGCCGGGCGCGGCGGGGATCCGAAGAATGGGCGGGTGACGATTCTCGGGCTGTCTCCCCTGGAGATCCTTGCCGTACTGGCCACCCTGGCGCTGGTGCTGGCCCGCTGGCTCCCGCCTCCCGCGCGGCGGCCGGTCGCGATGGCGGCCGGGGCCGTCTTCGCGGTGTGCGCGGTGGTGCTGGCCGTGTCCGGCGTGCGCTGGCAGCTCATCCCGGTGCTCGCCGCCGGGGGAGTCGCGCTGGCCTTCACGGTGTTCGTGCTGATGAGAGGGCGGACGGGGCGGCCGGTGCGCAGGGCGCGATGGTGGGCGGCGCTGCCAGGGGCGGTGGCCGGGCTCGGCCTGGTCGTGGCGGGCACGGGGGCGTCGTGGGCGCTGCCGCTGCCGGTGTTTCCCCAGCCGCCGGGGGCGTACGCGGTCGGGACCACCGTGGTGCAGTGGACGGACGCCGACCGGGAGGAAACCGCCACCGCCAAGGCGGGCGACGAGCGGACGGTCGTGGTCCAGCTCTGGTACCCCTCCGGTGACGCCACGGGCGCCCGGCGGAGCCGCTACCTCGGGCGTACCGCTGAGGAGGCGAGGATCGTGGCCGGGGGCTCCGCGGACTATCTCGGGGTGCCCGGGTTCATGCTCGACGAGGTGGCGCGTGCCCATGCGCGTTCGGCGCCGGAGGCTCCGGTGGCCGGCGGGAGTGAGCGGTTCCCCGTGGTGCTCTTCTCACCCGGGCTGGGCGGGGTGCGCACCCAGAACACGGCCTGGGCCGAAGACCTGGCCAGCCGCGGGTACGTGGTGGCGGGGATCGACCATCCCTACGACTCGGCCGTGGTCGTGCTCGACGACGGCAGGGCCGTACGTACGCGGCTGGTGGCGACCGGTGACGACGCGGAGGACGAGCGGCGGGCGGCCGGATGGACGGCGGTCCGCGCGGGCGACCTCAGCTTCGTGCTCACGCAGCTCGGCCGGATGCACAGCGGCGAGATCCAGGGTCCGCTGGCCGGGCGCCTCGACCTGGAACGGGCCGCGGCGACCGGTCACTCCCTCGGCGGGGCCGCCGCGTTGCAGGCCGCCCGGCAGGACGCGCGGTTCGCCGCGGTCATCGTGCTGGACGGCTATCCGCGCGACCCTGTCGCCCGGCCGTTCCGTCAGCCCGTGCTCGCGCTGACGCACGACATCGCGCCGGGGGAGGAGCGGGACTACCTCTCCCGCCTCACCCGGGTGCTCGACCTCAGCAAGGCGGCGAGCTACCGGCTCACCGTCCCCGGCTCGGCCCACCTGACCTTCACCGACGCGCCCTTGTACCTGCCGCCGCTGCCCTCGCTGATCGGCTCCGCCGGGCGCGCCGCCGGCCCGCGGCTCACCTCGGCGGTCACCACCGCGTTCCTGGACGCCACGCTGCGCGGCAAGGGGGGCGATCTGGCCAAGACCCTGTCCGCGTACGGCGAGCTGACCACCTTCCCTCCATAGCATGTATGGATGATGGATCTACGCCAGTTCCACGTGCTGAGGGCGATCGCGGTCAGCGGCTCGCTGGCAGGGGCGGCCCGCCGGCTCCACTACGGCCAGCCCACGATCAGCTACCACCTCGACGCATTGGAGGCCCACCTCGGCGCCCGGCTGGTCGAACGCGGTCCCACGGGCGCCGTCCTGACCGACATCGGGGCGATGGTGCTGGAGCACGCGGCGGTCGTGCTGGAGCGGATCGAGACCGTGGAGTCGGACGTGGCGGCGCGCCTGGCCCACGGTGTGTCCACGCTGCGGGTCGGCGCGTTCACCACGGCGGCGACCAAGCTGCTGCCCGGCCCGCTGCGGCGCGCCACCGAGGGCAGCGACGTCCGGATCGAACTCACCGAGGCCGAGCCTCTCGACCTCCTCACCCGGCTACGGGCCAGGTCACTGCACTGCGCCCTGATCTACGACGTCGCGGCGACCAAGTCCGTCCGCGTCGCGGCCGAAAAGCCCGGCCTCGGCTCGGGGGCGGATCCCGGTCATGGCTCGGGGGTGGAGCCTGGGCCCGGTTCGGGGGTGAGGTCGGGTGGTGGCTCGGGGGCGAAGGCCGGGGCGGGGGTGCGGGGGCGTTATGGGGCGGATCTGCGGGTGCGGACGTTGATGGACGACCCCTACCGGCTGCTCCTGCCCGGAAGCCATGCCCTGGCCGCAGGCGAAGGGCCCGTCGATCTCGGGCTGCTGGCTGGCGAGGGGTGGATCATCTCCAGCGGCTCCTACGACCCGAGCGACCAGACCCTGTACGCGACCTGCCAGTCCCTCGGCTTCCGTCCCCGCATCGCGCTGCGTGCCGACAACTACAGCGTGATCCACGGCTTCGTCGGCGCCGGGGGCGCGGTGGCGCTGGTGCCCGAACTCGCCTTCGAGCAGGGGTACGACGTGGTCTCCCGCCCGGTGCTCCAGGACGTGGGCGCACGCGGGATCCAGTTCGTGATCCCCGCCGGGCCACGCCCCGCCGTCGTGGACCGGGTCTGGATCGAGCTGCATAGAGCGTATGGAGGTGGTGCAGAAAAGCGGGGCGTTCCGGATCATGAACGGTCGCTGTGAGGATGCGGCCATGACCCGATTCGGCGCTATGTACGGTCCCGATCTCACCTTCCTCGGCGTCCCCGCCTGCGACCTGGACGATCCGGCCTCCTGGAACGAGGCCGAGGTGGTCATCCTGGGCGCGCCGTACGACGGAGGCACCTCCTACCGCGCGGGCGCCCGCTTCGGCCCCGGCGCCATCCGGCAGGCCTGCTACCTCGAACACGACGGCGCCCGCCCGTCGCTCGCCCTCGGCGTGGACGGCCTGCTGGACCTGCGGGTGAAGGACGCCGGCGACGTCATGATGCTCAGCGGTGACGCCTACGCCGCGCACGCCGCCCTGGAGCGGGCGGTGCACACGGTCGCGGCGGCCGGCAAGGTCCCGCTCGTGCTCGGCGGCGACCATTCGATCGCGCTGCCCAACATCACCGGCGTCGCCCGCGCGGCCGGGTGGGGCAGGGTGTCGGTCCTGCACTTCGACGCGCACGCCGACACCGGCGACAGCTCGTACGGCACGCTCATCGGGCACGGCCAGCCCATGCGCCGGCTGATCGAGTCGGGCGCGGCCAGGGGCGACCGGTTCCTGCAGATCGGGCTGCGCGGCTACTGGCCGGGGCCGGAGACGTTGCGCTGGATGGCCGAGCAGGGGATGCGCTCGTACGAGATGACGGAGATCGTCGAGCGCGGCCTGGCCGAGTGCCTGAGCGAGGCGGCCGAGATCGCGCTGGACGAGTGCGACGGGGTGTACCTGTCGGTGGACATCGACGTCGTCGATCCGGGCATGGCACCGGGAACGGGCACGCCGGAGCCGGGCGGCCTGACCTCCCGCGAACTGCTGGACGCGGTGCGGCGCCTGTCCTACGAGCTGCCGATCGTCGGCGTCGAGGTGGTCGAGGTCGCCCCCGCCCACGATCACGCCGACGTGACGGCGATGCTCGGCAGCCGCGTCGTGCTGGAGGCGCTGTCCGGCCTGGCCAGACAGCGCGCGGAGCGGCGGGGACGGCTTGAGCCGTGGGACCGCGGCGAGCCGCTGCTCAAAAGGCACACGTCCCCCGATGCCGGCCGATGACGGGCTCCGCTCTCCCAGCGGCGCGGATGACCGGGGCTCCAGCGGCACACGGCGGCGGACGGGGCTCCAGCGGTAGACATGTGGCGGATGGCGGGGCGTCGTCGGCCACACGTCGGCTCGCGACGGGGCTCCAGCGGCCACACGTCGGCGGATGACGGGGCGCCGGCGGCCGCGTCAGGATTTCGCGCGAGGCCGGCAACGCGCGGTTCCTCACGGGCGAACGAGCGCGTGAGGTCCCTGGATGCCGGCCGATGGTGGTCCGCGGCTACCGGCGCGTGCCGCGTGTCAGGCGATGTCGGCCGATGAGGGGTCGGCGGAGGTCAGGCCGGAGGCCTGGAGCGCGGTTTCGAGGGTGGGGTGGATGTTGAACTGGCGGTAGGCGCCGGTGACCTCCAGGATGCGGGCGGGCCGGGGCTGTACGGTGGCCAGGTGGAGACTGCCGCCGTGCTCGCCGGCGCCGGCTCTCAGATGCAGGAGCAGGCTCAGGCCGGTGCTGTCCATGAAACTCAGCCCGCTCAGGTCGAGGACCAGCGGCAGCCCCGGCTCGGTGTGGCGTTCGGCGACGTGGTCCGCCAGCTGTGCGACGTTGCTGGCGTCCAGCTCACCGGTGACGGTGATCAGCGTGCCACGCAGCATGCTGACGGTCATCAAGGACAGCGGCGTCATCACGACCTCGGCGATCTCCCGGACAGAAGGCCCACTCGAACGGCGTTACTCTACTCTATGAGTGAATGACAATACAGGAAAGACATTTCAGTATACGATGTTCCTATAACAGTCGTCACGCGGGGGACGAGAGAGTGAACGCCGTGCCCGAACTTCCAGGCGAAAGCCCGCCCGGCTGGACCTTCCTCACCCACCACGCCCGGGTCCTGCTGGAGATCGCCCGCGATCCCGAGGCCCGGCTGCGCGACATCGCCGCCACCATCGGCATCACCGAGCGCACCGTCCAGGGCATCGTCAACGACCTGCACGACGCCGGGTACCTCGCCCGCGAACGAGTCGGCCGCCGCAACATCTACACGCTCAACCCCGACCGGCACTTCCGCTACCCCACCGAGTCCGGCATCGCGGTCCGCCACCTCATCGAGATCTTCACCGAACGCGGGTGGCCCAGCTGATTCATGTTAAGAATCTTTGACACCATGTCCAAGGTGCTTTACCTTGGCGATGTCGGCTTTTCTTTGCATGGAGGAGTGTCGTGTCCACCGAGGAAAAACGGGTGTGGGTGTACGCGGCGGTCGCGCTCGCGATCCCCGTCGTCTACTTCACCGTCGTCCTCCGGCAGCTGCCCGGCGCGGACGTCACCCGGATCACCTACGTCCCGGCCCTGCTCACCGCCATCGGCGTCGCCGTACTCGCGAACATCGTGGCGTCGATCGCCACCGCGATCGCCGCGCCGAGGGAGGCGGGCCTGAAGGACGAGCGCGACGCCTCCATCCGCCGGTACGGCCAGCGTGCCGAGTACCACGTGCTGGCCGTCGGCGTCGTCGGCGTGTTCGCGCTGACCCTGGCCGGCGCCGCGCACTTCTGGATCGCCAACGCCCTCTACCTGGCGTTCGTGCTGTCGGCCCTCGCCTCGGCGAGCGCCCGGATCATCGCCTACCGCAGGGGTTTCTGAACATGGTCAAACCCACCAGGGTGACGAACTCGATCCGCGCGCTGCGCTTCGCCAAAGGGGAGATGACGCAGGCTGACCTGGCCGAGCGCGTCGGCGTGACCAGGCAGACCGTCATCGCCATCGAGCAGGGCCGCTACTCGCCCTCACTGGAGATGGCCTTCAAGATCGCCCGCGCGCTGGGCGTCACGCTCGACGACGTCTTCCAGTATCCGGAGGACGGGGACTGACGGCGGTGTTCCACGGTGGAACGGGATGTCACGCCCCTCTGATGACATTCACTCTCAGAGGAGGCATCTCATGCGCAAGCACCTGCTGGCGATCCTGGCGGCCGTGGTGACCGTGGCCGCGCTGACGGGCTCCGTGCCCGCGCAGGCATCGGTCGGGACCCTCATCCTCGGCCAGAACCAGTCCCTGGGCGGGCTGAACTGGACCTTCAGCGAGACCAACGGCAACCTCTCGCCGACCGGCAGCGACGACCGGGCCAGCTCCCTGCGGGTCACCGGCAACTCGGCCTGGGTCGTCTACCAGCACGACAACAACGGCGGCCGCGCCTACTGCGTGCTGCCCGGCCAGAGCATCAGCGACCTGCACCACCGGTGGTGGCAGTTCGGCGACACGATCTCCTCGGTCCAGCGGCTCATCGGGCCGAACTGCTTCCAGTTCCCCATGTTCCTCAGCACCACCCTCTGACCTGGGCGCGCGCCCGGATAGGGTCGGCTCCATGGATCTGACCGCATGGCTGCGTGACTCCGATCCGGCGCTGCGCTGGCAGGTCGAGCGCGACCTGGACGGCGAGCCGCCGCGGGTGTGGGAGGCGACGCGGGCGAGGATCGCGGCCGAGGGCTTCGGCGCCCGGCTCCTCGCCCTCCAGGACCCGGACGGCCAGTGGGCGGGCGGCGCGTTCTTCCCGAAGGAACCCGAGGAGGGAGACGGGCAGCCCTGGACGGCGACGACCTGGACGCTCACCGCGTTGCGGGAATGGGGGATGGATCCGGCCGTCCTGCGCGAACGCCGTACCGCCGAACTGCTCGCCGAGAACTGCCGGTGGGAGTACGACGGTCTGCCCTACTGGGGCGGCGAGGTGGACTGCTGCATCAACGCCTGGACGGCTGGGAACGGCGTGTGGCTCGGCGCCGACGTCACCGGCATCGTCGAGTGGTTCCTTGAGCACCGGCTGCCCGACGGCGGCTGGAACTGCGAGTGGGTCAACGGCTCGACGCGCTCGTCGTTCCACTCGACGCTCAACTCGCTCAAGGGGCTGCTCGCCTACGACGTGGCGACCGGCGGCACGGACGAGACCCGCGCCGCCCGGCGCTCCGGCGAGGAGTACCTGCTGCGGCGCGGCCTCTTCCGCCGCCTGTCCACCGGCGAGCCGGTCGGGCCGTGGGCGGGGCGGTTCGCGTACCCCGTCCGGTGGCAGTACACCGTGCTCACCGCGGCCGAGTACTTCCGCGAGGCCGCGCTGTTCGACGGCACGAAGCCGGACCCGCGGATGGCGGAGGCGATCGAGCTCATCCGGGCCGCCCGGCGCCCGGACGGCACCTGGCGGCAGGCGTGGCGGTATCCGGGGCGGGTGTGGTTCGAGGTGGACGCGCCGGTGGGGGAGCCGTCGAAGTGGCTGACGCTGTCCGGGACGCGGGTGCTCACCTGGTGGGACGCGCTTATCCGTGTTTAACCGCCGCCTCTGTTGTGTGGCCTTGATCGATCCGCACACGACACGAGGCAGGACACATGACCCTCCACCATGCCGGCCGGCGCACCTTCCTGAAGGCCCTGGCCGCCGCCGGAGCGAGTACGGCGCTGCCCTTCGCGGCCGAGGCCGGAACCGAGGATCCCGACCAGCTGTTCAAGCAGGGCAGGTTCGCCGACGCCGAACGCGGCTACCGCCGCCAGTTGCGCGAGGACCCGCGCGCCGCGCACGCCCACGCCCGGATCGGCTACATCGCGCTGCTGTCCAACCGGTTCGGCACCGCGCAGGCGCACCTGGGCAGGGCCATCGCGCTGGCTCCGGGCGACATCGCCTCCACCCAGCGCCTGGCCGAGTGCTTCGTCCGCCAGGACCACCTGGCCCGCGCGATCCCGCTGCTGCGCCGTACCGGCCGCCCGCGTGACGCGGCGTCCGCCACGGTCTACTCGGCCATCAAGGGCACGCCCTGGACGATCTCGGGCGCCCGGAGCACCCGCGTGCCCTTCCACACCCTCGATCCCGTCCCCTCGGTCGAGGCGAGCGTCAACGGCGGCGAGCCGCGGAAGTTCTACCTCGACACCTACGCGACGCTGGACCTGTCGATGGAGGAGGCGGAGCGTGCCGGGCTGCGCGCGCTGGCCACCGTCGAGGGCGGGGTCGTGGACAACCATCCCGTCGTGCTCCACTTCGGCGTCCTCGACTCCTTCAGGGTCGGGGACATCGAGATCCGCAATATCCCCGTGCAATGGAACGACGCGCAACGGCCGCCCCTGCCCGACGGCTCGCAGGCGGCGGGCGCGTTCGGCACCACGATCTTCTACCACTTCCTGACCACCATGGACTACGCGGGCAAGGCCCTGGTGCTGCGGCGCACGCCCGGCGCCCCGCGCGACGAGATCGCCCGCCTGCCGCTGTGGCTGGCGGGGGACCACTTCCCGTGCTCGCTGGGCAGCCTCGGCGATCACCCGCCCAGGATGGTCAGCATCGACACCGGCGGCATCGGCAGCGCCCTGGACACCACGGTGGCGATCGCGGAGCAGTACGGCCTCACCGTGGACTACGACAACCCGAGAGAGCGGTTCGGCATCAAGACCTACCCGGTCACCGCGGAGCGGGCCGGCCTGGGTGGCGCGGTCAGGCGCGACGTGCGCGGCAACGCCGCCGAGAAGGTCTTCCCCGGCCTGCCCGGCCCCGGCCAGTCGGCGCAGTTCGGCTTCGACATGATCGCGAACTTCACCCACGAGTTCTTCAAGCCGTACGCCGTCACCTTCGACTACGGTCGCATGCGCATGTCCATCAGCCGCCCGTCATAGGCGGGCGTCGGCGAGGGCCTGGTCGAGGATGGCGGCGCCGCGGGTGATCTCCTCGTCGCTCGCGGTCAGCGGCGGCGCGATCCTGAAGATGCCGCCCATGCCGGGCAACTGCACGATGTTCATGTGCAGCCCGAGCTCGAAGCAGCGCCGGGTGACGGCCGCGCCCAGCCGGTCGGCGCCGCCGGCGCCCAGGACCTCGTCACCGACAAGCTCCACGCCCAGGAGCAACCCGCGCCCGCGCACGTCCCCGACCACGTCGTGACGGGCGGCGATCTCGTCGAGCCGGCCGCGCAGCAGCGCGCCGAGCTCACCCGCCCGCTTGTCGAGGTGGTCGCGCTCCAGGACGTCCAGGACGGTGTTGCCGACCGCGGCGGGCAGCGGGTCGCTGACGTGGGTGGTGAAGAACAGATACCCCCGCTCGTGCGCCCGCCGCTCGATCTCCGCGCTGGTCAGCACGGCCGCCAGCGGCAGCCCTGCGCCGAGCGTCTTGGACAGCGTGAGGATGTCGGGCACCACGCCGTCGTGCTGAAAGGCATACCAGTCCCCGGTACGGCACAGCCCCGTCTGCGCCTCGTCCAGGATCAGCAGCATGCCGCGTTCCCGGCACTTGTCCGCCAGCGCGGCGAGGTAGCCGGGCGGCGGCTCGATGACGCCGCCCGAGCTGAGGATCGGCTCGACCAGGCACGCGGCCAGGCTGCCGACCGACTGGGCGTCGATCAGGTCGAAGCCCAGGTCGAGCTGGCGGCGCCAGTCGAGCGCGCCGCCGGCGTCGACGACGCCGGGACGGAAGCGGTCGGGAACGGGCAGCGCGAAGTTGCCCGGCGCGGCGGGCCCGTAACCCCTGCGCCCGGCGCTGTAGGTGGCGTTCGCGGCGGCCATCGTCATCCCGTGCCAGGACCGGGCGAACGACACGATCTCATGCCGGCCCGTGACGAGCTTCGCCATCCGCACCGCGGCCTCGTTGGCCTCGGCCCCGGTGGTCAGCAGCAGCGCCTTCTCCAGCGGATCGGGCAGGGACTCCGCGAGCCGGCGGGCGAGATCGACGACGGGACGGCTGAGCATGCCGCTGTGCAGGTGGTCGAGCCGGCCGATCTGCTCGCGCACCGTCGCGACGATCGCCGGGTGGGAGTGCCCGAGGATCGCGCTCATCTGGCCGGAGGTGAAGTCGAGCAGCTCGTGGCCGCTCTCGGTGAACACCGACGTGCCGTGCGCGCGGGCGATGAGCTCCGGGGTGAACGCGGCCTGGCCGCTGTAGCGGATGAGGTGGCGGGCTGATTCGGGAACCATGCCACCGACGTTAGGCACGCACCGCCGTACGCGTCCATCGCCCGGAGCGGCTAGCGCTAGTGTGCCGAGTCGTTAATTCGCTGGCAGTATGCGGTGAGGTTGTCGAGGATCTCGTCTGCGGTCTTGGTCCACACCAAGGGCTTGGGGTCGG
>NZ_JBITGW010000011.1:0-268849 GCF_044457345.1 Nonomuraea sp. NPDC050547
CATGGCTGCACTACTACAACACCCAACGACCCCACACAGCCCTCGGCGGCCAGCCACCCATCACTCGACTGACACCAAGTTCATGACCGAGTACAGCTAGAGCCACTCCAGGAACTGGCCGTGCGGGCCCGTGCGCGCCACGGGCTCGCCGTCCAGCGCCAGCGTGAACCCCTCCCGCCCCGGCTCCGCCTCGTTGGAGATCCAGCGCACCGGCAGCCGCCGCATCGTGCGCGCGAACCGCTCACGGTCCTCCCGCGCGAGGTACCAGAGCACGGCGCTGTGGAAGACCACCGTGGTCGCCCCTGACGGCGCCCGCGCGACGAGCTCCTCGATGTGCTCGTTGAGGTCGCCGCGCACGATCAGGGGCCTCGGCTCGGCCCGCGCCAGGTCGAGCGCGGCGCGCAGCCGCGCGAGCCGCTCGTGCTGCTCGGGCCAGACGAGCGCCTCCAGCCAGCGGGTCTGCTCGGGGTCCGTGATGTCGATCGGGTTGAGGTCGATCCCGGCCCGCCAGGCCACGTCCGGCATCCGTTGCGGAAGCGGTCCTCCGGTACGGCAGGCCAGCGTCACCGGGCTCGCGGGCCCGAAGGGCGGATGACCGGAATACTCGTATCGGTATTTATCCGGAAAAAGGCAGAGCCCTGCCGACGCCCCGACCTCGATCAGCGCCAGCGGCTGCGGCAGCCGGGCCAGCAACGGCAGCAGGCTCGCGCACCGGCCCGGCTCGTTGGTCTGGGTGCTGTGGGCCAGCATGACGGCCGCCACCTCGCCCCAGCGGGCGGCGGCCCATTCCCTCAGCCCGCCGTCGACCGGGCCGCCGAGGAAACGGATCGCGGCGAACAGCAGGTTGGGCTGCCGTTTCGGCTCGGGCAGCCCGTCCAGCAGGGCCAGGAAGGCGGTGTCCCCGGCGATCTCCTCACAGCGTGCGGCGTAGGCGGGCGAGTTCCCCTCCGCCTCCGACCGGCCGAAGCTCAGGTAGCGCTCGGCGGTCGTGGACTCCGACATTCCGATCATCCGTCATTGGTACCACTTGGCCGGTTATGGTGGCCGTTGCGGTGGTGCGTGTGTCCGACGTGAGAAGCGACCCCCACGATCGGCCCCCGCCCGCGTCGGCGGGTGGGGGTGGGGCGGCTGGGCCGTGACGTAGGGGGGACTATCGCCCGAAGCAGATCGTACGGCCGGACAGCACCGCCTCGGGTTTGTAGGAGACCTGGTCGACCAGCGCGCCCGCGCCGTCGGTGAGGACCAGCGCGTCGCCCGCGTTGCCGAGCTGGAGCGCGCCGCTCAGCGTCACCTGGTGGACGTCGCCGCCGCCCAGCGTGCCGGACAGGGCGTGGCGGCCGCCCGCGGCGTCGAGCAGCGCCCAGTCCTGCAGGTTGACCGGGCTCGGCGTCGTGTTGATCAGCGTGACGCGCTCGCGGCCCCCGTCGGGGCCCACCGGGTCGGGGAGCGCGGCCACGATGAGGACGTCGCCGATCGCCGCGGGCCTCGGGTGGACGGGCGCGCCGGGCGGAGCCGGGTCGGGGCTGATGATGAAGTCCTCGGGCCAGGCGGTGAGCTGGATCTCGTTCCCGGCCGCGCGTACGACGTCGTGCATATTGCCGTACTCGCCCTTCTGCAGCAGGAAGAGCTGGTCGTCGCGGTTGACCGGGTCTTCACGCAGCCACGCGTCGAAGCCGTCGAACGTCGTGCGGCCCGAGGCCAGATAGGGGACGAGACGGCGGAACAGCTTGGGCCAGATCACCGCCTGCTGCAAGGCCTGGAGGTCGGCGATCTTGGCGCTGCCGTCGGGGTCGCCGGTGGCTCTGGGCCAGATGCCCGCGTTGCCGTCGCGGGCGGTACGCGAGGCCGTGGCCAGGTGCTCGCGCAGGCTCGCGGGCAGGGTGGCGTAGAAGGCCGGGTAGGCCAGGCCGTTCTTGAGCAGGGCGGCGTTGACGGAACGGTCCACACCGGCCTCGTCCAGGAACACCGCCGAGCCGTCCGCGCCCGGATGCTCGCCGGTGAAGGCGAAGGCGATCAGGCGGCCGTTGCCGTCGATGCCGTTCGACAGCACGTGGCCGCGGATCGTGTCCTGGTCGGCCGACTGGACCTTGTTCGGCAGGTCGGGGAAGTAGACGACGTTGGTGAAGCCGAGCAGGCGCAGCAGTTCGTCGCGGGCGGCGTTGGCTCCTAGCAGTTCCTGGTGGGTGTCGCCGAAGTGCGTCTCCAGGGCGTCGATCGCCTCCAGGCGGGTGGAGATGCCGCGGCCGTTGATCTTCGGGGGCGTTCCCGTGGGGCGGGGCAGGCCCTCGACCAGCGCGGGGGCGTCCGGCTTGAACTTGACCGTGTCGCCGTCCGGTTCCGGCCCCTGGCGGGGAAGATCGGGGTAGCGGATGACGAACTCGCCTTTGAGCAGGGTGTAGCTCATGGTGCCCCCTCGACGGGACTGGGTGTCTGACGGGAACGTAACCCAGCCCCGGGCCCATGTCTCGAATTATGCGAGGGTCTCGATGAATGCTGTCAGTTGTTGGACATTTCGACATTCATGCATGGGGATCACCGTGGCGTAGGAGGAGGCGATCGAGTCGCCGGTGTCCCATTGGGCCGTGGGCTCGGGATTGAGCCAGTACGCGTGGCGGGCCCTGGCGGTCAGCGCCTTCAGCGTGTCCAGGGCCGGGGGCTGGTAGTTGCTGCGGGCGTCGCCGAGGATGAGCAAGGACGTCCTGGGTCCTACGGCGTCGCCGTACCGCTCCGCGAAGCCCTCGAAGGCGTGGCCGTAGTTGGTGCGCCCGAACCTGATCATGTCGGACTCGTTGGCCAGCGTGGTCATCGCCTCGACCACGTCCGCGCCGGGGACGAAGAACCTGGTGATCTCGTCCACCCGGTCCACGAAGCCGAACGCGCGTACCTTCGTGAACTGCTCCCTCAGCGCGTAGGTGAGCAACAGCGTGAAATGTGCGAACGACGCCACCGAGTCGCTGGTGTCGCACAACACCACCAGCTCGGGGCGGTGCGGCCGGGGCGGCTTGAACACCATGGTCAGCGGCACCCCGCCGCTCTGCAGCGAGGCCCGGACGGTCCGGCGGAAGTCCAGGCGCCCCCGGCGACCGCGCCGGTGCTTGATCGTGAGGCGCGCCGCCAGCCTGCGGGCCAGCGGATACACCTCCCTGCGCAGCCGTGCCAGGTCCGCCTTGGTGACGCGCAGGAAGTCGATCTGGTCGAGCGGCGGCTTCACGGTGGAGCGGGCGATGCGCTCGACGCCGGAGTCCTCGGCGATGCGGCGCCGGACGTCCGCCGCCACCGCGTCCTGAAATCGCGCGATATTGGCGTTCACCCGCTGCCGGGCCGTCTTCTCGGCGAGCCCGCCGCGTTCCTGACCGGCCAGGACCTCCCGGAGGATGCGCGCCATGAGCGTCTCCGGCGACAGGGCGCGCAGGACGCTGTAGCTGAACCAGTTCTGCCGCCCCGGTCCGGCGGCCTGGCGTCCGAACCGCTCGACCATGGCGCGGGCGAACTCCGCCATCTCCGCGTCGCCGGAGTCGACCAGCAGGCCGGCCAGCCGTTCGCGAGGATCGCCGTCCTGATCAGCCGGGACGTGCAGCCCGCTGATCACCGGCGGAAACCACAGGTCGAACAGCACGTCGAACCCGGCCCGATACCCCGGCTTCTTGATCAGCGTGGTCGCGTAGGCGGCCCGCAGCGCCTCCCGCTGCGACAGATCGATCACCCGCAACGCGCGCGCGGCATCCAGCCCCTCGGCCAGCGACACCGGCACCCCCGCCTCGCGCAACGCGTGCACGAACCCGACATGCCTGTCGACCAGCGACATCAGAGCCCGAGTTCCTTGACCGCCCGCACATGGTCGGAGTTGTGTTTGAGCACCACCCCGAGCGTGGCGGCGACGGTCTCCTCATCCAGTTCGTCCCGCCCGAGCGCCAGCAGCGTCCGCGCCCAGTCCACCGTCTCCGCCACCGACGGCGCCTTCTTCAGCTCCAACGCCCTCAGCGTGGCCACGGTCCGCGCCAGCTGCTCCGCCAGATCCGCCCGGATGGACGGAACCTGGCTGAGCACGATGTCCCGTTCCCGCTCCGGGGTCGGATAGGCGATGTGCAGATAGAGACACCGCCGCTTGAGCGCCTCGGACAGCTCACGCGTCGCGTTCGAGGTCAGCACCACGTACGGCCGGCGGACCGCCGCGATCGTCCCCAGCTCCGGAATCGTCACCTGAAAATCCGACAACAACTCCAGCAGCAGGCCCTCGACCTCGACATCCGCCTTGTCCATCTCATCGATGAGCAGCACCGTGGGCTCGCTCGCCCGGATCGCCCTGAGCAACGGCCGCTCCAGCAGGAACTCCTCGCCGAAGATGTCCTCATCGGTGCTGGTCGCCTGAATCCTGAGCAGCTGCTTCTTGTAGTTCCACTCGTACAGCGCCCGAGCCTCATCCAGCCCCTCGTAGCACTGCAACCTGATCAACGTCGCCCCGGTCGCCTCCGCCACGGCTTTGGCCAGCTGGGTCTTCCCCACCCCCGCCGGTCCTTCTGCGAGCAGCGGCTTGCCGAGAGCGGCGGCCAGGTAGACGGAGGTGGCTATGGAATCGTCGGAGAGGTAGCTGGCGGCGGCGAGCCGCACGGACACATCGGCGGGCGAGTCGAACATAGCGCTCCTGTCGAGGCGGGTAGGCCGAACTTTATTCTAATCGTTGAGGCCGCCCGGTATCGATTCGCGCTTGGTGGGGAGGACCGGTATATTCCTCTCTGCAAGCGCCGCTAGCTCAGTTGGTTAGAGCAGCTGACTCTTAATCAGCGGGTCCGGGGTTCGAGTCCCTGGCGGCGCACCTGCACAGAAACCCCAGCTCAGTACCCTGAGCTGGGGTTTCTCAGTTCTAGGAGAGCCTCGAACCGTCTCTGGTGAGACCGAGGCGCGGCATCGGTTGCTCGCGGGGACTCTCCGGCACGTGGCCCGGGGGCCCCGTCGTCCGGTTTGGCCCCGCACATCAACTCAGACGCCCAGGACGGCCTGGGTATCGCCACGCCGAAAGACCTCTGCGGGCGCCCATGTCCAAGATTCGCTTGCTCGCATTCCAAGTGACGCTGAGATTGCCTGCTGAGCAGAAGCCGGTCGTTCATGGTGACTGCCGTCCTGGCCCGCATCCGGATGGCACCTGGGCTTCGCTGACGCGCACCTGCGTGCACGAGCGCGTGGTCTCTAAATGGAAACCGAAAGGTCAATATCAAGTGTGTGACGCGACCGATTGTTCTGGAAGGCTCTCAACCAGCGGTGCGGCTGCGCGCACATGTCACCGCTTAGTCATGTCGAAGCCTCTCATGTCCTCCTGCCCAAGAACCGCAGGCCTGTCATCACCCTGGAACTGCGACGAGCCTGTGGAGCGCAAATACTCGGCCCACATCGGGTGGTTAGGCGGAAGAACCACGAGCGGACATACTGGTCCAGGTCGCTGAAAGCACAAGGGATCAGCGCAGCGGCCTGCAATGACAGTAGAAGCTGGTTCAATCAGTCGTCGCAGAAATCTGCAGCGATCAGCGGCCACCGTCGAGGCGCGCCACCGACTCGTGACTTCGGCCCTGGTCTTCACCTCCGGGAACACCGCTAATGCTTCGGGAAGTTTATGGCGGTCGTCTGGGTGGGGGGCGGGGGCTTGATGGTCAGCTTTGTGCCCCAGCCCGAGTATCGGATGTCTTCGGCGAAGCCAAACCATCCCTGCCCGTTAGTAGCGCCCTTGAGCGAGCTTTGGTCAGACTCTCGCCACGTGACCCAGGCGCGGCGTACGAGACCATCCTTGCCAATCCACAGGCGCCATTCGATCGGCCATGAGCTGCTTTCGTCTTCACGTTTCGGCCGCAGTTCCGGCCGGACTTCCCACAGCTGCCGAAACGTCATCACCCCCTGGTGGAGGGTCGTGGACACACTGTCATAGGTACCGGAGGGTCGCTCCGACGTCGCGGTGGACAGCACGGCGGCGAGCACGGCCGGCTTGTCCAGACGGAGATCGCCCGCCCCCAGACGCAGATCACACTTCCATGGATAGGTGACCCATTTCTTGCCCTTGGGGTCATTTCCCCATGGCTTGTACTGCCATATGCGTTTGCCGATGCAGATATCGCGGACGCCTTGCATCTGATGGTCCACCAGGTCGGTCGCCATCACCTTGCCATCGCCGAACCCGACAACACCCTTGGTGGGCTTGAAATGGCGCCATCCATCGCCATTGTTGGATGTGTTGTATACGACTACCCGCACACCACGGCCTTTGACCAGCTGGTGCTGGATCGCAGCAACCGGATCGCCAACCGCAGCCACGCTGGAAGCGGGTGCGCCTGGCAGGGCGAATCCGGCCAACGCGAGGGCCATGACCGGTGTCCATCGCCTCATCAGGGGACATTCTCCCTAAGGGTTGAGGGCGGCACTTCCGCCGCCTAAGCCGAAGCGACCAGCGTCGCACGGGTAGGTCACGCCGTGATCACAGCACCGCCTGGTCCTCCAGCAAGAAAAGGCAATCGCATTTGGCGTGCGCTTTCTACGGGACTACAGGCAAGGCGAGGAATTGATAGATGATAAAGATGCCCAAGACGCCTGTGAGAACATGCAGCCAAATCGACTTCGCCGAAGCCAGCACAGCACAGCACCCAGAGTTGGAACACAAGTAAGGAAGAGAACTACGTACCTTGCTGCCGTCAAACCGCGTCCGGGTCGATCGCGGCAGGATATCTGTCGATACCTGCAGGCGAGGTTGAGGCCACCAGAGCCGCGCAATCATGCCATTAGTGTGGTTACTCTTCGGCCGTCGGCACGCCGAAACCATTCGCGGCATTCTGAAAGCGACATTGATTGATGCAGCGATACAAAGGCAACATATTGAGCAACCCCAGCTCAGTACCCTGAGCTGGGGTTTCTTTGTTCATGCCGGTGGGAGCCATCGTCGCACCAGGTCACGGGGGATGGTGGCGTCGACGTGCCACAGCTTGCGGGCCGGGTCCCATTTGGCGCGTGCCCCGGCGTCTCGGGCCAGCTGTTTGAGTTCGTCCTTCTCCTGGCGGGAAACGTCGAGATAGAGGCGTCCGTCGGACACGATGCCCGGGGCGATTCGGTCGTCGTCGGGGGGCTTCGGGGTTGGTGGTGGCCAGGGGCGGGCCGGGCGCTCCATGCGGGCGCGTTCGACGATGTTCCGGACTCGCTGGCAGCAGGTCGGGTCGGTGATCCGCATCATCAGCTCCGTGGGGCCGATGTTGGCCAGGAGATTGAGGGAGCCGTGCCACAGCACGGTCTCGTCGAGGATGAGCACCTTCTCGTGCATACGCTCGCGCAGCGTCACCTGGCACCCGGCGGCGCGCAGTTCGCCGACGAGGTCGTCCCGGCGCGAATCCTGCGACTGGTCGCGGGTGTGGACGGTGACGCCGACACCGGCCTGTACGCGGGGGACGAGGTGACGCAGCCAGGTCCGGACCGGGGCCGGGTCGAGGAAGGCGCAGTAGATCTCGATGGATCGTTCGGCACGGGCGATGTCCCAGGCGACGGCGCGTGGCACCTCGTCGGCGGGGAAGAACGCGGGCCGGGCCAGCTCTTCAGCGGGTAGCCCCGCCAGGTCGGCCGCGCTGCGGAACGGCACGAGGTCGTCCACCGGCAGCCGTTGGGCGTGCCGTTCCAGGTGATCGAGCATGCGGGCGGCTTCGCCGGCCGGGTTGAGCTTGGCGTGGAGGAACCCTGTGTCGGCGACCACGACGAGGTGGTCCTGCGCCCGGCTGAGGGCGACGTTGAGCAGGCGGCAGGTGGAGGAGGAGAGGCCGAGTCCCTCGTAGAAGTAGCCGGCCTTGCTTCCCCCGCCGGCGACGGTGTCGATGATCACAAGCGGGCGCTGGCTGCCCTGGAAACGGTGGACGGTGTCGACCAGCCCGTCGTACTGCTGGCCGAAACGGTAGGTCAGGCTGGCTTGGAGCGCTTTCACCTGCGCCTTGTACGGGGCGATCACGGCCACCCGGCTCGTGGGCCGCTCGTCGGCGGACAGGTCCGTCCATTTGCGAGCCGGCAGGATCCGGTCGTACTGCAGGCCGCGGATGAGTTCGTGGATGACCGCCTCGTGCACGGAGTTGGTGGTGTGCGCGCCGGCGCGGTACTCGGGGTTGGGCAGGCGGCGGGTGGTGGTGTCGATGAGGATGAGCGGCCCGCCCAGGAGCGGGGAGTCGGGAAGGCGGCCGCGATCTGCCCGGCCGGTGCGGAGCGGTGAGTCCGGGTACGCCACGGTGTTCACGATCTCGCAGATCGGCCGGCGCATCCGGTATTGCGTGTCCAGGCAGACCATGCGGGGATCGGCGCGCTGGGCCGTACCGGAGAGGTCGACGAGCCCGGCCAGGCTGAACGGATCGCGATCCATCCACAGCCGGGCATGCTCCTGATCGCCGGGCGCGGCGTCGCGGTCCGAGGAGGCCTTGGTGACCGCGGGCAGTTGCCGGAAGTCGCCGGCGAGGATGAGCCGGCGGGTGGCGAGCCCGGCCGCGCACCATGCCGAGGGGGTGTTGACCATCCCGGCCTCGTCGATGATGACGACGTCGATCGTGTCCATGAGTTTGCGCGACTGCACCGCCTTGGCCACGGTGGTGCCCATGATCCGGCAGTTCGCGCGGACCACGTCAGCGATCTTCCGGAGCTCCTTCTGGAGCCGCGACAGCTGCTGCTGCGCCTGGTCGACGGCGTGCTGGAGCGGGCCACGGGGCGGGATCGCGCGCAGGCGTGCGCGCAGGGCGAGCGTTTCGGTCTCGGCCCTGGCCGCCTCGGCCGCGTGGTGTTGCCGGGCGTCATGAGCGGCGCGGAGTTGCCGGTCGAGGGCGGTCAGCTCGTGCCGGGCCTCCCACAGCATCCGGCCCAGGTGGTCGAGCTTGTCCTGCTTCCGCTTGGCGAAGAGACCGGAGGGCGTGCCGAGGTTGTGGATCTCGCGGTCGATGTCGCCGATCGCGGCCTGCCGTAGCCGGATCTGCTGCTGCAGGGAGCCGGCGTGGCGATCGGCCTCGTCACGCCGGGCGCGGAGGTCCGCGAGCCGGGTCTCCGCCTCCGCCGCCTCGAGGTGTACGGCGAGATCCCGGCGCGCCGCCTCAAGGCGCTCACGGATGCCGGTGATCTGCGCGGTGAGCGCGGTGGACAGCCGTTGCGTGACCCGGATCGGGTCGATCTTGTCGCCGAACGCGTCCGCCAGTGACGCCAGCTCGATCTCCCCCGCACGTTGCACGAGCCCCGCGTCGAAACCCTCCTCGCCCGACAGCAGGGCGCAGATCCGTTCCAGCGCCTGGTCGACGGCCACCTTCGTCGGCGCCACGAACAGCACCCGCAGCCCCTGCCGATAGCAGCCTTCGGCGATACAGCCGACCACGTCGGTCTTTCCGGTGCCCGGCGGGCCCCAGATGAAGGTCAGGTCGCTGCCGAGCGCCTGCTCGACCGCTCGTCGCTGCTGGTCGTTGAGCGCGCGCTCCCGGTACCCGCGGACGAAGCGCTCAGGTGTCGCGCAGCGGTCGATCCGCGGGCGCCCCTGGCCGGTCAGCCAGCCCGTGGTGGTCAGGTTGACCGGGGAGTCGCTCCCGGCGGCCGACTCGAGCCTCTCGGCGACGGCTTCCCATCCGGCCGTCTCGTCCTCGCGTACCTGCACGTTGCCCGGCTGTTCACCGAGGTCGGCCACGGTACGGACCCTGACCCTGCCATCCGGCATACGCTGAACCTCGGCGGGCTCCCAGGCACCACGAGAACGGGACAGGCGGATCAGCTGCCGCTCCCCGGCGAATCTGTCCTTCCACGCCTTGCAGGAGAACAGGTACTCGTGCCGCTCTCCGTGCTTTCCGATCCTGCGGCCGGTCGACAGGGACAGCTTCTCCCCGTCGCCGTCTCCACGCAGCTCAGCGGCGACCTCCAGGCGTACGGCTCGCAAAAGCTCTTCCACGGGGAACGGCTTGCGCTGCGGACCTGTCATCGTGCTCCCGGGGTGAGGAGATCAAGATGGCCGTGCGGATCAGGACCTTACCCATGCCGGGCCCGGCACGCACTCGACCATATGTTCAGGGGCAGAGCGGGTCGGTGTGGGCGCCGTCCGGCACCAGCTTCTTGATCTCGTCGGACTCGGCGGCCAGCTCTCCGTACACCCGGCACAGGTGAGCCAGCTCCGCCTCGACGCCGGGCGAGGGGACCTCGACGGCCTGCGCCGCCATCGCGGCGAGCAGGTCGGCGGCGCTCCGCCCGCCCGAGGGAAGCAGGAGCCCGATCTGGTCCGCGGCGACCAGGGCGAAACCGTCGTCGCCGACCGGGAGCAGGGTCCGCCACGCCATGGGCAGGTGGAGCTGCCCGCCCCGCTGCCCGCCGGGAATCGACCAGCGCGTCACCCGCTGCGCGTCGCTCAACTGGGCGGCGAAGGCCTGCATGTCCTCCAGCGACAGGCTGCTCGGCTGGGCGACCGGGAAGTCGAGCCAGGTGTTGTGGAAGGTGGATCCGGTGGCGTCGAAGGCGGGCGAGCCGACCGACTCCGAGAGGCTCATGTCGTCCAGCCGGGCGATCTGCCGGCCCGTCCCGGTGTCCCAGATCAGGAAGGCCGGCTGCTTCTCACGCTCCTCGAACGCCGCCACCCGGCGTCCGTCCGCGCTCATCGTGACGATGGAGCTCGCCAGGCTCTCGTGCAGCACGGTGGTGGTGCCGTCGGAGGCCAGGCGGAGCAGCCGGTGGCCGGTCGCGTTCTGCTTCCCAGCCTTCGCGTCGGCGGAAAAGACCAGCTGTCCGAGTACGGCCCCGCCGGAGATGAGCCGGAAGAACGAGATCGAGTCGTTGGGGCCCACCTCCAGCGGCACCGCGGGCAGCGCCTTGCCGCCGGAGAGGTCCCAGCGCATCACGCTGCTCTTCCCCGCCCTGGCCGCGACCAGCCCGACGCTCTTTCCCCCCGGATCGACGGAGAGCGGTCCCGGCACGACGTCGCCGGGCAGGACGAGGGCGAAGGCGGTGGCCCTGCGGGCGAGGTCGGTGACCACCAGGCAGACGCGCACCACGGTGAAGGCTTCATGCGCGGTGGGCGAGTCGGGCACCTTGATCACGCATCTCCCGTCGGGCGCCCTGCCGTACGGCGTGACCGTGATTCGGGCGGTGTAGGTGGCGGCGGCGTAGCGGCCGTCGGCGCTGAGGGCGATGTGGTTCGCGCTGTCACCGCCCTCGTCGGGGAGCGTCACCGGGTACGCGGTGCCGTTGCCGAGCTGCCACAGGACGACTCTGCTGTCCGGAGAGCGGGTGAGCAGCGCCCGGCCGTCTGTACTGACTTTTCCGGACAAGCTGCCGCCGGGGCGGGCCTCCCCCTTGAAGGAGACGAGGCCGACCGAGGTGTCGGGGATGATCCGGGCCAGCGGCAGGGCGTCGCCGTACAGCTCGTGGATCTTCTTGCGGGTGTCGGGGGTGTCGCGTGTCCTGTGGGCGCGGATGGCCAGCTGGGCCGCGCCGTAGGGGTCCGTGGCGGCTCGCTGCGTGGCCCGTTCGAGCAGAGTCTGCGCGGCGTTGGCGGAGACCGCGCCGCTGAGCGGGATCCAGACGGCGAGCCCGGCCGCCACCACCACGGCCAGGCCGGCCGCGCGCCGCCGTCTGACGGATCGGCGCCGCCGTACGCTGAGGCCGATGAACTCCCGCTCCTCCTCGCTCAGATCGTCGGGCCGCTCCTTGAGGCGGCGCAGCGCGTCGCCGAGGTCCGCGCCGGCGAGCAACCTGGCGGGGAGGCGGTCGTGCTGCCGCCAGAGCGCGACCCGCCGGCGCAGTGATTCCTGCCAGAGCCGGAATTCGCGGGCTTGTCCGGCGAGTTCCCGCAGCCGGGTCCAGCGCGTGACCAGCGCCTCGTGGACGAGGTCCGCGCGGCGTCCCTCCTCCACGACGACCAGGCGGGAGACGGCCAGGCGTTGCGCGAGCGCCCACTGGGCCGCGTCGAGTTGCTCGCGCGGCGCGCTGCGCCGGGTGATCTCCTGGCCCTCCGGGTCCGGGCGGGTCAGCTGGATGAGCAGGCGCTCGGCGTCCCGCTGTTCGCCCGCGGTCAGTTCCCCCCAGACCTGCTCGGCGAAGCGGTTCAGGCCTTCGCGAACGCCGCCGATCTCTTCGTAGGCCCGGTGCGTCAGCTTCCCGCCCGACTGGCGTTCCCAGAGCTGGGCCAGGGTGAACTGCAGCAGCGGGAGCCGTCCCGGCCCCACCCCGAGGTCGTCCAAGAGCCGGACGGCGAGGCCCCGCTCATAGTCCACCAGCGGGATCCGCGTGATCGGTTCGAGCACCGCGTCACGCAGGCCGCTGGTGGAGAGCTCGCCCACGTTGATGGTGCGCTCCCCAGCCGCGAGCGGTGCGAGCTCCGCGTCGCGCAGGATGGGCGTCAGGTAGTCGGTCCGTAGCGCGGCCAGCACCCCGAGCGCGGAGTTCGGCCGCTCGGCGTGGAGCAGGGCTCGGGCGAAGGCCGTACGCTGCTCCTGCGGTGCGGAGAGCACCTCTTCGAGCTGGTCGACGACCAGGATGAGCCGGGACGCGCCGAGCTGGTCGAGAACCGCGCTGACCAGCTCCGGCATGGCGCCCTGCTCCAGGTGCCCGGCGAGCTCGTCGGCCCTGGTGAGGCGGTCGGCCGGGTCTCCACTGGTCAGCGCGAGGGCGAGCGCGTGCAGCGGGCTCCGTCCCTGTCCCGGCCGGAAGAGGGCGACCGCCAGGCCTTGGAGGCGCGGGATCACGCCCGCCTGGATGATCGAGGACTTGCCCACGCCGGACGGCCCGGTGACCGTCACGACCGGCCGTTCCGCGACGAGCCGGGAGATCCGGCCGACCTCGTCCGAGCGGCCGAAGAAGCTGGCGGTGTGCTCGGGCCCGAACGGCAGCAGTCCGCGGAAGGGCGTGAGCGGACGTACGGCGTCGCGTAACCCCGGCCAGGCCTCCAGCAGCCTGGCGGTGGGGATGAGGTAGCCGCTGCGCCGGCCGCCCGTCCACGCCGCGACCACCATGCCGACGACGTCGCCGCGATCGAGGTGCCAGGCGGGAGTGCCGGAGAACCCGCCTTCTATGGGGAACCGGCTGCCGTCCTCGACGTCGACCTGGAGCCAGCCTTGCGCCTGGGGGCCGCGGAGCACGCCCACGCTCCACACCCCCTGCTCCTTGCCGTCGGGAAAGCCGAGCATGGCGACCCGCTCGTCGAAGGAGGCGTGGTCGACGAGGGGCGCGGGCGCCACGTCCACGTTCCGGCCGAGGCGGAGGACGGCGACGTCGCGTTCCCCGTCCCAGAGCATGATCTCGGCATCGAGCCGGGCGCCACCGGGCAGGAAGGCCACCGGGACGCGGCCCTCCGGCGGGAGATCGACCTCGAACTCGAGACCGGCGGCGAGACTCACCACGTGGGCCGCGGTGATCAGATGCTCGCCGGTCACGGGGAAGGCCGCCCCCACCGGCCGCCCATCCCGATCCAGCACACCGGCCACGCTCGGGGCGCTCGTCCGCATGCGAACCACGCTAAGCCCAAACGGCTTGCCGTACGCTCCCTTCGTGACCTACGTGGAGATACCGCTGGACGGCGGCGGCAGACTGGTCGTCGAGGTCGAGCCCGGGGAAGCCGAGGAGATCCAGCGGGCGGGTCGCGCCGGTCGTGCCCTCCGCCAGGCCGGCAGCACCCTGCAGGCGGCGATCACCAGCGTGACCCCGGCCGTGGAGAGCATCGCGCGCAAGCTGCGCGACATCGAGAACCCGCCGGACCGGCTGGAGCTCACCTTCGGCATCAAGATCTCCGGCGAGGCCGACGTGGCCATCGCCAAGACCTCCTCAGAGGCGCAGTTCCAGGTCGTCCTCGAATGGGGACCGGCCGACTGACCCAGAAAAAACACATTGCCGCAGGTAGGCAATGAAAAGTATGGTCTTACGCTCGTGATCAGAGTAGTGGAACGGGTGCTGCCGGCCCGGCTGGGGACAGGGTTCCGATGGTTGCTCGCGTCGAGCTGGCTGACGAATCTCGGCGACGGGCTCGCCGCGGCCGCCGGTCCGCTGTTGATCGCGACGTTGACCCGCGATCCGCTGATGATCTCACTGTCGGCGCTGGTGGGCTGGGCCCCGCAACTGCTCTTCAGCCTCTACGCCGGAGTGCTGTCGGACCGGTATGACCGGCGCCGGATCGTGATCGTCGCCAACCTGGCCCGCGCGGTGGTGCTCGCGGTGCTCGTCGCGCTCCTGGCCACCGGCACGGTGACGGTGGTGACGGCGCTGATCATGCTGACGCTCAGGGCCGTCGCCGAGGTGTTCGCCGACAACGCGACCGCCACGCTGACCCCGACGATGGTCGACCGGGACGATCTCGTGGTCGCCAACGCCCGCCTGGGCACCGGGTTCATCACGCTCAACCAGCTCGCCGGGCCGCCGATCGGCGCGGCGCTGTTCGCCGTGGGCTACACCTGGCCGTTCGCCAGCCAGCTGCTGCTGGTGCTGGCGGGAGTCCTGCTGGTCAGCCGGATCAGCCTGCCGCCCCACGGCCGGCAGGCCGGAGACCCCAAGCCGGACACGATTCGGGAGCTCGTCGCCGGGTTCCGATGGACCATCGAGCACGCGGCGGTACGCACGCTGGCGCTCACCATCCTGATCTTCAACTTCACGTTCGGCGCCGCCTGGTCGGTGCTCGTCCTGTACGCCCAGGACCAGCTCGGCCTCGGCGACATCGGCTTCGGCCTGATGAGCACCATCAGCGGGATCGGCGGGCTCATCGGCACCGCGCTGTACGGCACCATCACCCGCAGGGTCAGCCTCGGCGCGCTGATGCGGATCGGGCTCATCATCGAGACCCTCACGCACCTGGGGCTGGCCCTGACCCATTCGCCGTGGGTGGCCGGGGGCATCTTCCTGGTCTTCGGCGCGCACGCCTTCATCTGGGGCACCACCTCGGTCACCATCCGCCAGCGGGCGGTCCCGCGTGAGCTGCAGGGCCGGGTGGGCGCCGTCAACACCATCTGCGTCTTCGGCGGCCTGGTGGTCGGTTCCCTGATCGGCGGCATCCTGGCCACCGGCTTCGGGGTGGCGGCGCCGTTCTGGTTCGCCTTCGCCGGCTCCGCGGTGTTCGTGGTGCTGCTGTGGCGCCAGCTCCTGCACATCGCCCACGACTAGGGCTGCCGGAGACGGGCGAGCAGATCGTCGAGGACCTCGCCGAGAGCCGCGGAGTTGGCTTCGGTGAACCAGGTGGTGCGGACGCGTTCGTTGCTCCCGTTCGGGGTCTCGTGGTCGGCCGCGAGTTGACGCAGGGAGCGGGCCTCGTCGCCCAGGCTGCGTCCGACGCCCTGGAAGAGACTGCGGACGTAGCGGTCAGCGACCTCGTCGGGCACGCCGTGGCCGACGGCCCACGACGTGAGCGTGGCGAGGTAGGAGTAGTGGGTGGTCAGCGTCCCCGTCAGGGCGGAGAAGACGTTGAAGGCCGCCTCGTCCTCGACCGGGAGCGCGCCGCCCAGTCGCTCGAACAGCGCGTCCACCTCCGGGTGCGACGGGCACGTCACCGTCACGGAGTCGCGGTCGCGTACGGGCGGCAGCGGGATGGCCCGCACCACGGGGACGTCGGTGCCGAGCATCCGGCGCAGCTCGTCGATGCCGACGCCGGCCATCAGGCTGACCACGATCGTGCCCGCGTCCACCCGCAGGCCGGCCAGCGCCTCCTGCCGGTCGTAGGGGCGTACGGCGATGACGACCAGCTCGGAGCGGTCCACCACGGCCTGGTTGTCATCGCACACGTGCACGTTGTCGTAGGCCGCCGACAGCTCCGCGGCCGTGTGTGCTCCCCGGGGAGAAAGGAACACGTCGGGAGCCCACTCGGACAGGCCCACCACGATGGCCCGGCCGATCTCGCCCACGCCGATGATCCCGATGCGCTTCATGGTGTCTTCCTTACCGGACAGGGTCGGTGAAGGACACTACCAGCGCCACGGCGGCACGTCGGTGCTGGACAGGGCCTCTCCTCCGGCGGCCACGGCGTAGAGCTGTTCCAGCACGGTGTTGGCGGCGAGCCCGGCGGCGCCGGTGATCGATCCGTTCTCCTTCAGAGTCGAGGGGACGATCGGCGGCGCCGGCCGTACCGTGCAGAGCTCGTCGACGTGGCGTCGCAGCGGCTCCAGAAAGGTGTCGCCTGCCCGTGCGTTGCCGCCGCCGACCACCACGACCTCGGGGTCGACGGCCAGCACGAGCGCGGCGATGCCGATCGCGATGACGGCGCTGAAGCGGTCGACCGCCCGCACGGCGTCCTGGTCGCCCTCGGCCGCGGCGGCGAAGACCTCTTCGCGGTTGATCCGGCGTCCGTCGGCGAGCCGTACTTCGTGCAGGTGCTCCTGGGCGTGCTCCCAGCCGAGCTGCGGGAGCGCGCCTATCTCGCCCGCGGCGCCGTTCGCGCCGCGGAAGACGGTCCCATTGAGGACGAGCCCGGCCCCGGTGCGATTGCCCGAGTGCACGTAGATCATCGAGCTCGCCTCGGTGGCACTGCCCTTCCAGGCTTCGGCGAACGCGGCCAGGTTGGAGTCGTTGTCCACCGCGATCGGGCATTCGAAGTGTGGCTCCAGGGCCGCGCGCACGCTGAAGCCGCCCCAGCCCTCGGCGCCCTTGGTGATGATGTCCCGGTACACCACAGCGGGTACGGCGACGCCGATCGCCCACACATCGGGCCGGGCCCGCCCCTGCTCGGCGAGAAGGCGGTCCACCACCCCGAGCGCGTCGGCCATCAGCGCGCCGGGTGGGTCAGCGGCGGAGGCCGCGACCGATCCGCTGGTCAGCACCTCGCCGTTGAGGTCGGCGAGTTCGGCCCTGGTGGTGTGCCGGCCGATGTCGATGCCGACCACGACCGCCGCCTCGGCGCGGAAGCGGTAGCGGGTGGCCGGGCGGCCGGCGCCGGTGGGCGCGAGCGGTTCCACCTGCCCGGCCCAGCCGAGCGTGACCAGGTTGGCCACCACGGAGTCGGCGGCGGTCTTCGACAGCCCGGTGACCTGGGCGATCGTCGGGATGGTGAGGGGCTCCTGCCGGATGGCCTCGATCACGGCCAGCGAGTTGAGCCGGCGCAGCCGGGCCAGTCCGCCGGCACGGCGCAGGGGGCTCTCCTCGCGTCCGATCAGCACACTCATACCTCTAAATCCTCCCGCACGACGTAGGCCACGGCGACCCCTTCCATTAATACACACACTGTCTTTATTATCTCACCTCATACCTGGTTCGCCGAGCCAGCACCTCCCCGAAGGGACCCAGCAATGCGCAAACGCATCCGCGTCGTGGTCGCCGCGACCGCCGCCGGCGCGCTTCTCGCCCTCACCGCATGTGGCACGAAGCTCCAGGACACCCCCGCCCCCACCTCCTCCCTGCTCTACTGGGGCAAGTGGGCCAAGGGCACCCCGCAGGCCACCCTCTTCGAGCAGGTCATCGCCGACTACGCCAAGGAGCGCGGCGTCAGGGTGGACGTGCAGTGGCTCGGCAACGGCCAGGAGGACCAGGTCAAGACGGCCATCGCGACCGGCCAGGGCCCCGATCTGTTCGACACCGCCATCGACCACACCGCCGGCTTCCGCGCCGCCGGCGCGCTCGGCGACCTGTCGGCGGTCTTCAGGACGAAGATCCCCGGGGAGAGCGCCACCATCGAGGAGGTCCTGCCCAAGAGCGTGCTGAAGGCGATCAGCGACGACAAGGGCTACGGGTTCGTGCCGCACAGCGTCTTCTCCATCGGCCTGTGGTACGACGCCGCCCGCCACCCCGGCTTCGCCACCGCACCGCCCAAGACGTTCGCCGACTTCATGTCCACCGCGCGCAAGGAGAAGGCCGCCGGCCGTCAGCCGATCGCGCTCGACGGCACGATCAACTCCTACAACGCCTTCTGGCTCTACCAGATCCTGCTCACCACCGCCGGGCCCGGCAGCCTGCGCCGGCTCGCCGAGGACCCGGCCGCCTGGGACGACCCCAAGGTGAAGAAGGCGGTGACCGAGGTGGAGTCGCTGGTCGAGGCGGGACTGTTCCAGCCCGACCACATGGCGACCAAGTTCCCGGAGGCGCAGAACGCGTGGGCGGCCGGCGAGCACACCTTCAACCTCAACGGCACCTGGCTCGGCAGCGAGACCGCCTCGCTCCGGGTCAAGGCGGTCCAGCCGCGGGTCATCTCCTTGCCGCCGGTGGACCCGGCCAAGGGCTCGATCGTCACCGTCGGCGCCCTCGGCTGGGGCGTCAACCCCAGCTCCAAGAACCAGCGGGCCGTCGCCGACTTCCTGGCCTTCGCGATGCAGCGCAAGTACATCGACCGGATCGCCACCGACGCCGCCAACATCCCCGCGCGCGCCGACTCCCCCGCGCCCGACGAGCTCACCGCCATCCAGCGCGCCATCCGCGAGGCCACCGAGATCAGCCTCGACTTCGACGGCGTGGCCACCGTGCGGCCGAAGTGGTACAACGACGTCTTCCTGCCGCTCGACGACAAACTCATCGGCGGTTCGATCGACGCCGCGACGTTCCTGTCGGAGGGCAAGTCCCGGACCGCCGCGCTGGCGAGCGACTAATGTCCGTCTCCGGCGCCCTGCACGCCGAGCGCCGCCGGCTCTACCTGCCGATGTTGCTCCCGGCACTCCTCACCTACCTGCTCTTCTTCGTACTGCCCTCGCTCTTCGGCGTGGTGCTCAGCTTCGCGGAATGGTCGGGCCTCGGCACCGCGTTCTCGTGGACCGGGCTGGGCAACTACACCGAACTGCTCACCAGCCGGATGTTCCTGACGTCGTTCCTGAACACCGTCCTGCTGACGTTGCTCGTGGGGGCGGCCCTCTTCCTCATCGCCGCCGCCGCGATGATCGTTCTGCGTACGGCACGCGCCGGGGCGTTCATCCGCTCGGCGGTCTTCCTGCCCTTCATGATCTCCCCGATCGCGGTCGGCCTCGCGGTCTCGTTCCTGTTCAACCCGAAAGGCATGGTCAACACCCTGCTCGGGCTGCTCGGCCTGTCCGCGCTGCGCCAGCCGTGGCTCGGTCCCGAGCTCATCTTCCAGGTGATCATGGCAGGGGTGGTGTGGAGCGCGGCCGGGTTCTACGTCGTGCTGGTGATGTCCGCGGTCGACGGCATACCGCCGAGTCTCTACGAGGTGGCCCGCATCGAAGGGGCGGGCCCGCTCCAGCAGTTCAGGCACGTCACTCTGCCGCTCACCCGCGACATGCTGGCCATCGCGGCGGCGCTGTGGGCGATCGCCGGCATCAAGACGTTCGAGATCGTCATCGCCTTCGTCGGTACGGCCGGCACCCCGCCGCCCGAGGCCCGCACCCTGGCCGTCGAGCAATGGCTGCGCGTCACCGGCGGCCGGGTGGGCGGCCTGGCCCAGCTCGGCGAGGCCGCCGCGATCGGCGTGGTCATGACCGCCGTCACCGCCTTGCTCATCGTGTTGTCGCGCCGCATCCAGCGGCGCGACCGGCTGGAGTGGTCGTGACCGGCTTCCCGCGCGCCGCCTTCGGGACCGCGGCGGTCGCGCTGATCAAGCTGGGCCTGTGGGTCTGGGTGCTGTTCAACGTCGGCATGGTCCTGTGGGTCATGCTGAACTCGGTCAAGTCCTCGCGGGAGATCTTCGCCAACCCGGTGGGCCTGCCAGGCACCTGGATGTGGGAGAACTTCGCGACCGCCTGGTCCGGCTCGGGCCTGGGAACCGCCACGGTCAACTCGGTCCTGCTGACGGCCGTCTCGGTCACGTTGATCATGGCGCTCAGCGTCCCGGCCGCCTACGCGGTGGCGCGGCTCGGCGCCCGGTCGAGCGGGCCGGTGGCGACGTTCTTCGCGGTCGGCATGAGCATCCCGTTCCAGGCGTTCGCGGTGCCCATGGTGCTCATCGGCATCGGCCTGTCGCGCTTCATGGTCGATTGGATCACCGGCGCCTGGGATCCGCGCGTCACCGTGGCGATCTTCTACGTCGTGCTGAGCCTGCCGTTCAGCGTCTTCGTGCTGATCGGCTACTTCCGCTCGTTGCCCGGCGAGCTGGAGGAGGCCGCCTCGCTCGACGGCGCGACGCCGTTCCGCACCTTCTGGAAGATCATGGTCCCGCTGGCGCGGCCGGGCATCACCACCGTGGCCGTGCTCAACGCGCTGAGCCTGTGGAACGAGACGGTGATCGTACTGATGCTGGTCCCGGACCAGCGCATGCAGACGCTGAACGTCGCGCTCCTCAACTTCTACTCCAACATGCAGTACACCTCGAACTGGGGTGGGCTCTTCGCCGGTGTCGTCATCGTGGTGCTCCCGATGATCGCGACCTACCTGTGGTTCGGCCGCCGCATCGTCAGCGGCATGACGCAGGGCATCGGCAAATGACGATCGACAGCGCGCGCCGCGCGCGGGAAACGGACGGTCACTCCATGCACAGAACGGTCGGACTCATCGGGGCCGGCGGCATCGCCAACGCCCACCTCCCGGCCTGGCTCGACCTCGGCTACGACGTCGTGGTCCATTCTCCCGCCGACGACGCGGAGCAGCTCGTACGCCGCCACGGCGGCGGCCGGGTGGCATCCGGGCTCGGCGAACTGCTGGCCACGGCCGCGGTCGTCGACATCTGCACCCCCACCGACACCCACTTCGACCTGGCCCTGGCCGCGTTGGAGCACCGCCTGCCGACGGTGTGCGAGAAGCCGCTGACCCGCACGCTCGGCGAGGCGGAGGAGCTCGTGGCCCGCTTCGCCGAGGCCGGGGTCCCGCTCTTCCCCGCGCACGTGGTGCGCTACTTCGCCGAGTACGCCGAGCTCAGGGCCGCGGTCGCCCGCGGCGACGTGGGCCGGGTCGCGGTGCAGCGCCACACCCGCCAGGGCCGCAGCCCGCACAGCGGCTGGTACCTCGACGCGGACCGGTCCGGCGGCGTGCTGCTCGACCTGATGATCCACGACATCGACGTCTCCCGCTGGATCGGCGGCGAGGTCGAACGGGTCTTCGCCCGCACCCACGCGGTGGACGGGAGCCAGAGCACGCAGGCGTTCCTGACCCACGTCTCAGGCGCGATCTCGGTGCTCACCGCGACCTGGACCACGGCCCCGATCGACTTCCGCACCCACTTCGAGGTCGCGGGCTCCCACGGCGTCCTGCACGGCGACTCCGACGAGCGCCGCCCCTTCCGCTACCAGGGCGAAGCCGCCGCAGACGCGGGAATCCTGCCCGACTTCTCCCCCCTGACCAGCCCCTACCGGGCCGAGCTCGGCGACTTCCTCGACGCGATCGCGACCGGCGGCACGCCGCGCGTCACCGCGCTCGACGGCCTGCAGGCCATGCGCGTCGCCGACGCCGTGGCGCGCTCGGTCGCCGAGAGCCTGCCGATCGATCTCAAGCCCGCCACGGAAGAGGCCTCCGCCGCATGAGAATCGCCATCCTCTCCTTCGCCCACCTGCACGCCACCGAGTACGCCGCCGCGCTGCGCCGCAGCGACGGCGTCGAGGTCGCCGCCTGCGACCCCGGCCACGCCGAACGGCCGGCGGCGGAGTCGGGCGGCCGCGAACTCGCCGCATCGCTCGGCATCGCCTCCTTCGACACCGAGGACGAACTCTGGGCCTGGCGCCCCGACGGCGTGGTGATCTGCGCCGAGAACACCCGTCACCGCGACCTCGCGGCCCGAGCCTCCGCCCATGGCGCGCACGTGCTCTGCGAGAAGCCGCTGGCGACCTCGGCCGCCGACGCGGCCGCGATGATCGAGGCCGCCCGGGCCGCGGGCACCGTGCTCATGACCGCCTTCCCGGTCCGCTTCGCCCCCTCATACGCGGAACTCCGGGCGGTGGTACGGCGCGGCGACCTCGGCCGGATCGTCTCGATCGCCGCCACCAACTGCGGCGGCGTGCCCACCACGCGCTCATGGTTCGTCGACGCCGCGCTCAGCGGCGGCGGCGCACTCACCGACCATGTCGTGCATGTGGCCGACCTGCTCGCCGATCTGCTCGACGACGACCCCGTCGAGGTGTACGCCATCGCCAACACCATCCCGAACCCGGAGCTGAACCACCCCGGCAATCCGGTCGAGACCGCCGGACTGCTCTCGCTGCGCTACCGCGACGGCGTCATCGCCTCGATCGACTGCTCCTGGTCGCGCCCGCCGGGCCGGCCCAACAGCGGCGACCTGGTCACGCTCACCGTCATCGGCACCGAGGGCATAGCCGAGATCGCGCCCTTCGCCGACGTCCTGACCGGCTGGAACGACCGCGGCGTAGTCGCACGGGGATACGGCGCGCCGCTCGACGACCTGTTGATCCGCGCCTTCCTCGACGCGGTGCGCTCAGGTGAGGCCCGTCAGCCGGACGCCCATGCGGGCCACCGGACGGTCGCGCTCGTCGAGGCCGCCTACCGCTCGCTCGCAGAGTCCGCTTCCGTGCCCGTGGAGATCCGATGATCCGCCGCCTGCTCAGCGTGGCCGCCTGCGCCTTACTCGTGCTGCCCATCAGCCCGGCCGCCGCCGCGGCGGACGCCGGCCGTACCACCGTGACCTTCACCGACACCCACCAAGTCCTGCACGGCAACCCGTACACGGGCACCGCCTTCGACATCAACTCCCCCAAACCCGCGGGGCAGCGGGGCTGGGTCTTCACCGACGACCCGGCGATCACCGACTTCGTCCAGGGAACCAAGAAGATCCCGGACGACGCGGACATCGTGCGGCTGCAGATCGCCTGGGCCGACTTCGAGCCCAGGAACGACGAGTTCACCTGGGACCGGCTCGACGCCTTCATGCGGCGCATCGTCGAGCAAGGCAAGACCGTCGAGTTCCAGCTCCTGATGTCGGAGGCGCCCGACATCGAGAACGACCCGAGCGTCTTCGCCTACGAATACCCGCCTGCCTGGCTCTTCGACGAGGCGGGGGCGAGGTTCCGGCTCGCGCCGTACAACACGATCTACAAGTCGAAGCAGCCGATCTACCACGACCCGATCTACCTGGCTGAGCTCAAGGAGGCGGTCAGCGCCTTCGCCGCCCGCTACGACGCGAACCCGGGTATGGCGTGGGTGGACCTGCGGGCCTTCTCCCTGTTCGGCGAATGGTCGGGCTGGAACGACGCCATGAACTTCCCCTGGCCGGACAGCACGACCCGCACCACCACCCTGCGCAAGATCATCGATATCTACGCCGACGCCTTCACCCGCACGATGGTCATGATGCCCAACCCGGGCGCGGACGTGATCGCCAGTGACCCGGACGCCGGCTCCCAGGCCAAGCGGTACGCCGCCTTCGGCTACGAGCACGCCGCCCGCAACGAGAACTGGGGCCTGCGCTCCGACACGGTCAACAGCGCGTTCGCGTGGATGAACCACAGCACCACCAGCGAGAGCGTCTGGATCAACCGCAAGCTCCGCCGCGACATGATCCAGGTCTCGGAGGGCGCCGGCTGGGACAGCGGGATCATGCTGAACAACCCGCGGCTCGTGGTCAAGAACGCGCTGGAGGACTACCGCTCCAACCTGCAGGGCATCAACAACACCAGCTTCACGCACTGGGAAGCCATGAAGACGGCCTACGGCGAGTGGTTCACCACGCTCGCGCGCTACTCCGGCTACCGCTTCCTCATGCCGTCGGCGACGTACGACTCCCGTGTCGCGCCCGGCGGCACGTTCGCCCTCGACCACACGTGGACCAACAACGGCGTCGGCTTCAGCCCCCGGCGTTACCCGCTGGAGGTGCGTTTCACCAACCGGGCCACCGGCGAGGTGGTGTGGCGCGGCACCGACGGCTCGCTCGACCAGACCAGGTGGTTCAAGGGCGACGTTCGTGAGCTCCGCTCGACGTTCACCCTGCCGGCCGGGGTGCCCGCGGGGGCGTACGAGGTGGGCATCGCCCTGCTCGGCGAGGACGGCGAGCCGCGCGTCGAACTGGCCATGCCGGACGGGTCGGGCAAGGTCTACCCGGTCGGCACCGTCGAGGTCGCCGCCGGCGCCACCCGCCCGGCCGTCACCACGGCGCCGCTCACCCAGTTCAAGGTCGAGAACGAGGACTACACCGCCGCCCAGGGCGCCTACGGCGTCGAGGCGCCGCCCGAGGGCGGCTTCGGCGCGCTCTATCTGGACGCGGCGGGCGAGTGGGCCGAGTACGACAACGTGGTGGTGCCCGAGGGCGGGACCTACCGTGCCGAGTTCCGTGTCTCCTCCGAGGCGGGCAACCGCTTCCGCGTCGAGATCGACGGCAAGGACGCCTTGGGCCCGATCACCGTGCCCGACTCCGGCGGCTACAACGTCTACCGGACCGTCGAACGCGGCCTCACCCTGCCCGCCGGCCGCCACACCATCAAGATCATCCGCGAGGACGGTCGCTGGTTCTTCCTCAACTGGATGCGCTTCACCCGCGACCGCCCGGAATCGCGCACCATCCAGGCCGAGCGGCCGGCCGCCCAGGAAGGCGTCTGGCTCGCCGCCGCCGACGCGGCCGACGACGACGGCACGCCCGGCGTCTCGGTGATCGACACCGGCGACTGGCTGCGCTACGACGGCGTCGAGATCCCCTCGACCGGCGACTACCTGCTGCAGATGCGCTACTCCACCGTCAACGACGCCCCGCTGAGGTTCCGGGTCGAGGTGGACGGCACCGACGTCACCGGCGAGCTCAGCCTGCGTCCGACCGGCGGCGTCGAGCGGATGCGGACCGAGGACTTCGTCCTCCCGCTCACCAAGGGCAGCCGATCCGTCAAGGTCGTGTGGACCGCGGCGAGCTCGAACGCCGTGTGGAACTGGCTGCGCCTGGACGCGCAGCGGGCCTTCACGCAGACGATCGAGGCCGAGCACTACACCATGCAGTGGAACCTCGGCCAGGAATGGTCCTGGCAGGGCCACGACACCGGCGTCGTCGTCGGCTCGCACCCCGGCCCCGGTGGACAGGTCAAGGCGGTCGGCCGCATCAGCACGAACGACTACCTGCGCTACGAGAACGTCTTCGTCCCCCACACGGGCCTGTACAAGGTCGCCTTCACCGCCGCCTCCGACAAGTCCGCCACCTTCCGCTTCGAGGTGGACGGCGACCGCTCACAAGTGCACGTACCGGACACCGGCGGGGCGTTCAAGCCGGTCACGACCTGGGTGAAGCTCACCGCCGGGGTCCACACCCTGCGCATCGTCGCCGACGTGGACTCCGGCCTGCTGCTCGACCGCTTCTCCATGACGGCGGGCACCGCGGCCGTCAAGGCGTTGATCGCCAGCGGCGCCGCCGAACTCAAGGTGGGCCAGACCGGCAAGGTCACCACCCAGACGGTGAACGCCGACGGGAGCCGTACTCCCGTCTCCGAGGGCGTCGTCTACACCAGCTCCGATCCGATGATCGCCAAGGTGGACGCGCAGGGCGCGGTCACCGCGGCCGCCTGGGGCACCACGACGATCACGGCCATCTACGAAGGCGTGTCCGACAGCTACCAGCTCACCGTCACCGATCCCTCGGTGATCCTGACCTACGTCAACGACGACTCGCAGGTGCGCTACACCGGCCAGTGGGGCGTGGACCGCGGCCGGGGAGTCGGCGACCACAACGACGACGTGCATTACTCCACCGAGACCGGCGACCACGCCGAACTGACCTTCACCGGCACCGGCATCAGCTACCTCACAGAACGCTTCACCGACATGGGCGTCGTGGACATCTACGTCGACGGACAGCTCAAGGCCACGGTGGACTGCAACGGGCCCAGGCGGCTGGCGCAGCAGCGGGTCTTCCGGCTGGCCGGGCTCACGCCCGGCGAGCACACCATCCGCGTGGTGAACAAGCAGCGCTTCTCCGAGACCGGGCGGATCGCGCTCGTGGACGCCTTCATCGTCGAGTCACCCCGGCCCTGGGCCGAGGGCAGCGCGCTGAAGGCGGACAAGGTCAAGCGGACCTCGGTCAAGCTGTCGTGGCCCCAGGCCACGGTGGCGGCCAAGGGGTACGCGGTCTTCGACGGCGAGCGCGAGATCACACGGGTCAAGAAGGGCAAGGCCAAGATCGGCTCGTTGGTGCCCGGGTCCACGCACCGGTTCACCGTACGGGCCGTGCTGCCCGGCGGCGCGCTGCTGCCGGACGGACTGTCGGCCGAAGTGACCACCCGAAGTTAGGAGCCGAGCGGTATCCGCAGCGAGACGGCCCCGCGCAGGTCGAGCCAGGCCGCCTCCGGACCGCGGACCAGCCGCATCACCACCTCGTCACACCCGGGGCAACGGGCGACCAGCCCCGGATCGGGCCCATAGACCCGCAGACCGGCGACCGGACCGACCAGCCCGCAGGAGGCGCACGTACCCGAGGCCTCCGACAGGTCGACGGCGAAGATCTCGCTGAGCGGTCCGGCCATCGCGTTGCCGTCGAGGTGGTTCATGAGGACGCTCCAAAACGCTCGGTCTTGATACGCGCGGGGTCGTGGCCGAGCCCCACGAGCAGATCGGCCGCCGCCTCGACGAACCCGGTCGGGCCGCAGACGAAACAGTCAGGCCCCGGCCCCGGCAGATCGGCGGCGGTGAGGCGGCTGTCGCGCACCCGGGTGTACACCAGCGACACCTCGACGCCGGGATCGGGTTCGCGCAGCTCGCCGGCGTAGTAGAGCTGCTCGGGCGAGCGAAGGGAGTAGATCAGGTGGAACGGCGTGGCCACGCCCGCCGTACGGCGGGTGCGGACCATCGCCATGAGCGGCACGATCCCGGCGCCACCGGCGACCAGCAGGACCGGCGCCGGATCCTCCGGCCGCCACACGAACCAGCCCCCGACGGGCCCCCGGATCTCCAGCCGGTCGTCCGGCTTCATGATCTGGGTGAGGTACGGCGAGACCTCCCCGTCCTCCAGGCGCTGCACGGTCAGCTCGACGCCTTGGGTGGTGGCCAGGGAGTAGCTGCGGCGGGCGGTGTAGCCGTCTTCGGCGGTCAGCCGCACGTCCACGTGCTGGCCCGCCAGGTGACCGGGCCAGCCGGGCACATCGAAAATCAGGGTCCGCGCGCTGGACGTCTCATCCCGCGCCTCGACCAGCCGCGCGGGCCGCCACTTAGTCATCGGCGTACCGCTGCTCACGCCAGGGATCGCCGTAGTTGTGATACCCGGCCGTCTCCCAGAAGCCAGGATGGTCCTGGTTCAGCAGGCGGATGCCGCGTACCCACTTGGCCGACTTCCAGAAGTACAGATGCGGCACCAGCAGCCGCGCCGGCCCTCCATGCCGAGGCTCCAGTTCTTCCCCGTCGAAGCGATGGACGATCCACGCCTTCCCATCCAGCAGATCCTCCAGCGGCAGGTTGGTCGTGTAGCCCCCATAGGAATGGACCAGCGCATACTCGGCGACAGTCTCGACATCCTCGAAGAGCACATCCAGCGAGACACCCTGCCAGGTGGTGTCCAGCTTGGACCAGGTGGTCACGCAATGAATATCAACGGTGGGCGTCTCGACCGGCAGCCCCATCAATTCTTCCCAAGTCCACCGATGCACCGCCTCGGCTTCGGTGTCAATGACGAACTCCCACCCGTCCAACGGCACCCGCGGAGTGGGCCCGGCCGACAACACCGGAAAATCCTCCGTCAGATACTGACCAGGCGGAAGCCGATCATCCTGACGCCGCTTACCACGAAACCCCCGCGAAAAGACCCCCATGCCTCACCACCCACTCTCCGGAACATCGCCCCCGCTCAGTATCCCCAATCCCCATTCAAGATCCGTGGACGCCATCAGTCCGCGTGGCAACTGACGCAGGCGGACTCGCGAAGCGAATGACGGGCTGAACCACCGGTGATGATTCCCATCCACCACTGCTCCCCTACCGCGCGGGCTGTTCCGGTGTTCCGTTGGGCCAGACGCAGGTCGAGGTGGACGCCAGATAGAGGTTGTCTCCCGCTACCCAGGTCAGGGCGAGAATGAAGCCGTCAGGCCGCGATTCGCCACCGATGCTGGGATGACCGACGTCCAGGCCGCCGGTCGAGACGATGCGATGCCCTTGAGCTTCCCAGTAGGCGCGGACCTGGCGCGCGATATCCATGTTCGCGCTCTTGGGGATGCCGCGCAGCCAATAGGCACGGCTGACGCTGATCTTGCCCGGAGGCTCGTTCTCATGCACGCACTCATCTGCATCATGCGGGATGAGTTCGAGGCGGGGCGTGGGAGTGAGAGCAGCGGCGGTGTCACGGATGAGCTGCTCAACACGTGTGGTGGCCTGGTCTTGGCTGATGGTGGGTGAGCTCATCGTGCATCCTGCGAGGAGGAGGGCCGGTAGGAAAGCGAGGATTCGCAGCAAGGTGATCACCTGTTCTGCTCCGGCGCCAGTTCGGGCATCAAGAGCTGCGGGCTTTTGCTGAGTGGCTCGGGCTGATCGAGTTCGTCGTACTGCCCGTTGATGAGGCGGCCCATGTTTCGGATCGAGGCGGAGTGCCGGTCCCAGTAGCTGCTGTGGGCCGAGGTCCATACGTTGCGGCCGACGGGGAAGCGTTGGGCGCCGAATGACTCGTCTCCTGGATCCGCTCCGAAGCTGCCCAGTGTGGTTACCGGGTCGCCGCCGGCCTCGCCTACCCAGACGTGTTTTGGGTCGAGGCCCAGTTCGCGGGCGTGGTTGACGCCGACGCCGGGGCTGCCGACCAGGATGAGGTCGTCGGCCAGGCGGCCCGGGCGCAGGGTGGCGGCGTGGCCGCTGGTGAGGGAGCCGTAGCTGTGGCCGATGACGACGGAGCGGGCCGTACCGGATGGGTGGTGGGAGGCGCGCAGGCCGTCGGTGAAGGAGGCCAGGGCGGCGCCGCCCTTCGCGGCCGCGCCTTCGAAGGCTACGGATTTGCCGGGATCGAAGAGTCCGGGGTCGATTTGGGGTGCGTCGTAGCCCAGCCAGGTGATGGAGGCTATGGATTTTCCGCCTCCGGTCACCGCTGCCTGGCGCCAGAGGGCTCGGGCGCGTTCCAGGTCGCCGTGGGCGGCGTCCAGCCCTGAAGTGAGGCCGGAGACGTTGGTCACGGTGATGTCGGCGGTGTCGGGGTCGCCCCAGGAGATGATCAGTCTGCCGTTGCCGGTCAGGTCGAAGGCGAGGAGCAGCGGGCTCGGGTAGCCGGGGCGGGGCTGGAGCTCTTCTTCGATGAGGTTCAGGCGGCGGAGCTGGTTGGCGGTCTTCTCCCAGCCGCCCAGGTCCTCAGGGCGATCGAACGACTTCTTCAGTTCTGTGGCCAGGCGGGCCTTCTCGGCGCTCAGCCAGTGGCGGTTGGCCTGGTCGCGGATGGCTGCGGGCAGGCCGTTGAGGTTGCCGAAGCCTGCGAGGGTGGTCGGCCGCGGGTCTTCGGGCAGGGCGTGCCACCAGGCGTTCACGCGGGCGGCCAGGGTTGTGTCCTGTCCGCTCTCCTGTACGGCCAGCAGCGCTGGGACCGCCCCGGCGTCTCCGGCGGCGACCCGGTGCAGGAGCTGACGGACCTGACCGGAGCCGGGCGCATGGGCGCCGAACAGGTCGTACGCCGCCAGCCCAGCGGGAAGCGTGCTCCAGGGGACGGATCGCTGGATGCGGGACAGGCGCTGCCGCAGGTCCCGGCCGCTTTCCGCGGACCAGCCGGCCACCTGGCCGAGGGTGTGGCCCGGCTGGGCGGACAGGCCGTGCCCGGCCAGTTCGGATCCCAGGCGGGAACCGGCCGACGCGAGGGTGTGGCCCGCGTGGTCGAGGACCGACACCAGCGTGCTCATCGCCTGCGGGTCGATTCCACGGAAGGCGCCTGCCGGGGCGCTCGCGCCGGTCGGTGAGGTGGTCAGGGCGGGGGTCGTGGGGTTCGGGCCGCCTTGCCGTACGACCAGGTCGCCCAGGGCGCGCATCGCGGCGGACAGCGAGGACTGGAGCCTGGTCCGGTGGCCGGTGAGATCGGTCGTGAACGCGGCGGCGCCGCCCCCGACCCAGGCGTGGGCGTGCATCAGCCGGGCGGCGGTGTCCAGCGCGGCGTGGTGTTCGATGGCCAGTGCCGTCACTCGTTGGAAGGCTGCCAGCGCCGCCGCGTACTCCGCCATGACCGGCTCAGGATGTCAGGCCGGGCGCCTCTTCTTCAGGCGGTCAGCGGCTTGCCCAGGCCTGACCCGAAAAGAGGCTGATCGGGTCAGAACAGGGTGAGCGGCGGCTCTTCGGCCACCGGCTCAGGCAGCGGGGCGAGGCGGGGGAGCTGGGCGCGTACCTCGTCGTGGAAGCGGCGGGCCAGGGTCAGTGCCTCGGCGTTGTCGGGGGTGTGGACGAAGACGGTCGGTGATCGTCCTTCGCGCAGCCAGGCCGCGGTCGTCTCCACCCAGAACCGCCAGCCTTCGACGGTCCTGGCGGGGTCGTCTCGGCCGAGGTAGCGGACGATCGGGCGTTCGGTGAGGGCGTGCGAGCGGCGGGGGACACGGGGTTTCTTGGTCCACGCGTCCCGCTCGGCGTCGCTGGTCGGCGGGGTTTCGAAGAGTGTGACGGTGTCGAACGGCACCCATTCGGCGTCCAGCTCGCCCAGCATCCTCTCCAGGTTCCCGATGGACGGGGCGTGGTCGAAGAAGGCGTGGTGCCGTACCTCGACCGCGTAGTGGTAGGCGGCGGGCATGCGGCGCAGGAACGTGGCCAGCACGCGCAGGTCGGACGGGGAGAAGGAGCCGGGCAGCTGCACCCACAGGGCGTGGGCGCGGGGGCCGAGGGGTTCGATCGCGTGCAGGAAGGCGCGGACCTGGTCGCCGACGTCACCGAGGCGGCCTTCGTGGGTGATCGTCCTGGGCAGCTTGATCACGAAGCGGAAGTCGGCCGGGGTCTGCGCCGCCCAGGTCTCGACGGTGGCGCGGGACGGCGTGGCGTAGAAGGTGGTGTTGCCTTCGACCGCGTTGCACCGGGAGGCGTAGGCGCCGAGCCGCTCGCCCTGCGGAAGCCCCCAGCGGGCATGACTCCACATCGCGCAACCCACGTGTAGATCCATATGTCCGACGTTACCGGTCCAGGTACGCTTCCAGGCCGCCGATCAGCAGGGTGACGGCGTCGTCGAAGGCGTCGGGGCGGACGCCGCCGGTCGACTCGGAGAAGATGAAGCCGCTGACGAACGAGCTGAGGATCTCGGCCGTCCGTGACAGTTCCTCGTCCGGGACGCCGGCCATGCGCAGGAGGCGGTCGAGCACCTCCCACAAGCCGCCCTGCTGTCTGCTCATCACCTCGGGGTTGTTGAACACGTACCGCCACAGCGACGGCTGCCGGTGGGCCAGTTCCCGGTAGGCGTGGCCGAGCGCTCGCATCTGGTCCTGCCACGGCGAGCCGTCGTCGGGGGGCATCGCGAGCTGGGCGGCGGTTCTGAGGCAGAGCTCGTGGATCAGGGCCGTCTTGTTCTCGACGTGGTGGTAGACCGACATGGGGTTGACGTCCAGCTCGGCGGCGAGCTTGCGCATGGACAGCCCCTCCACGCCGCCCGCGTCGATCAGCCGCCACGCCGCGGCGTAGATCTCTTCCGGAGTCAGAGGGGCACCCCTCCGCGCGCTCACTGCCATACGGCGTATGGTAGCGTCCGCCATACGGTGTATGGCTGACCCATTGGAGTGCCCATGATCCCCTCACCGCCTGGCCTGCCCCTGCTCGGCAACATGCTTCAGGTGCCGGCGCACTCGCCGGCCGCCTACTTCGACGAGCTGGCCGCCCGCTACGAGGAGGGCCTGTTCCAGCTGAACCTGCTCGGGAACGACGTCCTGTTCGTCTACGATCCCGACCTCGTCGAGGAACTCTGCGACGAGAGCCGGTTCCACAAAGGCATCCAGCCGCCGCTGTCCTTCCTGCGCGACCTGGGCGGCGACGCCCTGTTCACCGCCCGGCACGACGAGCCCGTCTGGGGCCACGCGCACCGCATCCTGATGCCCGCCTTCAGCCAGCGCTCCATGCGCGCCTACTTCCCGCAGATGCTGGAGGTCGCCGACCAGCTGATCGACTCCTGGGCCGCCCGCCAGGGGCAGGACCTGCCCGTGTCCGACGACATGACCAGGCTGACCCTGGACACGATCTCGCTGACCGGCTTCGGCTACCGCTTCCGTTCCTTCGACCAGCCCGAGCTGCACCCGTTCCTGCGCGCGATGGGCTCGGCGCTGACCGAGGCGATGCTGCGCCTGCGCCAGCCGCCCGTGGTGACCAAGATGCTGCGCAAGCGCCAGGAGGCCTACGAGCGCGACATCCAGACGATGCGAGCCCTGGTCGAGGAGGTCATCGAGCGGCGCGCCGCGCGGCCGAGCGGCGCCTCCGACCTGCTCGGCCTCATGATGGAGGCGACCGACCCGCGCACCGGCGAGCGCCTGTCCGAGGCGAACATCCGCGACCAGGTCATCACCTTCCTCATCGCCGGGCACGAGACGACCAGCGGCCTGCTCTCCTTCGCCCTGTACAACCTGCTGCGCGACCCGCACACCCTGGCCAGGGCCTACGCCGAGGTCGACGCCCTGCTGCCCGGCGACACCCCGCCGACCTACGAGACGGTCATGAAGCTGGACGTGATCTCGCGCGTCCTGGAGGAGACGCTGCGCGTGTGGTCGCCGATCCCCGCCTTCTCGGTGTCGGCGTTCGAGGATACGGTGATCGGCGGTTCCTATCCGGTACGCGCCGGCCAGCAGGCGGTCGTCGTGCTGCCGTCGCTGCACCGCAGCTCGAAGGCCTGGGACCGGCCGGAGGAGTTCGACATCGACCGCTGGCTCCCCGAAAATCGCAAAAATCACCATAAATCCGCGTACAAGCCCTTCGGCAACGGCGAGCGCGCCTGCATCGGCCGCCAGTTCGCCCTCACCGAGGCCCGCCTCGCGCTCGCGATGGTCCTGCGCCGGTTCGCCGTCTCCGACCCCACCGCCTACAAGATCAAGACCAAGCAGACCCTCACCCTCAAGCCGGACGGCTTCACGGTCCGGGTCCGCGACCGCCGCCCCCACGAGCGCGGCGCCGCCCAGGAGCCGGTCCCCGAGCGGCACGAACGGCAGCAGGATCTCGCCGTCACCGGCACCGCCCTCACCGTGGCCTACGGCTCCAACCTCGGCACCTGCTCCGACCTCGCCGAACGCCTGGCCGAGCGGGCCGGCCGGGCCGGCTTCGCCACCACGCTGACCACGCTCGACGACCTGCGGCCGCCGGCCGAGGGCCTCCTGCTGGTCGTCGCCTCCTCCTACAACGGCCGCGCGCCCGACAACGCCCAGCGCTTCGACGCGCTGGAAGAGCTTCCCGGCCTTTCCGGCGTACGGCTGGCCGTACTCGGCTGCGGCAACACCCAGTGGCCCACCTACCAGGACTTCCCCCGCCGGGCGTTCGACAAGCTGGTGGCGGCGGGAGCCGTACCCCTGATCGACAGGGGTGAGGCGGACGCGGACGGCGACTTCGACGGGGACGTCTCGGCGTGGACGGCGCGGTTGTGGGCGGCGCTCGCCGAGGAGTACGCGGCCTCGGCGGAGGCGGCGGGGCCGCGCTACGAGATGGAGGTCCTGACCGAGGCCGAGGTGCGGCCCGCGGTCGTGTCCGAGCGGGCGGTGCCGCTGCGGGTGGTCTCCAACGAGGAGCTGACCGGCGACCCGTCGGGGCTGTGGGACTTCTCGAAGGAGGCGCCGCGGGCGGGCGTGCGCTCGATCGTGGCCGAACTGCCGGAAGGCGTCACCTACGCCGCCGGCGACCACCTGGCGGTCTTCGCCAAGAACGACCCCGAGCTGGTGGAGTGGGCGCTGCGCGTCCTGCGCGTCCCCCGCGACCAGGTGGTACGGCTGCGCGCCCGGGGCGCCACCCATCTCCCCCTGGACGCCCCGGTCACGGCCGGCCTTCTGCTGACCGACTTCGTGGAACTGCAGCAGGTGGCCACCCGCGCCGACCTGTCCACGCTGGCCGCGCACACCGCCTGCCCCTGGACCACGCGGCAGCTCGGCGAGCTGACCGAGGGTTACACCGACGAGATCCTGGCCAAGCGCGTCTCGGTGCTGGCGCTGCTCGACCGCTTCCCCGCGATCGAGCTGCCGCTGCCCGTGTTCCTGGAGCTGGCGGGGCCGATCAAGCCGCGCTACTACTCCGCCTCGTCCTCGCCGCTGGCCGACCCCGGGCGCATCCGGATCACGGTCGGGCTGGTGGAGGGCGCGGCCTGGTCCGGGACGGGCGAGTACCGGGGGATGGCCTCGGCGTATCTGGCGGGGCTGGCGGAAGGCGAGGTGTTCTACGGCTACGTCCGCGTGCCCGCCCCGCCGTTCCGCCTGCCCGCCGACCCGGCGACACCGGTGATCATGGTCGGGCCGGGAACCGGGTTCGCCCCGCTGCGCGGCTTCCTGGAGGACCGCGCGCTGCGCGGCGCCACCGGGCCCGCCCTGGTGTTCACCGGCTGCCGCCACCCCGAGCACGACTGGCTCTACCGCGCGGACGTGGCGGCGTGGGCGCCGGACGCGCACGTCGCCTTCTCCGCGCGTGACGGCCGCCTCGTCCAGGACGCGCTGGCCGAGCAGGCCGACCGGGTGTGGGAACTGCTGGAGCGGGGCGCCCACGTGTACGTCTGCGGCGACGGGCTGCGCATGGCCCCCGCCGTACGGCAGGCCTTCCTCGCCATCCACCACGCCAAGACGGGGCGGCCGGGCGAGGAGTGGCTGGCGGCGCTCGACGCCGGGGGCCGCTACCAGCAGGACGTCTTCGCCTGAGGCGCGGCCAGGTCGCTCAGCAGCTCGGACAGGACCAGCTCCTCCTCCACGCGGACCGCCCGCCGCCGCATCTCCTCCGCCAGCGGCGGGTCCCAGGGCGTGGGCACGGCGCGTCCTGCCAGCGGGGCGTCACCGGCCGCCCGCCGGTAGGACGCGGCGTCGTACCGCCACGGCGTGAACCCCACGCGCTCGTGGACGGCCGCGGCGATCGCCACGCCGCCCCAGTCGAAGTCGCCGTGGTAGGCGAACGACGATCCACCGGCGGCCAGCAGGCCGAGCAGCCGCCAGACGGCCGCGGACGGGCGGCCGTTCACGCACACCAGAGGCGGGCAGGCGGCGCCGAGATCGTCCGCGGCGGCGGCCACCACGACCGGGTTCTCGCACAGGCGCACCAGGCCCGCGGCGATCGGCCCGGCGCGGCGGAGCTGGCGCAGCGTGCGCACGTGCGGCTCGCCCGGCGTGGGGTCGCCGGGCAGGCCGAGGCTCAGGACCAGCGACGACAGCTCGTCCAGGTGCACGCCGACCGCCGCCCATGCCGCCCGCCTGGCGTCGGCGCCGCCTTCGGCCGCGTACGGCAGACCGGCCAGGGCGCGGGCCGCCGACAGGGCCAGGGTCGCCACCGGGCGGCCGTCGTCGAGCGCGTGGGCGTCACCGCAGGTCTCGGCGGCGAGCCGGCCGATCGGCACACCCGTGGACGGCAGCCGCGCCAGCACCGCGACGAGCCGGTCCAGCAGCGATCCGGCGTCGGCGGGTTCGGGCGCGAGCCTGCGTACCAGGCCGGAGGAGTCCAGCCAGCCCCGCCACCCCGCGAGATCCTGCCCGCCCCCGACGCGCCTGGCGAGGTGCGTGTCCAAGACCGCGTACGCGGCGCGCCAGGCGGTGTCGCGGTCGGCGGCCAGGGCGGTCAGGTCGCGGATCGGGCCGCGCAGGACCGCGACCGCCTGGGCGAGGCCGTCGCAGGCGCCGCTGGCCCGCAGCACCCGGTCGACCTCCTCCAGCGACACCGACAGCGAGGCGCCGCTCCCGGCCCGGCGGCCGAGCAGCGTCTCGACCGCCCGCCGCTGGCCGTGCGTCGCACCCGTCAGCGAGACCGAGCCGGTCAGGGGCCTGCCGCGTTCCAGGCGGGTACGCGCCCGGTCGACCAGCCACGCCAGCTCGTCCCCGCCCAGGAGCCGCGCGAGCCGCTCACTCATCGGCCAGGCCTCCCGGTGAAGGGCGTTCGACCCGGCGGCGCTCCCTGCCGTCCCAGCGCCACGGCGTGACCAGGACCGCGTCGATGCCGTCGCGCCGCGACAGCTGGGCGATGGCCAGGCCGGGCACCTGCGGGTAGCAGCCCCACTCGCGCTCGCTGGTCATCACCACGTCCATGTCGAAGGTGGCCAGCAGGCCGAGGCACTTGGCCCGTGAGTCGTCGTCCACCCCGGCGAACGCCTCGTCGAGCGCGACCAGGCGCGGCGCGTACGGGTTGCCCGCCGACTTGTAGTGCGCCGACGCGGCGGCGAACAGCGGCACCGAGGCTGCCAGCACCCGCTCGCCGCCCGAGGCGGGACCGGTGGCGGGCCGCCACTGGCCCTCCTGGAGCCGCTGGATGGCGAACTCGTGCCACGCCCGGTAGTCCAGAGCCCTGGTCAGCGCCTCGCTCCAGCCGGCCGCCGGGTTGTCGGCGTGCTCCCTGGCGATGCGTTCCTGCAGGAAGGAGCCGACCGCCGCCCGGTCGTCCTGTGACCACGCGTCGACGGTCTGGCGCAGCTTGCCGCGGACGCGGTCGAGTCCTTCCGGGGCGTTCTTCGCGGTCTTCCACACCAGGCGCAGCCGCATGCCGGTGGAGGTGGGACGCGACTGGAGTTCCTCGTTCATGCCGCCGACCTCGTTCTCGGCCGCCGCGATGAGCTCGTGCAGCGTTCCTGCGACCTCGTTGAGCAGGTGATTCTCCAGCAGCTCGCGCTCCTTGGCCGACAGCAGCCGGGCGCGGCCGGCGGTCTCCTCCGCCAGCGCGCCCACCAGGTCGGGGATGTCGCGGGCCCGGCCCTGGAACGTCACGTCGACGATCATGACGCCTTCGGTGACGGTCAGCCCCGCCGAGTGGCCCTGCCTGGCCATCGCGTCGGACAGGAGCTTGTGCTCGTCGGCGACCTTGCGCTGCACGCGTTCCCACGGGCCGTCGCCGTCGTCGACCGCCTCCAGGTCGGCGTTGACCGCCCGCGCGAGGACGACCGTGGGCGTGGCCGACCAGGCGGTGGCCGGGTCCGGCACGTCGCGGCCGGGCAGCGCGACCTTGAGCAGGCCCGTCGCGGCGAACGCGCGGAAGTCGCGCACCGCCTCGTCCCTGGCGCGCGTGGCCTCGACGATCTCGCCGGCCAGCCGTTCGCGCACGCCTTCCGCCTTGCCGCGTTCGGTCGCGAGCCGCTGCTGCCTGGCGCGGGCGTCGCTCTCGGCCCGGTCCCGCCCGCGCAGCTCCTGCCGTACCTCCTCCAGGCGGCGGAACAGCTCCTCCACCGCCGCGCCCGCCGTCTCGGCGAGCGAGCGGTACACCTCGGCCGCGGCCCGCGCCCGCTCCCCCGCCTCCGCGGCCAGCTGCGCCGCCTCGGCCAGCCGCTCGGCCGCGAGCGCGACCTCCTGCGCGGCCTCACGTTCGCTCTCGCGGGCCGTGCTCAGCGCGTGTACGGCCGGCCACAACCTGGCCAGCTCCAGCCGGTACTCGGCCAGCGCCGCCCTGATCTCCCCCAGCGGCCCGCGCTCGGCCGGCAGGCCGACGTCACCGGCGAACTCGGCCGCCCGCACCTGGGCCGCGTCGAGCTCGGCCTGCCGGGTGTTCATGAGGCCGACGGCGCGCTGGTGGCGTTCGTGGATCGTTCTGCGGCGCTCGTGGGCTCCGGCCAGCTTCACGTGGGCCTCGCGGACCGGGGCGTCGGAGGGCAGGGCGCGGTGCTCGGTGGCCAGGACGGCCTGCCGTACCGCGAGATCCTGCTTGTCGCGGTCGAGGTCGTCGGCCCGCAGCGTGGCGTCGGCGAGTTCCTGGGCGAGCGCGGCCAGGCGAGCGCGGCGGGCGGACTCGCGCGCGCCCTCGCCGATGTGGTCGGCGGCGGCCTTGTGCCAGGCGCCGGCCAGCAGGCCGTTGACCCAGCGGCCGTCGGTGGCGATCCAGGTCGGCGAGCCGGGCCCGAGTCCGATGCCGGCCAGCACGGAGAGCACGATGGCGTCGTCGAGCGCGGCGGCCTGCGGGTCGGCGCGGTCGATCGCGGGGCGCAGCACGTTGGCGCAGGACGGCCCGCTGACCCTGCCGCGCAGGATCACCGTGTCGCCGGCTATCAGCTCGGCCTGCGGGGTCAGCCACGCGTCCAGCAGGCCCGCGGCCTCCAGGGCGGCCTCAAGACCGGCGCGGTGATCGGCGGGCACCCCGTCGGCGAAGTCCACGACCTTCCACAGCGGCGCCCCCGGCCGGGTGTCGCCGCGCGGGGCGCGCGTGTGCGGGGCGGGCGGCGCGTCGTGGCCGCCCGCCTCCAGCCGGGCGATCTCCACGGCCAGCTCGTCGGCGGCCAGCCGGGCGGCGGCGAGCTCGGCGTCCAGCTCGGTCTCGCGCCGGGCGAGCGCCGCCGTGGCCTGTCTCAGCGCGTCGTCGACGGCGGTGGCCGCGGGGTTGGGTCCCGCCGCGTTCTCGCTCCAGTCCCGGAGTACGGCCAGCACGCCGTCCCGGTCGGCCACCCGCAGCTCGCTCAGCCCGGTGAGGTATCCGGCGAAGGAGTCCAGCAGCTCGGCGGCCCGCTCGCCGGCCACCTGCCCGGCCAGCGCGATCGCCTCCGCGGCCTCGGTGAGCTCGCCGGTCAGCCGGTCGACCTCGGCCCTGGCCGTCGCGACCCCGGCGGCGGCGTCGGCCACCGCCAGCAGCAGGCGCTCAAGCTGGGCGATCGCGTGCTCCTGGCGGACGACGGCGTTCTCGGCCTCGCGCCGGGACTCGGAAAGCCCGACCCCGGCCCGGCCCGCGGCGTCCTCGGCCGCGCGGTGGATCGCGTCGTGCTCCTCCTGCGCCCGCGCGGCCTTCTCGCGCGCCGTCTCGGCCCGGCGGGCCAGCCGCCCGGTCTCGCCGTCGGCGCGGCTCAGCTCCTTGCCGGTGCGCTGGGCGTGCTCGGCCAGGCGGCCCGCCTCCTCGCGCGTCTGGTCCAGCCGTTCCGCGTCGCGCATCTCCGGGCTCTGCTGCAGCGCCGTACGGCGGGCGTCGAGCAGGTTCTTCTCCGTGGCCAGCTCGCTGAGCAGGTCGTCGACCGACTCCAGTTCGGCCTCCGCCTTCGACTGGCGCAGCTCCGCCTCGGCCAGGTCGCGGCCGAGCTTGTCGTAGCGGCTCTGCGTGAGCCTGGGCCCGGCGGCCTTCCGCTTGGTGGCCGTGGCCGCGTAGGCGCGGTAGTGGTCCAGGAAGCCGGCCGCGGCCTTGCGCGCCTCGTCCAGGCCGCGCAGCGCGTCGCGTTCCTCGTCCAGGCCGCGGAAGGCGTCGGCGACCGTGGCCAGCAACGTGGAGCTGAGCGGGGGCAGCGCCTCGGTGAGGGCCCTGGACAGCAGCTTCTCGTCCGGGCGCTTCGACAGCTGCGGCTGGCGGAGCTGGATCAGCAGGTTGACCAGCGCCTCGTAGCGGTGCTCGCCCAGCCAGAACAGCGCCTCGTCCACCGCGCGCCGGTAGTCGGCCGCCCGGTCGTAGACCATGCCGTGGCCGTCCACGGCCTCACGCAGGTTCTCCCTGGTCAGCGCCACGCCGGTGGGTGAGATCAGGCTCAGTCCCGCCCCGACGCGCTGCGGGGTGACGAAGAACCAGTGCCTGACCACGCCCCGGTCCCTGACCGCCTTCAGCCCGCAGCCGATCGTGCGGAACTCCTGGCTGCCGTCGGCGGCGCGGCGGCCGAACTCCAGCCACGTGTAGCCGAGCCGCTCCGGATGCGGATGCTTGCCGCCGAGCAGCAGGTTCCACTCCATGCGCTTCTGCCGGTCGCCGTCCGGCTCGACGCGGTGCGAGGTCAGTTCGCCGTCCAGCAGGAAGGGCAGGGTGAGCGCGAGCACCTTCGACTTGCCGGTGCCGTTGTTGCCGCGCAGCAGCAGGCGGCCGTCGTGGAAATGGAACTCCTCGACGTCGTAGTAGAACATGTCGACCAGGCCCGCGCGCAGCGGCTTCCAGCGCTCCGCGCCGGGGGTGGGCAGCATCAGGTTCCTTTGACCGTAGGCGGATCGAGCGCGTAGCGGGAGATGGCCGGCAGGCCGGTGACCCGGCTGCCCTCGACGTGCGCCAGGCGCAGGGCGGTGAGCTTGCCGAGCGCCACCGCCAGCAGGCCGTCCTCCGCGCCCGGATCGGTGACGCCCTTGCGCCAGAAGGAGGTGTGCTCGGCGGCCGCCCGCCGGACGAACGCCCTGAGCTCCTCGGTCGAGGCGCTGCCCAGCGCGGCCAGTCGCTCGGCGACCAGCAAGGTGACGTGGCCGTCCGTGCGCTGCTCGGGCAGGCGTACGTCGGTGAGCTCGTCGTCGGGGTCGACCATGGCGATGCCCTCCGCCCTGACCTCGGCGACCAGGCCCGTGGCCTGCTCGATCCTGCGGATGACGGCGTGCCGCTGCGAGGTCAGGTACGCCAGCTCGTCCGCCCCCAGATCCCTGAAGTACAGGACGGGATCGTCCAGCAGCCACCTGGTCAGGCGGCGGCGTATCGCCTGGTTGCGCAGGTCGTCGGTGTCGGCGTACGGCTCGGCGGTCAGTTCGGCCAGCCGTTCCTCGAAGGACTCGGCGGTGATCGTGGACGGCCCGCGCAGACCGGTGAGCAGACCGGCGAGTACCTTGCGCCGCACGTCGTAGAGCACGTCGCCGGTCTCGGCCAGGTACGCCTCCTCATCACCCGAGACCCGGTCGAGAACTCCCCAGCCGAGCAGCGTACGGACCACCGCCACCAGGTCCCCGCGCTCGGCCCTGCTGCCGAGCGTGAAGGCGTGCTCGGCGCCCGCGTCCAGCACCTCCTCGGCCAGCCGGCCCAGCGTGGTCTGCGCGTCGGCCCGTTCGAGCACCGACAAGGCCAGGCAGAGCACCACGTACCGTCGCCGCCCGAACGGCTCCCCCGCCCGGCCGAGCGCGGGACGGGTGGCGTCCAGGGTGTCGGGCACCGCCTTGAACAACCGGGCGGACTCCGCGTCCACGACGAGCCGCCAGCCGGTCTCCCTGGTCAGCCAGTCGCGCAGCTCGGCGGCGTGCCGCCGGACCAGCACCAGTTTCTCGGGGTCGCGCAGCAGCGGGCTCATCAGCAGGGCGCGCAGCGCCGCCTGGCACTGGGCCAGCTCCTCCTCGGGGGTCACGCGACCACCGTGATCTCGATCACGTGCTCGGGGCCGGTCAGGACCCCGTCCTCGGTCTCGATCGCGACCATCCCGCCGTCCGGCACCAGCGTGAGCCGCACCTCCATCGAGCCGTCGCCGGTCGTGGTCTTCACTTCCGTGTCGTGCGGCCCGCGGGCCGACAGCGCGTCCCCGAGCAGCCCCAGGAACAGCCGGAAGGCCATCGGGTCCAGCACGCCCAGCCGCGAGAGCAGTACCGGCCCGTCCGTGCGCAGCCGCTCGCGCGCCCGCGACGTCTGCGCCGCCTCCCGCTCGGCCCGCTCCAGCAGAACCCGGCGGGCCTGCGAGCGGTCGGCCACCTTGTTGGGCCTGCCGCGCCGTTCATAGGATCCGGTACGGCGAAGCTGCGGCGAGATCCGGATCGGCGGCGCCTGCGCCCACGGGGTGGAGGCGGGAACGTCGGCGATGTCCTGCGGCGGGATCGTCAGATGCCGGGCCGGGGCCAGCCCGAACGCGGCCCGCCAGAGCCGGTGCATCGCGGCCTCGTCCGGCGCGTCGGCGAACCACCTGGCCAGCGTCCTGAAGTCGGCCGAGCGGTCCGATCGGCCTGAGCGCCGCTCGTTGAGCAGGCCGACGGTGTCGATGAGCTGCTTGATCGCGGTGACCGCCGACTGCCGCAGCAGCCGGGCCTGTGACGGGTGGCCGGTGTCGCGCGAGACGAACCAGTCGCGCAGGCCACGCCATCTGTTCTCCCAGCCGGCCAGCACCTTGGCGTACTCGGCCGAGGCGTCGGCGCCGTCCGGCACCGCGTCGGCGGCCTCGCGCCGCGCGGCCGTCTCCAGCAGCCCGTGCTGGCCCAGTTCCTCCAGTTCGAGCAGCAGGCGGGCGATGCGGGCCCCGGAGTTGGCCAGCTCGGCGATGAAGCGGTTGATGTAGTCGATCAACCGCTCCTTGTAGGCGATGAAGCCGTCCACGTCGCCGTCGGCGAAGTCGATCGCGCGCCGCAGCGACGCCATGAACGCCCGCGCGTTGTCGGCCAGCGACGCGAACCGCTCGGCCAGAGAGATCAGGATCAGGTGGACGCCGGCCGGATCGGGGTCGTCCTGCCCGCTCAGCGTGACCAGGGCCTGGAGCTGGTCGGCGATGTCGCCGAGCGCCACCGCCTGGAGTTGTCCCCGCCGGCCGATCGCCTCCTCGTAGAAGGCGATGGCCTGCTCGGCGGCCTGGCCGGCGGCGGTCAGCTGGAACAGCAGCCGCTTGCGGTGGAAGTCCTCGACCGACGAGACCCTGCCGGTGTCGGCGTCGGAGCGCAGGTTGCCCCAGTCGACCAGCCGCTTGAGCGCCTGGGCGAGCTGGTCGTCGCTGTCGCGCCGTAGCTCCGCCGCGACCTCCTCCGGCCGCAGGTGGACCACGAACCGCTCCTTCGCCCGCGCGAACGCCACCAGGATCTCCCGGTAGAACGCGGCGTTGGGCGCGCTCAGGTGAGCGAACGCCTGCGGTTGCTGAGGAGCGGGAGCCATATGTCTAGTGTGAACAATTCCGATCGGGTGTCACCCTGATTGACCCGCACCGTATCCATCATGCGATCAACCGCGCTCCGTGCTATGGACCGGCGGAACGAAGCGCCGCCGGCGGACGGCGCTCACGTGCTCACATGCGGTGGAGTTCCCGGGCGGCGATGCGGGCCAGGAGTTCCACCTGCGTGGTGCTCAGCGCCGCGGAAGAGGTCGCCCGGATCATGCGGGGCGCCAGGTGCGGCTTGAGGAGGGTGAGACCCTCGGCCGTGAGCAGGCCGCCTCTCGGCATCATCCCGCAGTGCACCGCGACCATCGGGGTGATCGTGACCGGGATGCCGGTTTCCTTGGTGAGGAGCTCGGCGAACGCGTTGCCGGTCTCCACCAGGCCCTTGGCGACCTTGGTGCCGAACTTCTCGCCGAAGAACAGCCGGCCACCGTAGGAGGCGATCTCGGTGTCCGGGCTCCACGACTCGTTGTCGATGATCCAGACACCGCCGGGGCCGATGACCAGATGATCGATGGAAGCCTGGCCGCGGATCGCGCGGCCGTCCAGCACGCGGTAACCCTGCTTGGCCAGCGCGCGGCGCAGTGTCCTACCGGTGATCGCCTCACCGCGCCTGCGTCCTCGCCAGACCGCGGTGGCGCGGAACTGCGCCCAGTACCAGTACCAATCGGCCCCCGCCACGATGCCGGCCAGGCCCAGCGCGTAGAGCGCGGGGAAAGGCAGGTCGAAGCGGATCGCCAGAGCCAGGCCGGCCGCGAAGCCCACGGCGGCCTTGATCGCACGGTTGCGACGGCGGTTTCTGGTGTCCTCCCTCCAGAACTTCTCGTAGTACCACTGGGGCGACGACCCCGTGAACTTCGGGTCCTGCTGCACATAGATCGAGCCACCAGGCACGGCAAACTCCCCGAGTTGCTAGGAAATACTTGGATCTGCCACGCCGGAGATCCCTCGCCACGTCACGTGATACCCAATATCAAACAAAGGCCACCCTAAGGTGAGGGAAATAGCACCGCGAATCACGCACAAGACGCTCAACCGACCAGTCGGTATGCTGGGGTTCGTGACGGGGAAGGATGAGCCGGTGCGCCGGCGGCTGCTCAGCGAGGCGACGAGGCTGTTCGCCGAGCGCGGGTTCGAGGGCACCTCGGTGCAGGAGATCGTGGCCGCCGCCGGAGTGACCAAGGGCGCCATGTACCACTACTTCGACTCCAAGGATGACCTGCTGCATGAGATCTACGCGCGGGTCCTGCGGATGCAGATGGAACGGCTGACGCAGATCGCCGACGAGCACCGCCCGGTCAGGGAACGGCTGCGCGACGCCGCCGCGGACGTGGTCGAGACCACCACGGCCAACCTCGACGATTCCAAGATCTTCTTCCGGTCGATGCACCTGCTGGCCCCGGAGACGCAGAAGAGCGTGCGGGCCGAGCGCCGACGCTACCACGAGCGTTTCCGCGATCTCGTCACCGAGGGGCAGCGCGAAGGGGTCTTCCGCGAGGACATCCAGGCCGAGATCGTCGTCGACTTCTTCTTCGGCTCGGTGCACCACCTGGGCAGCTGGTACCACACCGACGGGCCGCTGTCGGGGGCCGAAGTGGGCCGCCAGTTCGCCGAACTCCTCCTGACCTCGCTCAAGCCGTGACCCCCTACCCATGGACAACCGCCGGATTTTGCGCATCATCTAAGTCTTTGTGAAGACGGATCCCGAACACCTCGGCGGCTACTGGATAGCCGGGCGCCTGGGCAGCGGCGGCCAGGGTGTGGTCTACGAGGCCTACGACGACGACGGCGAGCGGTACGCGCTCAAGGCACTGCGCACCGCGCCGGACCAGCGTGAGGTCGAGGCGGCCCGGCGGGTCCGGCCCTTCTGCGTGTCCCGTGTGCTGGAGGCCGGGGTGGACGGGGGCACGCCGTACGTGGTGAGCGAGTTCGTGGCCGGGCCGAGCCTGCGGGTGAAGGTCGGCGAGTCCGGCCCGTACCAGGGCGCGGACCTGCACCGCCTGGCCACCGGGGCGGCCACCGCGCTCACCGCGATCCACGAGGCCGGGGTGGTGCACCGGGATCTCACCCCGGACAACGTCCTGCTCGGCTCCGACGGACCCAAGGTGATCGACTTCGGCCTGCCCCCTTCCACCGGCACGGCCCATGAGACCGCGGACCAGACGCCCGAGTCCGACGTGCGCGCGTGGGGACGCCTCACGCTGTTCGCCGCCACCGGTGAGGAGACCGGCCCCGTGGCGGCGCTGGAACCGCCGCTGCGCGACCTGGTGGCCCAGGCGCTCGACGAGGACCCCGACCGGCGGCCGTCCGCCCGCGACCTGCTGCTGAAGCTCCTGGACAGCTCGGGCGACCCGCTGGCCGAGGGCGCCGAGACCGCCCGCGGCCTGCGCACCGACGCGCCCGAGCCGTCGCTGGGAGAACTGGCGGAGCAGGTGTACGCCGGACTGAGCCGGGCGGAACAGGACGCCGCGCCCGCCGTCTTCCTCCAGCTGACCGGCCGGACCCCCGACGGCCACGACATCAGCCGCCCCGCCCGCCTCACCGGTCCGCTCGACCGGCCCGCCGCCGCCCTGGTCATCCAGAGGTACACCGACGCCGCCCTCCTCCACACCGGACCGTCACCCGATGGCCTAGGTGGGAAGCCAGGTGACGGCACCGTGGCGTTGGCGCACGTGGCGTTGTCGCGGGCGTGGCCGCGGCTGCGCGAGTGGCTGGAGGATGAGCGGGGTGGGCTGGACGTCCAGCGGTCCCTGTCCGAGGCGGCCGAGGCCTGGCAGCGGAAGGGGCGGCGGGCGGCGGACCTGCCGCGGGGCGAGCGGCTGAACACCGTCCTGGGCTGGGCCGCCGGTGGGCGGCGGATGGTGGCGCTGAGCCGTACGGAACAGGAGTTCGTCACGGCAGGGACGCGGCTGGCCGGGGTCAGAGCGCGGCGGCGGGGGGTCGTGGCGGGCGTGCTCGCGGTCCTGCTCGCGGTGGCGCTGGCCGCGGCGGGTGTGGCCTTCTGGCAGGCCGGTACGGCGACGCGGGCGCTCGCCGAGACGACGGCCAAGGCGCTGGCCGGGACGGCGGGAGCGCTGCGGACCACCGACCCGATCACGGCGCGGCAGCTGAGCGCGGCGGCGTGGCGGCTGGCGCCCGTGGCGGAGGCGCGCTCGGCGCTGATGGCGGCGGCGACGGACCCCGTGCGTGACGTGTTCGCCGACCCGGACGCCGGTGCCGACTCCGTGTACGCCTTCGACCAGCCGGGGCGCTGGCTCGTGGCGGTGCGCGGGGGCACGGCGCGGGTGTGGGATCCGATGGCCAAGACGTTGCTGATGGAGATCAGGGGCGCGGGGCGTTCGGCGCGGCTGGCGGCGCTGAACCCGGCGGGCACCACCCTGGCCGTCGCCACGACGGGTGATGTGCGGGTGTTCGACACACGTTCCGGCATCCTGCTGCGCTCGTTGCCGGTGAAGGCGGCGCTGGCGCTGTCGTATCAGGGAGAGATGCTTTCCACGACCGACAAGTCGGGCTTGGGGGTGTTGTGGCGGGCGGACGGCGGGCAGGTGACGGCGCGGCCGATGAGCAAGCTGAGCACGGACGGCCGGCGGGTGCTGGCCACCTCGGTCGCCAGCGACGTGGTCGCGCCCAGGCCCCCGGAGATCTGGGAGGGCGGCGGCAGACTCGACCTGCCATGGCTGGCCGCGCTCCCGGACGCGGTCACGGCCGGGGCGCTCGGCCCCGACGGCACCACGGTCGTCCTGTCGGGACCCTCGGGCACCCGCGTCCACGACCTGGCCAGCGGCCGGACGCTGGCGAGCACCGGCCCCGCCGCCTCGTCCCTGTCCTACTCCCCCGACGGCCGGCTGCTCGCCCAGGGCGGCCAGGAGGGCGTCACCGTCTGGCAGACCGGAACCTGGCAGCGCATGCTGCACGTCCGCGACACCCGCGACGCGCCGCAGGGACGTGAGGCCACGAACCGGGCGCTGGTGATCGGGCGGTCCGGGGTGCGGTACGCCGGTCCGGGCGGCCGGGTGCGGACCTACACGGTCCCGGCCACCGCGCAGCCGCCCTTCGGCCCGGGCACGCGGTCTCTGAGCAGGGACGGCCGGATCCTGGCCGTGGCCGACGGAACCGCGATCACGCTCTGGGACTCGGGCAGGCTCACCGCCACCCTGCCGAGCACCGCCACCCTGATGACCTTCAGCTGGGACGGCAGGCGCCTGGCCGTGGCCACCCCCGGCCGGCCGGCCGTGGACATCTGGGACCTGGCCGAGAGCAGCAGGATCAGCACGCTGACCTCCTCCCCGGTCTCCGGCCTGGCCTTCTCCCCCGACGGCAGGACGCTGGCGGTGGCCTCGAAGGACTGGATCGAACTGCACGCCGCCGGGCAGGTGCGCCGCGTGGCGGGGGTCACCGGGCCAGGACTCGCCTGGCGGCCCGACGGGCTGCTGCTGGTCGCCTACGACGACGAGCGCGTCTACACCGTGGACCCGCTGACCGCCGCGCCGTCGGTCCCCAACGCCAACGGCAAGGCCGCCGGGGTGGTCGCCTTCAGCGCCGACGGCAGGATGGCGGCGACCGGCAACACGCTCGGCCACGTCACGCTCTGGGACACCGGCCTGCGCGCCCCGCTCGGCCCGCCGCTGGCGACCGGGAAGCGGGTGCGCGCGCTGATGTTCTCGCGGGACGGCGCCGTGCTGGCCGCCGCCGGGCAGGACGGGCTGACGCTCTGGGACGTACGGACCGGCACCAGGCTCGGCCAGCCGGTGGAGGTCGCCGAGCCCGTCCTGGCCCAGGGCGCCGACGTCCTGGCGGTCGGCGCCGACGGCCAGAGCCGGACGATCGCCGTGGACCCGGAACGGGCGCTGCGCGGCGTCTGCGCCCAGGACGGCGAGCTGTCGCCGGCCGCCTGGGCGCGGTATCTGCCGGGCCTGTCACCCAGGAAGATCTGCTAGCTCCGCCAGCGCCGCGCGATGGTCGCCGGGCGTGCCGAGCGCGATCTCGGCGGCCTTCGCGCGCTTCAGGTAGAGGTGGAGGGGATGCTCCCAGGTCATGCCGATCCCGCCGTGCAGTTGCACCGCCTCCTCAGCCACGTGGACGGCCACGCCCGCGTTCCACGCCTGGGCCACGGCGACCGCCAGGCCGGAGCCGTCGGCGGCGGCGTTGCGCGCGGCGGCCCTGGCACGGACCACGTCCAGCCAGAGGTCGGCCAGCCGGTGCTTGATCGCCTGGAACGAGCCGACCGGCCGGGCGAACTGGTGGCGTTCGCGGACGTAGGCCAGCGTGGTCTCCAGGCACCACTCGGCCACCCCGAGCTGTTCCGAGGCCAGCAGACCGGCCCCGAACCGCAGCACCTCCGCCACGTCACACGCCCCGAGGCGCACGGCGGCGGCCCCGGAGAAGGTGACGGTGGCGACGGGCCTGGTCAGGTCGAGGGAGGGGCGCGTGGCGACCTCCGCGTGCCCGGCCTCGACCAGGTAGAGCGCGTCACCGGCCGGGACCAGCAACACGTCGGCCGCCTCGGCGCCCGCCACGTCGGCGACCGTGCCGGTGAGGGTCTCGCCGGACACCTCCACGGTGCCGGCGGCCCGGCGGTGGGGGGACGCGGTGAAGGGGACGGCGAGCGCGGCCGTCAGGTCGCCGGAGGCCAGCTCACCGAGCAGGCCGGTGGCCCCCGCGTCCAGCGCGGCCTTGGTGGCCAGGACCGAGCTGGTGAAGAACGGCACCGGCGCCACCGCCCTGCCCAACTCCTCAAGGACGACTGCCACCTCGACGGCCGAGGCGCCGGCGCCGCCGTAGGACTCGGGGACGAGCAGGCCCGCGACACCGATCTCGCGCGAGAGCGTCTTCCACAGGTCGAGGTCGTAGGGCGCGGGGGACTCCACGCGCTTGAGCACCGCCGAGGGCGGGCAGCGGTCGGTCAGCAGCGCGCGGACGGCGGCCCGCAGTTCCTCCTCGACCTCCGTGTACAGCAGAGTGGTCACCGCGGCAGGTCCTTCCAGGGCACGTCCTTGTCGATGCGGGGCTCCGAGGGCAGGCCGAGCACGCGCTCGGAGACGATGTTGCGCAGGATCTCCGAGGTGCCGCCCTCGATGGAGTTGCCCTTGGCGCGCAGGTAGCGGTAGCCGGGGCCGCGGCCGAGCATGTCGACGTCCTCGGAGCGGCGGAACGACCAGTCGTCGTAGCCGAGGTCGCGGCGCAGCTCCAGGTCCAGGCCGGTGAGCTCCTGGTTGAGCTTGGCGAAGGAGAGCTTCATGCCGGAGCCTTCCGGGCCCGGCTGGCCGGCGGCCAGTTGTTCGCGCAGCCGTACCGCGGAGAGGCGGGTCACCTCGGACTCGACCCAGAGTTCGAGCAGGCGCTGGTGGAGTTCGGGGGTGCGCAGGTCGGGGCGGGAGCGCCAGGTGTCGGAGACGACGCCGATCATGCCGCCGCCCCGGCGGCCCGGGGTGCCGCCGATGGCGACGCGTTCGTTCATGAGCGTGGTCTGGGCGACCCGCCAGCCGTCGCCGACCTCGCCGAGCCGCAGGTCGTCGGACAGGCGCACGCCGGTGAGGAAGACCTCGTTGAACTCGGCCTCGCCGGTGATCTGGCGCAGCGGGCGCACCTCGACGCCGGGCGCCCTCATGTCGCAGACGAAGTAGGTCATGCCGCGGTGCTTGGGCACGTCCGGGTCGGTGCGGGTGACGAGGATGGCCCAGCGGGCGTGGTGGGCTCCTGAGGTCCATACCTTCTGGCCGTCGACGACCCATTCGTCGCCGTCGCGCACCGCTCGGGTGGCGAGGGTGGCCAGGTCGGATCCGGCGCCGGGCTCGGAGAAGAGCTGGCACCAGATCTCCTCGCCGGTGTAGAGGGGGCGCAGGAAACGTTCCCTCTGCTCCTGGGTGCCGAAGGCGAGGATCGTCGGCGCGGCCATGCCGAGGCCGATGGCCTGCAGGCCGATGTTGGGCTGCGGGGTGTGGGCGAGCTCCTTCTCCACGACCTGCTGCAGGTCGCGGGGCGCGCCGAGGCCGCCGAGCCCCTCGGGGAAGTGCACCCACGCCAGCCCCGCGTCGAAGCGGGCCCGCAGGAAGCCCACCTGGTCGGCGGGGTCGGCCGAGGCGAGCAGGCCGGCGATCCTGTCCCTTACATCCACTTCTTCAGCTCCCGGTAGGCAAGAGAACGTTTGTGCACCTCGTCGGGCCCGTCGGCGAACCTGAGCGAGCGGGCGCCCGCCCACAGGCCGGCCAGCGGGAAGTCCTGGGAGACGCCGCCCGCGCCGTGGACCTGGATGGCCTTGTCGAGGATCCACTCGACGGTGATCGGCGTGGAGATCTTGATGGCCTGGATCTCGGTGTGGGCGCCGCGGTTGCCGACGGTGTCCATGAGCCAGGCGGTCTTCAGCACCAGCAGCCGCAGCTGCTCGATCTTGATGCGGGACTCGGCGATCCAGTCCTGGACCACGCCCTGCTGGGCGACGGGCTTGCCGAAGGTGGTGCGGGCCAGCGCCCGCTTGCACATCATCTCGACCGCCCGCTCGGCCATGCCGATCAGGCGCATGCAGTGGTGGATGCGGCCGGGGCCGAGCCGGGCCTGGGCGACCGCGAAACCGCCGCCCTCCTCGCCGATGAGGTTCTCGGCGGGCACCCGGACGTCCTCGAAGACCATCTCGGCGTGGCCGCCGTGGTCGGCGTCGGTGTAGCCGAAGACGTGCATGCCGCGCTTGATGCGCAGGCCGGGGGCGTCGCGCGGGACCAGGATCATGCTCTGCTGGCGGTGTGAGGGCGCCTCGGGGTCCGTCTTGCCCATGACGATGAAGATCTTGCAGTTGGGGTTCATGGCGCCGGAGATGAACCACTTGCGGCCGTTGATGACGTACTCGCCGCCGTCGCGGGTGATCGAGGTCGCGATGTTGGTGGCGTCGGAGGAGGCCACGTCGGGCTCGGTCATCGCGAACGCGGAGCGGATATCGCCGTCCAGCAGGGGCCGCAGCCACTCCTTGCGCTGCCACTCGCTGCCGAACATGGAGAGGACCTCCATGTTGCCGGTGTCGGGCGCGGCGCAGTTGGTGGCCACCGGCGCGATGGCCGGTGACCTGCCCATGATCTCCGCCAGCGGGGCGTACTGGAGGTTCGTCAGCCCCGCGCCGTGGTCCCCGGGCAGGAACAGGTTCCACAACCCGCGTTTCCTGGCCTCGTCCTTGAGGTCGGCCAGGAGCGGGGGCGCGCTCCAGCCGCTCTCGGCGGCCTGTTCCTCGAAGGCGGCCTCGGCCGGATAGACACATTCGTCCATGAAGCGGAGCAGGCGCTCGCGCAGGTCCTCGGTGACGCTGTCGAAGGCGAAGTCCATAGCGCGACCTTACCGACCGGTCGGTATGACCGTCCACAGTGGTCTCCCACATTTCCCCGCAGGTGGCCATAAACCCAGGTCAACCCGGCCTCTAAGCTGAACCGCATGACCGCCCGCATGCCCGCTCCCGCCGTGCTCGAGAACGACGTCGTCCGGCTCGAACCGCTCACCCTCGACCACGTCCCCGACCTGTTCGCCGCCGGAGGCGACGACGACGAGGTCTGGCGCTGGATGCCCGCGCCCACCCCGCGCACCAAGGAGGAGTTGGCCCGGATCGTCAAGGGCGTCACCGCCAACCACGTCGCCTTCGCCGTGATCCACCGGGGCCGCGCCATCGGCCAGACGACCTACGCGGACGTGCCCGGGTTCGACGAGAGCATCGAGATCGGCTGGACCTGGTACGGCCGCGCCGCCTGGCGTACCGGGGTCAACACCAACTGCAAGATCCTCCTGATCGACCACGCCTTCTCCCTCGGCTACAACCGGGTGATGTTCAAGACGGACGACCTCAACGAACGCTCCAAGGCGGCGGTCGCCCGCATCGGCGGGGTCCACGAGGGAACCCTGCGCCGGCACCGCAGACGTCCCGACGGCACCTGGCGCGATTCCGCCTATTTCGGCATCCTCGAAGAGGAGTGGCCCGAGCACCGGGCTCGCCTGAACCGTTAGCCGAAGGGCGGCGTCTAACCCCTCATGGATGATCGGCTGGGGGGCTACTGGCTGGGCATCCGGCTCGGTGGGCGCACCGTTGAGGCCTACGACGAGTCGGGGCTGCGCCGTGCCCTGACCCAGTGCGTCCCGCCGGAGGACACCGAGCCGCTGCGGCGCGTGAGGAGCCTGCACGTCGCCGCCGTCGTCGAGGTCGCCGCCACCTACCTGACCAGCGAGTACGTCGAGGGACACAGCCTGCGCCAGGCCGTCGAGACCCGGGGGCCCTACTCCGCCGACGACCTCTACCGCCTGGCCGCCGCCACCGCCACCGCGCTGGCCGCCATCCACGAGGCCGGCGCCGTCCACGGCGCGCTCGACCCCGGCGCGGTCCTGCTCACCGACGCGGGCCCCCGCCTGGTCGGCCTCGGCACCGGAGACGCGTGCGGGCCCGCCGACGACGTGCGCGCCTGGGGCCGGCTGCTCGCCTTCGCCGCGGGCGGCCTGGCCGAGCTGGACCTCGCGCTGGCCGACCTGGTCACCGCCGCCCTCCACGCCGACCCCGAGCGCCGCCCCGGCGCCCGCCAGCTGCTCATGTCGCTGCTGGACCAGCCGCAGTCGCAGCAGGGCCGATTACTCCCGCCCGAGCCGGTGCACGACCCACCGCTCGGAACCCGCGCCGAGCAGCTCTACGCCGCGCTCAGCCGGGCCGAGCAGGAGCTCGTCCCCGAGGTACTGCTCCGCCTGGTGGGCATGGACGAGCGCGGCGACGACACCCGCGTGACCGTCCCGCGGGCCGAGCTCGTGGCCGGGCGCACACCGGAGCAGGCCGCCGCGATCGAGCGCGTGCTCGAGGTGTACGGCGAGGCCGGGCTGCTGACCCGCGACGAGGAGAGCGTGACCATGGGCTGCGGGGCGCTCCTGCGGGCGTGGCCGAGGCTGCACGAATGGCTCGACGCCGAGCGCGACGGGCTGGCCGTACACCGGGAGCTGGCTCGGGCGGCGCGGCGGTGGGAGAGCGGCGGGCGGCGCGAGGCCGACCTGTTCCACGACGGCACGCTCGACCGGGCGCTGGCCTGGGCGGCGACCGGGCGGCGGCACGTCACGCTGGGCGGCGACGAACAGGCCTTCCTCGACGCGGGGCTGACGTCGGGACGGCGCAGGGGCCGCCGCCGCTGGATCGTGGCGGCGGCGGTGGCGGTCGCGGTGCTCGCGGTCGCGATCTGGCAGTACGGCACCGCCCAGGGCCAGGTCGACGAGGCGATGGCCAGGGTCGCGGCCACCCGCGCGGAGACGATCAGGCCGAGCGACCCGGTGCTGGCCCGCAAGCTGAGCTTCACCTCCTGGGCCCTGGCGCCGGTGCCGGAGGCCGAGCGGCAGCTCGCCAAGTCCGACACCGACCCGGTGAGCGGTTCCTTCACCGACCCGACGGCGACCGAGCGGTCGCTGCACACGCTGAGCGCCGACGGCAGGAAGCTGGCCGCCCTGACCGACGGCGTGCTGCGGATCTTCGACACCCTCACCGGTGAGCAGATCGCCACCACGCCCGGCCCGCCGGAGAAGATCCGGGCCATCGCCTGGTCGTCGCTGGAACGCGACCTGGCGCTCGTCGGCATCGAGCGCACCTACTTCTGGGACACGACCTTCAGGGAGGGGACCTTCAGGGAGGGGACCTTCAGGGAGGGGACGTCGGGCGGTGGTGTCAAGGTGAAGTTCGCCCGGGGGCTCAGCCAGCCGGGCCGGCACGCGGCGTGGTTCAGCCCCGGAGGCGCCTTCCTGTTCGCCGAGGGCAGCGAGTACGGCGAGCGGTGGGCCTGGAACCTCGGCCTGGACGAGGAGGCGTTCGCCGGCCGGTTCGTGGTGGTGGGGCCGGACGACCGGCGGGTGCTGGAGTTCGACGGCCGCCGCTCGGTGATCGACGACCTGCACACGGGCCGGGTCACCCCCGCGCCGTGGCTGGAGCGGATGCCGCCCGACTACACCGCCTTCGGCCCCGACGGCTCGCGGGTGGCCATCGCCGGCGAGGACGGGGTGCAGCTCTACGACCTGACCGGGGTGCCGACGCTGTCCACGCCGCTGCAGCCCGCCTCGGGCACGCTGCGTTTCAGCCCCGACGGCAAGTACCTGGCCGGGACCGACAGCGACCGGGTGCGGGTCTGGCGGGTGGCGAGCGGCACGCTCACGGTGGACCGGCAGGTGCCGCTGGCCGGTGGGGACCGGCCGGTGCAGGCGGTCTTCGATCAGTCGAGCGCCGGCATCTGGGTGCTGGCCGGGCGCGGGACGGTGCTGTCGATCGCCGCCGACGGCGGGCGCCGGGCCGCCCCGGTGGCCGCGGCCAGGTCGGCCGAGGCGATCTGCGCCGACTCGGGCGGGCTCAGCCGGGAGGAGTGGGCCAGGCACCTGCCGGAACTGCCCTTCCGCGACCTGTGCCCGCCGCCGCGCACCGCCCCTCGTTGACGGTCACCGTCCCGTCATGCCGCGCACCACCTCTTCGATGCCTTTGCGCAGGTCCTCGTAACAGGGGATCTCGCCGGCCCCGGCCAGCGCGTCGAACACCAGGCCCTCGGCGTAGGCGATGAGCTGGCGGCCGTGCCGTACCGGATCGGGCGAGCCCAGGGCGGCGGCGATGGCGGTGGCGGGCGCGCGGAACTGGTTGCCGGCCGCGTCGTAGATCGTGCGCAGTTCCGGGCGGCGGGTGGCCTCCAGGGCGAGTTCGTAGCGGGCCAGCGTGCGGCGGCTGTCCTGGAGTTGCTTGTGGAGGGCGGCGGCGAGCAGGTCGATCGGGTCGCCGCCGGGCTCGATCACCGACTCGAACGTTCTGCGCTCCAGGACGGTGAGGCGGTTCAGCGTGAGCTCCAGGAGGGCGGCGCGGGTGCGGGCCAGGTTGGAGGTGGAGCCCGGCGGCAGGCCCGCGGCCTCGTCCACGGCGCGGTGGGTCAGGCCGCGCATGCCCCGCTCGGACAGCAATGCGATCGCGGTGTCCGCGATGAGCTCGGAACGGTTCACGACATCGGATACTACACTTGTAGTTGAAACTACGCCTGTAGTACCGTCACGGACTACAGGCGTAGTGAGGAGTGGGCGATGGCGACGGCAGTGGTGATCGGCGGCGGTGTGGGCGGGCTTACCGCGGGCCTGGCGCTCCGGCTCAAGGGCTGGGACGTGACGGTCCTGGAACGGGCCCCCGCGCTGGAGAACGTGGGATCGGGGCTGGCCGTCTCCCCCAACGGGCTGCGCGCCCTGGACACCGTCGGGCTCGGGGACCCGGTACGCGAGCTGGCCCGCGTCCAGGGCGCCGCCGGGATTCGCAAGACGGACGGGCGCTGGCTGTCTCGGACCTCGCAGGAACACGCGCGGATCCGCTACGGCGACGGCGTCGTGCTCATGCTGCGGCGGGTCCTGGTGGACCTGCTGGCCGACGGACTCGGCCCGGCGAACATCCGCCTGAACACCGAGGTCACCGGCCTGGACCCCGAGAGCGGCACCGTCGAGACCGGGCGGGAGACGTTGCGGGCCGACCTGGTCGTCGCGGCCGACGGCATCCGCTCCGGGACCAGGCGGCAGCTCTTCCCCGGGCACCCGGAGCCCGTCTACTCGGGGGTCACCGCCTGGCGCGGGCTGCTGCCGCGGCCCGAGGGCGTGACGGTCCACAGCGCGGAGAGCTGGGGCCGCGGCCTGGTGTTCGGGACCCATCAGCTGGCCGGCGACCTCGTGTACTTCTACGCCACCGACCTCGCCGCGCCGGGCGGGCGGGCCGACGACGAGCGCGCCGAGCTGCTGCGGCGCTTCGGGAGCTGGCACCAGCCGATCCCCGCGATGCTGGAGGCGGTGAAGCCGGGCGCGATCCTGCGCAACGACGTGTACTACCAGCGGACCCCGCTGCCCCGCCTGCACCAGGGCCGGGTGGCGCTGCTCGGCGACGCGGCCCACCCGATGACGCCCAACCTCGGGCAGGGCGCCTGCCAGGCGCTCGAGGACGCGGTCGTGCTCGCGCACCACGCGGGCGGGGACCTGGCCGGCTACACCGAGGCGCGGCTGGGCCGTACAGCGGAGATCGTCCGCAGGTCCATGGCGATCTGCAGGGCGACGAAGATCCGCAACCCGGTGGCGATCGGGCTGCGGGACCTCGGCATGAGGGCGGCCGGCCGGTTCAGCTCAGATCTGATGTTGCGGGCAATGGACTCGGTTCTGGACTGGCGGCCACCGGCGCCGGCCGGTCCTTCGAGTGGTCGGGCGTCAACCGGCCGAGCGTGATCGTGCCGCCGACGGTCAGCGCCGCGGCGATGATCGCGGGCACGGCGGTCGACGGGCTGGTCGGCAGCGGCTCACCGAGCAGGATCGCGCCGGCCAGCACCGAGGTGATCGGGTCGATCACCTGCACACCGGCGTAGGCGATGCCGAAATATCCCACCGCGTAAGACTTCTGCAGCAGCACCACCGCGCAGATCAGCAGCACCGGCACCGCCAGCGTGAACCAGTGCAGCAGCCTGCTCAGGTCGCCCTCAAGCCCGCCGCCGACCACGCGTACGAACGTGGACACACTGGCCGTGACCGCGCCCGCCCCCACCGAGAGCAGCAGCGCCTTGTTCGCCCCCTCGACCCGCCGCGCCGCCACCTGCGTGATGAGCACGATGACGCCGATCACCGCCAGGAACGCGAGCGCCGCCGGCGTCCCCAGCCGCGGCGTCACGTGCTGCTGCGGGACGAGCAGCATCAGCCACAGCAACCCCACCGCGACCGCGACAGACCCAAAGATCTCCGCCTTGTACGGCTTGCGCCCATACATGAACGCCGCCAGCGGCACCGCGAACACCAGCGTGGCCACGCTGATCGGCTGCACCACGACGAGCGGCGCGAAACTCAGCGCCACCGCGTGCAGGCTGGCGCCGGTGAACCCGATGACGCCCCCGATCCACCAGCGCGGGCGTTTGACGAGCTTGAGCGTCGCCCCCTGAGCCACCGCCTCGTACTGCTGCAGCGCCGCGCCGAGCGCGTATCCCAATGCCCCTGCCAGAGCAATCGCCAGACCGACCCACGTCATGGGCGCCCGCAGAGGGGCAAGGAACCTTTCAAGAGCATTCACCCAGCTTATGGCTCGGTGTCCGCTCTCGGATCAGTCTTTAGGAGGAAGGGCATACACAGAAGAGATGCCCTTCCGGGTCCTGGAGCACCACCCATCGGATGCCTTCCTCGGTCACACCCGGCTGAAACCCGGGCTTCGTGGCTCCGAGCTCCACGTACTCGGCGACCGCCTTCTCCACGTCCGGAACCCGGAAGTCGAAGTGGAACTGCTTGTCGGGACTCGGCCAAGTGACCGGCTTGCGATCCGGCACCCGGCCGAAGTAGATGGACACCGTACCGTTGCCGACGGCGGCGTACTCGTCTTCGGAGTACTGGATCTCGTAGCCGGTGATCCGGTGGTAGAACTCGGCGAGCCGCTTGGGCTCGGCGCAGTCGAGGGTGAACGCGAGAAGTTCGGCCTTGGTTGTCATGGGGCTACTCTGCCGGCCATACCTGCCATCTTCTGTCAGGTACGCGGAAGTGCCTTGAGCAGGAAAAAGTGCGGTCTTCCGCGAAATTTCGGGCGGGTCCACGATCGGAGGCGTGACGATCATCGACAGGCCCGACTACCGGCCCTTCCCCGACCCCGCCAAGCCGCGTTCCCTCACCTGGCCCGTCATGGACCCGGTCCGCGCCGACGGCCACTACGTCAAGGACATCGTGCTCAACTTCGAGCACCTGGCCGACGGCGAGGGCATCCCCCTGCACCGGCACACCGGGGAGGAGGTGCTCATCATCGACGAGGGCGAGGCCGAGGCCTTCCTCGGCGACGAGACCCGCCTCGTGGGGCCCGGCGCCGTCATCTTCGTCCCGCCGGGGACGCCGCACGGCTTCCGCAACGCCTCCGGCGCGGTGGTACGGCTGCACGCCCTCTTCCGCGAGCACGTGGTCGGCACCCAGATCGACGGCCGCCCCGCATCCCTGGACGACTTCCGCCTGATCACGGACGCGTGGGCGAATTCCAGATGAAGCGCCGGGGCGCCGCCCGCTAGGGTGGGCCGTGTGTACCAACGACTGATCTGCTCCCCGCCGCCCGCCCTCTAGCGGGCGGCTGACCTCCTTCCCCGGATACCCCAAGGCTGGGCCCCGGTGGTGAGCGCTGCCCGCGCGCGGGCCTCATCCACCTCATCCGGAAAGATCAGTCATGACCCCGATTTCCGCGCGCCGCGGCGCGGTGTACGCCGCCATCGCCGCAGCCGCCTGGGGCACCGGCGGCGCCGCCGGCTCGCTCCTGTTCACCACCCTGGACCCGGTGTCCGTCTCGTTCTGGCGCTACCTCCTGGGCGCCGCCTTCCTCCTCCTCCCTCTCCTCCTCCGCCCCACCCGAACCCGCTCCGTGCCCGCCGGCCACACCAGCACAGCGGACCACACCGCGCGAACCCGAGGCCGCACGCTCCCCACGCGCTTCGGCGCCACAGCGGCGAGCAGCGACAACGCCGGAGACCGGCACACCGCCACGGCGGCCAACGGGCGCACGGACGCCGCAGGGCACACCGGACAGCCCCGAAGCCGCACGCTCTTCGGCGCCGCAGCGGCGAGCAGGGACGACGGCGGAATCCGGCGCCCCATTACGGCGGGCAACGGGCGGGTCGCCGGGCCCGTGAGTAGCGCGGGTTCCGTGGGTCCTGTGGGTCCTGTGGGTTCCGGGGGTTCCGTGGGCGACAGGGGGACGGCCAAGGCGTTGGTGAGGGTGTGGCGGGTCGGCGTGGTCGGGGTGGGGATGGCGGTGTACCAGGCGGCCTACTTCGCGGCCATCGCCGAGTCCGGCATCGCCCTGGCCACCGTCGTGACGATGGGCGCCACCCCGGTCCTCACCGCCCTGGGCGGAAGGTTCCTGCTGAACGAGCGCCTCAGCCGCGTGGGCCTCGTCGCGCTGGCCGCCGCGCTCGCGGGCCTGGCCCTCCTCACGGGCGGCGGCCCGGCGGACGGAGCCACGGCGGGCGTGGCGTGGTCGCTGCTGTCCGCGCTCGGCTACGCCGCCGTCACCCTCTACTCCCGCCGCCACAACGGCGACCCGGAGACCACCGCCGTGGGCGGGTTCGTGGTGGGCGCCGCGTGCCTGGCGCCGTTCGCGCTGGCGGGGGGCATCCTGCCGGAGTTCACCCTGGCTTCGGCCGCCACCCTGCTGTTCCTGGGCGCGGTCCCGACGGCCCTGGCCTACGCGTTGTTCTTCCGCTCCCTCACGGCGCTCCCGGCCGCGACCGTCTCGGTCATCTCGCTCGGCGAGGCCGTCGGAGCGGCGATGATAGGAGTGGTGCTGTTCAGCGAAAGGCTGACGCTTCTGGCCTGGTCAGGATGCGTTCTGCTGCTGGCCGCTGTCGTGGTTCTGACCGTGCACGGGCAAAGGTGAGTTAGGGTCCGGTACGGCGGTGCCTGCCGTACCGGACCCCTTATCGGGGGAATCAGGGGGAACGGTGCCGAGGGAGCGCGCGTTGGAGGAACCGTGGCCTCGATTACCGGAATGATCAGGAATCTCCTGGACCGTCCAGGAGGGGTGAACCTGAGTCCGTACCTGAAGATCGTCAAGACGGCGAACACCCGCGCCGACCGGATCGGCAAGCTCGACGATCTGCCTGAACCGTCCATGGACGATCTGGCCGAGTTCTGCGCCGTCGCCCGCGAGGCCGCCGACCGCACGCTCGGCCTGCGGCCGTACGATGTGCAATTGCTCGGCACGCTCGCGCTCCTCCACGGTCACGTCGCCGAGATGGCGACCGGCGAGGGCAAGACCCTGTCCGGCGCGATGGCGGCGGCCGGGTACGCCCTGCAGGGCAAGCGCGTGCACGTGATGTCGGTCAACGACTACCTGGCCAGGCGCGACGCCGAGTGGATGGCGCCCTTCTACGAGGCCATGGGCGTCAGCGTCGGCTGGATCGGGCAGAACTCCACGCCCGAGGAGCGCCGCGCCGCCTATTCCCGCGACGTCACCTACGGCCCGGTCAGCGAGATCGGCTTCGACGTGCTGCGCGACCGGCTGCGTACCGACGCGGCGGCGATCGTGGTGCCGGAGCCCGAGGTGGCGCTGATCGACGAGGCCGACTCGGTGCTCGTGGACGAGGCCCGGGTGCCGCTCGTGATGGCGGGGGCGGCCGACGAGGGCAACGCCGTACCGGAGATGGCGGCGCTCGTGCGCACGCTGGTGCGCGGCTACCACTACGAGATCGACGAGGGCGCGCGTAACGTCTACCTGACGCCGAAGGGCGCCGACAGCGTGGAGAACATCCTCGACGTCGAGCTCTACGACGAGAACGAGCCGGGCACGCTCATCGAGCTGAACCTGGCCCTGCACGCCCACGCGCTGCTGGCCAAGGACGTCGACTACATCGTGCGCGACGGCAAGGTCCAGCTGATCAACCCCTCGCGCGGCCGGGTGGCGCTGCTGCAGCGCTGGCCGGACGGCCTTCAGGCGGCCGTGGAGGCCAAGGAGGCGCTGCCGCCCAGCGAGAAGGGGGAGATCCTCGACTCGCTCACCATCCAGGGCCTGATCAAGCGTTATCCCAAGATTTCCGGTATGACCGGCACGGCGGTCGCGGTCAGCGAGCAGCTCGGCGAGTTCTACGGCCTGAAGGTCGCCGTCATCCCGCCCAACACCCCCGCCATCCGCGAGGACGAGCCCGACCGGATCTACCCGACCGTGCCCGACAAGGACGCGGCGCTGGTCGAGGAGATCCAGGAGGCGCACGCCACCGGCCGCCCGATCCTCATCGGCACCCTGGACGTGGCCGAGTCGGAGAACCTCGCCAAGCTCCTGCAGCGCCGTAACCTGGAGCCCGTCGTCCTCAACGCCAAGAACGACGCGGAAGAGGCGGCGATCATCGCCAGGGCCGGCGAGCGCGGCGCCATCACGGTCTCCACCCAGATGGCCGGCCGCGGCACCGACATCCGCCTGGGCGACGGCGTGGCCGAGCTCGGCGGCCTGTACTTGATCGGCTCCGGCCGACACGCCAGCAGCCGCCTGGACGACCAGTTGCGCGGCCGGGCCGGCCGCCAGGGCGACCCGGGCGGCTCGGTCTTCTTCGTCAGCATGCAGGACGACCTGATCACCCAGTTCGTCCCGGACGAGCGCCCGCCCGCCGCCGACCCCGACGGCCTGGTCCGCCACCGCCGCGGCGCCTACCTGGTCGGCCACGCCCAGCGGGTGGCCGAGGGCGTCAACCTGGAGATCCACCGCAACACCTGGCGTTACACCCGCCTGCTGGAGCACCAGCGCGAGCTGATCCTGGAGTGGCGCGACAAGGTCCTCCACACCGACTCCGCCGCGAAGGCGCTGGCCGAGGCCGACGCCGAGCGCTGGGACTCGCTGCCGGAGGACACCCGCGAGGAGACCGCGCGCCAGATCGTCCTGCACGCGATCGACACCTGCTGGACCGAGCACCTGGCCTTCCTCACCGATCTGCGCGAGGGCATCCACCTGCGGGCGCTCGGCCGGATGAGCCCGATCGACGAGTTCCACAGGGAGGCGGTCGCCGAGTACAAGTCGCTGCAGGCCGAGATCGAGCGGCGCTCGCTGGAGTCGTTCGAGTCGTCGGAGCCCGACCTGAAGCGCCCCTCCGCCACCTGGACCTACCTGGTGCAGGACAACCCGTTCGGCACCGAGTGGGACCGCATTCTCAAGCGCGTCACCTCCGCCGCCCGCCGCGGTTAGGCACGGCGGAAACCTACAAGACCGGTCCGGCGGCGGGCGGGAAGGATGAGGTCATGACCGTTGACCTGACCTCCGCCGCCGACTTCATGGCCACGCACGCGCGTGTTCTTGACCGGCTGCGCTTCGACGCCCTTCTCGGCTCCGGTGACCACGCCGGGCTGCTGCCCGCGGTGAACGCCTATCGCAACCCGGACGGCGGCTACGGCTGGGGCCTGGAGCCCGACCTGCGTTCCCCGGAGAGCCAGCCGGGCGCCGCCCTGCACGCCTTCGAGGTGTTCGCCGAGCTCGCCCCGGCCGTCGCCGTCCAGGCGGAACAGCTGTGCGACTGGCTGGAGACGGTGACGCTGCCCGACGGCGGCCTGCCGTTCTCGCTGCCCCTGACCGTGCGGGCGGGCACCGCCCCGTGGTGGGGCGGCGGCGACGCAACGACCTCCTCGCTGCAGATCACCGCCGTGAGCGCGGCGGCGGCCCTGCGCGTCCCGTCGGTGGCGGGGCATCCGTGGCTGGCCCGCGCCATCCGCTACTGCCTGGACGCCGTCCGCGCGCTGGACACCCGCCCCCACGCCTACGTGCTGTCCTTCGCCATCCACTTCCTGGACGCCGTCCACGACCGCGAGCCCGAGGCCGCCGCCCTCCTGGACGGCCTGGCCAAGCTCATCCCGGACAGCGGCGAGATCCCCGTGGAGGGCGGCACGGCCGACGAGAAGCTCACCCCGCTCGACCTGGCCCCGCACCCCGATCGCCCGGCGCGTGCCCTGTTCACGCCGGCCCAGATCGAGGCCGACCTCGACCGGCTGGCCGCCGCGCAGAAGGCCGACGGCGGCTGGACCGTCGAGTACGCGAAGATCTCGCCCGCCGGCGCCCTGGAGTGGCGCGGCGTCGCCACCTTCAACGCCGTCGACGTTTTGCGGCGCAACGGCCGCCTCTGAGACCCTGGCCCGATGACCGAACGCCCTGTCGTCGTGCCCCACGATCCCGCCTGGCAGGGAACGGCGGCGCGACTGTGCGCCGACCTCCGGCGCGTGCTCGGGCCGGTGGCGACGCACGTGGAGCACATCGGCAGCACCTCGATCCCCGGCATGGCGGCCAAGCCGCTGTTCGATCTCCAGGTCAGCGTTCTCGATCTGGACGAGGCCGAGCGGGTCTTCGGCGGGCCCCTGGAGGCGCTGGGGTTCACGATGTCGCCGTACCGGCGCGACCACGTGCCGGCGGGGCTGGAGGACGACCCCGCCAGGTGGGCCAAGCGGCTCTGGACCCGGCGGGGGAGCCCCGGGGACGAGGTCAACCTGCACGTGCGGGTGCTCGGCGCGCCCAACGACCGCCTGGCGCTGCTGTTCCGCGACTGGTTCCGGGCGCATCCGCGGGCCGTACCCGCTTACGCGGACTTCAAGCGGCGGCTGGCCGGGGCGGTGCGTGAGACGGGTGAGTACGCCGACGTCAAGGACCCGGTCGTGGACCTGGTCATCGTGGTCGCCGAGGGATGGGCGGACGAGACCGGCTGGACGGCCCACCCTTAGGGCTTGCGGGCCACGCCGCCCAGCAGGAGTTCCTCCCAGGTCTCCAGCGGCCCGGGACTGCCCTCCGGACGCCAGTGGGGAAGGTGGACGAGGCCGGGGCCGACCATGTCCAGCCCGTCGTAGAAGCGGTTGATCGACTCGGCGGTGCGGAAGCGGCCGGTCCCCATCGTGGCGTGCAGCATCGCCTCCAGCGCCTTCGCCTTGGGGTTGTGGGAGGTCATCATGTTGGACGCGGCCAGGTAGCTGCCGCGCGGCAGCGCTTCCATGTACTGCTTGACCAGCCCGTGCGGGTCGTCCTCATCGGGGAACAGGTGCAGCACGCTCATCATGAGCAGGCCCACCGGCCGGGAGAAGTCGATCAGGTCGAGCAGGTCGGGGTCGCCGAGGACGGCGTCCACGTCCATGGCGTCCGCGGTGATGGCCGTGGCGCGCAGGTTGGTGCGCAGGATCGAGCGCGCGTGCGGCTCCACCATCGGGTCGAGGTCCACGTAGACGACGCGGGCCTCGGGGTTGGCGAACTGGGCGACCTCGTGGGTGTTCTCGATCGTCGGCAGGCCCGCGCCCAGGTCGATGAGCTGGGTGACGCCGGCCTCACGCACCAGATGGTCGGTGACCCGGCCGACGAAGGCGCGGTTGCACCAGACGAGGCTGACCACCTCGGGGACCGCGGCGGTCAGGCGTTCTGCCACGGCCCGGTCCACGGTGAAGTTCTCGGTGCCGCCCAGCAGCGCGTCGTATACACGAGCCACGCTCGGCCGGGTGGCATCGACCCCGGGGGGAATCCATTCGTTGATCATGGGCGGCTCCGCCGAAGTTCCGTTGCCGCGGATCGTATCCAGACTCCGGCCGGTATGTCAGCGCCTCTGCGGGGTAGCGCCCGAGCATGACGGACACTTCTCGGGGCGAGCCGCACAACGAACGCGAGTCCCACAAAGAACGGGTAGATCGCGAGCTGACCGAGTTGCTGCAGGGCCTGCGCGTCGCGGTCACCGGGGTCCAGGTGCTCTTCGCCTTCCTGCTGACCGTTCCCTTCCAGCAGGGCTTCGGCAAGGTCGACACCGTGGGCCTATGGCTGTTCTTCATCGCGCTCATGGGCGCCGCGCTGGCGTCGGTGTGCTTCATCACGCCCGCCGCGCAGCACCGGGTGTTCTTCCGCACCGGGCTCAAGGAGCGCATGATCAAACGGGCCAACTCGCTGGGCATCGCGGGAGCGGCGTTTCTGCTGGTCGCCATGACCGCGGCCGTGGCCATGGTGGCCGAAGTGGTGCTGAACGCCTGGCCGGCCACCTTGTTCGGCGGCGCGGTGGCGCTCACGGCCGGGTGGTTCTGGCTCCTCCAGCCCATCACGGACATCTATCGCACCAAGGGCACGTTAGAGGAGAAGTCCTGAGGGCAGCAGCAGGTCCATGGCTACATTGCTCTGGATTATCGCCGTCATCCTCGTCGTCGCCGGGATCTACGTCATCCTGGCCCGGCGGGACATCCTGTGGGGCATCGTCCTCATCGTGCTGGGATTCCTCGTGGGTCCCGGCGGAGTCAGCATCTTCAATGTGTGAGGAAGGCGGGCCGGACAGAACCGGCCCGCCTTCTCTCACCTCACAACCGTTTCAGCCGCTTCCCAGGTCCTCAGGTAGGCCTCGGCCCCCTGAGCCATGTCCTGGACGAACGCGTCGCCGGCCAGCGACCTGATGTCCTCGATCCAGTCGGGCACCAGGCCGTAGTTGGCGACGCCGTCCACGTTGTAGTCCCAGGTCCGCTGTCCTGTGCTCTGCCGGTCGAAGCTGGCCGAGCCGTCGTGGGAGTGGAAGGGGTACGCCACCGCGCTGCCGGCCCGGGGAGCCGGCAGTTTGCCCAGCCCGTTGGCGTCGAGGCCGTACCCGAACCCGGGGCGGCCCGCCGCGTCGCGCAGAGGCTTGGTCTCGCGCCAGGCGTCGGCGAACCCCTCGGCCCCGTGGCCGTATGAGGTGACCATGCCGCCGAGCCGGTAGATCCGCTGGTAGTTGAGCGCGTCGGTCCAGCTGTGCGAGGAGATCACGCCGTCGTAGCCGGCCTGCTCCAGGAGGGTGAGCGTCCGGTCGGCGGCCTTGACGCTCATGTGGTCGACCTCGATGAGCATGCCGCGGCTCATCATGCCCTTGACCATGTGCTCGCCGAGCGAGGTGAGCCCGCGTCTGTTGCAGTGCGGCCCCGGCGGGTAGACGGGCAGGCTGACGCCGGGCGGCAGCCAGCGGGCCAGTTCGGGCGGGAGCACCGCGGGCGAGATCGTGTTGTCGCGCTGCGGTCCCGTGCACGCCTCCGTCTGCCAGAAGCGGCCCGACGACAGGAAGTTGCCCAGGTTGACGATGGCGCCCTGGGTGCCGGAGTCGAAGCGGACGCCGCACAGGGCGTTGTCGTACTTGTGGCAGACGAACATGGAGCGGACGCCGAGCTGATACATCTCATCCAGGCCCCGGTCGATCTGGGCCTTGGTGCAGTGGGGGATGCCGAGCGTCTGCCGGCAGCCGAACGGCTCGGAGGTCTCGATGCCGAGCACCACGGCCAGCTTCCCGGCGGCGATGACCGAGCGGGCCTCGGCGGGGCTCCTGACCACGCGGAACCAGCCCTGGCCGGGGCCGCCGCTCTGCTGGTCGATGTAGTCCTGCATCTCGAACGTACGGCGGGCCTCCAGGCGGATGGAGCCCATCTCGTCACAGGGGTTGGTCTTCAGCGGGTAGATCTCGCAGAGCTGGCGGTTGGCCACGAGGTCGTTGACCATGATCCGCAGCCCGCCGCGCCAGGCGCGCTCGATCCAGGTGTAGTAGGCCTGCTGGTGGGTCAGGGAGTCGTGCGCCGGCCAGCTCCTGAACGTGGGCCAGCCGACCGGGTCGTGGGTGCCGGTCGGCTGACCGGTGCGGGTGAAGTTCTCGAACCAGGCGGCTTCGCCGTTCGGGAAGTGGTCGAGGCAGTCGACCAGAGCCCTGGCGATGCCGCCCGGGTCGAACGGCTTGCCGCAGAGCAGCTTGCCGCCGAACGCTTCGTAGGACATCAGGTGACTGTGCGCGTCGATGAAGCCGCTCACGGGCTGCTCGCTGCGGGATAACGCGGGGGCGGGTATCGCGAGCAGGGCGATGGCGACCAGGACGGCGAGTATGCGGCTGATCACGCCCTCAGCGTGGGCTCCTTACAGACGCCAGTCAAGACCCAATATGAGTCCTACTCGCTATTTTGGGTCCGCCGGATCCAGATAGACCTCACCGCCCCTTTCGGTGAACTCCACCGCCTTCTCCGCCATGCCCACCTGGATGGCCGCGGAGTCCGTCAACCCATGCTCCTCCGCATATTTCCGGACATCGTGGGTGATCTTCATCGAACAGAACTTCGGCCCGCACATACTGCAGAAATGCGCGGTCTTGGCGGGCTCGGCCGGAAGCGTCGCGTCGTGGAACGCCCGCGCCGTCACCGGATCCAGCGACAGGTTGAACTGGTCCTCCCAGCGGAACTCGAAACGGGCGTCCGACAGCGCGTCGTCCCACTCCTGCGCCCGGGGGTGCCCCTTGGCGAGGTCGGCGGCATGGGCCGCGATCTTGTAGGTGATGACGCCGGTCTTGACATCGTCCTTGTCCGGCAGGCCCAGATGCTCCTTGGGGGTGACGTAGCAGAGCATGGCGGTGCCGTACCAGCCGATCATCGCGGCGCCGATGCCCGAGGTGATGTGGTCGTAGCCCGGCGCGACGTCGGTCACCAGCGGGCCCAGCGTGTAGAACGGGGCGTCGTCGCAGATCTCGCGCTGCAGGTCCACGTTCTCCTTGATCTTGTGCATGGGCACGTGGCCCGGCCCCTCGATCATGACCTGCACGTCGCGCGCACGGGCGATCTTCGTCAGCTCGCCCAGCGTGCGCAGCTCCGCGAACTGCGCCTCGTCGTTGGCGTCGGCGATCGAGCCGGGCCGCAGGCCGTCCCCGAGCGAGAAGGCCACGTCGTAGCCCGCCAGCAGCTCGCACATCTCCTCGAAGTTCTCATACAGGAAGCTCTCCCGGTGGTGGGCCAGGCACCACGCCGCCATGATCGAGCCGCCGCGCGAGACGATGCCGGTCTTGCGCCGCGCGGTCAGCGGCACGTACGCCAGCCGTACCCCGGCGTGCACGGTCATGTAGTCGACACCCTGCTCGCACTGCTCGACCAGCGTGTCCCGGTAGACCTCCCACGACAGGTCGGCCGCCACGCCGCCGACCTTCTCCAGCGCCTGGTAGATCGGGACGGTCCCGATCGGCACCGGCGCGTTCCTGATGATCCACTCGCGGGTGGTGTGGATGTTGCGGCCGGTGGACAGATCCATCACGGTGTCGGCGCCCCACCGGGTGGCCCAGGTCATCTTCTCCACCTCCTCGGAGATCGAGGAGGCGACCGCGGAGTTGCCGATGTTGGCGTTGATCTTCACGTGGAAGTTGCGGCCGATGACCATCGGCTCGCTCTCCGGATGGTTGACGTTGGCCGGGATGATCGCCCGGCCGGCCGCCACCTCCTTGCGCACGAACTCGCCGCTCACTCCCTCCCTGACCGCGACGAACTCCATCTCCTTGGTGACCACGCCCCGCCGCGCGTAGGCGAGCTGGGTCACGGGCGCCCCGGTGGCCCGCAGCGGCTTGTGCCCGTCGCCGGGGAAGACCTCGGTGTTCGCGCGAGCCCAGGCCTCCTGCTCCTTGAAGCCGTCGTCGATGGGCCGCACCTGGCGTCCGCCGTAGCGGGCGACGTCGCCGCGTTCGAGCACCCACACCTCCCGCAGCCGCGGCAGGCCCCGCGTGATGTCGGGGTTGTCCGGCCCGGAGGTGTCGTACAGCTCCACCGACGTCCCGTTCGACAGATGCACCCGCCGCATGGGCACCCGCAGATCACCGAGATGGATCTTGGAAAAGCGCGCGTCACTCATCGCGCAAACTCCCTTCGCCGGCATTACCCGGATCAGGTTCTGGCGGTCGGCGGCTGCTCCAGCCGTCCTCTCAGCCCGTTGCACCGGGCTCCCGCGTTCGGACCGCGCCACCGTACCCCGGCGACCCGGGGTACGCACAAGACCCTTACAGCGGCGGCTCGTCGATACGGCGACGCTCCTCGTAGACCGTCGTCGTACGGCGAGCGTGCGGGTCCTCGTGAATCGGCTCCTCGATCACCCTGCGGGTAACGTGCATCCGGTACAGGCCGAACAGCAACCCGGCCAGACCACCGATCATGAGGACGACGCCGATCACATTGATGTCAAGACCGGCGAGGTCGAACTCGACCGCCCAGGTCAGGATCGCGCCGAGCATGATGAGGATGATGCCTCCGGCGATTGTCATAACGCACCTCCAGAGGAAACACCTATCCCCATGTCGAAGAACAAACCTGTCGTCGTGATCGGGCTCATGGGCTCGGGCAAGACGACCGTCGGGAAACTGCTGGCCCGCGAGCTGGGCGTGCCGCTCAGCGACAGCGACCCGTACCTGCGCGGGCGCTACGGCGCCAGCGCCGCCGAGATCGCGAAGGCGGAGGGCGCGGACGTGCTGCACCGGAGGGAGGCCGAGCACGTGCTCCACGCGCTGACCGAGCCGCCCCAGGTGATCGCGGCGGCGGCCAGCACCGTGGAGGATCCGCGGGTGCGCGAGGCGCTGCGCGCGGCCTTCGTGGTCTGGCTGGACGCCCCCGACGAGATCCTGGCCCAGCGGATGCGCTCGTCCGACCACCGCCCGGAGTTCTCGCCCTCCGCCATGCGGGCGCGGCGCGAGCCGTACTTCCTGCAGCTCGCCGACCTGCGGCTCGACGTCTCCACGGCCACCCCGGAAAACACGGCGACAACCATTTACGAGGCTCTATAAATTAGGGAAATGTTCGCGAACAAACCCACCCTCGCCGGTGACCGGGTCACCCTCGTACCCGTCGGGCCCGAACACGTCGAGGGCCTGATCGAGCTCTGCGACGACCCCGAGGTCGCCCGGCTCACGGGCTCCCATGCCCGCGACGGGATCTCCCCCAAGGCGGCCCTGGAGTGGTACACCACCCGGCGCGACCACGAGGACCGGCTCGACCTGGCCATCATGGCCGCGGACGGGTACGTCGGCGAGATCGTGCTCAACGAGCTCGACAAGGACAACCTGTCGTGCAACCTGCGCATCGCCCTGGTCGGCGCGCGGGCGTTCGGCAAGGGCTACGGCACAGAAGCCATCCGCCTGGTGCTCGGCCACGCGTTCGCCACAACCCCTCTGCACCGCATCGAGCTGGGCGTATACGATTTCAACGACCGCGCCAAGCACGTCTACGAGAAGTCCGGCTTCGTGCGGGAGGGCGTGCTGCGTGACGCGCTGCTGTGGGAGGGACAGTGGTACGACTCGGTGACGATGTCCGTGCTGCGTACGGAGTGGAAACCCCTGTCATAATGATCATGACGCACGGGTCCCTCGAGGCGCGCGAGGGACCTGTGGCGTTGCGGCCGGCAACCAATTCCGCGTTGTGCGCATCTAAGGGGCAGTGACGATGCGCTTGGTGCCCGGTGACCCCGAACGGCTTGGCGGCTACTGGCTGGCCGGCCGGCTCGGCGCGGGCGGCCAGGGCGTCGTCTACGACGCCTACGACGCCGAGGGCCGTCGCTTCGCGGTGAAGGTCCTGCACGGCGGGCTGAGCGGGCAACTGGCCAAGGAGGCCGCGGCGGCCGGCAGGGTGGCCTCCTTCTGCACCGCCCGCGTGGTCGAGGCCAGGCTGGACGCCGAGCGGCCGTACATCGTCAGCGAGTTCGTCGAGGGCCCCAACCTGCGCCAGGCGCTCGAACGCCACGGCCCCTACTCCGGCGACTCCCTGCTCAGGCTGGCCGTCGCGCTGGCCACCGCGCTGGCGGCCGTCCACAGCTCGGGCGTCGTGCACCGCGACCTCAAGCCGGAGAACGTGCTGCTCGGGCCGGACGGGCCCCGGGTGATCGACTTCGGCGTCGCGCGCACCACCGACGGGGCCAGCACGAGCTTCATCGGCGGCACCCCCACCTACATGGCCCCCGAGGTCTTCACCGGCCGCCGCGCCGGGCCGCCCGCCGACGTGTTCGCCTGGGGCGGCGTGGTGCTGTTCGCCGCCACGGGCGAGGACCCGTTCCAGGCCGAGAGCCTCGGGGGCGTCATGCACCGGGTGCTCACGGTCGACCCCGACCCCGGCGACCTGGCCGAGCCGCTGCGCTCGCTGGTCGCCCGCGCGCTGGCCAAGGACCCCGCCGGGCGCCCCACCGCCCCCGAACTGCTCCTCGGGCTGCTGGGCAGCGCGGAGCCGAGCGCGGGCGCGGAGCTGGCGGCCGAGGTCAGGCCGCCGGACGGCCTCGGCGGTGAGCGGCCGCTCGGCGAGGTCGCCGAGGAGGTCTACGCCGCGCTCACCCCCGAACAGCAGCGCGCCGTGCCCGGTCTCCTGCTGCGGATGCTCGACGGCGAGACGCTCCGCCGCATCCCGCGCGACGAGGCCGAGGACCTCGGCGTGCTGACCCACTTCGCGGAAGCCGGCCTCCTGGTACGGCGCAGCCTCAAGGTCGCCCCCGAGGACACCGAGACCGGCAAGCTCGTGGCCGTCTCCGACGACCTGGTGGCCCCGGCCAGCGCCGCGCTCTACCACGCCTGGCCCAGGCTGCGCTCCTGGGTGGCCGACGACCGCGACGGCCTGGCCGTGCACGGCAGGCTGCGCGGCGCCGCGCTCCACTGGCAGGCCCACCGCCGCCGCGCCGCCGACCTCTACCACGGCAGCGCCCTGGACACCGCGCTCGGCTGGGCCGCCACCACGCGCCGCCACCTGGACCTCAACGCCCTCGAACGCGACTTCCTCGACCGCAGCGCCGCCCAGGCCAGGCGGCGCGGGCGCCGGCGCGGGCTGGCCCTGGCCGCGATGGCGGCGCTGCTGGCGGTCGCCGTCTCGGCGTCGGTGCTGGCCGTACGGCAGAGCCAGGACCTGAGCAAGCAGCTCGCGCAGGCCAACGCGCGGGCGGTGGCGGCGCGGGCAGAGGCGATGCGCGCGACGGACCCGCAGGCGGCGATGCGGCTGAGCGTGGCGGCCTGGAGCCTGTCGCCGGTCTTCGAGGCCAGGACCGCGCTGCAGCATTCGCTGGCCCAGCCGGAGGTGAGCGTGTTCACCGACCCGGAGATCGTGCCGTCGGCCGCCTACCACCTGGCCTTCGACGGGAAGAGCCTGCTCAAGCGGGCCGGCGACCAGGTCGTCACCTGGGACATCGCCACCGGCAGGGCCACCGGCCGGGCCAGGGTGCCGGGCGGGCAGGTCGAGGCGATCAGCGACGACGGCGCCAGGGCGGCCGTGTCCGACGGCTCTACGGTGCGCACGGTCGAGCTGGCCACGGGCAAGCAGGTCGGTGCCGCCCGCCCGCAGGGCGACGCGGTGGAACTGCTGGCCGAAGGGCGGTTGCTGGCCCTGTCCGCCGGAGGCAGGACCGAGCTCTACCCCGCCGACGGCGCGCCGCTGCCGCTCGACCTGACGGGCCGGACCTACGCCGTCTCCCGCGACGGCCGTTGGGCCGCGCTGGGCTCCGCCGACGACGGCGGCCGGGCCGAGCTGTGGGACCTGCGCTCCCGCAAGCGCACCACCACCGTGCAGGTGGACGTGCCGGTCGCCAAGAGCGGGGCCGAGCTGCCCCTGGCCTTCAGCCCGGACGGCTCCCGCCTGGCCGTCACCGGCGCCACGGGGATCACGCTCGTGGACACCGCCACCGGCGGGCGCCGCCTGCTGCCGAGCAGGGGCGGCTCGCTGCTGCCCGCCGTCTTCAGCCCGGACGGCAGGTTCCTGGCCGAGCGGCTGGAGGACCAGGCCCAGCTGTGGCGGGTGGCGGACGCCGGCATTCTCGGCCAGTACCCCGTCAGGCAGGCGGAGGCCGCCCTCGCCTTCTCCGGTGACGGCCGCGCGCTGCGCTACGTGAAGGGCTCGGGCTCGGTGGTCTCCATCGACGTCTCCAGCGCCGTCGAGCTGACGCCCGACGAGGAGGCGGTCAGCATGGGGATGGCCCGGCTCTCGCCCGGCGGCCGGGTGACCGCGCTGCAGGTCTCCGGCGCGATCAAGCTCACCGACGCGCTCAAGAAGCAGCCGATCGGCCGCATCGAGGGCACCGGCGACCTCGCCTTCGACGACGGCGGCACCCTGCTGGCCGTCGCCGCCGACCCGGTCGTGATCTGGGACGTGGCCGCCGGCCGCCGCGTCAACGCCATCGACACCGGCCACGAGCCCTCCGCCGTACGGCTGTCGCCCGACGGCGGCACGCTCGCGGTCGTGCGCGGGCCGGACATCGACCTGTGGAGCGTGCGCGACGGCCGCAAGACCCGCACACTGCCCGGCGTGGGCAGCACCGCGCTGGCCTTCAGCCCCGACGGCAAGACCCTGGCCTCGGGCGCCGACCTGGTCGAGCTGAGCAGCGGCCGGGTCACCCGCGACCCCGCCGGAGTGCGCAGCCTGGCACCCGACGCCGTCGCCTTCAGCCCCGACGGCCGCACGCTCGGCTACGTGCTCGGCGAGGACGGCCGCATGCTCCTGTGGGACTTCTCGACCCGCAAGGGCAGAACGGCGCCCGTCTCCTCCGGCGCCCTGCACCTGCGCTTCTCCCCCGACGGCCGGCTGCTGGCCGTCGGGGGCGAGCGGGTGGAGATCTGGGAGGCGGACTCGCTGCGCGAGGTCGGCCAGGCGCCGGTGGACGCCTACCCCGCCGACATGGCCTTCAGCGACGACGGGCGGCGGCTGTTCGTCGTGCAGCCGGGCGGCGAGGTGCAGCAGTCGCCGATCGACCCGCTGCTCGCGGCCGAACAGGTGTGCGCGCGGGCGGGAGGCGCGCTCAGCGAGGCCGAGTGGGCGAAGCTCATCCCCGAGGCCTCCTACCGCAGCAGCTGCTGACCCGGCGACAAGTACGCCACCAGAGGACGGAAAGAGCGGAGGCTCATGCTGACCGCATGAGCACCGTACAGATCCCCACGTTCACGCCCCGCCGCGGTGGCGGGCAGGAGCCTGAGCCCAATCTGACCTCGATGTACGTCATCCACCGGGCCATGCTCGCCGACCTGCGGCGGCTCACCGAGCTGCTCGCCCGGCCCGGGTCGCCGGGCGTCGCGCGGGTCGCGGTCCTGCGCGAGTACGTCTCCAGCCTGCTCGTCGAGATCGACCACCACCACGCCAACGAGGACGACCTGCTGTGGCCGATCATCGAGAGCACCGCCGGGCGGGCCGTGGACCTGAACCCGTTCACCGACGACCACCAGATGCTGGAGCCGCTGCTGAACCGCTGCCGCAGGGCCGTGCACGGCGACCCGGCCACGCTGGGGATCGAGCTGGCGGAACTGCTCGCGCTGCTCGACGAGCACATCGCCGAGGAGGAGTCCGACCTGTTCCCGATCATCTCCCGGTTCGTGCCGCACCGGGCGTACGCGTGGGTGGAGAAGCAGGTGGCCAAGCGGGCCACGTTCAAGGAGCTGACCTTCACCGTGCCGTGGCTGGCCCGCTACGCCACCAAACCGGAGATGGACGGGCTGCTGGCCGACGCGGGCGCGCCGTTCCGCGTGTTGCTGGCGCTCACCCGGGGCCGCTACGCGCGGCGCGAGCGGCTGCTGTTCGGCTGATCGCCGAGGCGGGCGCGGGCGGCGGCGACCCAGGGGGCCACGCCCGCCCGCTCCGCCGCCTCCAGAGCGTGCCGGTAGTGCCGGTCCGCGGGACGGCCCAGGTGGGCGGCCACGTCACCGAGGACCTGAGCCGTGGGCCAGACGGCCAGGTAGCCGGTGCCGCCCACGGGCTGGGCCGCCACGGGCAGCAGGTCGGCGTAGGCCGACTCCATGCGCGGCCGGTCGTCGAGCGCGATGCCGAGCAGCGCGCGGACGGCGGTGAGGAAGTGCCAGAAGTAGTCGCGCCTGATCGGCTTCAGCGGACCGGACAGCCTGGCCCGCGCCTCGTCCGCGCGGCCCGCGTGGCACAGGGCCAGGGCGTGGAGTTCGGTGATCTGGTCCCGCCAGGGTTCGTAGCCGGCCCACGGCTCGATCTCGGGCAGCAGCGGGGAGACGTCGCCGCGCATCAGGTGCATGCCGTACAGGGCCAGCAGGAGCACGCCTGCCTCGTGCTGCCACATGCCGAGGCGGCCGGCCTGCTTGGCGGCGGCGCGGTAGCGGCGTTCCGCCTCGGTGTAGTCCTCGGCCAGGACCGCGCGCAGGCCGCGGTAGAAGCCGGCCACGGCTTCGGGCAGCGCGAGGCCGTGGCGGGTGGCCTTCGCGGCGTGGTGGTCGGCGGCGGCGAAGTCGGCGCGGCCGGTGGCGCTCTGCATGAGCATCAGGTGCGCCAGCACCTCCAGGGTGCCGTCGGCCTCGGCCATGGTGAGCAGTTCCCGCCCGATCTCCTCGCGCTCCGCCAGGCCGTCGTAGCGGAAGCTCTCGTGGTGGCGGCCGTTCAGCGCCAGGGTCAGCAGGCCGGGGTCGTCCAGGCGGCGGGCCATGGCGACGGCCTCCCGGGAGGCCAGGTAGCCGCGTTCTGTGGGTTCGCCCTCCAGCTCGAAGGCGAGCGTGGTCAGCAACTGGCAGCGGGCCCTGCCGTCGCCGGGAGGCAGCGACTCCAGCGCCGACTCGACCGCGGCGAGCAGGTCGGTGTCGAGCCCGCCGTACTCCCTGCTGCTCCAGAACATCGGCACGTCGAAGGAGACGATCACCCGCGCCAGCAGTTCGGGGTCGCCGAGCGGCAGCGCCTCGCGCACCGCCCTGGTGCGGTGGGTACGCGCCTCGACCAGCCGCCCGTCGTTGGCCAGGGCGGAGACCTTCGCCAGCATGAGCTCCAGGCGCTCGTGGGCGGTGCCGTCGAAGCCGTCGAGCGCGTGCTGCCACAGCTCGGCCGCCTGCGCGAAGGCGAAGCGCCGCTCGGCCTGCCGCGCCGCGAGCCTGGCATAGTGAACGGCTTTCGCCCGCTCCGCGGCGGCGAGGTAGTGGTGGGCCAGGGCGGCCACGTCGTCCGGCTCGTGTTGCTCGATCGCGCGGGCGACGTGGCCGTGCAGCCGCGCCCGGCGGATGCGTGACAGGTCGTCGTAGAGCGTGTCGCGGATGAGCACGTGGGCGAAGCGCACCCGGCCCGCCTCCGGCTCGGTCAGCAGCCCGGTGACCAGGCCGGACTCGATGGCCTCCAGCACCGCCTCCTCGTCGCCGCCGCTGACGGCGGTGAGGACGGCGACGCCGCTCTCCCTGCCGATGACCGCGCCGTGCCGCAGGATGGTCCGCGCCTGCGCGGGCAGGCGGGCCAGGCGGCGGCGCAGCACGTCCCGCACGCCCGCGGGGACGGTGACCGCGCCTTCGGAGTCGAGCAGCCGCGCGGTCTCCCTGACGAAGAACGGGTTGCCGCCGGTGCGTTCGGCGATCTCGTCGACCGCCTCGGGCGGGGCCGGGCGGGCGCAGGTGATCCGGACCAGTTCGGCCACCTCGGCCCGCGACAACCCGCCCAGCTCGACGCGCAGCGGTCCGTGGGCGGCGATCGCGGCCAGGGCGTCGGCCAGGCGTTCGCTGGGCTCGGTGTGGCGGTAGGAGCCGATCACCAGGAGGCGGGCGGCGGTGTTCTCGGCGATGACGTGGGTGAGGAGGGCGAGCGTCTCGGCGTCGGCGCGGTGCAGGTCGTCCAGGACGATCAGGAGCGGCTGCCTGGCCGCCGCCGCGCCCGCGAAGGCGGCGACCGCGCGGTGCAGCCGGAAACGCGCGGTGGCCGCGTCGCCCCGGACCGCGGCGTCGCGCAGCAAGGGAGCCAGCGCCTCGGGGTCGTCGGGCGGAACCTTGGCGGCCAGTTCCCGCAGCAGCTCGGCCCAGGCCCAGCCGGGCGGCGCGCCCTCGTGCTCGGGGCAGCGTCCCCAGCCGGCCGCCCATCCCCGCGCCACGAGCCGGGTCCTGACCTGCTCGATGAAGGCGGTCTTGCCCGCGCCGGGCTCCCCGCTGACCAGCACGACCCCCGCGGGCAGCGCGAGCACCCCGGCCAGTTCCCCGCGCCTGCCCACGTACGGCCGCACCGACACGACCGGCCGCTCGGGCGGCGCGGCGGGGGCGGGCCGGTCGCTGAGATGGGCGGCCTGGGCGAGGATGTCCTCCTCCAGCCGCCTCAGCTCGGGCCCGGGATCGACGCCGAGCTCCTCCACCAGGTGGGCGCGGGCCCGCCGCAGCGCCCCCAGCGCCTCTCCCTGCCGCCCGCATCGGTACAGGGCCCGCGCCAGCAGCGCCCACGCCCCTTCGCGCAGGGGGTACGCGCCGACGAGCCTCTCCAGATCTGGTACGGCCCGCGCCGCCCCGCCCTGCCCGATCAGCTCCCCCGCGTGCCGTTCGACGGCCGAGGCCCGCAGCTCGTCCAGCCTGGCCGCCTCGGCGTCGGCCCACGCCAGACCGGCGAACTCCTGGTAGGCGGGCCCTCGCCACAGCGCGAGCGCCTCGGCCAGCGCCGTTGCGTCGGCCGACGGGTCGCGCACGAGGCTCTCGAACCGCCAGGCGTCCACGGCGTCGGCGGGCAGCCGTACCGCGTAGCCGGGCGGAACGGTCACCAGCACCCCGCCGGTGGAGCGCGGCGAGCGGCCGGGTTCGAGCGCCCGGCGCAGGTTGGAGATGTAGCTCTGGACGGCGGCCAGCGCCTTGGGTGGCGCCTCGTCGGCGTAGAGGTCGTCGATGAGCCGGTCCACGGGCACCACCTGGCCGCCGGCGGCCAGCAGCCGGGCCAGGACCGAGCGCTGCCGCGGCCGTCCCAGCACCAAGGGCTCATCGTCGACGTGGACGGTGAGCGGGCCGAGCACCTGGAAGGTCAGCACAACACCGCCACCGTACCCAGAATCGCGGAAGCGGACATGCCGCGATTGCCCCTACGGTAGGGGCCATGGATCCCGTCCTCAGCCTCCGGGCGCTCAACCGGGCCGCGATGGAGCGGCAACTGCTGCTGCGCCGTACGGACCTGTCGGTGGTCGAGGTGGTCGAGCACCTGTTCGGCCTCCAGGCGCAGACCCCGCACACCTGGTACGCCGGGCTGTGGAACCGGATCGAGGGGTTCGACCCGCTGGCCGCATCCGCGCTGCTGGACAACCGTGAGCTGGTCAGGATCGCGTTGCAGCGCTCGACCATCCACCTGGTCTCGGCCCGCGACTGCCTGGCGCTGCGGCCCCTGCTGGACCCGGTGGCCGAGCGGGGCACGCGCTCGACCTTCGTGAGGCGGCTGTCGGGCGTCGACCTCGACGAGCTGGCGGTGGCCGGCCGCGCGCTGGTGGAGGAGCGGGCGCAGACCTTCGCCGAGCTGGGCAAGGCGCTGGCGGAGCGCTGGCCGGGCAACGACCCGCACGCGCTGAGCCAGGTCGTGCGGTGGCTGGTGCCGTTGGTGCAGGTGCCGCCGCGCGGCCTGTGGGGGCGTAGCGGGCCGATCGCGCACACCTCCGCCGAGTCGTGGCTGGGGAGCTCCGAGCCGCCGATGTCCGCCGAGGAGATGGTGCGGCGGTATCTGCGGGCGTTCGGGCCGGCGTCGGTGAAGGACGTGCAGACCTGGTCGGGGCTGACCCGGCTGGCCGAGGTGGTCAAGGGTATGGACCTGGTGCGCTACAGGGCCGAAGACGATCGCCTCCTGTACGACCTGCCGGACATGACCCTGCCATCGCCCGAAATTTCGGTGCCTGTGCGGTTGATGTATGACTTCGACAATGCCTTCATCGGATACGCCGACCGGACGAGGTTCATCACCCCGCGGGCCCTTGAGGTGGGCGGCGCGTTCGTCAAGGCCAACGTCCAGTGGCGGCTCATCCTCGTGGACGGGTTCACCGCCGGAGACTGGACGGTGAGCACCGAGAAGGGCACCTCCACGCTCACGATCCACCAGTGGAAGCCGTTCGCCCCCGCCGACCTGCGGGAGGCCGAGGAGGAAGGGGCGAGGATGCTGGAGTTCCTCGCCCCCGGCGACCGGCACGAGGTAGCCGCCGTGCTAGGCGCCTCACGCTCCTGACTCTTCACGCCATCAGCTCTTCACCGCGCCGCCCAGTCCCGAGACGAGCCTGCGCTGGACCACCACGAAGAAGATCAGCACCGGGATCGTCATCAGCGTCGAGGCGGCCATGATCCCGCCCCAGTCGTTCTCGTCGGGCTTGAAGAAGACGAGCAGCGCCGAGGGCAGGGTCTGGTTCTCCTTGGCGGAGATGATGAAGGTCCTGGCGAAGATGAAGTCGTTCCACGCGGTGATGAAGGAGAACACGCTGGTCGCCACGAGTCCCGGCGCGACCAGCGGGAACAGGATGCGCCAGAGCACCGTGGCCCGGCCCGCCCCGTCGATCATGGCCGCCTCCTCCAGCGCCTCCGGCACCGCCGCCACGAACCCGCGCATCATCCAGATCGCGAACGGCAGCGAGAACGCCAGCTGCACCAGCACCAGCGCGCCCAGCGTGTTGAGCAGCTGAAGGTCGCGCACCACGAAGAACAGCGGAATCGTCAGCGCCTCCACCGGCACCATCTGCGCTATCAGGAACATGATCAGCACGGTGGTCCTGAAGCGGAAGTTGAAGCGCGTCACCGCCACCGCCGCGAGGAAGGCGATCAGGGCCGACAGCACCACCACCGCCAGCGCCACCAGCGCGCTGTTGAGGAGATAGCGGGCGAAGCCCTCGCCGGTCAGGACCCGGGCGAAGTTCTCCAGGGTCGGATGGGCCGTCCACGGGCGTACGTCCAGCGACTGGATCTCACCGGCCGGCTTCAGCGCCGACAGCGCCATCCAGTAGAGCGGGAAGGCCGTGAGCAGCGCGACCACCAGCGCCACCGCGTTGGCGATCCAGCGGCCCCTCACAGCTTCTCCCCCGTCCGGTAGAGCGCGCGGATGTAGACCAGCGTCACCGCCAGCAGGATCAGCGCCATCACCACCCCGATCGCGGCCCCGAGGCCGTACTCCGACGAGCCGAAGGCCGTCTGGTAGGCGTAGACGTTGAGCACGGTGTTCTGGCCCGCGATCCCGCCTCCGTTGGTCATGACGTAGATCTGCGTGAAGATCTTGAAGTCCCAGATGATCGACTGGATCACCACGATCGTCACCAGCGGCCTGAGCATCGGCATCGTCACGCGCCAGAACGTGCCCACCGCTGAGGCGCCGTCCAGGGCCGCGGCCTCCAGGACCTCGCCGGGGATCGCCTTCATCCCGGCGTACAGGGTCACCATCACGAACGGGAACGAGTGCCACACGACCGTGGCCCCGACCACTCCGAACGTCACCCACTTGTCGTAGAACCAGTTGTAGCCGTCGAGCCCGAGCACCTGGTTGACCAGCCCCAGGTCCGCGTCGAACAGGAACATCCACACGGTCGAGCCGGTGATCGCCGGGGCCGCCCACGCGCCGAGCGCCGCCAGCGACAGCGTGGTGCGCGCCCACGGCGCGGCCTTGTCCATGACGATCGCGAGCGCGGCGCCGACGACGAGCGTCGCCAGCACCAGCGCCGCCGCGAAGACCACCGTCTGGACGAGCACACTCCAGAAGCGCTCGTCCGACAGAAGCCTCGCGTAGTTCCCGAACCCCAGGAACCGGGTCGGCTCCCCGCCGCTGACCTGGGCCTGCCGGTAGTCGAAGACCGACAGCAGGCCCAGCATGTAGAGCGGGTAGCCGAACATCGGCCCGAGCACGGCCGCCGTGGGCAGCAGGTACACCCACGGCCTGGCTCGTGAGACGCGCGTCACCCGAAGGCGGCCTTCACCGCGGCGGCGGCCTCGGTGGTCGCCTCCTCGACGGTCGCCTGCTTGGTGGCGACCTTCTGCAGCATCGTCGGGATGACCTTGCCGTTGTCGATCTTCACCCAGGCCGGGTCGATCGGCACGAACTTGGTGCCCTTGGCCACCGTGTCGAGGAACGGCTTCAAGAACGGGTCCTTGGCCGCCAGTTCCTCCCGTACGCCGGTCAGCGTGGGCAGGTTGCCCATGGCCTCGTACATCTTGGCCTGGTACGCCTTGCCGCCGAGCAGCTTGACGAAGTCGTTGGCCAGCGTGCGGTGCTTGGCGTTCTTCATCACGCCCAGGTTGTTGCCGCCGGCGAAGGCCGGGGCGATCGAGCCGGGGGCCGCGCCGGGCAGCGGGATGACCTTGTACTTGCCCGCCGCGGCGCCCGCGTCCACGGCGGAGCGGCTGAAGTTGCCCAGGATGCCCATGGCGGCCTTGCCGCTGGCGAACAGCTCGACGGTCTTGCCGCCGGTCAGCGAGGCGCAGGCCTGGGCGGGGCAGATGTCGTCGGACAGCAGGTCGGTGTAGGCCTTGACGCCCTTGCGGGACTCGGGGCTGTCGAGCGTGGTGATGTCACCGCCGGCGTCCCAGACGAAGGGCAGGGCGCCGAAGGTGTACTCGCCGCCCACGGCTATGCCGTACAGGTCGGGCTTCTTGGCCCGGATCGTGCGCGCGGTCTCGGTGAGCTCCGCGATGGTCGTCGGCGGCTTGAGCTTCAGCTCGTCGAAGACGTCGGTGCGGTAGTAGAGGGCGCGGATGCCGATGAACCACGGCAGGCCGTACGCCTTGCCGTCGACCGTCGCGGACTTCACCAGGTCGGCGCCCAGGTCCTCGCCGGTCAGGTCGAGTTCGGCGAAGCCGCCGGCGGCGGCGTACTCGGCCAGGTCGGTGTTGCCGTACTCGGCCACGTCGGGGGCGCTGGCCGGGTCGTTGAAGGCGCCCTTGAACTTCTCGTGGCGCGCGGGGGTGGTCGGGACCCAGCTGACCTGGACCTTGACGTCGGCGTGCGACGCGGTGAACTCCTTGATCGCCTCCTGGATGACCTTGTCCTTCGGAGCGCGGTTGGGCTCGTCGTAGAGCCACACGTTCAGCGTTCCGGTCTTCTCGTCGCCGCCGCCCGTGGTCGGGGCGGTGGAGGGCGCGCAGGCCGCGAGCGCCAAGAGGGCCGCGGCACAGTAAAGAAACTTCACTATTGCCTCCTTGGCGCCGACACTAGGAAGCTCTCCCTGAGTCGAAAAGACTTGTCACGACTTGTTGTGCAATGCACAACGAGGTGCTGCAGAATGTGACATCAACGCATGCTTCGCCGTAATTTGGCGATCGTGCCCGACCGCAACCAGTCCGCCTCCCTGCGCCGCGCGCTCCTGGTCCTCGACCACGTGCGCGCCCACAGCGGACTGACGCTCACCCAGCTCGCCGAGGCGGTCGGCCTGTCCAAGAGCACCGTGCTACGGCTGGCCACGCCGCTCATCGAGGCCCGGCTCCTGGAACGCGACAGGAAGACCGGGGCCTACCGGCTCGGCCACGGCACGCTCCAGCTAGGCCAGGCCTACCTGGCCACCCTCGACCTGCGCGCGGTCGCCGCCGAGGAGTCGCACCGCCTGGTCGCCGAGGTGCGCGAGACCGTCCACCTGGTCGTCTACGACCCGCCCCACGTCGTCTACATCGACAAGGTCGAGAACCAGGCCACCGTCCGCATGGCCTCGCGCATCGGCAGCCGCGGATCGCTGCACTCCACGGCCGTCGGCAAGGCCATCCTCGCCTGGCAGCCCGACTCGGCCATCCCCGACGACCTGCCCGCGATGACCAAGCACACGATCACCGACCACGAACGGCTGCGCCGCGAGCTCACCCGCGTCAGGCAGCGCGGCTACGCCGTCGACGACCGCGAGAACGAACCCGAGGTGCGCTGCGTCGGCGCGCCCATCTTCAACCACACCGACACGGTCAGCGCCGCCATCTCGGTCTCCGGCCTCACCTCGCGCATCACCGCCGCGCGGGTACGGGAACTGGGCCCGATGGTGGCGGAGGCCGCCGCCCGCATCTCGAGAAAGCTGGGGTCCACACGATGACCGACCTGGTGACGTTCGGCGAGACCATGGCCCTGTTCGCCGCCAGGCGGACCGGCCCGCTGCGTTTCGCCCGCGACTTCGACCTCGGCCTGGGCGGCGCCGAGTCGAACGTGGCCATCGGCGTCAGCCGGCTCGGCCACGACGTCACCTGGGTCGGCCGGGTCGGCGACGACGAGTTCGGCGAGCTGATCGCCTCGACCCTGCGCGCCGAGCGCGTGGACGCCCGCGCGATCCCCGACCCGGACGCGCCCACCGGCCTGATGATCAAGGGCAGGCGCACCGCCGACCACATCGACGTGCGCTACTACCGCAAGGACAGCGCCGGCTCCCGCCTGTCCCCCACCGACCTCGACCCCGCGCTCATCGCGGGCGCCCGCGTCCTGCACGTCTCCGCCATCACCCCCGCCCTCTCCCCCTCGGCCAGGGCGGCGGTGCGGCACGCCATCGACGCGGCCCGCTCGGCCGGCGTCCTCGTCTCGCTCGACGTCAACTACCGCAGGGCGTTGTGGACGCGCGAGGAGGCCGGCGCGTGGCTGCGCTCGGTGATCGCCGACGTGGACGTGGTGTTCGCGACCGAGGACGAGGCGCGGCTGATCGCCGACACCCACGATCCCGCCGATCCCGTCGCGCTGGCCAAGGCTCTAGGGCCGCGCCACGTGCTGCTCAAGTTCGGGGCGCGGGGGGCGATGGAACTGTCCGACGACCAGGTACGGCACGCGGAGCCGTACAAGGTGACCGAGGTCGACCCCGTGGGGGCGGGCGACGCCTTCGCGGCCGGCTGGCTGGCGGACTGGCTGGCCGGGGCCGACCCGGACCGGCGTCTGCGCACCGCCTGCGCCGCGGGCGCCTTCGCGGTGACCTCGCAGGGCGACTGGGAGTCGCTGCCCCGCCGCGCCGACCTCGACCTCCTCCGGCCGACGTCGGAGGGCGTCAGCCGCTGAGCGGGAAAGAAACCGGTCACTACTACTCATCATCGGATTTCCTGGCTAGAGTGCTCCCCACGACCTCGCATACCCCCCGGAGGTTCCGTGAAATACTCTGCCGTTCTCGTGTTCGCCCTGGTAGCGACGCTGGCCGCGTGCAGCGGCGCACCGGCCCAACGACCCGCCGCCCAGGCGGCCAAAACCGTGACCATCGCGATCTCCTCCGACGAGGGCACCCTCACCCCCTTCACCAACGAGAGCGGCTACCCGGGCGACAACCTGGTCAAGCTCATCTTCGACACCTTGCTGGTCCAGAAGGGCGAGGGCCTGGCGCCCTCGCTGGCCACCGCGGTCGAGACCACCGACAACAAGGTGTTCAGGCTGCCGTTGCGCACCGGCGTCACCTGGCAGGACGGCCGGCCGTTCACCGCCGCCGACGTGGTGTTCAGCGTGGAGTTCTACCGCAAGAACCTCTCCGGCGACTCCGCGATCGACGTGCGCCCGATCCGCGAGGTCAAAGCGGACGGCGACGCGGTCACGATGACGCTCGACGCCGCCGACCCCGAGTTCCCCCTGCGCATCCTGTCCGACATGGCCGTGCTCCCCGAGCACCTGTGGGAGTCGGTGACCAAGGTCAACGAGGCGGGCACCGACAAGGCGATCGGCACCGGCCCCTTCCGCCTGACCTCCTACGACAAGGAACGCGGCTACACGCTCACCGCCAACCCCGGCTACTTCGGCGGCAAGCCCAAGGTCGACACCGTCAAGGTCAACGTGATCCCGCAGGAGACCACCCAGTTCGCCGCCCTGCGCACCGGCGAGGTCGCCCTGTCGGTCAGGAACGTGCCACCGCAGCAGCGCGCCGCTCTGCAGAGCCAGCCGAACATCGGCATCGCCGAGGGCACCGAGTTCGCCTCCACGATGCTGCAGTTCAACACCACCCGCCCGCCCTTCGACCGGGCCGAGGTACGGCGGGCCCTCGCCAAGGCCGTCGACGTGCGCGACCTCGTCAAGACCGCGCTCCTCGGCCAGGGCACACCGGGCAATCCCGGCTTCGTCCACCCCGAGTCCCCGGTCGGCGGCCCGGCCCTGCCCCCGCTGTTCGACGTCGAGGCCGCCAAGCGCGAGCTCGACGCCCTGGGCGCGAAGCCGGGCCCCGGCGGCGTCAGAACCCTGGACGGCAAGCCCATGAGCTACGAGCTGCTCGTCCAGAGCACCTCCACCGACCGGCTGCGCAGCGCCGAGCTGATCCGCGACATGCTCAAGAACGTCGGCGTCGAGATCAAGGTGACCTCGCTCGACCCGGACTCGCTCGACACCAAGGTCTGGCCCGACTACGACGTCAAGAAGGGCCGCAACTACGACCTGACCATGTGGGGCTGGTCGGCGCCGGTCATGCAGACCAGCAGCCAGATCGTCTCGCTCTTCGACAGCGACCCGGAGGACGGCAACCTCAACATCGGCGGCTTCTCCGACGCCGGGGTCGACCAGGCCATCGACGAGCTGAAGGCCACGACCACGCCGGAGAAGCGGGCCGCCGCCGCGGCCGGGCTCCAGGGGAAGATCGCCGAGCAGCTCCCCTTCCTCACCCTCTACTACCGCAACGGCGCCTACGCCTACCGCAAGGACGCCTACGGCGGCTGGACCTGGCAGAACGGCCTCGGTGTCCTGCACAGCGGCTCGTTCGTCGGATGAGGCGGCTCCTGGAGTACGGCGCGGTCGTGGTGATCGCGCTGCTGCTCAACTTCCTGCTGCCGAGGGCGCTGCCGGGCGGGCCGATGAAGCTCTTCGGCAGCCCCGAGGCGCTGTCCAGGCTGACCGAGGCGGAACGCGCCCAGATCGCCCAGGAGTACGGCTTCGGCCGCCCGCTGCCCGAGCAGTTCGCCGACTACCTGACCGGCGTCTTCACCCTGGACCTCGGCACGTCCCTCTCGGACGGCCGGCCGGTGACCGAGGCCATCGGCGAGGCCCTGCCCTGGACGCTGCTGCTGGTCGGCACCAGCATCGTCATCACCTGCGTCCTGGGCGTCGCGCTCGGCGTGCTCGGCGCGCTGCGCAGGCGCAGAGGCGGCGGCGCCGGGCTGCTCGGCACCGCCATCGTGCTCGACTCGCTGTCGGCGTTCTGGCTCGGCATGCTGCTCATCGTCGTGTTCGGAGTGCAGCTGAACGTGCTGCCCACCTACGGCGCCGGCACCCTGGCGCACCTGGTGCTGCCGGTGACCACGCTGGTGGTGACCGGCCTCGGCTACTTCTTCCTCTACACCCGCTCCTCGATGCTGACCGCGCTGACCAGCGAACCGGTCCAGCACGCCCACGCGCGCGGTGTGCCGTACGGCAGGCTGGTCCGCAGGCACGCGCTGCGGCCGGCGCTGCTGCCCGTGCACACCATCGTGCTCATGGAGATCGGCTTCCTGGCCGGCGGCTCGATCGTCATCGAGACCGTCTTCGCCTACCCCGGGCTCGGGCGGCTCACGTTCGGCGCGATCTCGGCCCGCGACTACCCGCTGATGCAGGGCGCCTTCCTCGTGCTGACGCTCATGGTGGTGGCGATGAACGCGATCGCCGACGCCACCTACCCGCTGCTCGACCCGCGGGCCCGGTCATGAGGGCGCTCGGCGGGCAGGGGCGCGCCGGCCTCGCGCTGCTGGCCGCCATCACCGCCGCCGCCGTCTACGGCCTGCTCCTGCCCGATTCCGCGGGCACCGCCCGTATCGGCGAGCCGTACGCCCCGCCCGGCCCCGGGCTGCCGCTGGGCGCCGACGACCTCGGCCGCAGCCTCCTCGACCAGTTGCTCGTCGGCGCGGCCACCTCGCTCGGCCTCGGCTTCCTGGTGGCGCTCGTGGTCACCGCGCTGGCCGCGGTCATCGGCGGCGCCGCCGCCATCGGGCCCAGATGGCTGTCCTCGCTGATCATGCGCTCGGTCGACGTGATGCTCATCCTGCCGGAGCTGATCCTGTTCATCCTGGCCGCCGCCTTCCTCGGGCAGTCGTTCGGGATCAGGGTGGCCATCCTGGTCGTGCTCATGTGGCCGGTTCCGGCCCGGGTGCTGCGTGCCGGGATGCTGACCGCATGGTCGCGCGGCCACCTGGAGGTCGCGCGGGCGATGGGCGCGCCACGCTGGTGGCTGCTGCTGCGGCACGGCTCCTACCTGATCGGGCCGCTGCTCATCCCGGTGTTCGTCCGCGCCGCCATGCGGGCGATCCTCTACGACGCCACGCTGTCCTTCCTCGGCCTCGGCGACCCCACCGCGCCGAGCTGGGGCACCACCCTGTACTGGGTGCAGGTCAACGGCGTCTTCCTGTCCGAGGCGTGGGTGTGGTGGGCGCTGCCGCCAGGCCTGGCCATCACGCTGAGCGTGCTGGCGCTGGCGCTGATCGGCACCGCGGTCGAAGAACGGCTCAACCCGGCGTTGAAGGAGGTGCCCGCCTGATGCTCTCCATCACCGGGATGTCGGTCCACTACGACGGGCTGCCCGCGGTCGACCGGGTCAGCCTGGACGTCGGCGACGGCGAGATCGTGGCGCTCGTGGGTGAGAGCGGCTGCGGCAAGACCTCGCTGGCCAGGGCGCTGCTCGGGCTGCTGCCCGGCTCGGCGGAGGTGACCGGCTCCGCGATGCTCGGGGAGGACGACCTCGCCCGCCGTACCGACTGGGCGGGGGTGCGCGGGCGGAGGATCGCGATCGTGCCCCAGGGCGCGATGACCGGGCTCAGCCCGGTCCACAAGGTCGGCGCGCAGATCGAGGAGATGCTCGCCCTGCACGGGGGCCGCGCGCGGCCGGGCGAGCTGCTCGACCGCGTCGGGCTCGGCGCCGAACATCTCACCTGCCACCCGCACGAGCTGTCCGGCGGGCAGCGGCAGCGGGTGGCGATCGCGCTGGCGCTGGCCGGCGAGCCGTCGCTGCTGGTCGCCGACGAGCCCACCACCGGGCTCGACGCGATCGTGCAACGCCAGGTGCTCGCGCTGCTGTCCTCGCTCGGCATCGGCATGCTGATCGTCTCGCACGACTTGGCCGCGCTGGCCCCGCACGCCGACCGGGTGGCGGTCATGTACGCGGGCCGCCTGGCCGAGGTCCGTCCCAAGGGCGCGCCGCCACGCCACCCCTACACGCTCGGCCTGCTGACGGCCACCCCCGCCACCGACCGCTCGATCCCCTGGGGCAGCGTGCCCGGTTCCGCGCCCCCGCTCGGCCAGGCTCAGGCGGGCTGCCGGTTCGCGCCGCGCTGCCCGCTCGCGCTCGACGCCTGCCACGACGTGGACCCGCCGCTCGTGGACGGCCTCGCCTGCCACCACCCCGGCGCGCCCGTCTATCCCGTCGTGCCGCGTTCCACCCCCTCAGCCGGTACGGCCGCCGCCACCCTCACCGGCATCCGCCACGTCTACCGGCGCCGCGGCGTCCAGGCGCTCAAGGGCGTGGACCTGGAGGTGCGGGCCGGCGAGATCGTCGGCCTGGTCGGAGAGAGCGGCTCGGGCAAGTCCACGCTGGCCAGGATCGCCCTCGGCCTGATCAAGCCCACGGCGGGCCGGGTGTGGGTGGACGGCGAGGAGCTGACCGGCCGGCGCGGCAAGGCGCTGCGGCTCCTGCAGCGGCGCATCGGCTTCGTGCACCAGGACCCCTACGACTCCCTGCACCCGGGCATGCGGGTGGGCGCCCTGGTCGCCGAGCCCCTCGTGGTCTCGGGCACGCCGGGCGACCGGGAGGAGAAGGTGCTGGCCGCGCTGGAGGCGTCCGGGCTGCCGTGCGATCGGGAGTTCCTGCGCCGCTTCCCCGGCCAGCTCTCCGGCGGCCAGCGCCAGCGCGTCTCCATCGCCCGCGCGCTGGCCGGCGAGCCCGTGCTGCTCATCGCCGACGAGGCCACCTCGATGCTCGACGTCTCGACCAGGGCCGGGATCGCGACGACGCTGCGCTCCCTGGCCTCGGGACGCGGCCTCGCCGTCGTCTTCGTCACGCACGACCTGGGCGAGGCCGTCCAGGCGTGCGACAGGATCGTCGTGCTGCGCTCCGGCGAGATCGTCGAGCACGGCCCGGCGGCGGACCTGGCCGCCGCACCCGCCCACCCCTACACGCAGGAGCTGCTGAATTGACGTCCTCCCCGGCCTGGATGGCACCTTCCCACCCATGTGACCACCGCCGACGTACCCGGGAGACCACCGTGTCCGACCGTTCCGGCTCGCCTCCCCGACCCGGGGGACGAGATCTCCAGACGGTGGGTGTGCGGTGAGAGACGTGTTCGCCCGCCTGGCCTCCTTCGGGGACAGGTACCGGCTGGAGACCGGGCTGACCGGAGCCGGCTGGCTGGCCTGCGACCGCCTCCTCGATCCCGGCTCCGACGAACTCGGGCAGGTCCTGGAGGCCGAGCGGACGGCCAGCGGGCAGGTGTCGGAGCACGCGACAGCGCTGACCGTCATGGCCGTCTACTCCGGCACCGTCACCGCCTCCGCGCTGCTGGCCTGGGCCTTGGAGGACGTGCTGGTGGACATGCGCCCGCCGAACGTGGCGATCCGCCTGTCGCCGCACCACGGCTTCGAGGCGGTGGCGCTGCGCGAGCCGGAGGTGCGCCCGGGATCGCTGGACACACTCGTCTCATGGGTGCTGAACGAGCACCTGCTGCCCTTGGCCCAGGCCATGCGGACACGGACCAGGGCCGGGCTGCGCCAGCTCAACGGCGGCGTGGCGCACGGCTGCGCCGCCGCCTTCTGCATCGCCAGCCGCCTCGGGGCCGACGTGGACGTCCTGCACGCCGCCTACCGGCGCTTCCTAGCCGCGGCGCCGGTGCTGGACCCCCTCGGCGAGGTGGTACGGCTGCGCGAGGGCGAACGCGAAGGCCTGTTCTACCTCCGCCGCACCTGCTGTCTCTACTACACCTCGGCCGAGGCGGTGAAATGCTCAAGCTGCTGTCTGGACAGCGTCGAGGACCGGCTGGCCGCCTACCGCAGGGTCCTGGCGGCCGGGGTCGTGCCCCACTGAACTCGGTAGCATGAGCGCATGAAGCGCGGCCTGGGAGAACTCGAGTCCACGATCATGGACAGGATGTGGGCCTACCACAAGCCCGCATCGGTGCGTGACGTGCTCGAAGACCTCCGCAAGGACAGGGAGATCGCCTACACCACGGTGATGACGGTGATGGACAAGCTTCACACCAAGGGCCTGCTCAAGCGCAAGCCGGTCGGCCGCGCCTACGTGTACGAGCCGGTCGCCTCCAAGGAGGCCTACACCGCCGAGCTGATGCGCGACTCCCTGGCCGCGAGCGGCAACCAGGCGGCGACGCTGGTGCACTTCCTGGAGCGGCTGACCCCCGAGGAGGCCACCGCGCTGGAGGCGGCGCTGCAGGTCTTCCCGCCCGGAGGCCGCAAGCAGTGATCGTCCCGCTCTTCCTCGCTCTCTACGCGGTCGTGGCCGCCGTGCTGCTGCCGCGCCTGCTCGGCCGGGCGTCGTGGACGTCCAGGGCGCCCCGGCTGGCGATCGGCATGTGGCAGGCGGCCGGCTTCTCCGCCGTCGCCGCCGCGCTGCTGGCCGCGATCTCCCTCGCGGTGCCCACCGACCTGATCGGCCACGGCCTGGCCCGCTTCTTCGAGGCCTGCACGGAACTGCCCGACCTCTCGCTGACCGGGGTGCGCGCCGGGCTGGCCGGCGCCGCCCTCATCGTGGCCAGGCTCGCCTACTCGGTGGCCGACGTGGTGCTGCGCACCCGCCGCGAACGCCGCCGCCATGCCGAGATGCTCACCCTGCTCGGCCGGCCCGACGGCGACCTCGGCGCGGTCGTGGTCGAGCACGCCGAGCGCGTCGCCTACTGCCTGCCCGGCCGCCGCGCCCAGACCGTCATCACCACCGGCGCCCTGGAGTCGCTGACCTCCGACCAGGTGGCCGCCGTCCTCGCCCACGAGCACGCCCACCTGCGCGGGCGCCACCATCTCGTGCTGGCCGGGGCCGAGATCCTCACCCGGGCCTTCCCTCGGGTGCCGCTGTTCGAGCGGGCGCGGGCGGAGCTGGCCAGGCTGGTCGAGCTGCTGGCCGACGACATGGCGGCCAGGCGGCACCACCGCATCCACATCGCCGCCGCGCTGGTGGGCCTGGCGACCGGCCGCGTGCCCGCCTTCGCGCTGGCCGCCGGCGGCGAGACGGCCCTGACCAGAGTGCGCCGCATGCTCCACCCGCACGAGCCGCTCGAACGCCGTGAGCGCCTGTCCGGGCTGCTGACGGTCGCCGGGCTGCTGGCGGGCCCCGCCGCGCTGGTGGCCGTGCCCGGCCTGACCTCCTTCCTGGCCCACCACTGCCACGGGCTGTTCAGCTGAGTCCCACGTAGTTCTCGGCCAGCGTGGTCGCGGCGGCCATCGATGAGGTCACGTAGTCCAGGTAGGACAGCTGCAGGCGGCGGGCGTAGGCGTCCTCGTCGTCGAAGGTGTGCAGCAGCGTCGTCATCCACCAGGAGAAGTGCTGCGCCCGCCACACGCGCCGCAGGCACGCCGCCGAGTAGCCGTCGAGCAGCCCGGCGGAGCCGGTGGCGAAGTAGGCGGCCAGCGCCTCGGTGAGGGCGTTGACGTCGGCCACGGCCAGGTTGAGTCCCTTGGCGCCGGTGGGCGGGACGATGTGGGCGGAGTCGCCGGCCAGGTACAGCCGGCCGTACTGCATGGGCTCGGCGACGAAGCCGCGCATGGGCGTGACGCCCTTCTCGATGATCTCGCCCGTCTCCAGCGTGAAGCCGGGGACCGTCTCCAGGCGGGCCTTCAGCTCGGCCCAGACGCGCTCGTCCGGCCAGTCGGCGAGATCCGCGTCGGGCGGCACCTGGAGGTAGAAGCGGCTGACCTCGGGCGAGCGCATGCTGTGCAGGGCGAAGCCGCGCTCGTTCCTGGCGTAGATCAGCTCTTCGGCCGACGGGCGTACCCGGGCCAGCACGCCGAGCCAGGCGAAGGGGTACTCGCGCTCGAACACCGTCAGCGCGCCCTCCGGGATCGACGGCCTGGACACCCCGTGGAAGCCGTCGCAGCCGGCGATCACCTCGCAGTCGAGCCGGTCGCCGCCGAATGTCACGTACGGCGCGCCCGTCAGGCCGTGGAGTTCCACGTCGTCCACCTCGAAGCGCAGGTCGCCGCCCGCTTCGAGCCTGGCCGCGATCAGGTCCTTGACCACCTCCTGCTGGCCGTAGACGGTGATGCGCCGGCCGGGGACCAGCTTCTCGAAGGGGATGCGGTGGGCGGCGCCGCCGTACCTCAGCTCGATGCCCTCGTGCGGCAGGCCCTCGCGCAGCAGGCGCTCGCCCACCCCGGCCGCGACCAGCGTGTCGACCGTGCCCTGCTCCAGGACCCCGGCGCGGACGCGGCGCTCGACGTACTCGCGCGAGCGGCGCTCCAGCACCACCGAGGAGATGCCGCGCAGGTGGAGCAGATGGGACAACAACAGCCCGGCGGGGCCCGCGCCGATGATCCCTACTTGAGTACGCATGAGGCACATCATCTCCGGCGGGGCGCGTATTTTGACAAGGACAGGGCGGCTGGGCGGGTGCTTTCGTGAGGTCCGGCCGACCTCCTGGAGTCCCGACATGTACACACCCGTCCACGAGCTCGTCGCCGCTCACGCCCTGGCGGGGCCGGACCGGGTCGCGGTCGCCTGTGACGGCGCCGCGCTCACCTACGGCGAGCTGAACAGCCGGGCGCAGCGCCTGGCCAGGCGGCTGATCGCGCGGGGCGTGCGGCCGGAGACGCCGGTCGGGGTGCTGCTGGACCGGTCGGCGGAGTTCGTGCTGGCCGCGCTGGCGGTGCTCAAGGCGGCGGGCGCGTATGTGCCCTGCGGGCTGATGTCCACGGATCTGGCGATCACCGCGCGGACGCTGGACGGGGACGGGGACGGGACGCCGGGACCGCTGCCGACCGTCCGGCCCGGCAACCTGGCCTGCGTGCTGGCGCCGCGGGTGTCGGTCCCGCACGCGGGGATCACGCGGCTCGTGCACGATCCGGCGTACGTCAGCCTGAACGCCGGGGAGAGCGTCCTGCACGCCTCGCCGGTCACCCGCGACACGGCCGCCTTCGAGATCTGGGGCGCGCTGGCCAACGGCGCCCGGCTGGTCGTCGCGCCGCCGGGGCGTACGTCGCCGGACGAGCTGGGCGCGCTGCTGCGCGAGGAGCGGGTGACCACGGCGTTCCTGTCCACTTGGTCGTTCCACCGGATGGTCGAGGAGCGCCTGCCCGACCTGGCAGGGCTGCGCCAAGTGCTGACCCGCGGCGGCGTGCTCTCGCCCGCGCACGCGCGAGCGTTCGTGCGCGCCCACCCGCGATCGGCCCTGATCAACCTGTACGGCGCCGCCGAGATGACCGCCTTCGTCACCAGCCACCTGGTCTCGCAGGGCGCCGCCGCGACCATCCTGATCGGCCGGCCGATCGACGGCACCCGCGTCCGCGTACTCGACGAGGACCTGAACCCGGCCACGACCGGCCACCTGTACGCCGGCGGCCCCGGCCTGGCCCGCGGCTACCACGGCGACCCGGCCCTGACCGCCACCCGCTTCGTCCCCGACCCCCGCGGCGGCGGCGAGCGCCTCTTCGCCACCGGCGCCCTGGTCAGAGTGCTGTCCGGCGGCGCGATCGAACTTCTCGGCCACGCCGGGAGGTCTCCGCACGGCACCGGTGATCCCGGTGGGCGAAGTCACCGCGCGCGACGACCGCCACGGGCTCTAAGCTTTGGCGCGTGACCCCCGGACAAAAGGTGATCGACGGTCGTTTCGAGCTGCTTGACCGGCTCGGCAGCGGCGGCATGGGCACGGTCTGGCGTGCCCGCGACCTGGCGCTCCATCGAGAAGTCGCGCTCAAGGAGGTCCGTCCGCACGGCCCGCTGGACGACGACCCCGGCCGCGCCCGGATGATGCGCGACAGGATCCTGCTGGAAGCACGCGCGCTGGCCAGGCTCCACCACCCGAACGTGGTCACCATCCACCACATCGTGGACACCCCGGAGACGCCGCACCCGTGGATCGTCATGGAGCTGGTGCCCGGCCGCTCGCTCCAGGACCGCATCGCCAAGGAGCTCATGCCGCCGGCCGAGGCCGCCATGCTGGGCCGCGGGATCCTGGCCGCGCTGCGCGCCGCGCACTCCGCCGGCATCCTGCACCGCGACGTCAAGCCCGCCAACGTGCTGCTGCGCACCGACGGCAGCCCGGTCCTGACCGACTTCGGCATCGCCGCCCTGTACGACTCGCCCGGCCTGACGGCCACGGGTGAGCTGGTGGGCTCGCCCGAGTACATCGCGCCGGAGCGGCTGCGCGGCCAGGAGGGCAACCCGGCCTCCGACCTGTGGTCGCTCGGCATGCTGCTGTACGTGGCCGTCGAGGGCACCCACCCGATGCGCCGCGACACCCCGCTGGCGACACTCGCCGCCGTCCTGGACGGCCGGGTCCCGCCGCCGCGCCGGTCCGGGCCGCTGACCCCGGTGCTCACCGCCCTGCTCAACCCGGATCCGGCCACGCGCCCCGACCCGGCCCGCCTCGACGCGATGCTCGCCGACGCCGCCATGGCCCCGCCCATGTACACGACGCCGCCGCCCGCCTACGCCCCGCCCCAGCACGCCCCGCCCCAGCCCGGCTACCCGCCGCCGCAGCAGCCCGTCTACGGCCTGCCCACCGGCCCGAACGTGCACGGGTGGGCCACCCAGTCCACCCGCCGCCGGCGCGGCTCGGGACCGCTCGTGGCCGGAGCGGTCGTCCTGGCGGCGCTCGCGGTGGCGGGCGTCATCCTGGTCCCCCAGTGGCTGGCCCCCGGCCCGTCGGACGATCCCACCCGGCCGAACACCGCGGCGAGCGGCAGACCGTCCGCCTCCGCCAAGGTCGGCGACGACGACGATCCCCCGGTCACCGAGGCTCCCGTCCCCGACACCAGCCCCCTGCTCACCCCCGGCCGCATCCGGCAGGTGATCGCCGCCATGGAGAAGGCCTCGGGCAGCAAGGTGTTCAGCGACTTCTCGGTGCACGAGCAGTTCGCCTCGGCCAAGGCGCCGGTCCGCGGGAAGAAGTCCCTCTACGACACCTGGGACTACCGCGACGGCGAGGTCAACAAGGGCTCGGGCGGCACCATGTCCAGCCTCGACAAGACCGTCCAGCTCAGCTCGCTCAACTGGGAGGCGCTGCCGTCCCTGTTCAAGACGGCGGAGAAGCGGCTCGGCATCGACAAGCCGACCTCCCGTTACGTGATCGTCCAGCCGGGCTGGCCGTTCAACGGCCCGCCCAAGCCGGCGATCCTCGTCTACCTCAGCGACGACTACGGAGGCGCGTACCTGGCCGCCGACGCCAAGGGCAAGATCATTCGGATGTACAAGCGGGATTGATCCGCCGGGCCGTCAGCCTTCGAAGCGGACCGTCGCGCCCCGGTCGGTGATCGACAGGACGCGGACGTTCAGGCTGTTGATGCCCCCGCTGGCGCCTTCGCCGAGGGTCGTGGCGACGCCGGGTCCTTCCACCCGCACCATGTCCTGGTTGAACGCGTACACCTTGGAGACCCACACCCGGGACAGGCGGTAGCGGGCGGCCACGCGGAAGCTCACCGGCTTCGTGATCGTGATCTTGCACTTTCCGTCGTAGCAGGCGCGCAGGTTCGGCTTCGCCGCGGCGCTCGCCGGGGCGGCGAACGACGCCGCGGCCATCACGGCGGCGAGGGTCAGAGCGGTGATGGTCGTCCGGTGCATGGAAGCCCCTTTCATCGGTTCGGCGAGCCCAGGATGCACCCTGCGCGCCGGGACGGGTCCCCGGTGTGACGAAACCGCCCGGGGACCGGTCCCGAACGCGCGATGCTAAGACCACACCACGCCGGCGCGGGCCGCGGGCGGCACGATTCCGGCGTTCGGAGGGACAGGCGTGGACTCCACGGTCGACTGGTTCTCATCACCGCACGAGGTGATGCGGCAGCTACCCGGCTACCGGATCGTCCGGATCATCTCGCAGACCGCGATGAGCTCGGTCTACCTGGCCGAGGACCTCACGCTCCCGCGCCGCGTGGTGCTGAAGGTGATGAACCCGCACCTGGCCAGGAAGGACCCGAGCTTCCGCGTGCGGTTCACGCGCGAGGTGGCCACCGCGGCCCGCCTCGACCATCCGCACATCGTCCCCGTGTACGCGAGCGGCGACATCAACGGCGCGGTCTACGTCGTGCTCAGGCACGTCAACGGCGGCGATCTCGGCGAGCTGATCCGCACCGGCGGCCGGCTCGACCTCGCGCGCGCGAGGCACATCGTCGGCCAGGTCGCCTCGGCGCTGGACGCCGCCCACCAGGTCGGCCTGATCCACCGCGACATCAAACCGGGCAACATCCTCATCGACAGCGCCGACCACGTGTACCTGTGCGACTTCGGCATCGCGAAGATGGAGTCGGCCACCACCCTCACGACCGAGGGGCAGTTCCTCGGCACGATGGACTACGCGGCGCCGGAGCAGTTCAGGTCCGGCCCGATCGACCGGCGCACCGACGTCTACGCCCTGGGCGCGGTGCTGTACCAATGCCTGACCGGCGAGAAGCCGTTCCCGCACCGCGAGCCGTCGGCGGTGCTGTGGGCGCACCTGCACAAGACACCGCCGAAGGTCACCGACCACCGTCCCGATCTCGGCCCCGGCGTCGACGGCGTGGTCCAGAAGGCCATGGCCAAGGAGCCGCGCGCCCGCTACGACACCTGCGGCGCCCTGGCCACGGCTCTGGCCGGCCCCGACGCTCCCCGTCCCGTCCGCGCACGCCCGCGCGGGATGGTCTGGGCGGCGCTCGCTCTCGCCGTCGTGGTCGTCACGGTGATCACGCTGATCGCCCGCCCGTGGTCCGACGATCCCGCGGCGCTCGCCCGCGTGCCCGCCGCGCTGCGCGGGACGTGCGAGCGGGCCGGCGACGGCGCGGGCCTGCCGCTGTCGGCCGCGTCGCTGTCGTGCCGGGCGTCGGGGCGGACCGTGCAGATCGGGTTGTACGCCTCCGACTCCGCCCTGGGCCAGGCCTACGACCAGACCCTGCGGCAGGCGGGCGTACCCCGTGCGCAGGGCGACTGCTCGAAGGCGTCGGGCGCCGAGCACCGCTACCCCGGCATCGGCGCTCCCCGTGGCCGGCTGCTGTGTTTCGAGCGGAACGCGGTGACCTGGCTGGTGTGGACCGACGACAAGCACAGGACCATGGCCAGGATGGAGAGCCGCGCCGCCGACGAGCTCAAACTCCAGCAGACCTGGAGCACCTGGACGGAAGCACCGGCCTTCCCCGCTCCGCCGGAGAAGGAGGTCATGCGCCTGATCGGGCAGACGGACTGCGAGCGGGCGATGGCCGGGACGCTCGACCAGTTCCGCGACGTCGTCACCGGCGTGGACTGCGCCTCGGACGAGAAGGGCGCCGACGACGTCTCCTACTACCGCTTCGCCAGCCTGGACGGCCTGCGCCGCAGCCATACCGGCCAGGTCGGCAGGACCAAGGCGCCGGACGCCTTCTGCCCGGACGAGAAGCCCGCGAAGTTCCTGAGCAACTCCACCTACGACAACAAGAGCGCCCACCTCGGCGAGATCCTCTGCTACAAGGACGAGACGCCCACGGTCGAGTGGACCGTCGAGCCGCTGCTCCTGATGGGCAGGGCCACCGGCAAGGACGCGCAGGCCCTCATCACCTGGTGGGAGGAGTCGCGCTCCCCCACCATCGACACGGTGATCGCGGCGGTCAACACGCAGGCCGAGCCGCCCTTCCCGACCGAGCGGGAGAAGAGCCTGCTCGACCGCGTTCCTGCCGCCTCCCGCGTCAACTGCCTGCGGCCGGCGGCTGAGCAGATCAAGAGCAACGTGCCCGGCGCCCAGGTGACGGCGGTGGCGTGCGGCCCCACCTCGGGCGCGGGCGTCGTCTTCTACTACCAGTTCCCCGACGCCGCCTCGATGCGGCGGAACTACCAGGCGATCGCCCCGGCCAAAGGCTCGTGCGACATCGAGTCGCGCACCTTCGTCGGCGAGAACGCGTACTCGGTCGGCGGCAAGACAGCGGGGCGGCTGCTGTGCGGCGAGAGCAGGGCGGGACGGCCCTACCTCTCGTGGACCAACGAGAAGCTGAAGATCCAGGGGTTCGCCTTCAACACCCTCGAACGCGCCGTGCTGCTGAACTGGTGGAAAGAGGACGCCGGACCGATCTCCTGAGCGAAGGCGCTGACTCCAGGCCCATCGCTCGGTAAAGTGCGCAGTGTTCCGTCCCCTCTGAAGGGAACCACGGTGCGCCTGGGCAGGTCGGTCGGCCGTCGGTATCGGCTCACCAACGGTCCCATCCGCAGCAGGACCAGCGAGGTCTGGCTGGCCCGCGACGAGCAGCTCGGGCGGGACGTCGTACTCAAGCGGATGCTGAGCGGGCACGATAGCGTGCGCGGGTTCAGCAGGCTGCGGGCCGAGGCGCGGGCGCTGGCGCGCTTCAACCACCCGCGCATCGTCACGCTCTTCGACGCGGTCCAGGTCGGGCGGGGGCGGCGGGCCACGTCCTGGCTGGTCATGGAGCACGTGTCGGGCGGAAGCCTGAACGGGCGGCAGGCCGTGGCGCCGGAGGTCGCCGCGAGCGTCGGCGCGCAGGTCGCCGACGCGCTGGTGTGCCTGCACGCCGAGGGCATCGTCCACGGCGACATCAAGCCGGGCAACGTCGTGGTGACCGGCGACGGCACGGTCAAGCTCGCCGACTTCGGCGCCGCCTACCGCGTCGGCGGGAACGAGACGATCACCCCGAACAGCGCCATCAGCTACACGCCCGACTACGCCGCCCCCGAGGTCGTTCTCGGGCGGCTGGAGCGGGGCTCGGACGTGTTCTCCCTCGGCGCGATGCTCCACGCGCTCGTCACCGGCTCGCCGCCGGAGCGCGGCCCGAGCGGGCGCGTCCTGCTGACGGCCGATCTCGGGGTGCTGGACGAGGTGCTGCGCGCGATGCTCGCCAAGGAGCCCGGCCTGCGTCCTGACGCCGCGGAGGTGCTGCGCCGGCTCACGGAGATCGCGGGCGGGGCCGTCCTCGATCCCGGCGTGAACGGCGCCGCCGGCTTCCCTTCCGACCAGCGCGCCGACAGCGTCATCCTGGGCACGGTCAGAAAGCACCCGTACCTGACCGGCGCGGCCGCCGCCCTGGTCGCGGCCCTGGCGGGGATCGCGTCCTTCCTGCTGCCGCCGTCGGAGAGAGACGGCAGCGCGCAGGCGATCGGGCCCGCGTCCCTGATCGGCGACCCACGCACGGTCGATCCGTGCGCGCTGACCGAACCCGTCGCGCTGGGCCGCTTCGGCGCCACCGAACTCGACCGGGCCTACGGCAACTTCGACCGATGCGACGTGCTGGTGCGCCCGGACGACGACAGCGTCGTGGACGTCAGGGTCGACTTCAACCACGACCCGGACGCCGAGCCGCCGCCTCCGGCCAGGACCGTGGGACGGATCGGCATCGTGGAACAACCCCCCGAGCGCGACTCGTGCCTGCGGACCCTGCTGCTGGCCGGGGAGAACGACACCAACATCACCGTCACCGCCAAACGCGACGATCCGGGTAAGGCGCCGCTGTGCGCCATCGCCGACGTCGCCACCGGCAACGCCGTCACCGTGCTGAACAACGGGCCGCTGCCCCGCCGTACCCTTCCGGCGCGATCGCTGGCGCATCAAGACGCCTGCGCGCTGCTGCCCGCCGCCGCGCTGGAGGTCATCCCCGGCATCGACGCCAACGAGCCGGACGTCGGGTTCGGCAGCTGGCAGTGCGGATGGGCGAGCACGACCAGCAAGCTCTGGCTCGACGTCCGCTTCGACCAGGGACCACCCCCGAACAGCGCCAACGGCTCCGCCACCATCGTGAACGGCTACCGCACGATCCTGCGCCCCGAGGCGGAGGGCGACGAATCGTGCCTGGCCCAGCTGGTCTACCGCACGTACCACGACGACGACGGCCGGGCGGCGGAAACCGTCAACCTGCTCGTCACCGGATCACGTCCGGCCGACCAGCTCTGCCAGTTCGCCCGGCGGCTCACCGCGTCCGCCGCCGCCCGGCTGCCGCACCCGGCCTGAACGCGGCCCGGGACCGGTCCCGAAGCGGGCGGTGGATCCTGACATCCAGTGCCCGTGATGCCCGAAGGAGACGAGCGATGCATTTCCCCGACAGCCTTGCCCGTGGCGTCGCGCCCGTTCGTCCCGGCACACTGCACGCCCGTACCGTCACCGGCGGCGTCAAGGCCGCACCGCAGAGCGGCGCGGTCGTCAGGTTCGGCAGAGCCGGCAAGCCGGAGGTCGACCTGGGCGTCGGCGAGGACGACCTGCACGTGAGCCGCCGGCACGGCGAGCTCACCTACCGCAGGCGGCAGTGGTGGCTGCGCAACACCGGCCAGCAGCTCGTCCGGCTGCCGCGCGGGCGGTTCCTGCACGCCACGACCGATCCCATCCCGCTGGCCGCCGGCTACACGCCGCTGTTCGTGAAGGGGTGCGGCCATCGCGAGCACCTGGTCGAGCTCTACGTGAGCGGCCACGACGACGAGGGCCTGATCCCCCGCCGCCGGGCCGACACGCTGCCGCCCAAGATCTGGCCGCTCGACGACGTCGAACGCCTCCTGCTCGTCATCCTCGGCCGCCGGTACCTGCTCTACGAGGAGAACCCGCGTCCCCTGACGTACCGGCAGGCGGCCGACTACCTGGCCGACATACGCCGGGAGGAGGCCTGGGGCGAGCGCAAGATCGAGGCTAGGGTCGAAACCGTACGGCGTCGCCTGGACGCGAGCGGATTCCCCTTCCCGCTGATCCACGACATGGCGACGGGACGCCCCTGTGACAACAACCTCCTGCACAACCTGCTGAGAGGCCTGGTCGACTCCACGACCCTGGTCCCGACCGACCTCGAACTGGTGGAGGACGACCCCCACGCCTGACCCGGTGCGCCTTCGCCACCTGTTCAAGCGGCGCGCGTCTCGAGGCCAACGTCCAGGTCATCACCCTGGTCTTCGCCGACCTCGAGATCACCGCGTCACGGTCGCCAGGAAGTCGCGGGCCAGGCGGCTGAACTCCTCCGGCCGGTCATAGGTGATGATGTGCCCGGCTCCGGGCATCGTGACCAGGCGGCTGCCCGGGGCCGCCGCGGCGGCCGCCGCCATCTCGGCGTGGCCGACGAGCGGGTCCCGGTCGCCGCGTACCCAGAGGGTGGGCGTGGTCAGTCCCGGCAGGTCGGGCAGGTAGTTCACGCGCATGGCGAGGGGGCCGTAGGCGCGTACCATCCAGTCGTCCAGCGCGGGCTCGCCGTACTCGGCCTTGGCCGCCGCCTCCTCGGTGGCCAGGGCGAGGATGGTGTCGAAGTCGCGGGTGCCGGCCCCGGCCGTGAGGTTGGCGATCATCGACTCGCGTACCGTCCGGGGGCGGCGGGCCAGGTAGCGGCTGCTCAGTCGCATCACGCCGGGTGTGCGGGTGACCAGCCAGGTGAGGAACTGGGCCTTCCGCCTGGCCCCGAGCCCGCCGGGCGCGATGGCGATCAGGGCGTCGACCCGGTCCGGGTGCTTCAGCGCGTACCCGATCGCGATTCCGGCGCCCAGCGAGATCCCGATGACGGAGACCCTCGGCAGGTTGAGCACGTCGAGCAGGTCGTCGAGGAAGCGGGTGTAGAACGCCTCGTCCAGGACGCCCCGCCACGGACGGCTGCCGCCGTGGCGGGGCAGGTCGATGAGGTACACCCGGTGGTCGGGCGCCAGGTCCGGGACGACGTGCCGCCACACTCCCTGCGCGGTGTCCAGCATCCCGCCGTGCAGCAGCAGCAAGGGCGGGCCCGACCCGCCGGCCCGGTACAGGCGCACGGGGCCGCCGAGGACGGTCAGGTCGGTGTAGGTGTCGAAAACGCCGGTCATGCGGGCTCCTCCAGCCGGCCGAGTTGGTCGTCGAGCCGGGCCAGCAGGGACAGCTGCGCCGCCCGCGCGGCCGCCGGATCGGCGGGCAGGCCGCTCGCCAGCCCGCGCCCGGCCATGTCGGAGAACAGGCCGACGGCCTCCGACAGCTCCCCGGCGGTCATGGCGCCGAAGACGCCGGGCGCGTGGAGCAGGCCCAGCGTGAAGATGGCGAGGACGCGGACGATGCTCTCCGTGGAGAGCGCCGGATCGATGACCCCGGCCCGCTGCAGCTGACCGACGTACTCGCCCAGCCATTGGAACCGGTCGAGATAGCGTTCGTCGCCCACACCGCGCACATGCTCGCCCAGCACCGCCTCGTCCCCCAGGTAGAGCGCGGCCATCAGGGGGTTCGCGAGCGTCGCCTCCACCGCGAACCGGTAGACGGCCGGGAGGTCGACCAGGCCGGGCGCGCTCAGCACCCGCTGATGCACCTGGGCGGTCAGCTCGCGCATGTCGCGGTTCAGTACGGCGGCGAGGATCGCGGCCTTGTCGGCGAACTCCAGGTAGACGGCCCCCTTGCCGATCCCGGCGCGGGCGGCGAGACCGGCGACGGTGGTGTCGGGCCAGCCCTGGTCGAGGATGAGCTGGCGGGCGGCGGCGAGGATGCGCCCCCGCCGGTCCGGAACGAGTGGGCGCGGCATAGTGACCAGAATTGCATGATTGGTCACTACCTCGCAAGGCCGGCCCGGTCCACGATCCCCGCCGCCAGCCACACGTCGGCGAAGACCGCACCCTTCTCGACGACCACCTTCCCGTTTCTCAAGGAAGCAGGCTCCAGCGCGGGCCGTCGGCGGTGTCCTCCACGCGTACCCCGCCCTCGGCGAGCGCACCGCGCACCGCGTCAGCGGCCTCGAAGGCGCCCTCACACCGGAACTTCTCCCGAACGGCCAGCAGCGGCGGCACGATCCTCGCCACCGCCTGCCGGCCGGTGTGCGCGGCGAGCGAGGCGATCAGCCGCCGCAGCACGTCCCTGGCCTGCAGCGGCCCGCCGTCGTCCTGTTCGGTGTCGGCCGACCAGCCGGCGATGTCCTCCTCCAGCCGCAGCACCGTCCGGGTCGCCGCCGAGACGTCGTCCGCGCTCAACGCCGAGGCGAACGACTCTTCACAAGCCTCGACAATCTCCCCCAGAGTCCGCTGAGCGGCGGCCACCTCCGGAGCCGCCGGCCCGGCGAACCGTCCCTCCCCGCGCAGCAGTTCCCGCAGCTCGGCCAGCGTGGCCGTCGCGCCGGCCGGCAGCACGCTCTGCCCGCCCCGGGTCCGCACCGTGACTCCGCCCCTGCCGGCCACGCGTACCCGCTCATCCACGAGATCGACGACCAGCGCCGTATGCTCGTCGATCCCCAGAATCCCCGTACCGGCGGGAAGCTCACGCTCCATCCGCGACAACCGCCGCTCCCCCAGATAGCAGAAGCGCGTGTCGTGCGTGCCGCCCTCGGCGTTGTCGTAGTGCGGGATGACGACGGCGTTCAGCCCGGCGGGCCCCAGAAGATCAAGCCCTTCCCGCCAGTACGGCTCCGCCCCCACCTTGTAGATCTCATACACCGGCACGGTCACCACCCCGGCCGTGCACGCGGCGGCGGAGGCGAACACCGTGACCCCCTGCCTGGCCCGCACCCGCGCGACCAGATCCGCCGTCGCCGAGCCACCCGCCCACCGGTCCAGCGCGTACGTCGGGCTACCGGGACCGCAGAACACCCAGTCCGCACCCGCGACGACACCGTTGACCTCGACATCCAGGCCGACGCTCCGGGCGAAGTACTGGCAGGCCCGCGCGGAGATCTCCGCGGCGTTCTCCTGGAAGGCATAGGGCGTGTCGAGCAGCACGGCCCGGGGCTTCGGCCCCAGTCCGCCGATCGCGGCGCGATGGACCTCGACCATGGTCGGGCTGGTCTCACCCGAGCCCATCAGCAGCAATACTCCGTGCATCGCGTCCCTCCTCATGTGCCGCGCTTCCAGCGACGCACGGGCGAGCCCCTGCAGCAAGTCCACACCTGCTGATTGGACGCTCCTGCATACTTGTCGCAGATGGTCGGACGACGGGGAGCAACGTGACTGTCTCGGTTGAGGTGCTGATGCTGCTGGCCGACCGCCAGGGCGCGTGGTCATACCGGCGAGCCGCCGCCACCCCCATGCCCGGCGAGGCCCCCGACGAGACCGCCCGGCGGCTCAGCGGCATCCGGGCCGACGACCCCGCCCACGTCGTGCACTCGACCAGCTGGCGCCACCTGCCGGAGCTGGACCAGATCGTGCTCACCTACGCGGTATGCCCCGACCCCGAACCGGACAGCGCCCGCATCCCCCTGAACGACCTGACCATAGCCCGAGGCTCCGCCCCCGCCACCCCGAGCCCGGACCAGATCGAGAACGCGCACGTGGCCGCCCACGCCATCCAGCACCTCGCCTTCCTGCGCACCACCGACCCCGTGGTCGAACGCACGCTGGCGCAGTGGCCGACGATCGCCATGGCCCTGGCCTTCCCCGCCGGAGAACTCGACGACGTCCGCGCGTAGCCCGTCAGGCCCGGACGCTTACCGATCGGGAGCTCCGCCCGTCGCGGGCCGGTTACAGGCTGATCGCCTCCGGCCCGAACAAGGTCTTGATGTCGGCGGCGAACGACGCCTCCGGGTTGACGGAGAACTCCGGCAGCGACAGCAGCACCGTCTTGCCCGACAGGCGTTCCAGATGGATCCTGACCGGCACCTTGCCTTGATGCGCCTTCAGCACGTGCCGCAGTTCCTCGACATGGTGCTGGTTCAGCCGCTCCTCACGCAGTTGCAGCGTGACGGGGTGCCCGCTGTCGCTGGCGATCCCGGAGATGTCGAGCGGGGTCAGGTCGTTGGCGAAGATGCTGATCGCGCCGTCGCGGTTGTTGATCTGACCGCCCACCGACACGACGACGTCGCCGCGCAGCTCCGGCGCGTACAGCTCGTAGTTCTTGGGGAAGAACAGGCACTCGACGGCGGCGTCCATGTCCTCGACCGTGACGATCGCCCACAGGTTCCCGGCCTTGTTGACCCGCTTCTCCACCTTGGTGATCAGACCGCACACGCGCACGTCACCGCGGTCTTCCCGGCCGCTTTCCAGCAGTTCGGCGATGGTGGTGTCGCGGTTGCGCGACAGCAGCCGTTCCGTGCCGGCCAGGGGATGATCGGAGACGTACAGGCCGAGCATCTCGCGTTCGAAGTCGAGCTTGGTCTTCTTGTCCCATTCCATGTCGGGCACCGCGATGGAGAACGAACTCTCCTCGTCGCCGCTTTCCGCGAAGGAGCCGAACAGCGAGTCCTGGCCGTGGGCCTCGTTCTTCTTGATGTCGATGACGGAGTCGACGGCCTGTTCGTGCACCAGCAGCAGGCCCTTGCGGGGATGGTCGAGGGAGTCGAAGGCCCCGGCCTTGATCAGGGATTCGACGACGCGCTTGTTGCACACGACCAGCGGCACCTTGTCGAGGAAGTCGTTGAAGTCGCCGTAGGTGGCCTTCTTGCGGCCCTTGACGATGCCCTCGACGACGTTCTCCCCCACGTTACGGACGGCGCCCAGACCGAAGCGGACCTTGTCCTCGCCGACGGCGACGAAGTCCTGCATGGAGTCGTTGACGTCGGGGGCCAGCACCTGGATGCCCATCTTGCGGCACTCGGCCAGATAGACCGCCGCCTTGTCCTTGTCGTCACCGACCGAGGTGAGCAGCGCGGCCATGTACTCGGCCGGGTAGTTCGCCTTGAGATAGGCGGTCCAGTACGCGACCAGGCCGTACCCGGCGGTGTGGGACTTGTTGAAGGCGTAGCCGGAGAACGGGAGCATGACGTCCCACAGCGCTTGGATCGCGTCGTCGGAGAAGTTGTTGTCGCGCATGCCGGACTGGAAGTTGACGAACTCCGCGTCCAGGATCTCTTTCTTCTTCTTGCCCATGGCGCGGCGCAGCAGGTCGGCGCCGCCGAGGGTGTAGCCGGCCAGTTCCCGGGCGATGGCCATGATCTGCTCTTGGTAGACCAGCAGATGGAAGGTCGTACCGAGGATCGGCTCCAGCGCTTCCTTGAGCTCGGGGTGGATCGGCTCGATGTCCTGGCGGCCGTTCTTGCGGTGGGCGTAGTTGGTGTGGGCGTTGGCCGCCATCGGGCCCGGCCGGTAGAGCGCGAGCACCGCGGCGATGTCCTCGAACCGGGTCGGCTCCATCAACTTCAGAAGCTGGCGCATGGGGCCGCCGTCGAGCTGGAAGACGCCGAGGGTGTCGCCTCGCGCCATCAGCTTGTAGGTGGTCGCGTCGTCCAGCGGCATGCTCAGCGTGTCGAGCTTCACACCCCGGTTCTGTTCGATGATCTTGATGGCGTGATCGATGATGCCCAGGTTCCGGAGACCCAGGAAGTCCATCTTGATCAGGCCCATTTCCTCGCACGAGGGATAGTCGAACCCGGTGATGACCACCTTGTCCTTGTCCCGCATGTGCATCGGAATGAGCTCCAGCAGCGGCGCCGACGACAGGATGACCGCCGCGGCGTGCACGCCCGTGCCCCGGATCAGGCCCTCGATGCCCAAGCCGGTGTCGACGACCTTCTTCACGTCCGGATCGGTCTCGTACAGCGCGCGAATCTCCGTGCCCTCGGCGTAACGAGGGTGCTCCTCGTCGAACAGCTTGGCCAGCGGAACACCCTTGCCCATGACGTCCGGCGGCATCGCCTTGGTGATCTTGTCGCCGACCGCGAACGGATAGCCCAGGATGCGTGAGGCGTCCTTGACCGCGGCCTTCGCCTTGATGGTGCCGAAGGTGTTGACCTGCGCGGTCATCTCCGTGCCGTACTTGTCGGTGACGTAGCGCACCATCCGGTCGCGCTGGCGGTCGTCGAAGTCCAGGTCGATGTCGGGCGGGCTGATGCGCTCGGGGTTGAGGAAGCGCTCGAACAGCAGGCCGTGCTCCAGCGGGCACAGTTCGGTGATGCGGGTGGCGTAGGCCACGATCGAGCCGGTGGCGCTACCACGCCCCGGGCCCACGGCGATGCCGTTGTCGCGGGCGTACTTGCAGATGTCGGCGACGACGAGGAAGTAGCTGGAGAACCCCAGCGGGCCGATGATCTTCATCTCGGTCTCGTAGCGCTCCATCACCTCCGCGGGGATCGGGGAGCCGTAGCGCATCTCCAGGCCGCGCTCGACGTCCTTGCGCAGCCACGACTCCTGGGTCTCGCCCTCGGGCACGTCCGGGAACTGCGGCATCCGGTCGACGTAGGTGAACACGTCGCCGTAGTCGCCGACCATCTCGGCGACCAGCAGCGTGTTGTCGCAGCCTTCCGGCAGTTCGGAGAACAGGCTGCGCATCTCGGACGCGGACTTCAGGTAGTAGCCGGAGCCGTTAAACCGGAAGCGGTTAGGGTCGTCCTTGTTCTTGCCCACGCCCACGCACAGGAGGCTGTCGTGGGCGTCGGCCTGGTCCTCGGTGACGTAGTGGCTGTCGTTGGTCACCAGCAGCGGGATGCTGAGCTGTTTGGCCAGCCGCAGCAGGTCCTCGCGGACGTCCCGTTCGATGTCGATGCCGTGGTCCATCAGCTCCAGGAAGTAGTTCTCCTTGCCGAACATGTCCTGGTAGTCCGCGGCGACCTTGACCGCTTCCTCGTACTGGCCGAGCCTGATCCGGGTCTGCACGGCGCCGGAGGGACAGCCGGTGGTGGCGATGATGCCCTCGGCGTGGTTCGAGATCAGCTCACGGTCCATGCGAGGCTTGGAGTAGTAGCCCTCGAAGGACGCCAGCGACGACAGCCGGAACAGGTTCCGCAGGCCCTGGGCGTCCTTGGCCCACATGGTCATGTGGGTGAACCGGCCACCGCCGGAGACGTCCTTGCCACCCTCGGCGTCGGCGACACCGGTCTCGGCCCTCGCCCCCCAGAACACCGGCTTCTTCACGAACCGGTTCTCCGGCGCCACGTACGCCTCGATGCCGATGATCGGCTTGACCGGGCCGCCCTTGGCTGACTGATAGAACTCGTACGCGCCGAACATGTTGCCGTGATCCGACATCGCGATCGCCGGCATCTCCAGCCGAGCAGCCTCGGCGACCAGCGGCTTGACCTTCGCCGCGCCATCCAGCATCGAATACTCAGTGTGTACGTGAAGATGCACGAACGAGTCGCTCACCTGGTCCCCTTGCCTTGCGCTCCGCCCACTACCCGCACGAGCCTATTCCGTCTTCTGAGGCTGCTGGGGCATTGCACGCAACCGGTAAATACCTGTTGCGTAACCACGGCACCGATGCGCCGGCACAGCCTCGCGGCCTGGCACCAGGGTTTCTCGGAAACCAAGAAACCCCAGTTCAGCACAGTGAACTGGGGCTTCGGTCGGTGCGCCGCCAGGGACTCGAACCCCGGACCCGCTGATTAAGAGTCAGCTGCTCTAACCAACTGAGCTAGCGGCGCTTGCGACACAGGTAACTGTAGCAGCCACCAAGACCACCACGCACATCACCCAAGCCGCCCCGCCAACCTTCCATAAGAGGTGATCATCAGGTCCCAGAACCGGTCGACATCCAGGTGGGTGGCCACCCGCGTGTTGGGAGTGGGCGAGTCGAAGTCGGTGACGGTCATGCCGGTGGTGTAATGGCCGGCGGTCTCCACGCGTACCTCGGCGGGGGTCAGCGTGAGGAGGGTGGGGTCGATGACGTGGGCCACGGCGACCGCGTCGTGGAGGGCTGGCCCGGTCTCGGCGGTGACCGGGGCGTAGGACCGGACACTGGGGAGGATGAGCGAGGACAGGCGGCCCAGGTCGCGCATCCGGTCGAGGACCCGGGTGGTGACGCGGGCGGTCAGGGTGACGTCCAGGCCCACCTGGGTGACGGTCCAGCCGGCGTTGAAGGCGATGGTGGCGGCCTCGGGGTCGGTGAGGATGTTGAACTCGGCGGCGGGGTTGTGGTTGCCGCGGGTGTACGAACCGCCCATGACCACGAAGTCCCGGACCCAGTCCACGATTCCGGGTTCTCTGCGGACGGCCAGGGCGATGTTGGTCAGCGGGCCGGTGGCCACGAGGGTGATCTCGCCGGGGTTGTCGCGGAGGGCGGAGATGATGAAGTCGACGGCGTGGCCGCCGGCGACGGCGCGAACCGCCGGAGGGAGTACGGCGTCGCCCAGCCCACCGGCGCCGTGCACGTGAGCGGCGTCCATGGGACCCCGGACCAGGGCGCCGGAGCAGCCGGGGACCACGGGGACGTCGCCGAGGTCCAGGAACTCGCGCAGGGCGAGGGCGTTGGCGGTGGTCAGGTCCAGGCCGACGTTGCCGCCCACGGTGGTGATGCCGCGGAGGTCGAGGGCGGATCCGGCCGCCAGGGCGAGCGCGAGGGCGTCGTCGATGCCGGGGTCGCAGTCAATCAGCATGGAAACTGTCACAAAAACCCAGCGTATGGGTGTTTGTCAGCAAAAATCGCCACACAGGGCTCAAGACGTGAATCGGGGCCGGAGCAGCTTCCCCCAAAGCTACCCCGGCCCCGATATATGGCGGTCCAGGCCGGTACCTTCCCCCGAAGCACCGGCGGTCCCGCACTGCAGACGACGGTCCCCCTCCGCGTCCGCATCGGTAAAGGTCTGCAAGTCAGTCGCAGGACTCTTGACCTGCTTCGACACTACAGAGGCGAATGCAACGGACGCGTCATATAGGGGTCGAATGTCTCCCCAAAAGGGCTAGGGAAGCTCCAAACGGACCTCAGTACCTTCAGACAACGACCGGCTCACCGTGCAGTACTTCTCGTGCACCCGATGGGCCACCGCGCGGTACACCTCGTCGGCCTTCTCCGACGGCACCTCCACGTCGTAGGTGACGGTCACCGGCCCGAGCAGATTGGGCTGCACCTTCTCCGACTCGACGGTCATCGCCAGCCGGATGAGCTGCTGCCCCCGCTGAGCCGTGAGCGGTTCGACGGTGACGATGTTGCATCCGCCCACCGCCGCCAGCAGGAGCTCCACGGGGCTGAAGACGCCGTCCTCGTCGCCGCCGCCGATCCGCACCTCGGCCCCGCGGGCGTTGGTCGCCCGGAACCCGCCGTCATCTGTCCGCTCAACACGCACGTTTGCCATGCCTCAGACCCTACTCACGCGTACCTGAAGCCAGGGCACCGGCAAAGCGCTTAGGTCCGCCATACGCCCGTTATGAAAATGTGTCCTCCCGAGGAAGGAGCCCCACATGACGTTCCCTGGATCCGCACGCACGGAGACGGTACTGAACACCTCCGTCAATGTGGACATCCGCACGGCATTGCCCCAGCGTGAGCTGGTTCCCATGTTGGACAACGCTTTCGCCTGGCTGCGCTGGGTGGACCGGACGTTCGACCCCTTCGACGAGGAGAGCCAGATCGCCCGGCTCAACGCGGGCAGGACGATCGAGCAGGTGCCGGAGTTGATCGAGGTTCTGCACCGGTGTGACGAGATGGCCGAGGCGACGGACGGGTGGTTCGACTCGCGGATCGGCGGGGTCCTGGACGTCTCGGGCTACATCAAGGGCTGGGCGGTCGAACGGCTCTCGCGGGCGCTGGCCGGCGCCGGTGCGGTGGACCACCGGATCACCGCGGGCAGGGACATCCGGGTACGCGGATCCTCACTGCCGGGGCGGCCGTGGCGTGTGGGCATCCGCGACCCGCGCACCAACGCGGTGCGCCGCATGGTCTTCGCCAACGACCTGGCCATCTCCACCTCGGGTCAGACCCGCGTGGTCGATCCCCGCACGGGTGAGGCCCAGCACGCGCTCGGCTCGGTGACGGTGATCGGCCCGGATCTGAGTACGGCCGACGCGTTCGCCACCGCCATGTACGCGATGGGCCCGGTGCGCGCCCGCCGCTTCGCCGTCGATCTCGCGGCGGCCGAGCCGTACGAGGTGATGATCGTCACGCGCGGCGGGCGCTCGGTGAGCACGCCCGGCTTCGCCCTGTACGGCACGCCGACGGAACTCGCCGGCTAAGCCTCCGGATGCTGGGTGAGGTAATCGATATAGACAGGTTTGAGCGCCTCTCCCAGGTCCCCTTCACCCGCGGCGAGGGCGTCGCTGAGCAAGGCCGAGACGCGGCTGAGGTCGTTGGCGGTCTCCCCGTCGTGACCGCTGGCCGCCTCGGCCGCCGGGATCACCTTGAGCAGGTTCCAGAGAAACCCCAGGTCTCCATGGCGTACCGCGTAGCGCACCGCACGCTCGTGCAGTTCGCTGGCCGGCAACGACTCCAGTTCCTTCGCGTCCATCTCGCTCCCTTCCCCCCTTGCACCGCTCTTCCCCATCCTGGGCCTGCATAACGCCAACAGTCCGGCGAGTGACTACATGGAGTGACGGGTGGGCACATAGCGTGCATGATCACTGTTCTGATCATCGTCCTGGCCGCCGCGATCTCGCCGATCGTCGCCCACGCGCTCGGCCGGTTCGTCCGGGTGCCGAACGTGGTGCTGGAGATCCTTCTCGGCGTCCTGTGCGGCCCGGTGGTGCTCGGCTGGATCACGACCGACGGCGTCATCGAGACGATCTCGCAGTTCGGGCTCTCCATGCTGATGTTCATGGCCGGCTACGAGATCGAGTTCGCCCGGATCAAGGGCCGGCCGATCAGGCTGGCGATCTACGGCTGGTTCGCCTCGCTGGCGCTCGGGCTGCTCGTGGCGGTGGCGACCAACGGCTTCACGCTGGCCGCCCAGGTGATCGGGCTCGCCCTGTGCACGACCGCGCTCGGCACGATCCTGCCGATGGTGCGGGACGCGGGCGCGCTGCCCACGCCCTTCGGCAGCCGGGTGCTGGGGATCGGGGCGCTCGGGGAGTTCGGCCCGATCGTGGCCATGGCCTTCGTCTTCTCCGAGGACGAGCGCTGGCACACGATCGCGCTCATCGCGCTGTTCACCGTCATCGCGATCATCGCTGCGGCGATGGCCGCCCGGCCGCGGCACCCGCTGCTGGCGCGGCTGGTCGCCGGCACGATGGGCAGCAGCGGCCAGCTCGCGGTGCGCATCGTCATGTTCGTGCTGATCGCGATGATCGCCGCCGCGTCGGCGTTCGGCCTGGACGTGCTGCTCGGCGCGTTCGCGGCGGGCATCGTGGTACGGCTGGCGGTCGCCTCGGGCCCGGAGGCAGAGGAACACATGATCTCCTCCAAACTCGACGCGATCGGCTTCGGCTTCCTCATCCCGTTCTTCTTCGTGGTCAGCGGCGCCAACCTGGACCTGAAGGCGTTGTTCACCGACCCGCGCAGCCTGCTGCTGATCCCGATCTTCCTTCTCGCGTTCCTGCTGGTACGCGGGCTGCCCACGTACCTGCTGCATCGGCGCGACCCCGACCTGCGGCCCGGCGAGCACAAGGCGCTGGCGCTGTTCGCCGCGGCCGGTCTGCCCCTGATCGTGGTGATCACCAACACCGGCGTGCAGCAGGGCGCGATCAGCTCGGCGCACGCCGCCGCGATGGTCACCGCCGGCGTGTTCAGCGTCATGATCTATCCCCTGGTGGCGCTGCGCCTCTACCGAACGGCCCTCAAGGAGTGCGAGGATCTATCAGCGTGATATTCATCTTGAGAACCCTGGCGGCCGCGGTCGCCCTGTGGGTCGCCACACAACTGCTCCCCGGCATCACGGTCAGCACCGACACCACGGCGAAGTACTGGGGCACGCTCGTCGTGGTCGCCCTCATCTTCGGCCTGATCAACGCGATCGTGAAGCCCATCGTCAAGATGCTGGGCTGCGCGGTGATCGTGCTGACGCTGGGGCTCTTCCTCCTGGTGATCAACGCGGCGATGCTGCTGCTCACCAGCTGGATCGCCGGGCAGCTCGACGTTCCGTTCCATGTGGACGGCTTCGTCACCGCGCTCATCGGCTCGGTCATCATCAGCGTCGTGAGCTGGCTGCTCAGCCTGGTCATCCCCGACGGCGACTGATCACACCCATGGAACTCCTCGGCGCCGGCCTGACCTGCTCGCGGGTCGCGGCCGTGGCCACCGGCCAGGCCCGGGTGACGATCGGCTCCACCGATCGCGCTCGGGCCGCGTGGGCCACCGCCCAGGCGCTGACCGGCCCGGTCTACGGCCAGAGCACGGGCGTCGGCGCGAACAAGGACGTCGAGGTGGCCGCGTCCGGGCTCGACCTGCTGCGCAGTCACGCCGGTGGCGCCGGCCCCCTGATCGAGGCGGAACGGGCCAGGGGGATGCTGGCCGTACGCCTGAACCAGCTGCTCGCGGGCGGCTCCGGGATCGACCCGGCGGTGCTGCCTGTCCTCGCCGAGGCGATCAACGCGGGCGTCACTCCCCCGGTACGCGCCTACGGTTCCATCGGCACCGGCGACCTGACGGCGCTGGCGAGCACCGCCCTGTGCCTGCTGGGCGAGCAGGCGTGGCACGGCGGCGACGGTCCCCGCTTCGCGCTGGCGAGCTCGGACGGGCTGCCGTTCATCAGTTCGGGCGCGCTGACGCTGGCCGACGCGGCGCTGGCCTGTCATCGGCTGCGCGGGCTGCTGGACGCCGCGGTCGACGTGGCCGCCTTCTCCTTCACCGCGGTCGGAGCCTCGGCGGAGCCGCTGGCGGCAGCCGTACAGGAAGCACGACCGCATCAGGGGCAGGCGGTGGTGGCCGCGCGGCTGCGCGGCCTGCTCAACGGCGAACTCGCCACCCGCGTGCAGGACCCGTACGGCTACCGCGCCTTCGCCCAGGTGCACGGCGGCGCGCTCGACGCGCTGGAACGGGCCGCCACGACCGTCGAGGTGGACCTCAACGCCGCCGCCGAGAACCCGCTCATCGACCGCTCGCTGGCCTGGCACAACGGCAACTTCCACTCGGCGCCCGTGGCGCTGGCCCTGGACACGCTGCGCGCCGCGCTGGTGCAGACGGCGCAGCTGAGCACCGCCCGGCTGGCCACGCTGATGGAACCGGGCTACACCGGCGCCCTGCCCTTTCTCGCCGGCCGTCCTGGCGCCTCCGGCCTGATGATCCTGGAGTACGTGGCCCAGGACGCGCTGGCCGAGCTGCGCCACCTGGCGACGCCGGTCACCACCGGCACCGCGGTGATCTCCCGCGGCACCGAGGACCACGCCGGTTTCGCCACCCAGGCGGCCCGCTACGCGCTGCGCTGCGTGGAGCCGCTGGAGATCGTGCTGGCCTGCGAGCGGGTGGCCGCCGTACGGGCCCGCCGCGGCGCCGAGCCGGACCGCCCGCTGGACGGCGACCTCGACGCGGCCCGCCTACTCCTCCGGCCGGGGGGAACGACGCCGTAGCCACCGGCGCGGCACGAACAACACCAGCAGCGCCGCGACGACGTGCGCGGCGATGAAGGCGTACGCCTCGTACTTGGTGGCCGGGTGGCCGATCCGCACGGTGATGTGGTCGGCCCAGCCCCACACCTCGGGGATGGCGTCGAGACGGCGGTTCATGGAGACCGCCACGAGGTCCTCAAGACCCGACACGTGCAGGATCGACATCGCCAGGCCGGTGCGCAGCACACCCTCCCGCGAGCCACCGCCGAGCCGGTAGGCCAGCAGCAGCGCCACGATCAGGAACGGCACGAAGACCACGACGTGCAGGTAGAGGTCCTCGAAGGTGCCGGACTTGTCCTCGATGTCCATGGCGGCCATGAAGGTCTTCGGCACGAAGTACAGCAGGAAGGCCAGGAACACGGCCGGGATGGCCAGCAGGTGCAGCCTGAGCCGCCGCGCCCACTCGACGTCCAGCCAGGCGATCGCCACGATGGCGGCCAGCTGCGGCGTGAGCTTGACGAGGAAACCCCACAGCGAGGTGATCTCCTGCTCGTACGGCAGGACGAAGCGGACGACTCCCGCCAGCGCCACCGCAAGGGCGCCCGCGAGCAGCGTCACCCGGTTGGCTCTGATCACGATGCGACTCCAAGGATCGGGGTGCCGTGGCCGGGGCAGCGGCCGAGCTCGCCACCGCCGTCCGGGACCACGGCGACGAGCACCGGACGGCGCCTGCCCAGCGCGGAGACGGCCAGGCCGCCGCCCTCCGGCCGGGCGTGGAAGCGCCGCCACAGCAGATGGACCCGGCCGCAGCGGGCGCGGGCCGCGTAGTAGCCGAGGTGCGGGTCGTGCACCAGCGCGCCCTCGGCGGCGCCGGCGAGCGTCACCCGCTCCAGCACGTTCACCTCGACGCCCGCCAGCTCGGGCAGGAACGACGCCACCGCCGCCCGCTCGCCGACCACGACCGCGCGGCCGGCGTCGGCGGCGAGCTTGAGCGCGGGCGCGTTGAGCTCACGCCGCCTGCGCTCGTGCACGACCGTGGCATCCGGCTCCAGCAGCACACCGTACGGCGGGCCGCCCAGCCCCAGCGTGCGCCGATCCAGCACGGCACGGCGCACCTCCAGCACCGGAACCCGCCCGCGCGCCCCGCCGAGAGCCACCGCCAGCGCCGCCCGCAGGCCGCCCGCCGGGCCGATCCACAGGCTCGGCTCGGCCCCGGGATCGTACGGCTCGGCGAACGGGCACAGCCGGTGCAGCTGATCGGCCAGCTCCCCGGTGGGCGTGGGCAGGGGCTCGTCGAGCGCCCGGCCCGCGCGTACCCACTGGTCGCGGTAGAAGGGCACGCGGGAGAAGGCCAGCCGGACCGTGCGCCGGTAGGACCTCTCCCACGCTGTGGCGGAGAACCTAACGGACATCGACCTTGACCAGCGCGTCCAGGTCCGGGGGCGTGTGGTCGACGACGTAGCCGAGCTTGGCCCGGCACTCGGTGTAGGGGAAGACGTGGTCGCCGGGGAAGGCGACCACCACGATCTCGGCGCTGTCCGGCAGCGCCTCCAGGCCGTCGATCCCGAGCAGGACGCCTTCCGACGGCGCCCGCAGCACCCGTACCGAGGCGGGCCCCCGGCGGGTGGGCGTGAGGTCGGGCCGCTCGCCGACGGCCAGGCGGACCGTGGCCTCGACCGTGTCCACGCCGTACATCAGGCCGAGCGCCTCGCCCAGCCCGTTGCCGCCGATGCGCGCGCCCATCTCGATCAGCGTGACCACGCCGTCCTCCACGAACAGGTCCACGTTGAGCGGGCCGTCGCGGTAGCCGACCTCGGCGCAGACGAGCTCCAGTTGCCGGGTGACCTCCTTGTCGAGGACGCCGTCGCCCGGCTCCATGTCGTGCCCGACCGCCACCACCTCGGGAGGTTCCGTGACGCGCCGGCTCAGGCCGAGCAGGGAGATCCTGCCGTCCTGGAGCATGGCCTCGCCGCAGAGGTCCTGGCCGGTCAGGAGCTGTTCGATGATGATGCGGCCGGTCGGGGAGACGGCCCGCGCGTGCTCGACCGCCTGGGCGAGGTCCTCCTGCTCGCGCACGATCGTGATGCCGCGCGAGCTGCCGGAGTCGACCGGTTTGACGATGACCGGCAGCGCCGGCCGTACCTCGGGATCGGTGGAGTAGCGCGGGCCCGGCAGGCCGAGGCGCAGGCACGTCTCGCGGAAGGCGGCCTTGTCCGTCGAGACCCGCAGGGTCTCCTCGGTGAGCGCGCAGGGCAGGCCGAGCAGGCGGGCCAGCTCGACCAGAGACGGGAGATTGATGTCGCTGCCGGGGGCGAGCAGACCGGCCAGGCCGCCGCGCTCGCGCAGCGCGGCCGCGACCGCCGGGACGTCGCGGGTGCTGAGGTGCAGGAACTCGTCGGCCTCCGCCGCACCGGGTGCGTCGGCCCGCATGTCCACGCAGATCGTGGACATGCCCAGCCGCCGGGCGGCCCGGAAGGCACTGACCGTGCCGTCCGAGCCGCCGAGGATCACCAGGTGCTTCACCTCGGGGTGTTCCAGTGGGTGCCGCGGTTCTCGATGAACCAGTCGACCGTCTTGGCCATGCCCTCCTGCAGCGTGACCAGCGAGGCGGGGTCGATGCCGACCGGGCGCAGCGTCTCCGGGTCCGCGGTGACGGCGGTCTCCGGGGTCTCACCGGGACGCATCGGCAGGTCCACGATCGGCGCGCGCTCGTAGCCGCGCTCCTCACAGATGTCGATGATCATCTCGGCGACGGAGCGGATGCTCGTCGACTCGGTCGGGCCGACCTCGACCACGTGGCCGAGCGGCGGCTCGACCGCGGCGGTCTCCAGCGCGGCGACCAGTCCCCTGGCCACGTCGCCGACCCACACCATGTCGGAGATCTGGGTGCCGCCGCCGTACAACTCGACCGGCATGCCGGACAGGGCGCGGCAGATCACGGCGGGGGTGATCTTGCGGACCTTTCCGGCGGCGAACGGCGGTGCCGCCATCTGCCGGGGTCCGTAGGCGTTGACCACTCTGACCAGGTTGACCCTGGTGCCGCGGTGGGCGTTGAACATGCGCGCGAAGCGCTCGACGGCGGTCTTGGAGATCGAGTAGCTGTTGTCCATCCAGTGGTTGCCCACGCAGATGTAGACACCGGGGAGGTCGTACTGGGCGACCGCTTCGAGGAAGTTGAGACCGCCCATGAGGTTGGTCTCCGCTGCGGGCCGCGGATTGGTGATCGTCTCCTGGGTGCCGAGGACGGCGGCCAGGTGGATGATCGCATCGGCGTGGGCGGCCAGTTCGGTCATGGCCGTGGCGTCCCTGATGTCGCCGAGCATGACCTCGAACGGACTGGAGCCGCGATCCTGATGGTCGAAGACGATCGGAGTATGACCTCTGGCGGCTAACTCCTCACAGACGTAACGGCCGATGAAGCCATTACCACCCGTCACCCCAACTTTCATGGCATTCCCCTGATCAAACGCCGCGCTGGTTTGTGCGCGGGCACTAGGTACACGCGTCCAGGTGTGGCGCGCGGCCATGATCAAATCAGACATATACTCCCAACTATGACTCTCAGTCATTTCGTTGCAATTTCGTAATTTTTCGGGTGAATCAGGGACCTAAGTGAAGATTGAACTGTCTTACCCGGATATTGACCCAGAGCCTGCGGGCTGGGAAGATCTCCGGATTCGTCAGGGGTTAACGGCTATATGGTCCTATGACGTGATCCGTAGCTCCTTCGCCGCCTCGTGGGCCCGGCCGCTGCTGGGCGTCTTCCGCGACGGCGACCGCGTCGCCGGCGCCATCGGAGCGGTCCGCCGCGGCCTGTGGCCGAGCCGGGCTTCCCGCCCGCCGTTCTTTCTCGACGTGCGATTACCGGCTCACTCCAACGCTCCCACCTGGTGCCTGCCCGAGGGCGCCGACGGCCGCGAGCTCATCAGGAGCTTCGAGCGGGCCGCCGCCGCCGAGCTCGGCTGGGGCCTGGCCGGTGTGGTCTACCGCATGGTCACCGAGCCCGCGCTGCCGCTGGTCGCCCGGCGCGGCGCCATCGTCAGGCAGTCCCCCGGCACCACGGAGATGCACCTGGGCTGGTCCTCCGCGGACGGGTGGATCGGCACACTCAGCCGTAACCGCCGCTCCACGCTGCGGCGGCAGATCAAGCGCATCGCCCAGGACGGCGAGCTGCGCGTGCGCGAGGGCAGTGCCCGCCGCGACCTCGACCCGGCCGAACTGGCCGCGCTCGACGAACGCCACGCCGCCCGGCTGAGCTCCTCCCTCGATCCGCGCCTGCCGCTGTCGCCCGCGTACTTCGCCGCGCTGCTGGGCCGCGAGGACGTGTGGACACTCAGCTACCACCACGGCGAGAAGCTGCTGGCCTTCGCCATGGTCTACGACCACCCGGTCGCCCCCATGTACGGCCCGTGGGCCGCGCTGCCGCCGGAGCAGGGCGGCCGCAAGGACCTCTACTTCGACAGCTACGCCCGGATCGTCGCCCACGCGACGGCCGCGGGCGCCAAACGCCTGTTCGCCGGCAGGGGCTTCGTTGACGTGAAGCGCTCGCTGGGGTTCGAATACCTCCCCATGAAGGTCGTGGCGGTACCCCGGTGGGCGATCGGATGAGCCTGGAGTTCCTGGATCCCCGGCACGACCCGGAGCCCGCCGACTGGGAGGAATTACGCCTCGCCGCCGGCCAGTGGGTGACCTGGCGCTACGACCTGCTGCGCGCCTACGCCTGGGGCGCCCAGGCGCCCGTGGTGCTGGCGGTCCTGCGGCAGGACGGCAAGGCGGTCGGCGCCGCCTCGGCCTCGCTGCGCACGCCCCGGCTGCGGCGCGGCGTCTACGCCGGCGTACGCGGCCCGGCGGGCGTCCTGGACGTTCACGCGCCGGGCAACCGCTCCCAGAAGGGCTGGTGGTTCCGCGGCGAACCGGACCCCGGCCTGCTGCGCGCCTACGCGCGCGGGCTGCGTCGGGAGCTGGGACCCGGCTGGCGGAGCATGGTCTGGCGCGAGGTCTCGGCCGACGAGCGCGCCCTGCTCCCCGGGCCGCTCAAGGTGAACCTGCCCACCGCTCCCCTGGCCAAGCTCGCCCTCCCCTGGTCCGGCCTGGACGACTGGTACGCCCAGCTCGACCCCCGCCGCCGCGACTCCCTGCGCAGGCGGGCCAGGACGTTCTCCGCGGAACTGACCGTCAGGATCGGTCCCGCCGCCGAGCTGGTCGGCGCGGAGGAGGCGGCCCGGCTGCGCGCCGAGAACGACCTCAAGCACCGCAGCGGGTTCCTGCCCGCCGCACCGCTGCCCCTGCCCTACCTGGAGGCGCTGATCGCCGGCGGGGAGAGCGTCGCCCTCACCTACCGGCACGAACGGCGTCTGCTCGGCCTGTCCCTGATCCTCGACCACCCGGCCTGGCCCATCTGCCTGAGCTGGGGCGCTCTCCCGCCGGAGAGCGGCGGGCGCAAGCACCTGTACTTCGACGGCTACGTCCGCATGGTCGAGTGGGCGATCGGTTCCGGTAAGCGCGGCCTGGTGCTCGGCAAGGGGCAGGCCGAGGTCAAGAGCGGGCTCGGCGCGGAGCTGGTGCCCTCGTCGGCGGTGGCGGTGCCGTTGTGAGATGCCTGCAGTGCGGTGATCCGCATCCCTCCGATCTGGGCCGTCAGCGGTACTCGTGCCGGGCGTGCGGCGCCGTCTACCGGGCCGTCCCTTCGGCGCCCCGGCCGGTGGCGGGCGATCCGCTCGTGCCGTACCTGCCCGCGCGCATGATCCGCTGGATCCGCGACCACGACGACCGCTCGCCGCTCGACCGGGAGACGCTGGCGCGCTGGTACAAGGAGTTCGACGCGCTGATCGCCAAGGCCAGGACCGACGAGGCGGTCCGCGCCCACGTCGAGGAGATCAGCGAGATCCCGCTGGACGATCTGCCCGCCAAGCCGCCCGCCTTCTCCAAGGTGTGCGCGGCCCTGCACGCCACCTGCTACGACCTGGCCCTCGCCCAAGGCCGCCTCGACCCCTCGGCCGCCGAGCGCCTGGCCCACGTCCGCGCCTGGCTGGCGGGCCCCGGCCGCCCGGCGACCTGGACCGCGGCGCGCCCCTCCGAACCCCCCGCCCGCGAACACGTCGAAGCCCTCCTGCCGCTGCCGGACACGTTCGAGGCCGCGCAGGTCAGGACCTTCTTCACCGCGCTGTTCGGCATGGAGAGGGGGCCGTCGCTGACCGGCGTGCTCGACCGCTTCGGCCCAGAACAGGTGGAATCGGCCCTGCGCGCCTACCTGCGCGACGGCAGCCGCCCGCTGCGTGAGCGCGTCCTCGCCGACCTGGACGCCGGATGACAGCCACCGCCACCCACCGCATCGGGCTGGCGCGGCTGACGACGCTGATCGCCGGCCGCGCGACCTTCCGCGTGATGCTGTACGGCTCCGCCGCCCTGCTCGCCCTGGCCTGGAGCCGCGCGGACTTCGGCGCCTACGCCGCGGTCATGGGCGCCGTCGGCTGGCTGTGCATGGTCGTCCAGTCGGGCACCGAGAAGGCCGCGCTCAAGCTGATCCCGCGCGCCCGCCGTACCCGCGACCAGCTCGCCGGCATGCTCCGCGCCCTGGTGGCGTACGTACCGCTGCCGGCCACCGCCGCCGCGGTCGTCGCGCTCGCCCTGGCCCCACGCCACCCGGTCACGCTCTATCTGCTCGGCATCGCGTACTACGTGGCGCTCGGCTGCGGCATGCTCGGCGTCGCCCTGCACCGCGCGCTCGGCCGCTACGCCCGCGACACCGTCCACTTCGCCGTGCTCGGCCTGGGCATGGGCGCGATGGCGGCGCTGGCCTTCTTCGCCGGGGTCGGCCCGACCGGCTACCTGACCGGGCTGCTGGCCCTGGTCACCGCGCTCAACCTCTCGCTGCTGCCCGGCCTGCCCCGCGCCGGACGCCCGCGCCCCGGGCTGCGCCGCGTGCTGGCGGGCACGATCGTGCTGATGGGCGCGGCCGACGTCATGAACAACGCCATGATCGGCACGCTGTTCATCGAGCTCTCGCTCAGCGCCCACGCCGACCAGAGCGGCGAGCTCTACTTCGTCACCCTCGCCTGGGGCTTCGCCCTCTCGGTGCTCTACACGCTGCAGCGGATCTACCAGCCGCAGCTGTCGCTCAGGGTGGCGGGCGGCGGCGCGGCGGGGGCGCGGGTGCTGGGACGGCGCATGGCCGGGCTGGCCGCCGTGGCCGGGGTGCTCTGGCTGGCGCTGGCCGGGGTCGCCCTGGTCCAGCACATCCACGGCCCGATCGCGCTCGGCGTGCTCGCGCTCACCCTGCTTCCCGTGCAGGCGCTGGCCAGCGGCGCCACGTTCGTCGTCGAGCACACCGACCCCCGGGCCAACGCCAAGGCCGTGGTGGCCGCGCTGGCCGCGGTCGCCGCGCTGGGCGCGGTGGCCATTCCCCTGGCCGGGGCGGCCGGGGCCGTGTACGCGCTGGGGGCGAACCCGCTCGTCCTCGGCCTGGCGCTGAGGAGATCGCAGTGACGACGGGCCTGACGGTGCTGGTGCCGTGCTTCAACGAGGGCGCCCAGGTGGACGTGGCCTACCGCGAGCTCGTCGCCGAACTGTCCCCGATCGAGGACCTGGAGATCCTCTTCGTGGACGACGGCAGCTCCGACGACTCACTGGCCCGGATGCGGGCCCTGGCCGAGACCGATCCCCGGGTACGCTACCTGTCCTTCACCCGCAACTTCGGCATCGACGCGGTCATGGCGGCCGGGTTCTCCTACGCCGCCCAGCCGTGGACGGTGCAGTGCGACGCCGACTTGCAGGTGCCGCCCTCGCAGATCTGGACGCTGCTCGCCAAGGCCGCCGAGGGGTACGACGTGGTCTTCGGCCACCGGGTCAACCGGCACGACCCGCTCGTGCGCAAGCTCGGCTCGCTCGGGCTGCACTGGTCGGCCCGCGCCGTGTTCAAGATCGGCATGCCGCGGGGCGCCTCCACCTTCCGGCTCGTCCGCACGCCGGTGGCCAGGACGATCAGCGAGCTGCGCCTGCCGTGGTTCATGCCGGCCGTACCCCTGGTGGGGGCGCGGTACGCGGCGGTGAGCGTCACGCACCGCGAGCGCAGCGCGGGACGGTCGAAGCTGCGTCTCGGCCGGCTGGCCGGGCACGCGTTCGAGCTGTTCTTCGGGTTCTCGTGGCGGCCGCTCAATCTGCTCTACCTGCTGGCGGCGCTCGGGCTCGTGGTCGCGGCGCTGGGCCTCACCGGGGCGCACCTCGCGCTGTCGGCGGTGACGCTGGCCGGGCTGGCGGTGGTCGGCCGCTACGTGCACCGGATCGCGCCGCGGCGTCCGCTCTTCTATGTGCGTGAGGCGAACGTGCCGTTGCGTGACGGGGACACTCTCACGGGCGGGGCGCCCTGCCCGCCGCCGCCGCTCGTCCCGCGCGACGCGGTGTAGACGGGTCGGGCTCAGGCGACGTCTCTGATCGAGCCGCGCTCGCGCAGCGTGGGCTGCTGGACGACCCGGCGGCGCTTCGGCCCGCCGTCGACCGCCGCGACCGCCAGGCGGACGGCGGCTCTGACGATGCCGGCGATGGTCCAGTCGACGGTGGTGAGGCCGGGTGTGAGCAGGCCGGACATCGGATGGTCGTCGTAGCCCATCACCGACACGTCGTCCGGGATCGACAGGCCCAGCTCGGCGGCCGCGGCGTAGACGCCGTAGGCGATGGAGTCGGAGAAGCAGAAGACGGCGCTCGGCCGGTCCTCCTCCAGGATGCGGCGGGCCGCGGCGGTGGCGCCGGCCAGCTCGTAGGGGGCGGTGGTGACTTCCAGGTCGAGCCCCAGCCGCTCGGCCTCGGCGCTGACGTGGACGTCGGCCGGCCGGTCGGGGGTGCTGGGGCGGGTCGGGGTGAGGACGGACACCCGTCGGTGGCCCAGTCCCTGGAGATGCTCCAGCGCCAGCGTCACGCCGCGCCGGTTGTCGAAGACGACCTCGCCCGCCGTGCCCGCCAGCGAGTCGCCGATCGAGACCACGGGCAGCGACTCGCACAGCTCGGGCCAGAAGGCCGCGGCGGGGTCGACCGGCTGCACGATGAGCCCGTCGACGCGCTGGTCGCGCAGTTGCTGGGCGAGCGCGCGCTCGCGGTCCGGGTCGCCGACCGCGTCGAGGATCAGCGCGTAGCGGTCCTTCTCCCGCAGGCCCCTGCTGATGCCGACGGCCAGCGACTGCTGCCACAGGTCTTCGAGGGAGCCGCAGAGCACACCGATCATGCCGGTACGGCCGCTGGCGAGGGCACGGGCGATGGGGTCGGCCTCGTAGCCGAGTTCGGCGGCGGCGGCCCGCACGCGCTCCATGGTCTCCTCGGAGACCTGCATGCCGCGCAGCGCATAGGAGACGGCGGCCGGTGACAGGCCTGTGGCCTGCGCCACTTCCTTGATGGTCGCTCTCTTGCGGGGCATCAAGCCAGCCTATTGCGTGTGACCGACAGAAGGGCGCAGCGTTGACAGGACGGTAGGTGAAGCGGTTCACTGAACCGTATCAGTGAACCGCTTCACGCTTGCGTCTTCCGAGGCGGCGACGTTTACCTATATTATCAGTAGGAAATACAGGGAGGTGTGGCCGTGAGCATCGATGTGCATCAGCACCTGTGGACGCGTTCTTTCGTGGAGGCGCTGCGTGCGCGTACGGCCGCGCCGTACCTCGACGGGTGGACGCTCTTCCTGGACGGCGAGCCGCCGTACGAGGTGAACCCGGCCGACCACGACCCCGCCACCCGCGAGACCGGCGAGCTCGCGCTCGTGTCGCTGTCCAGCCCGCTCGGCATCGAGTCGCTGCCGCCCGAGGAGTCCTGGCCGCTCATCGAGGCCTATCACGACGGCGCGCTGGCGCTGCCCGAGCGCTTCGGCGCCTGGGCCGCCACCTGCCACAGCGAGCCCGATCCCGCCCGTCTGGCCAAGGACCTCGACCGCGGCTTCGCCGGGCTGCAGATCCCGGCCACCGCCGAGCCCCTCGACGAGCTGCTCGACGTGCTCGTGGAGCGGGACCTGCCCCTGCTGGTCCATCCCGGCCCCGCCGCGGGCGGTCCGGGCCGCCCTTCCTGGTGGCCGGCCGTCGTGCCGTACGTCCAGCAGATGCACGCGGCCTGGTACCACTTCCACGCCGTGGTGCGCCCGCGCCACCCGAAGCTGCGCGTCTGCTTCACCCTGCTCGCGGGCCTGGCGCCGCTGCACTCCGAACGCCTCATCGCCAGAGGCGGCCAGAGCCGCGGCCTGGTCGACCCCGGCTTCTACGTGGAGACCTCGAGTTACGGCCCGCGCGCGATCGACGCGATCGTGCGCGAGCTCGGCGTCGACGTCGTCGTCAACGGCTCCGACGCCCCCTACGCCAAGGCCCCCGACCCGGGCCTCGGCAACGCGGCGGCGCACGCCATCCGCGTGACCAACCCCCGTCGTCTACTCGGCAGAAAGGAGAACCGCACATGAGCAGGCGAACAGCTGAGCTCCTCAGCGAGGCACCCCAGACACAGGACGGGGACATCTGCGCCGGCCTTCCCGAGCGCGCCCTCGACCGGCGCGAACTGCGCGAACTGGTCAACGGCCTCGCCGCCAACCCCGGCGGATGGCAGGAACTCGTCGACTTCCCGCAGGACGGCGGCCGCCACTACGCCTCGCTCTACCGCGACGCCTACGTGGACGTGTGGCTCCTGTGCTGGCGGCCCGAGGACGACACCGGCTGGCACGACCACGACATCAGCTCCGGCGCCGTGCACGTGGTGCGGGGCGCGCTGCTGGAGTGCAACCCGCGCATCGGCGGCGAACACCTGGAGACGGTGGTGGGCGAGGGCCAGTCGTTCTCGTTCGGCCCCGACCACATCCACCGTCTCAACGGCGCCACCTCGCACAGCGTCTCGATCCACGCCTACTCGCCGCCGCTGTGGCGGCTCGGCCAGTACTCGATCGACGACGGCGGCGTGATGCGCCGCACGTCGGTGAGCTACGCCGACGAACTGCGCCCGCTCGACTCCGCCGCCGAGGTGGCCTGACCCCGGCTCAGCCGCGCCCGCTGATGACGGCCCGGCCCATGGCCGGGTCGTCGCAGAACGCGCCGTCGATGCCCAGCGACACCAGCCGGGACAGGAAGCCCATCACGTCGCCGGTCGCCCGCGCGTAGACGGGGCTGGCCGGGTTGCCGAGACGGTGGTCCAGGGGGAGCTGGGAGTTCTCGTTGCGGATCGTCCAGATGTGCACGTCCAGGCGGGCCCGGTGCGCGTCCTTCACCAGCGTGGTCGGCGGCTGCAGACGGCCGTCGGCGCCCACCGGGAGAATGCGGCGCGTGTCCACGCCGACGCCGTTGGCGTAGGCGGCCACCTCGCGCAGGCCCTCCGGCTTCACCATGTCGTCGTAGGTGCGCGGGTCGCCTGAGGCCGTCCAGTCGTACGGCTTGCCACCGAAGGTGATGAGCTGGATCAGCGGCAGCCGGGTCTTGGAGCGCATCTCGCGCAGGTTGGCGGTCTCGAAGGACTGGATGAACGCCTTGCGCACCCGGTAGCGGCCGAGGATCTCCAGGAGGGGCTCCTCCAGGGACAGGCCGACGGAGTCGAAGTAGGTCGGGTGCTTGGTCTCGGGGTAGACGCCCACGCGGTGGCGCTGGGCGAGCTGGACGACCTCTTCGAACGTGGGGATCTCGGCCAGGCCGTCGAAGGCGGTGTTGTCGGGCCGCAGGTCCGGGATGCGTTCCTTGGCGCGCAGGGTCTTGAGCTCGGCCAGCGTGAAGTCCTCGGTGAACCAGCCGGTCACCGGGCGGCCGTCGATGGTCTTGGTGGTGCGGCGGCCGGCGAACTCGGGGTGGCCGGCGACGTCGGTGGTGCCGGAGATCTCGTTCTCGTGCCTGGCGACGAGCACGTGGTCCTTGGTGGACACGAGGTCGGGCTCGATGTAGTCGGCGCCCATCGCGATCGCGGCCTCGTAGGACAGGAGGGTGTGTTCGGGGCGGTGGGCGCTGGCGCCCCGGTGCCCGATGACGACCGGCTCCTTGGGCGAGTGAGCCGCGACGGGCTCCGATGAGATCAGCACGACGGCGACCGTAACACCGGCCAGCACCTTGCCCCATAATCTTCGCTGCGTCATGCCGCGCAGAGTAGACCCGCTCAGTGACGCGCGAGAACACAGCAGGTGGAACACGGCTCAACATCCGGCAGCGTGATCCACAGGCAGCAGGTCTTGCGGAAGTAGCCGTCGCCCGAGGGGGTGAGCAGGCCGTCCACGGGCTTGCCGATCTCGCGCAGCAACGTCATGTAGTCGCCCTTGACGACCTGGGTGAGCGGGTGCGCGACGGCCTCCGCGGTGGAGCCCCACAGCGTGCGCTCGCCGACTCTGGCCATGCGGCTGAGCACCTTGACCAGCGGCGCCTGGGATTCGGCCAGCGCGCCCGCGATCGCCTCCGCGCCGCTCTCCCACGTGATCCGCGAGGCCCCGATGGTCACGCCGGCCTCGGACACCTTGAAATACGTGTCCCGAAATTTCATGACCGGCACGCGCCCGTCCAGCGCCCACCCCAGCGCCATCGGGAACATGTGCCAATACCCGTAGGTCTTCCACAACAGCGCCGCGCCGACGTGGCGCGGCGCGTTCCAGCGCCCCGCCGTCTGCTCCACAAGCTCCCCCATCAGCGTGTACGGCTCCCGCACCAGCTCGGAGACGGCGGTCCAGCTCCCGTCGGGTTCGATCTCCAGCCCGGGATCCACCCCGAGCACGCCGTCACGACTCGCGGCGACCCGCTGGAGCACCTCCGTCAGCACCGAACCCTCCACGCCTTATAGGTTAGCCTTACCTAAAGTAGCAGGCCGTCCCGCGAGCCATCCCACGATGAGCTGGACCACCAGGATCGCCATGCCCACGCTCAGCGGAGCCGTCCAGCCGCCCGAACTCTGCCGCAGCGCCCCGAACAGCACCGGACCCACCGCGGCCAGCACGTACCCGGCCGACTGCGCGACCGCCGACAACGCCGTCACGGCCGTCGGATCGGGTGCCCGCAGCGTGATCAGCAGCAAGGCCAGCCCGAACGCCGCCCCCTGCCCCACGCCCAGCACGATCATCCACAACCAGGGCACGGTGACCGGCGCCACCAGTAGCCCCAGGTACCCGGCCATGGTGAGCAGCACGGCGGCGGCCACGTACCCCGACTGCGAGCGCCGCCGCCCCGCCAGCACCGGCACCGCGAACGTCGCGCCCACCTGCACGAGCGTCGTCATGCTGAGCAGGTATCCGGACTGGTCGGCCGGGAGCCCGGCCTCCAGGAAGACGGTCGGCAGCCAGGCCAGGATCACGTAGAAGGTGAGCGACTGCAGGCCCATGAGGCCGGTGACGTACCAGGTGATCCGGCTGCGGACGACCGCGCGGAAGGGGCGGGGGCCGTTCTGGGCGGGGGCCTGCTTGCCCAGCGCCTGCGGCAGCCAGAGCAGCGCACCGGCCAGCGCGGGCAACGCGATCATGGCGGAGACGCCGCGCCAGCCGTACCCTGTGGATCTCTCCAGAGGGATCATGAGCGCGGAGGCGGTCGCCGCGCCCGCGCTCGCGGCGGAGCTGTAGATGCCGGTGAAGAGGTTGACGCGACCGGGGAAGTGCTGTTTGACGATGCCGGGCATGACGACGTTCATGACCGCGATGGCGGTGGCGGCGATCGCGGCGCCCGCGTACAGGGCGGGCGCGCCGTCGAGGGTGCGCAGGACCACGCCGAGCGCGAGCACGAGCAGCCCGGCCAGCAGCGTGCGGTCGAGGCCGATCCGGCGGGCCAGCACCGGCGCGAGCGGCCCGAAGACGCCCAGGCAGACGATCATGACGGTGGTGATCGCGCCGCCGCCCGCGGGGGTGAGGCCGACGTCGGTCATGATCTCGTCCAGCAGCGGCGAGACACCCGCGATGGCCGGGCGCAGGTTCAGCGCGGCGAGCACGAATCCGGCGACGAGCAGTGCGAACCTGAACGACATAGGGGATCTACTCTCGCATAACCTCCTGACAACGTTGTCTAGGGGTGCCGCTTGAGCAATGATCGCATCGTGAGACCGACGATGAAGGACGTCGCCTCGGCCGCCGGAGTCGCGCTGAAGACTGTATCGCGGGTGGTCAACGGCGAACCCGGCGTGAACCCGGCCACCGCCGAGCGGGTGCGGGCGGCCATCGACGCGCTCGGCTACAGCCGCAACGAGAGCGCCAGAGTCCTGCGCCAGGGCCGCACCTCCACGGTCGGCCTGGTCATCGAGGACATCTCCGACCCCTTCTACTCGGGTCTCGGCCGCGCCGTCGAGCAGGTCGCGATCGCCCACGGCTGCCTGCTGCTCAGCGGGTCCTCAGGCGAGAACCCGGAACGCGAGCGGGAACTGGTCCGCACGTTCTGCGCGCGCCGCGTGGACGGGCTGATCGTGGTCCCGGCCGGTGACGACCATTCGTACCTGCGGCCCGAGCTCGACGCCGGCACGCCCGCGGTCTTCGTGGACCGGCCGCCCGGACCCGAGATCGACGTGGACACCGTGCTGTGCGACAACGCGGGCGGCGCCCGGCTGGCCGTCGCGCACCTGCGGAAGGCGGGGCACCGGCGGATCGCCTTCCTCGGCGACAGCCCGTCCATCTTCACCGCGGCCGAGCGGCTGAAGGGCTACCGCGCGGCGCTGGGCGAGCTGTCCGATCCGGCGCTGGTCTCGATGCGCGCCCCCGACCTGGCCGGCACCGGCGCCGACCTGGAGCGCATGCTCAGCCTGCCCGACCCGCCGACCGCGCTGTTCACCGGCAACGGCCGGCTGACCGTGACCACGCTCAGGGCGCTGCGCGGGCGGCCGCTCGCGCTGGTCGGCTTCGACGACTTCGAACTGGCCGACCTGCTCACGCCGGGCGTCACCGTGGTCGCCCAGGATCCGGCCGGGCTCGGCCGGGTGGCCTCCGAGCTGCTGTTCCGCCGCCTGGCCGGTGATCGCGGCCCCGCGCAGCACCTCCAGCTACCGGTACGCCTCATCGCCCGTGGATCGGGCGAGCAGTCCCCCTCAGCTGCCTGAACAGGGCCAGCGCCACCACGACCCCGGCCGCGCCGCCGATGACCATGGCCGTCGGCGGGCCGGTCAGCTCGCCCACGCCGCCCACGATCGCCGCCCCCGCCGCCTGCCCGGTCATCAGCCCCGCCGACTGCAGGCCGAACGCCTGCCCGCGCACGTGCTCGGGCACCGCCTCCAGGAAGCGCCGCTGCAGCCCGAGCTGGTAGGCCAGCCCGGCCGCCGCGCACGCCGTCAGCACCGCCGCCCACACCACTCCCGGTTCCAGGGCGAAGAACAACCAGGGCACGCCGAGCAGCACCGCGAGCGGCAGCGACAGCCGTTCACGCAGGGACGGCGCGGCGAAGCGGCCCACGGTGAACTCCCCCACCGCCATGCCCACCGCCGCCGCGGCGAGCACCACGCCCGCCTGCCCCTGCCCGCCCATGTACGGCACGATCATCGCCTCCGGCCCGGCCAGGCACACCACCGGCAGCCATCCGGCCAGCAGCAGCCCGCGTACCCGCCGGTCGGCGAGCAGTTCCCTGTTCACCCGCAGCGTGGCGCGCACCGCGCCCCGCTCCCCGTCCTGCCGGGCCTCCCGGTACGGCAGGCCGACCCGCAGCACCAGCGCGGCCGCCAGCGAAAGGACGGCGGTCACCGCCAGCGCCCCGTGCGCCCCGGTCCACGCCAGGAACGCCCCGCCCAGCGCCAGCCCGCCGACCTGGGCCCCGGCGGAGGTCACCCCCATCAGCGACCTGGCCAGCACGAACGCGTCACCCGGCAGCACGTCGGGCAGCATCGCGTTGCGCGCCGCACCGAACACCGGCGAGAACAGCCCGGTCACCAGCACCAGCGCGAGCATCGCCCACACCGGCAGCCCGGCGAAGGCCAGCAGGAGGCAGACCACCATCCTGACCAGCTCGCCGGCGATCATCAGCGCCCGCGGCGGCAGCCGGTCGGCCAGCGACAGCAGGAACATGCCGCCGAAGATGTAGGGCAGCCAGCCCGCCATGTAGGCCGCCGCCGACAGGCCCGGCGACCCGCTCTGGGCGTAGACGAGCACTGACAGCGCCAGCATCTTGATCGAGTCACCGGCGATCAGCAACGCGAAGCTGCCGAACAGCACCCGGAACTCGCGCACGGCGAAGACCTCGCCGAAGGTGGCGCCGCGCTCACTCGTCTGGGACAACACAACTCCTTGCGAATCATTGCGAAAAGGCGGAAGGCGGCTCCGGAGGGAGGTTCGGAGCCGCCGGTCGTCACGATGCTGGGCCGTGGTGTCCCGCAGCGGCCAAGCTTTCGGATATAACCGAAAGGTGTTCAGGGTCGAAGTCACCCCGCAGGACGTGGTGGCCAGCAGGTTCGCGATCTCGCCGCTGGTCGAGACCATGCACGCGCAGTGGATGCTCGACGGCCGCACCGAGGCGGGGGTCCACGCCAACTGGACGCGGCGCTGGCGCGAGCACTACCGGGAGCTGGAAAGGCGGCACCCGGCGCTGCGCGCGGCGGCGGTGATCTCCGGCAACAGGGGCTCCGACAACGTGGACTTCCTGGCCCCGCCGCCGACCGGCGTGAACGTGCCGTTCGAGCGGGAACTGGCGGCCATGCGGGCCACCCCGGTCGCCCAGGCGCACGCGGAGATCGACCGGGCGCTGGCCGGACGGCGCTCGGCGCACCGGCCGGCGGTTCCCCGGCCCGTCCGCGAGATGCTCCTCGGCCCCGACGTGGTCACGCTGCTGGCCGACGCCTACCAGGCGCTGTGGGCGGAGATCGTCTCCAAGAGCTGGCCGTTCTTCCACGCGGTGCTGGAGCGGGACGTCGTGCAGCGGGCGGGGCGGCTGGCCACCTACGGCTGGGCGGCGGCGCTGGACGACCTCAGCTCGCGGGTGCGCTGGGACCCCGCCGGGCACATCGAGGTACGGCTGCGCGACACCGTCGGCGGGGATCACCGGCTGGGCGGCAAGGGGCTGCTCTTCCTGCCGTCGGTGTTCACGACGGGGCTGGGGTTGTATCTGGAGGAGGCGTGGCCGTACGCGCTGACCTATCCCGCGCGGGGGATCATGGCGGGCACGGCCGTCTCGCCGGGCGGGCTGGCCGGGCTCGTCGGGCGCACCCGCGCCCGCATCCTGACCGAGCTGGCCGCGCCGGCGACGACGACGCACCTGGCGGCGTTGTTCGGGCACAGCGCGGGCACGACGGGCGGGCACCTGGCGGCGCTGCGCCGGGCCGGGCTGGTGTCAGGCACGCGAACCGGACGCAAGGTCCTTTACACTCGCACCGCGCTCGGCGACGCCCTGGTGCAGGGACAGGTATAGTCGAGATCATCCGTTCAGCACAAGTGTTCAAGGGAGCACGCGCATGAATCCCGAAACCGAAGCGCGTTTCCCGCACCAGCTGATGTACACCGCGGCCAAGCAGTACTACCTGGAGGATGCCACCCAGGCCGAGATCGCCGCCAGCCTGGGCGTGAGCAGGGCCACCGTCAGCCGTTTACTGACCGAGGCCCGCAAGCAGGGCATCGTCGAGATCCGCGTGCACCGGCCGGAGACGCTGGAGGACGGGCGCCTGGCCGCCGAGCTGGCCGGCTTCCTGGGCATCCGGCGTGTCTACCTGGTGCCCAAGGTGAGCGGGCCGAAGCTCGGGCCATGGCTGGCGCCGGGCCTGGCCCGCGCGCTGGCCGACACGGAGCTGGAGCCGGGCGACGTGGTGCTCGTCTCATCGGGCAGCACCGTCTACGAGTGCGCCCGCGAGGGGCTGGGCAGGTTCCCCGGCGTCACGGTCGCGCCGGCCGTCGGCGGGCAGGAGGAGCCGCAGCCGTGGTTCCAGACCAACGAGACCACCCGCATCCTGGCCGAGGGCCTCGGTGGAGTGCCCAGCTACCTGTACGCGCCCGCGCTGCCGGGACCGGAGCTGTTCTACTCGCTGCAGCACGAGCCGTCCGTGCGCCGGGTCATGGACCTGTGGGCGCGGGCCAAGTGCGCCATCATGGGCGTCGGCTCGGCGCCGCTGATGCGCCAGGTCGTGCCCGCGTTCGTCCCGCGTGAGGCGCCCGGCCTGAACCAGGCCGTCGGCGACGTGTGCTCGCGCTTCTACGACCGCGACGGCGAGCCCGTCGGCTACTCCGGCAGCGAGCGGCTGGTGGCCACGAGCGCCGAGGAACTGCGGCGCATCCCCCACTCGATCGCGGTGGCCGTCGGCGCCGAGAAGGCGGCCGCGATCGTGGCCGCGGCCAAGGGCGGCTACTTCAACCGGCTGGTCACCGACGCGACGACCGCGGAGAGCATCCTTACCATCTCGTAGAAATTTTGCTCTGGACATCTGTTCTGTGGTCGGGCTAGCGTGATGCGCACCACAGGACGGAGGTCGCCGTGAAGACAACCCTGACCGCCGCATTGGCGGTGGCGTTGCTCGCCGGGTGCGGGAGTGCCACAACCACCGGGGGCACGGGCTCCACGGAAGGCGCGAAGGTCGCCTTCCTCATGCCCGACCTGGCCTCGACCAGGTACGAGCAGGCCGACGCCCCGCTGTTCAAGGCCAAGATGAAGCAGCTCTGCCCGAGCTGCGAGGTGATCTACCAGAACGCCGACTCCGACGCCTCCAAGCAGCAGCAACAGGCCAACTCGGCCATGGCCCAAGGGGTCAAGGCCATCGTGCTGGACCCGGTCGACTCGGCCGCCGCGGCCTCCATCGTGAAGACCGCGCAGTCGCAGCAGATCGCGGTCATCGCCTACGACCGGCCCATCCCGGCCACCCCCGCCGACTACTACATCTCCTTCGACAACGAGAAGATCGGCTCGATGATCGCGCAGTCGCTCGTCGACCACCTCAAGAAGGAGAACGCGAAGGGCGGGCTGCTCCAGGTCAACGGCTCCCCCACGGACGCCGCCGCGGGCCTGATCAAGAAGGGCATCCACAGCGCGGTCGACCCGAGCGGCTTCAAGCTACTGGCCGAGTACGACACCCCCGACTGGCAGCCGGAGAAGGCCCAGCAGTGGGTCGCCGGCCAGATCAGCCAGTTCCGCGACGACATCGCCGGCGTGGTGGCCGCCAACGACGGCACCGGCGGCGGCGCGATCGCCGCGTTCAAGGCGGCCGGAGTGAAGGTGCCGCCGATCACCGGCAACGACGCCGAGCTCGCCGCCGCCCAGCGCATCATCGCCGGCGACCAGTACAACACGATCTCCAAGCCCATCAAGATCGTCGCCGAGGCGTCGGCCGTGGTGGCGTGGGAGTTCATGCAGGGCAAGAAGCCCGCGGGCAAGGCCACGCTCTACAACACGCCGTCGGAGCTGTTCGTCCCGACCGTGGTCACCAAGGAGAACATCAAGGAAGTGCTCTTCGACAGCGGGCTGATGAAGGCGGCCGACGCCTGCAAGGGCGAGTACGCGGCGGGCTGCGCCGAGCTGGGCATCAAGTAACCATGCCCCCGATCCTCTCCCTGCGCGGGATCACCAAGACCTTCGGCGCGGTCGCCGCGCTCACCGACGTCGACCTGGACGTGCGCGCCGGCCAGGTCGTCGCGGTGGTCGGCGACAACGGCGCGGGCAAGTCCACCCTGGTCAAGGTCCTGTCGGGCGTCCACCCGCAGGACGGCGGGACGATCACCTTCGACGGCGGGCAGACCGCGATCCCCACCCCCGCCGCGGCCCAGCGGCTCGGCATCGCCACCGTCTTCCAGGACCTGGCGCTCTGCGAGAACCTCAACGTGATCGAGAACCTCTTCCTCGGCCAGGAGATCCGCCCGTTCCGGCTGGACGACGTGGCCATGGAGACCCGCTCGCACGACCTGCTCAAGCAGTTGTCGGCGAAGATCCCCAACCTGCGCGCCCCGGTCGCCGGGCTCTCCGGCGGCCAGCGCCAGACCGTGGCCATCGCCCGCTCGCTGCTCGGCGAGCCGAAGGTCATCATCCTGGACGAGCCGACCGCCGCGCTGGGCGTGGCCCAGACCGCCGAGGTGCTCAACCTCGTCGAGCGGCTCAGGGAGAACGACCTGGGCGTCATCATGATCAGCCACAACATGGCCGACGTGAAGGCGGTGGCCGACAAGGTCGCGGTGCTGAGGCTCGGGCGCAACAACGGCGTGTTCGACGCCGCCGAGGTGTCGGCCGAGGAGATCGTCGCCGCCATCACCGGAGCGAGCGACAACGTGGTGAGCAGAAGGGCGGCGCGCTCATGACCACAACCCTGCAGAGGCAGCGGCTCAAGGGCACCGTGGAGAGCGTACGCGGCGGCGACCTGGGCGTGATCCCGGTCGTCGTCGGGCTGGTGGTGATCTGGACGGTCTTCCAGATCCTCAACCCGGTCTTCCTGTCCAGCCGCAACCTGGTCGACCTGGCCATGGACTCGGCCCCGGTCGGGATCATGGCGCTGGGCATCGTGTGCGTCCTGCTGGTCGGGCAGATCGACCTGTCCGTCGGCTCGGTCAGCGGCCTGTCCGGCGCGGTGCTGGCGGTGCTCTTCGTCGACCGCGGCCTGCCGGTCGTGGTCGCGATCCTGGCCGCGATGGCGCTGGGCGCGCTCATCGGCTACCTGTACGCCCAGCTGTTCAACCGCTTCGGCGTCCCGAGCTTCGTCATCACGCTCGCCGGGCTGCTGGCCTTCCTCGGGCTGCAGCTGTGGGTGCTGCGCGGCAAGGGCGCGATCAACCTGCCCTTCGAGTCGGGACTGGTGAACTTCGCCCAGCTCAGCTTCGTGCCGCCGTGGCTGGCCTACGTGCTCGTGGCCGTGGCCGCCGGATGGCTGTTCGTCTCGGGCTTCCTGCACGCCCGCGCCAGGCGCGACGCCGGGCTGCCCGCCCGCGGCCTGACCGGGCTGCTGGTGCGCAGCGGGGCGCTGCTGATCGGCCTCGGCGGCGTGGTCTGGTACCTCAACCAGGCCCGCGGCGTCGGCTGGATGTTCGTCCTGTTCGTGGCGATGGTGCTGGTCATGCACTACCTGCTCGCCCGGACGAAGTGGGGCAAGTCCGTCTACGCCGTCGGCGGCAACGTCGAGGCGGCCCGGCGCGCGGCGATCAACGTGAAGGCCACCTACACCTCGGTGTTCGTGCTGTGCAGCACGTTCGCCGCGATCGGCGGCATCCTCATGGCGTCCAGGCTCGCCGCCGCCAACCAGAGCAGCGGCACCGGTGACGTCAACCTCAACGCGATCGCCGCCGCGGTGATCGGCGGCACCAGCCTGTTCGGCGGGCGCGGCACCGCCTTCGGCGCGCTGCTCGGCATCGTCGTCATCCAGTCCATCTCCAGCGGCCTGACCCTGCTGAACCTCGACTCCTCGATCCGCTTCATGGTCACCGGGGCCGTCCTCCTGCTCGCCGTGATCGTGGACTCGGTGGCGCGCAGGTCGCGTACCTCCCACGGCAGGGCGTGATGGCGGCCATCTGCGTCGACGCCGGGACCACGGTGATCAAGGCGGTCGGCTACACCGCCGACGGGACCGAGGCCGCCGTGGCCCGCCGTTCCGTGGCCGTCTCCCGGCCCGCCCCCGGCCACGCCGAGCAGGACATGGACGCGGTCTGGACGGCGGTCGCCGCCGTGGTCGCCGAGGTGGCGGCCGAGGTCGGCCCGGTGGACTTCCTGGCGCTCACCGCCCAGGGCGACGGACTCTGGCCGGTCGGCCGGGACGGCGCGCCCACGGGCCCGGCCATCCTGTGGAACGACGCCAGGGCCGCCGGGATCGTCCGCGAATGGAACCGCACCGGAGTCTCCGAGCGGGCCTTCCGCGTCAACGGCTCCGCCCCCGCCTCCGGGCTGCCGAGCGCGATCCTCGCCTGGCTCTCCACCCACGACCCGGACCGCCTGGCCCGCTCCTCATCGGTGCTCAACTGCGGCGGCTGGCTGTTCACCAAGCTCACCGGACACCTCGCCACCGACTACTCCGCCTTCACCGACCTGCTCGCCGGCCGCTACTCCGCCGAACTCCTCACGCTGTTCGGCGTCGAGCACGCCGAACGGCTGCTGCCCGAGCTGCGCCTGACCGACCGGGCCGAGCCGCTCACCCGCGCCGCCGCCGAGCGGGTCGGCCTGCCCGAGGGCACTCCGGTCGTCCTCGCGCCGTACGACATCGCCGCCACCGCGCTCGGCGCGGGCGCGGTGGCCGACGGGCAGGCCTGCGCGATCCTGGGCACCACCCTGTGCACCGAGATCGTCGTGGACCGTCCCGCGCTGGACGGCGAGCCGTCCGGCATCACCGTCGCGCTCGGCTCCTCCTACCTGCGGGCGATGCCCACGTTCGCCGGCACCGAGGTGATCCACTGGGCCTGCCGCCTGCTGGGCCTCAGCGGTCCTGCCGAACTGGCCGACCTCGCCGCCCGCGGCACGCCCGGCGCGGACGGGCTGGCGTTCCTGCCCTACCTCTCCCCCGCCGGCGAGCGCTCACCCTTCGTCGACCCGCAGGCCCGGGGCTCCTTCCTCGGGCTGTCGCTGGAACACGGCCGCGAACACGTCGCCAGAGCCGTGCTCGAAGGACTGGCCCTGGTCATCGCCGACTGCTTGGCCGCCGCCGGCCGTTCACCGCACGAGCTGCGGGTCTGCGGGGGCGGGGCGGCCAGCGCGCTGTGGGTGCGGCTGATCGCGGACATGACCGGGCTGCCCGTGCTCCGCTCCGCCGACGCGGAGGCGGGCGCGCGGGGCGCCTTCCTGGTGGGGCTGGTCGCCACGGGTGCCGCGCCGTCGACGGCGGAGGCCGCCACCCAGCATGTACGGCCCGGCCGCCCCGTTCACCCATCCGGGTCAATCATGAAATTTCAGGACTTCATGGCCTTGCGGGAGGCCGCCTCGGTCACCTGGCCGTTGCTGGCGGAGTTGCGGAGCCGTACATGAGTGTCTGGGTCGGGATCGATCTCGGGACGCAGAGCGTGCGCGCCATGGCGGTCACCGGCGACGGCGAGGTGCTCGGCACGGGCGCGCGCCCGCTCACCAGCCGCCGCGACGGTGACCGGCACGAGCAGGACCCCGAGCAGTGGTGGGGACAGCTGGCCGCCGCCTGCGCCGAGGCGCTCGCGGGAGTGGAGCCCGCGGAGGTGGCCGGGGTGGCCGTGGACGCCACCTCTGGAACGATCCTGCTCACCACCGCGGACGGCCGACCGGTCACACCGGCGCTCATGTACGACGACCGGCGCGCGGCCGCTGAGCTCGACCGGGTCAACGACGTGGGCGGGCAGGTGTGGGCGCGGCTGGGGTACCAGCGGATGCAGGCCAACTGGGCGCTGCCCAAGCTGCTGTGGCTGCTGCGCTCGGCCGGGCCCGGCGTCCGGCTGGCCCATCAGAGCGACTTCGTCACCCGCCGCCTGGCGGGAGAGCCGGTGGCCACCGACCTGAGCAACGCGCTGAAGACCGGCGTCGACCTCATCGCCGAAGACTGGCCGACGGCGGTCATGGACGCGCTCGGGGTGCCGCCGGACGCGCTGCCCCCGGTGGTGCGGCCCGGGGCGCGGATCGGGAGCGTGTGCGCGCGGGCCGCCCGGGAGACCGGCCTGCCCGAAGGCACCCCGATCCTGGCCGGTACCACCGACGGCTGCGCGGCCCAGCTCGGCGCGGGAGCCATCCGGGTGGGCTCCTGGAACTCGGTGCTCGGCACCACGCTCGTGCTCAAGGGCGTCACCCGCGACCTGATCCACGACCCGCTCGGCGTCGTCTACTCCCACCGGGCCCCGGACGGCTCCTGGCTGCCCGGCGGCGCCTCCAGCACCGGCACCGGCGTCCTGTCCACGGCGCTGCCCGGCCGCGACCTCACCGCCCTGAGCCACGAGGCCGCCACTCGCGACCAAGCGGCCCGCGAACAGGCCGCTCGTGAACGAGCCGCCCGCGGGAGCGCGGACCGGGAGCGCGCGGGCAGCAGGAGCGGGAACCAGGGGCGTGCGGGGCGGTCGGTTCCGCCCGTGATCTACCCGCTGGTCTCGCCCGGCGAGCGCTTCCCCTTCGCCGCCGCGGACGCCCGCTCCTTCACCCTCGGCGCCCCCGCCGACGACGTCGAGACCTACATGGCGATCCTGCGCGGCGCGGCCTACGTCGAACGGCTCTGCTTCGACTACCTCGACCTGCTCGGCGCCCCCGTGGACGGCGAGATCATCCTGACCGGCGGCGCCACCAGGAGCGCCTACGGCAACCAGTTGCGCGCCGACGTGCTCGGCCGCCCGGTGACCCTGCGCGAGAACGCCGAGCCCGCCCTCGGCATGGCCGCCCTGGCCGCCTCCGCCGATCTGGCCAGGACCAGGGAGGTCGTCGAGCCGCGGACCCGCGACGCGGAGCCGTACCTGCGATTCGTGGAGGAGCTGCGCGCCCGGGGCTGGCTCGACGAGCGGGTGGCCCGCCACGCGACGGAGAGGACACGAGCATGACCCTGCTGCTGGCCAGGCACGGCGAGACCATCTGGCACGACGGCAACCGCTACGCGGGGCTCAGCGACGTCGCGCTGACCCCGCGCGGCGAGGAGCAGGCGCGTGAGCTGGCCGCCTGGGCGAAGGGCGCGGACCTGAGCGCCGTGTGGACGTCCACGCTCAGCCGCGCGAGGATCACCGCGGCGGCGAGCGCGACGGCCGCAGGGGTGCCGCTCCACGTGGACGAACGGCTGCGCGAACTCGACTTCGGCCAGGGCGACGGCCTGACCGCAGCCGAGATGCGCGAGCGCTTCCCCGAGGCCCGCGCGGCCTTCGAGGCCGACCCCGCCGCCCACCCGCTGCCCGGCGGGGAGGATCCGGCCGCGGCGGCCGGGCGCTTTCTCGCCTGTCTGCGGGAGATTCCGCCCGGCCGGGTGCTGGTCGTCGCCCACACCACCGCGATCCGGCTGGCGCTGTGCGCGCTGGTCGGCCTGCCGCTGGGCGCCTACAGAAGGGCCTTTCCCAAGCTGGACAACTGCGCGATCACGGAGATCGACCTCAAGGGCGCGATCCTCCGCTACAACGCCCCTACTTCCTGGAGCCGCACGTGACTGTCCGTGTGCTCGCCGCCGGCGACCACTTCGTTCTCAACCGCCTGCTCGTGGCGGCCATGCGCCGCGAGGTGCCCTCGGGACTGGCGGTCGGGGAGCTGACGCTGCCCTGGCCGGTGGTGCCGTTCGGCCCCGTGGGCGAGGTGCGGGAGGCCTCCGACGTCGAGGACTCGCTGATCGAGGCGCTGCGCGGGGTCGAGGTCTGCGTCACGCAGATGGCGCCGCTCACCGAACGGGTGCTGGCCGAGGCCAAGGAGCTCAGGCTGTTCTGCGTCACCCGCGGCGGGCCGGTCAACGCCAACCTGGCCGCGGCCACGAAGGCGGGGGTCGCGGTGACGTTCGCGCCCGGCCGCAACGCGGTGGCCACCGCCGAGCACACGGTGGCGCTGCTGCTCGCGGCCACCCGCCGCATCCCGCAGACGCACTCCGACCTGGCCGCGGGCGTCTGGCGCGGCGACTACTACGTCTACGACAACGTCGGCCCCGAGCTGGAGGGCAGCACGGTCGGCCTGGTCGGCTACGGCGCGATCGGCAGCCGCGTGGCCCGCATGCTGCGCGGGTTCGGGGCCGAGGTGCTGGTGCACGACCCGTACGTGGAGCTGGAGGAGTCGGTGGAGCTGCCCGAGCTGCTGGCCCGCTCGCGGTTCCTGTCGCTGCACGCCCGCGCCACCCCGGAGACCGACGCGATGATCGGCGCCGCCGAGCTGGCCGCCCTGCCGCGCGGCTCGGTCGTGGTCAACTCCGCCCGCGGCTCCCTGCTGGACTACGACGCGCTGTGCGACGCGCTGGAGTCCGGCCACCTGTTCGGCGCGGCGCTGGACGTCTTCCCCGAGGAGCCCATCCCGGCCGGCTCGCGCCTGCTCACCACGCCGAACCTGGTGATGACCCCGCACCTGGCCGGCGGCAGCAAGCAGACGGCGGCCAACGCCGCGCGCATCGCCGCCGAGGAGGTCGGCCGCTACACGCGCGGCGAGCCGCTGGCCCACCTGGCCAACCCGGAGTTGCTCAGCCCTTGAGCGCGCCCGCCATCAGCCCGCGCATGAAGAAGCGGCCGAGCAGGACATAGATGATCATCGTCGGGATCGAGGCCAGGATCGCCGCCGCCATCTGCTGGCTGTACGGCGTGGCCTGCGCCCCGGCGATGTTGTTGAGCATGACGGTCGTCGGCCAGCTCCTGGGCCCCGTGATGAACACGGCGAACAGGAAGTCGTTCCACAGCGAGGTGAACTGCCAGATGATCACCACGGCGATGGCCGGGCCCGAGACGGGCAGCACGACCGACCAGTAGGTGCGCAGCATGCCCGCGCCGTCCACCCGGGAGGCCTCGATGAGCTCGTCCGGGATGGTGACGTAGTAGTTGCGGAAGATCAGCGTGCAGATCGGGATGCCGTAGACCACGTGGGCCAGGATCAGCCCCGGCAGGCCGCCGTAGAAAACGCCCTGGACGCCGAAGAGGTCGTTGAGGCCCACCAGCAGCTCGACCAACGGGATCATCACGCCCTGGTAGGGGATGAACATGCCGAACAGGAACAGCGTGAACAACAGGTCCGCGCCGGGGAAGCGCCACTTGGACAGCACGTAGCCGTTCATGGAGCCCAGCGCGCACGACAGCAGCGAGCCGGGCACCGCGAGGAGCACGCTGTTCCAGATGCCGGGGGCCAGCTTCTCCCACGCCACCCGCCAGGGCTCCAGCGTCCAGGTCTGGGGCAGGGCCCACGCCTGTGACGGGTCCGCCTCGGTGAGCGGCTTGAAGCTGGTCGCCAGCAGGACGTAGATCGGGATGAGGAAGACGACCACGAAGGCGAGCAGAAGGGTCAGGCGCACGGCCTTCATGAACGCCTGTCCTTCCGTACGGTCCAGATGAGGTAGGGGATCACGAAGATCGCGACGCTGAGCACGATGTACGTGGCGATGGTGGCGCCCTTGGCCGGGTCCTGGGAGTCGAAGACCGCCACCCACATGAAGACCGCGGGCACGTCGGTGATGATCTGCTTGCCGGACACCGCCACGATCAGGTCGAAGACCTTGAGCGAGATGTGCCCGAGGATGATCAGCGCCGACAGCGTGACCGGCCGCAGCAGCGGCAGCACGATGTGCCGGTAGACGCCCCACTCGGTGCAGCCGTCCACCCGGGCGGCCTCGCGCAGTTCCTCGGGCACGCCGCGGAAGCCCGCCAGGAAGAGTGCCATGACATATCCGGACATCTGCCAGATGGCGGGGATGGCCATCGCGGCCATCCCCCAGTCCGGATCACGGAACCACGCCCACTGCGGCAACCCGATCGTGTCGAACAACCGGTTCAGGCCGACCGCCCGCTCCCCGGTGCCCGAGTTCATGAGCCACCGCCACACGATGCCGGTCGCCACGAACGAGATCGCCATCGGGAACAGGTAGATCGCCCGGAACGTGCCCTCGCCCCTGATGCCCTTCTCCATGAGGAAGGCCAGGAACCAGCCGAGCAGCAGCGCGCCCAGCACGAACACGACCGTGAACAGGATCGCGTGGTTGACCGAGAGGTGCCACCTCTCCAGGTCCCAGATGTCGATGAAGTTCTTCAGCCCGACGAAGTTCCCCTCGGCCACCTCGCTGTGCTTGTCCGTCATGGCCAGCTGGACGTTCCAGCCGAGCATGCCGTACACGAAGACGCCGATCGCCACGATGGACGGCGCCACGAGGAGGAGCCCAGGCAGCCAGGTGCGTGCCCGTCTCACAACCAGTCCTTTCCAAAGGGGGTACGGCCCGGCCGTACCCCCTCTGATGTCACTGCGCGTTGGCCGTGGCCGCGTCGGCCAGACCCTTCTGCAGCGCTGCCACGTCCTGCTTGCCCAGGTAGAGACCGACCTGCTCGTTGATCGCCGTGAGCCACGGCTGGCTGACCGCCACGCCGTGCTGGACGGAGCCGGCCAGCTTGTTACCCGACCAGTCCTTCAGCGCGTCACCGAGGTAGTCGGTGTAGAGGGCGGCGTCGGCGTCCTTGCGTGCCGGGATGGAGCCCTTCTTCGGATTGAAGGCGTCCTGGCCCTCCTTGCTGGCCGCCACCTTCAGCCACGCGAGCGCGCCCTCACGGTTCTTGGCGCCCTTGGGCAGGGTGAAGCTGTCCGACAACCACAGGTAGGTGCCCTCGGTGCCGGGCGCGGGCGCCCAGTCGAAGTCGGTCTTCGACGTCTTGCCGAGGCCGCCGTCCGGCGGGTTGTGGAAGTAGCCGTAGGCCCAGTCGCCCATGATGTTGAAGGCCGCCTGGCCGTCGGCCACCTGCTTGGCGGCGGGCTGCCAGTCGTCCTGCGGGTCACCGGCGAACGACATGATCGTCTTGAAGTTCTCCAGCGCCTTGGTCACCTCGGGGGCGGCCCAGTTGGCGCCCGGCTTGAAGAGCGCGTTGTAGCCGTCGGTGCCCAGCGAGCCGAGCATGACGTTCTCCAGCAGGTGGGTGACCGTCCACTCCGAACCGATCGAGAGCGGGATCTTGCCCTTGGCCTTGACCTTGCCCAGCGCGGCGATGAAGTCCTCGATCGTCTTCGGCGCGCCCGCGACCCCGGCCTCCTTCAGGACCGCCGGGTTGAACCACAGCACGTTGGAGCGGTGGATGTTCACCGGCACCGAGTAGATCTTGCCGTCCACGCTGATCTGCTCGACCAGCTGGGCCGGGTAGACGTCCTTGAGCTTCAGCTCGTCATACAGCGAGGTGAGGTCCTCCAACTGCCCGGCCTTGATGTAGCCCTGCAACTCGGCGCCCGCGTGACCCTGGAAGGAGTCCGGCGGCTCGCCGCCCTGCAGCTTGGTCTGGAGCAGAGCCTTCGCCTTGTCCCCCGAACCGCCCGCGACCGCGGCGTCCAGGAACTTCAGGTTCGGGTTCTGGGTTTCAAATATCTTCCGCATCGCGGCCAGACCGTCGGCCTCACCGGGCCCGGTCCACCAGGAGAAGACCTCGACGTCGCTCGACGCAGCCTTCGTAGCGCCATCGGTGGCCTGGCCTGCGGGTGTGTTCCCACCGCCACAGGCGGTCACTCCGAGCAGGCCAGCCATCGTGATCGCGACGGCTGCCAACCACCGTCGTCGCATCGCACACCGTCCCTTCGAGACCCCCGAACGAACTCAGGTTGACAACGTTGTCAGTAGGGCCATCAACCCACTTCGCCCGCGGCGACGTCAAGGCATGCGCGATAACAGCTCAGAGACGTTCGAACCCGCCACCCGGTCCGGTCACGACCGTGACGCCGAAGTCGTGCTTGGTGCCGGGCAGATCCGCGGCGTCCGACATGGCCGCCACCACCAGCGCGCCGCTCAGCACCGCCAGCCCGACCAGCGCGATCAGATCGCAGCCGCCATCGGGCTTCCAGGTGGCCAGAACCACGTCGGACTCGGTCAGCTTCACCCGCTCGTCCAGCTCCGCCATCCGCGCCAGCAGCTCCGCCTGGCCCATCCGGCGTCCGCCGGACAGCACCAGCGCGTCCTGCAGCCGGGCGTCGATCGTCGGTAAGGGCGCCGGCTCCAGATTCAGCAGGTCCTCGAAGTCGATCGTGTCGACCACGGAGCCGAAGGCGATCACCTGCCGGACCCGCGATTCCTCCACCGCCCGCAGCGACAGCGGCGCCAGGTCCGGCGTGGTGATCAGCGTCCGCGCGTCGCACTCGGAAAGCCGCTCGGCCAGTTCCGCCCCCGACAGGCGCGGGTCGAGCGGCGCGGCGACGCCGCCGGCCGCGAGCACCGTGTGCACGGCCAGCGTCTGCGCGCACGCCGTGCTCACATGGACGCCCACGACCTGCTCACGCCTGGCGCCCCTGCGTACCATCCCGGACGCCGCCCTGGTCACCTCGGTGACCAGCCTGCGGTAGCTGTACACGAGGCCGCCGTGGAGATCCACGAGCGCCGGCCGGTCCCCTCGTTCGTAGGCCCGGCCGAACACCTCGTTGGTCACGGTGCCCGCAGACGAGACGATCGGCTTCATGCTTAGGACGGTACGGCGGGCATGCGTACCGCAGCATCCACCGATGTATGTATACCGATGTGCATTCACCGGGTTCCTCGACAGTTCGTCAACCGAATCCGTTGCGGGGCGGGCTCGAGCCCTGCGCGGCTCGAGCCCGCTGCCGCGTGCCCCAGACCAAAACCCCCACCCCTCCGAGGAGGCCCTGATCCGTGATGGGCACGCGACGCTCCCGGCGGACCGGCCGGGCGCGCCTCCGGTGTGGGCACCCCGGAGCACCGGGGTTCGGAGGTTGGCGCCAGTCGGCCGATCACATGGCAAACGCTAGGCCGACCGCGAGCGCGGCACATGCACTGAGATGGCCATTCGAGGGTGTATCCGCCGGTGCCGAAAGATGTGTAGAGAGGTTGCGCTCAGCGCTGCTCGATGACCCAGGCGGCGATCTGTGTACGGGTGCAGAACCCCAGCTTGGCCAGGATGTTCGCCACGTGCCGCGCCGCCGTCGCCGGGCTGATGACCAGCTCGTCGGCGATCCCCTTGTTGCTCAGCCCCCGTGAGACCAGCTCGGCCACTTCCAGCTCCCTGGCCGTCAGCTTGCTGTCCTGGCCCATCGGCACCACCGGCACGTCGGAACGCTCGGGCAGGGTGCCGTCGAGCGCGCACCGCACCGCGTCGTCCGCGCTCATCGCCGCGCCCTCCGCCCACAGCTGCGCCACCATCGCCTCCCCCAGGCTGCGGCGCGCGGGCGCGAGGATCTCCTCCTCCCGCGCCTCGGGACGGCGCTCGCGCAGCGCCACCGACGCCGACATCAACAGCACCGCGCGCCGTTCGTCACCCTCGGCCACGAGCAGCCCTGCCCACGCCTCCAGCCTGCGGGCGATGCCCGTGCGCAGGCCGGCGTCCCGGCTGAGCTCCAGCGCCTCGGTCAGCCGCGCCCGCGCCTCGCGCAGGTCGCCCTGCTCAAGCGCCACCCTGCCGAGCCCGGCCAGGCAGCTGATGGTCTGCTGGCGGGCGTCGACGTGGCGTACCAGGCGCAGGCCGCTCTCGTAGTGGCGCTTGGCGGTCGCGCTGTCGCCCACCCGGCGCGCCACCTGGGCCAGCCCGATGTGGCCGTTGGACAGGCCCCAGTGGTTGTCGAGCCGCTCGCACAGCGCCAGCACCTCCTCGAAGGCGCGCCGCGCCTCGTGCAGCCGGCCGTCGTGCAGGGCCAGACCCGCCCTGGCGCCCTGGGCGATCGAGGCCAGGATCGCGTCGCCGCTCTTGGCCGCCACTTCCAGCGCCTGCCGCAGCGGCTCCTGCTCGCCGGAGGTCTGCGCGCGCAGGATCATGCCGACGGCCTCGCCGTAGCTGTCGCCGGCGGACCTGCACATCCCGAGGCCGGTACGCGCGCACCGCGCGGCAGTGGCGAGGTCGCCGCTCTGTACGGCCAGCTCCCCGCGCAGCACGGTCGCCTGCCCGAGGAGCCCGAGGTCGCCGGTCTCGGTCGCCAGGAGGCGGTCCAGAGGCCCGGCCAGGCCGAGATTGCGGCCGCTCGCCACCAGCATGTAGCGCATGTCGGTGAGCATCCTGAGCGCGACCTCCTGGCGGCCGATCGCGATCGACCAGTCCAGCGCCGCGCCGATCTCGGTCTTGAGGCCGTCGAAGAGGTTGCCGAAGCGCTCCATCACCGCCCAGGACGTCCGCGCCCCCGGCGCCACCGCCTGCTTGAACTCCACCGCCAGCCGGGCCATCGCCGCCAGGTGCGCCCGGCGCAGGTCCATCTCCTCGTCGGTCTGGGACAACTGCTCGACCGCGTATTCCCTGACGGTCTCCAGCAGCCGGTACCGGGCCTCGCCGGCGATCTCGCCGTCCACCACGACCAGCGACTTGTCCACCAGGTCGCACAGCCGGGCGAGCACGTCCTCCTCCGGCAGCCCCTCGCCCTGGCAGACCCACTCGGCCACGTCGAGGGTCCAGCAGGAACGGAAGACCGCCAGGCGGCGCAGCAGCAGGCGCTCCTGCTCCGACAGCAGCCGGTAGCTCCAGTCGACCGCCGCCCGCAGCGTGCGCTGGCGCGCCGGGGCCGTGCGGGCGCCGGCCGACAGCAGGCGGAAGCGGTCGTCGAGCCGCTCGACCAGCTGCCGCAGCGACAGCGCCCTGACCATGGCCGCGGCCAGCTCGATCGCCAGCGGCAGCCCGTCCAGCGCGCGGCACAGCCGTACCACCTGCGGCAGCACCTCGTCGCTCAGCTCGAAGCCGGGACGGACCGCGGCCGCCCTGGCGTGGAAGAGCCGCACCGCCTCCGAGCGCCGCGGATCGCCGGTCAGCGACAGCGGCGGCACCCGCCAGACCGTCTCGCCGGGCACCCGCAGCGGCTCCCTGCTGGTGGCCAGCACGGTCACCCCCGGGCAGGCGCCGACCAGGTCGCGCGAGAGCTCGGCGCACTCGCCCACCAGTTGCTCGCAGTTGTCGAGCACCACCAGCACGCGGCGCTCGCCGATCCGCTCGGGCAGCGGCGTGCCCGAGTCGGCGGCCAGCCCCAGAGCGGCCGCCACGTGGTCGGCCACGCTCGCGTCGGCGCCCAGGTCGGACAGGTCGACCAGCCGGGCGCCGCCGGAGAAGCGCGGCGCGAGCCGGGCCGCCAGCCGGATCGCCAGACGCGTCTTGCCGATGCCCCCCGCTCCGCACAGCGTCACGACGCGCGCCACGTCGAGGAGCTGGGCCAGCTCGTCGACATCCGACTCGCGGCCGACGAACAGGTTGGGCTCGGCGGGGAGGTTCCACGCGGTAATCATCACTCTGAGTGTGACACCGACTACTCGTTCATACCATGCTCGATCGCCCAGGTGGCCACCTGGGTCCTGGAGGTGAAGCCGAGCTTCGCCAGGATGTTGCTGACGTGCCTGGCCACCGTGGCAGGGCTGATCACCAGTTCCTCGGCCAGTTTCCTGTTGGACAGGCCCCGGGCGATGAGGCCGGCGATCTCGCGTTCGCGCTCGGTCAGGGTGCCGTCGGGCGCCACCGGGACCGGGATGCCCAGGCGGGGGCGTACGGGGGGCTCGCCGCGCACGGCGTACTCGATGGCCTGGTGCCAGGGCAGCGTGCGGCCCTCCGCCCACAGCTGAGCCACCATCGTCTCCCCCAGCGCGCGCCTTGCGGGCGCGAGGAGCTCCTGGATCCGCGCGCCGCTCATGCTGAGCAGCAGCGCGCCGCCCATCCGCTCGCGCAGCGCCGAGGCCGCCGCCATCAGACGTACGGCCCGCACGTGCTCGCCCTCGCGCAGCGCCAGGTCGGCGAAGCCGTCGACCAGCTCGACCGCGACCGCCCGCTGGCCCAGGCCCGAGCTGAGCGCCAGGCTCTCGGCCAGCCGGCGCCGCGCGGTGTCGAAGTCGCCCAGCTCCGTGGCGATCCGGCCGAGCCCGGTCAGGCAGCGGATGCGCTCGCCCCGGTGGTCGATCGGGTCGAGCAGCTCCTGCGCGTACTGGTAGTGGTGGGCAGCCGCCTCCAGGTCGCCGCGGGAGTGGGCGATCTGGGCCAGGCCGATCACCGCCAGCGCCATCCCCCAGTCGTTGGCGTCGCGGTGGCTGTCGATCATCTGCTCGTACAGCCTGGCCGACTCCCTCAGCTGCCCGGCGACCTGCGCGTGCAGCGCCCTGATGTAGGTCACGAGCGAGCGCACGTACTCGTCGCCCGCCTTGCCCGCCAGCTCGGCGGCCCGTTCGAGGGTGATCTCCTCGTCGCCCGCGCCCACCGCGCACAGCATGATGATCGCGAGCGACTCGCTGATCAGATGTCCGCTCGCCCGGCCCAGGCGCACCGCCTCGCGGCCGTGGCGCACCACGCCGACCGCGTCGCCGCCGAAGAAGCAGACCACCGACCTGATCGCCAGCGCGTGCGCCACCTGGCCGGGCATGACCGTGGCGGAGTCCTGCAGCAGCTCGTCGATGTGCCTGGCCGCCTCGTCGAACCGGCCGCCCGCGATGATCACCCACTGCAGGTCCGTGCACATGCGCAGGCCCCGCTCCACCTGGCCGGTACGGCGGGCGTACCCCAGTCCCGCGTACAGGTTGGGCTGCATGGCGTCGATGATCAGCGCCCGGCGGGTGATCTCCGGCCAGTGGCGCCGGTCGCAGGTCGCGATCAGGTCGCCCAGCCGTTTCGAGACCAGGAACACGCACTCCAGGTGCCGCTGCCTCAGCTCCTCCTCGTCGCCCGACTCCTGCAGCCGCTGCCTGCCGTAGTCGCGTACCGTGTCGAGCATGCGGTAGCGGATCTCGCCGCCCGCCTCCCCGTCGGCCAGCACCAGCGACTTGTCGACCAGCTCGGCCATCGTCGCCAGCACCTCGTCGGCGGCCAGTCCCGGGCACGGGCAGGTCAGCTCGGCCAGCTCCAGCGTCCAGCCGCCGCGGAAGGCGGTCAGGCGCTGCAGGAGCAGCTGGGCCGGAGCGCTCAGCATCCGGTAGCTCCACTCGACCGTGGCGAGCAGCGTGCGCTGACGGGCGGGCGCCGAGCGCGAACCGCTGGTCAGCAGCTTGAACCGGTCGGACAGCCGCGACCTGATCTGCTCCACCGACAGCACCCTGGTCATCGCCGCCGCCAGCTCGATCGCCAGCGGGATGCCCTCCAGCTCCGCGCAGAGCGCGCTGACCGCGGCGTCGTCCTGGGCCGTCCAGGTCAGCCCGCCGCCGGCCACCGACCGGTCGACGAACAGCCGCACCGCGTCGCTGCCGCCGCCGGCCACCGGCAGCAGCGACAGCGGCGGCACCCGCCAGACGGTCTCGCCCAGCACCCGCAGGGGCTCGCGGCTCGTGGCCATCACCCGCAGGTCGGGGCAGGCGCCGAGCAGGTAGGTGCACAGCTCGGCGCAGTCCTCGATGAGGTGCTCGCAGTTGTCGAGCACGAGCAGCTGCTTGCCGCCGCCGACCGCCGTGGCCACCGCCTGCGCGGGGTCGCCGTCGGGCGACACCTGCACGCCCAGCACCGCGGCCACGCGCTGCGCCAGCAGGTCACCGCAGTCGAGGTCGGCCAGCTCCACCAGCCAGACGCCGTCGCTGAACACCTCGACCGCCTCGTGCGCCACACTCAGGCACAACCGCGTCTTGCCGATGCCGCCGGTGCCGCACAAGGTCACGACACGCACCGCCATCAGCAGGCGCAACAGCTCATCCAGGTCGGACTCCCTGCCGATGAACGCGTTGGGAACCGTCGGAAGGTTCGTGGGCACCGTCGTTACTCCTCGCGGGGGGCGGGCAACAGCACTACCGACAGTGTTACACCCGTCACACAGAATTTGGGGCCAGCCAGACCAGGCTTATCTGACCGCGGGCCAGATCGGATTGTCAGTGCCCTGCCGCACACTTCATACATGGCCGACGACGCGCTGGAAATCGGCGAGATCACCATCTCCGACTGGCACGCCCACACCGACAAGATGGCCGAGGCCGGATTCCTCACCATCGCCAGGCGGCTGCCCTCGCTCATCGGGCAGGCCATGCGGCTGGCGTGGCGGGCCAGCCCGCGCGACACCGTCGCCACCGTCTCGCTCAACCTGCTCGGCGGGGTGTTCACCGCCTTCGGGCTGCTGGCCACGACCGGGGTTCTGACGGCGCTGTTCAGCGACGGCCCGACGCCCGACCGGGTGGTGGCCGCGTTGCCGAGCCTGGCCCTGGTGGCGGGGGCGGCGGCGATGCGCACCGCCGTACAGGCGGGGGCCGGGTGGGCGCAGTCGCGGCTCGACCCGCAGGTGAGCCGGCTGACCGAGGAGCGCCTCTACGGCCTGACCAGCCGGGTCGAGCTCGCCGCCTACGACGACCCCGGCTTCCACGACGCGCTGCAGCGGGCCAGGCTGCGCGGGGTGGCCATGGCCGACTCGGTGGTCACCTCGGCCATCGACGTGGTCACCGCCCTGGTGGGGCTGCTGGCGGTGGCCGGCGTGCTGGGTGTGCTGCATCCGGTGCTGTTGCCGTTGCTGCTGCTGGCCGTACTGCCCGACGCGTGGGCGGCGGTGCGCAGCGCCCGCATGCGCTACACCACCCTCTACACCCTCATCCCGGCCAACCGCCGCAAATGGATCATCGCCGAGCTGCTGGCGAACCGGCAGCCCGCCGCGGAGGTCCGCTCGTTCACGATGCGCGGCTTCCTTCTGCGCATGTACGACGCGGTCGCCCGCGCCGAGCAGGAGGTTCTGCTGCGCCTGGCCAGGCGCCAGACGCTCACCCGGGTCGTGGGCGAGTCGCTGGGCGGCCTCGGCAGCGGCCTGGTCTACGTGGCGCTCGGCGTCCTGCTGGCGCTCGGCTCCATCCCGCTGGCCGTGGCCGGCACCGCGGTCCTGGCCATCCGCCAGGGCCAGTCGTCGCTGGGCAACCTCATGTACGCCACCAACCGCCTCTACGAGGAGGGCCTCTACTTCACCGACTTCCTCGACTTCTGCGACGACGCCGAGCGCCGCCTGTCCAAGCCGCGCCCGGCGGAGGCTCCGGCGTCCTTCGCCCGCATCTCCGCCCAGGACGTCACCTTCGCCTACCCGGGCTCCGACAACCCGGCGCTGCGCGGCGTCTCCATCGAGGTCAACGAGGGCGAGGTCATCGCGTTCGTGGGCGAGAACGGCTCGGGCAAGACCACGCTCGCCAAGATCCTGTCCGGCCTCTACGAACCCGACTCGGGCAGCGTGACCTGGGACGACGTCGACCTGCGCGACGTCGAGCCCGAGGCGCTCCGGATGCGCACCGCCGTCATCGCCCAGGACCACACCCGCTGGCCCCTGACCGCCCGCTACAACATCACCATGGGCACCGACAAGGGCGAGGAGGCGCTGGACGCCGCCGCCCGGGTGGCCGGGGCCGACGCGGTCATCGCCGACCTCCCGCACGGCTACCGCACCCTGCTCGACCGCCGCTTCAAGGACGGCCAGGAGCTGTCCGGCGGCCAGTGGCAGCGCATCGCCGTGGCCCGCGGCTTCCATCGCGACGCCCCGCTGCTGATCTGCGACGAGCCCACCGCCGCCCTCGACGCCCGCGCCGAGCACGCCCTGTTCGAACGCATCCGCGACCACGCCGACGGCCGCACGGTCCTGCTGATCACCCACCGGCTGGCCAGCGTCCGCTACGCCGACCGCATCTACGTCCTCGACCACGGCAAGGTCGTCGAGGCCGGCACCCACGCCGCCCTGATGTCACTGAACGGCCTGTACGCCGACCTCTACACCCTGCAGTCGTCGGCCTACCGCGACTAGACGGCGGCGTCGAGGCGGCCCTTCAGCTCCGGGTCGAGGCTCAGCGTGGTGGCGCCGATGGCCTCCTCCAGCTGGGCGAGCCGGGTCGCGCCCACGATCGGCACGTGCCCGCCGGCCAGCACCCACGCCAGCACGACCTGGTTCGGGGTGGCGCCCAGCTCGGCGGCCACCTCGCGCAGGACCGCCAGGCGGCGGGTGGTGCCGGGGTGGTCGTAGGACTCCGGCAGCGGCCGGTCGGCCCGCCCGGTGTAGGAGCCGGACATGAGCGTGTTGTAGGCCCACAGCGAGATCCCGGTGGCGGCCACGTGCTCCAGTGTCTCCTCGGTCACCAGCACGTGCGCGCTCTCGGCCTGCCGGGTCAGCGGGCGCGGCCGCAGGTAGGTGTGGCGCAGCTGCAGGTGGGTGTACGGCATCCAGCCGCGCCCCGCCGACAGGTTCCTGGCCCGCTCCAGCCGCCAGGCGCGCATGTTGCTGGCCCCGAGAGCGCGGATCTTGCCCTCCGCGGCCAGCGCGTTGAACGCCCCCAAAGACTCCTCAAGCGGGACGGAAGCATCATCAATGTGCGACCAATACACATCGATGTAGTCGGTCCGCAATCTCGTGAGGCTGCCTTCGGCGGCCTTCGCGATCGCCGACGCCGACAGCCCTTCCATCGAGTCGAGCGTGCGGTCACCGGCGACCGTCGGCCGGGCGCCGGCCTTGGTGCTCACCACCACCCGGTCCCGGTTGCCCCGGGCGGCCAGCCACGCCCCGATGGCCGTCTCGCTCTCGTCCCCGGTGCACCCATCGATCCAGAAGGGGTAGTTGTTGGCCGTGTCGATCATCGTGCCGCCGGCCTCGGCGAACCGGTCGAGCAGGGCGAAGGTGTCGTCCATGGTGACGGCGGTGCCGAAGCCGATCGTGCCCAGTGCGAATCTCATGGCGACGACTGTGGGCCCTGGAGCACGCTCCAGGTCAAGTTTGACCTGGAGCGCACTCCAGGTGGGACGATGGGTCGCGTGAGCGTCTACACACCCTCGGAGGTCGTCGAGGAGACCGGCTTCAGCCTCGACACCCTGCGTTACTACGAGAAGATCGGGCTGCTGTCCGGCATCGAACGCAACTCCGCAGGCCAGCGCCGCTTCACCCAGCAGGACCTCGGCTGGCTGAACCTGATCCGCTGCCTGCGCGACACCGGCATGCCCATCGCCGGGATGCTGCGCTTCGCCGACCTGGTCCGCCAGGGCGAGCACACCGTCGCCGAGCGCATCGAGCTCCTCGAAGAGCACGACCGGCGGGTCAAGGAGCAGATCGCCAACCTCGCCGAGCGGCAGAAGTACATCCACCACAAGATTTCCTACTACCGCAGCGTCCTCTAGCCCTGGCTTGGGTTTCCGGCTGTTAGACCGAGGAGCATGGCCGGACCCAGGGCGAGACGGATCAACATCCCCCTGCGCCGAGTGGCGCTGATCTGCTCGGCGATGCTGTTCGCGCTGCTGGCCAACGTCACCTATCTGCAGGCGTTCGAGGCGTACAGCCTGAACGCCGATCCGCGCAACCAGCGCACGATCATCGCCAGGTTCGACCACGCCCGGGGTGACATCTCCACCTATGACGGTTCGGTGATCGCCTACAGCGAGCGCGCGTACGGCGGGCCGTACCTCTATCGGCGGGTTTATCCAGAAGGGGAGCTCTACGCGCCCGCGACCGGCCATCTCTCCCTCTACCGCGAGACCGGCGTCGAGCACGCGGAGGACGGCGTCCTGTCGGGGTCCGACGCCAAGGTCAAGGTACGCGCGCTGGTGAAGGACGGGAGCGCGGCGGGGGCCGACGTCCGGCTGACGATCGTGGACCGGGTGCAGCGGGCCGCCTACGACGCGCTGAAGGCGACCGGGCGGCCCGGCGCCGCCGTGGCGATCAACCCGGTGACCGGGGCGATTCTGGCGATGGCCTCCTATCCGTCCTACGACCCGAACGCCTTCGCCGGGTTCGACGCCCGCGGGCTCGCCGAGACCGACCGGCGCCTGCGCGCCGACCCCGGCAGGCCGCTGCTGAACCGCGCGCTCGGCCAGAACTACCCGCCCGGCTCGACGTTCAAGGTCGTGACCGCGGCGGCGGCGCTGGCCTCCGGCGCGTACACGCCGTCCTCGCAGGTGGACGCGCCCGTCCAGCTGCAGCTTCCCGGCACGACCACCTCCCTGGGCAACTCCGGCGGGACGTCGTGCGGCGACGGACATCCGCCGCTGGGCTACGCCTTCCAGGTGTCCTGCAACACCGCGTTCGCCAACATCGGCCTCGACCTGGGGTCGGACACGCTGCGGGAAGGCGCGCAGGCGTTCGGGTTCGACACCGACGAGCTGACCGTGCCGCTCCCGGTGGCGGAGAGCGGCTACCCGAAGGGCATGGACCAGGCGCAGACCGCCCTGTCGGCGATCGGCCAGTACGAGGACCGGGCGACGCCGCTGATGATCGCCATGATGTCGGCGGCGGTCGCCAACCGGGGCACGCTCATGCGCCCATACCTGGTGGAGGAGGCCCGCCTGCCCGACGGCTCGGTCATCAACCGCGCCTGGCCCACCGAGTACCGCACCACGATGCCCGAGACGGTGGCGGCCGACCTCACCGCGATGATGGTCGCCGTCACCCAGCCCGGCGGTACGGGCGCCGCCGCGGCGATCCCCGGCGTGGCGGTGGCGGCCAAGACCGGGACCGCCGAGCACGCCCAGGGGGCGGCGGCGCACGCCGTCATCACCGCCTTCGCCCCGGCCGACGCGCCGGAGGTGGCGGTGGGCGTGGTCGTGGAGAACGGCGGTTCCGGTGGCGAGACGGCCGCGCCGATCGCCCAGGCCGTCCTCCGCTCGGCCCTCCCCTAGGACACCCGCGACACCCGGATCAGGGAAGGTGGTCGGCCAGGTAGCGGCGGACCAGTTGCTTGCATTCGGCGATCAGCTCGGGGTCGCCGTCCGGGTGCATGCGGAACGCCAGCTTGAGCACCGCGTCCGTGGCCTCCACCGCCACCAGCAGCGCCCGGTCCAGCCCCGACCCCGCGGGCGCGTGGAGCAGGTCGACGGTCAGCGCCCGCAGCCGGTCGGCCACGATGACGTTGTTCTCCAGCGCCGCGTCCAGCGTCCGGTTGGTGCCTTCGACCGCGGGCCCGCCGGGCGTCGGCAGCACCTCCCCGAAGTCCACCACGGCGAACCCCGGCGTCGTGCGCTTCATCGCGACGAACTCGTCGATGGCCAGGTCGACGAGGTCGGTCCAGTGCTCAAGGTCGGCCCCGGCGATCCGCTCGGTCACGCGCTGGAGGAACGCCTCCAGGTTGCGCATGGCCAGGGCGCGGACCAGCCCTTGCTTGTCGGGAAAGAATTGATAGAACGTGCCGATCGGGACCTCAGCTCGGCGCGCGACCTCCTTGGTGGTCAGCGCGTCGTACCCCACTTGGTCGAGCAGCAGCGCGCACTCGTCGAGCATCCGCTCAACCCTCTCCACGCTGCGGCGCTGGGCGGGGCGGCGGCGCAAGGTACTCGTCATGCTCTCCATCCTGGCGCATTACCAGCAAGTACAGTCTTGCTCTTTCGGCCCGGCAATTACATGAGTGATACTCACCTCTTATGAGCACCTTCTTGTGGGGTACGGCTACCGCCGCCTACCAGATCGAGGGCGCCGTCGCGGAGGACGGCCGGGGCCCCTCGATCTGGGACACCTTCACCCACGAGCCCGGCCGCGTGCGCGACGGCCACACCGGCGACGTGGCCTGCGACCATTACCACCGCACCGCCGAGGACATCGCGCTCATGTCCGGTCTCGGCGTCAACGCCTACCGCTTCTCCATCTCCTGGCCCAGGGTTCAGCCCGGCGGCCGTACCAACGAGAAGGGCCTGGGCTTCTACGACCGCCTCGTGGACGACCTGCTGGCCGAGGGCATCAAGCCGGTGCCCACCCTGTTCCACTGGGACCTGCCGCAGGAGCTCCAGGACGAGGGCGGCTGGATGAATCGCGATATTTCCGGAAAATTCGCCGATTACGCGGCCATCGTGGCCCACCGCCTGGCCGACCGGGTCGAGACGTGGATCACCCTCAACGAGCCCTTCGTCCACATGGCCTTCGGCTACGCCCTCGGCGTGCACGCCCCCGGCCAGAGCCTGCTGCTCGACGCCCTGCCCACCGCCCACCACCAGCTCCTGGCCCACGGCCTGGCCACCCAGGCGCTCCGCGCGGCCGGCGCCCGCGAGATCCTCATCTCCAACAACTGCACCCCGGTCTGGCCCGCCTCCGGCAGCCCCGAGGACCTCGCCGCCGCCGAGGCCTACGACACGCTGCACAACCGGCTGTTCAACGATCCCATCCTCACCGGGGCCTACCCGGACCTGTCGGCCTTCGGCAAGGACGCCCCGCAGGACGGCCTGGACGTGATCTCCACCCCCATCGACGGCCTCGGCGTCAACTACTACAACCCCACCCGCATCGCCGCGCCGCGGCAGGACGCCTTCCCCTTCGACGACGCCGGCGTCACCGGCTACCCCACCACCGCCTTCGGCTGGCCCGTCGTCCCCGACGGCCTGCACGAGCTGCTGACCGGCCTCAAGCGCCGGTACGGCCGGCGGCTCCCGCCCGTCTACGTCACCGAGAACGGCTGCTCCCAGCCCGACAGCGTCTCCCCCGACGGCACCGTCGACGACCCGGAGCGCATCGCCTTCCTCGACGGCCACCTCGCCGCGCTCCAGCGGGCCAGGCGGGACGGCGTGGACGTGCGCGGCTACTTCGTCTGGTCGCTGCTGGACAACTTCGAGTGGGCGGAGGGCTACCACCAGCGCTTCGGCCTGGTCCACGTGGACTTCGAGACGCTGCGCCGTACGCCCAAGAGCTCCTACCACTGGCTGAAGGACTACTTGGGCCACCAGTAGGAGCGGGGCAGCAGGCGGGCGACGCGCAGCGAGCCGGCCGCGTACCGGCAGATCAGCTCCTTGACCCACGCGCCCGGGCGGCCGGGCAGGATCAGCTCGATCGGCGAGTCGTCGCGGCGCACGACCTGGATGACGCCGTCGCGGCGGCCGAGGCTGACGCACTGGATCATGTAGCGGAAACGGAAGGGGCGGGCCGCGCGGCCGCGGGCGCGGGCGTTGACGGCGTCGGCGGCGTGCGCGGCGATCGGCATCCCGACCGCGCACGACATGCGCGAGAGCCCGGCCCTCGGCACGTCCACGGCGGCGGCGTCGCCGACCACGTAGACGTCGGGGTGGGAGACCGAGCGCAGCGTGGCGTCGACCAGCGTCCTGCCGCGGTCGTCCACCGCCAGCCCGGCCTTGGCGGCCAGTTCCGGCACAGCGAACGAGCCCGCCCACACCACGACGTCGGCCTCGATCGGGCCGTGGGCCGTGCTGAGCCCATCGGGGGTCACCGCCTCGACCCGCGTGTCCGCGTGGACGCTCACCCCCAGCCTGGTCAGCACCTTGGCGACGTGCGCGCGGCCGCGGCGCGACAGTCCGGCGGCCGGGTGGGCGCCGGTGACGAGCTTGACCTGCCAGCGCGGATACGACTCGGCCAGCTCCGTGGCCAGTTCGATCCCGGTCAGCCCGCCGCCCACCACGGCCAGGTGGCCACCGCCCTGGCGCAGCCGTTCTCCCAGCTCGGCCGCGTTCTCGGCGGCGTAGGCGTGCTCGGCCACGCCCGGGACGCTCGTGTCGGTGAAGCTGCCCAGCGCGTACACGAGCGTGTCGTAGCGGAACTCGCGCCCGTCTCCCAGCGTGAGGGTCCTGTCCTCGGCGTCGATGCCGGTGACCCGGCCCTCGACGGTCCTGATGCCGGTCCCCCGGGTCAGCTCGGCCAGCGGCGTGCTCACCGACGGGCGCCCCGCCGCCCGCTCGTGCAGCCTGATCCGCTCGGTGAAGCTGTCGTCGGCGCTGATCAGGGTGATCCGGTGGCTCCTGTCGAGGCGGAGCGCCGCCGTCATGCCCGCGTAACCGGCTCCGATGACCACGATGTCCATGTCCGTCTCCTGTCCTTCGCTTCTGCAAGGGAGACAGGACGGCTGAGGGAGATGTCTGAGTGAACTACCTCACATGGCCCAGCTTGTCCGGATTTCTCACCACATCGACCTCGGTGATCCGTCCGTCGGAGACGGTGAAGGACATGACGGTGTCCACGATGTCTCCCTCGTTCACGATCACGACGCCCGGCCCGCCGTTGACGTCGCGGAAGTGCGCCGCCATGCCGGTGAACCAGCGCTCGACCAGCCCCATCACGACCCTGGCCACCTTCTCCGCGCCGACGACCGGCACCAGCGCCGCGCCCACCACGCCGCCGCCGTCGGCGCGCCAGACCACGTCCGGGTCGAGGACGGCCACGAGCGCCCGGAGGTCGCCGGTGGTGGCCGCCGCGGCGAAGGCCCGCACCGCCGCCGAATGCTCGGCGCGGTCGAGCGAGCGCCGCGGCGCGTAGTCACGCACGCGCAGCCGCCCTCGCGCCGCCAGCTGCCGGACCGCGCCGGGACTCCTGCCCAGGATGTCGGCGATCTCCTCGTACGGCATCGCGAACACGTCATGCAGCACCAGCGAGGTCCGCTCGGCCGGGCTCAGCCGTTCCTGGACGGCCAGCAGCGCCATGCCCACGGACTCGTCCATGGTCGCCCTGTCCTCCGGCCCCGGCTCCTCGACCACCGGCTCGGGCAGCCACGGCCCGATGTAGGACTCGCGCTTGGCGCGGGCGGAGCCGAGCTGGTCGTAGCAGATCCGGCTCACGACGGTGGTCAGGTAGGCCCGGGGACCGGTGACGGCGGCCTGGTCGGCCTGCCGCCAGCGCAGCCAGGCCTCCTGCACGGCGTCGTCGGCGTCGGCGACGCTGCCCAGCAGCCGGTAGGCCACGGCCCACAGGTGGCTGCGGTGCTCCTCGAAGTCCATCAGAAGACGGAGACGTGGACGTGGTCGTAGTGGTTGGCGGTCACGCTGCCGCGGTCGGACATGGGATCCCAGCCGCCGCCCGAGCGGATGTCGTAGTAGCGCTGTTTCCAGATGATGTACATCACGCCGAGGCGGGAGCCGTTCTTGATCAGGAACTCGGCCAGGGCGTCACCCCGGTCGGCGTCGGCGCCGGAGGCGTAGCCGCGCGAGACCATGAAGTCGCAGGCCCGGCCCTTTCCGTGCTCGCCGGGGTCGCCGGGGCGCAGGCAGCCCACGCCGTAGGGCATGGGGAAGTTCTGCATGACCTCGATCTTCACGCTGGTCATGCGCTGGGTGAGGCCCGCGCCGCCGGTCGGGGTCTGGAAACCGTACTTGGCCAGGAGCTTCTCGACGTCGCGCCGCTTGTCGCGCATCTCCTTGATCTTCTTCTCGAGCTCCTTGATCTTGGCGTCCGCCGCCTTCTTGGCGGTGCCGGCGCTCTTGATCAGCTGCTCGATGCGCTGGACCCGGCTGGTGCGCTCGTCGGACATGTACTGCATGTTCGCGGCCTGGCCGAGCAGCATGGCGGGGTCGGCGATGGCCAGGAGCTGGGTCCCGTCGAGCGGACCGCCCATGTAGGTGCTCTGGGCGATGTTGGCGACCTCGCTGCGCGCCGCGCCGAGCTGGCCCCTGAGCTTGTCGGCGTTCTCGGTGGCCTTCTTGGCCTGGATGCGCGCGTCCTCCAGGAACTCGATCTGGCCGCGGAAGAGCTTGTTGAGCTGGGCGGCCTGTTTCGTCAGCTTGCGCAGCTGCGCGGGGCTGCCGGGATCGGCGGTGGCGGCCTGCGGAAGAGGCGCTGCGAGCAGGCCGACGAGCACGGTGGCGATGGCGGCGAAACGCCTGACTCCCACGCTCGTCCCTCCCCTCCTCGACGTGGTGACTATAGGAGATGATCTTGGTCGTTGCCACCGGAACCGACGAACCCATGCACCATTGGCGAAGTATCTACCACTTTGTGAGGTAGCCCCGAACTTTGGGTCTTGCCGAGGACACCCCGCGGAGCGAAATTGCGAGCGAATCGTCTCTGCGAAGGGGCAGACCGTGTCACGTTCTTTAACGCTCCTCACAGCCGTCCTCATCGGCTTAGGCAGCTCCCTGGTCTCCGTCGAGGCCCAGGCGTCGGTCGTGAATCCACTGCCGCCCAGCGATCGTATCGAGCTCTACCAGCTCGACAGCCCGCTCGGCACCGGCGAGAAACTCAGGGAGGCAGGCTTCGACGTCGTACAACAGCAGGTCAACGGCGGTAAGGAGCACATCGAGCTGACCGCCGACCAGGCGGGGCTCGCGGGGCTCGCCAAGCTCGGCCACAAGCCGGAGCCCGTGCGCAACCAGCAGGGCCAGACACAACTGGAGGCGGCCAAGGCCCAGGCCACCGGCGGCTACACCGTCTGGAAGTCCTACACGGAGCCGGGCGGCATCGCCGACCAGCTCAGGGCCATCGCCAACGCCAACAAAGACGTGGTCAAGCTGATGTCCATCGGCAAGACCATCCAGGGCAAGGACATCCTCGCCGCCAAGGTCACCTCACTGGCCCGCATCCTGCCGGACGGCGCCAAGCCCGCGGTCTTCTACTCCTCCACGCAGCACGCGCGCGAGTGGATCTCGACCGAGGTCAACATGCGGCTGCTCAAGCACGTGGTCGCCAACAAGGCGTCACTGCGCGGCCTGCTGGGCACCACCGAGCTCTGGTTCCTGCCGGTGGCCAACCCCGACGGCTACGACTTCACCTTCACCGAGGGCAACCGCCTCTGGCGTAAGAACCTGCGCGACGTGAACGGCGACGGGACCATCACCCGTGGCGACGGCGTCGACCCGAACCGGAACTTCCCCACGAACTTCCACTACGACGAGGAGGGCTCCTCCTCGATCCCGAGCAGCGACACCTACCGGGGCGCCGGCCCGGCCAGCGAGCCGGAGACCAAGGCGTTCGACGGCCTGATGAAGCGCATCCGGTTCGCGTTCAACGTCAACTACCACTCCTTCGGCCCGCTGCTGCTCTACCCGCTGGGTGTGCAGATCGCCACGGAGACCGCCGACAACCCGATCTACGAGGCGCTGTCGGGCGACGACGCCAACCCGGCGATCCCCGGCTTCGACCCCGACCTCGGCGCGGAGCTGTACATCACCAACGGCGACACCAACGACCGCGCGCACTCCGAGTACGGCACGCTGTCCTGGACCCCCGAGCTGAACGAGGGCTGCGAAGGCTGCGGCTTCGTCTTCCCCGATGACGAGGCGCTGGTCCAGGCGGAGTTCGAGAAGAACATCCCCTTCGCGCTCGACGTGGCCAAGTCCGCGCGCAACCCGGTCGAACCCGTCAGCCACCTGGGCAACACGACACCGGACTTCGTCCTGGACGCCTTCGAGACCAGCAACGGCCGCGACCAGGTCGTCCAGGTCAACGCCAAGCGCAAGCTGGGTCCGGTCTGGCTGCGGTACCAGGTCAACGGGGGGCGTACCAAGAGCGTCCTGACCGGCGAGTGGCGCGGCGGCGAGCGCTACGGCGACGGCTACAACCGCTACTACCACTGGATGCGCGGCAAGATCACCGGCACCCGGCCGGGCGACACGGTGAAGGTCTGGTTCAGCTCGATCGCCAAGAAGAGCGACTCCTTCACCTACAAGGTCAACAGCGACATCGGGGGCAAGGTTCTCGTCCTGGCCGCCGAGGACGTCACCGGCATCAGCCCCGTCCAGGGCGTCACCGAGGCGAAGTACGCCGACGAGTACGTCAAGTCGCTCGACGAGGCCGGCTACAGCTCCGACGTCTACGACGTGGACAAGGCCGGACGCAAGGCCCCGCACCCGCTCGGCACGCTGAGCCACTACAAGGCGATCGTCTGGGAGACCGGCGACGACATCATCCCGAGAAGCGTCGGCCAGGCCCCCGGCACCACGTCCAAGCTGGGCGTGGACACCGAACTCGCGGTGCGCGACTACCTCAACGAGGGCGGCAAGCTGCTGCACGCCGGCAAGTACCCGTCCTACGCGGCCAACAACAACGGCGCCTACTTCTTCCAGCCCAACCAGCCCACGCAGCCCGAGTGCACGACTCCGTCCGACCCGCCGTGCATCCCGATCTTCAACGACTTCCAGCAGTACTGGCTCGGCGCCTACGTCTTCTTCGACGACGCCGGCACCGACCACGGCACCGGCAACCCCTTCGCCCTCCAGGGCAAGGGCGGCAGGTTCGAGGGCTTCAACGGCACGCTCGAACCCACCCACACCAACTCCTACGTGGCCACCTCGGCGATCCTGCCCGCCGCGCAGTTCCCGCTGTTCGCCAGCTCCGCCCAGATCAAGTGGGTACGGCCCGGCGGCCCCTTCGACCCGCACACCGGCGCCTGGGACGTCTACAGCGGCATCGCCGACGTCTCCTGGAAGCGCCTGACCAAGACCGTCAACCTGACCGGCAAGAGCAGCGGCGACCTGTCGTTCTGGACCTCCTACGACACCGAGGGCGCCTGGGACTTCCTGACCGTCGAGGCCCGCACCGCCGGGCAGGACGACTGGACCACCCTGCCCGACGCCAACGGCCACACCACCCAGGACACCGGGGAGAGCTGCAAGACCGAGAACTCCGGCGGCTGGCGCGACATCCACCCCTTCACCCAGCGCTACCAGGGCGTCAACTGCGAGCCCACCGGCACCTCAGGCGCCTGGCACGCCGCCTCGGGCAACTCGGGCGGCTGGCAGCAGTGGAAGATCGACCTGACCCCGTACGCGGGCAAGCAGGTCGAGCTGTCGATCTCCTACATCAGCGACTGGGCCACCCAGGGCGCCGGCGTCTTCCTCGACGACTTCACGGTGACCCTGGACGGCGCGAGCGCCGAGCAGACCTCGTTCGAGTCGGACCTGGGCGGCTGGACCGCGGCCGACCCGCCGGCGGGGTCGGCGCCTTCGGTCAACAACTGGTTCCGCACCGACCAGCTCTTCGAGGAGGGTGGCGGCATCGTCACCCGTGACACGGTCTACCTCGGGTTCGGCGCGGAGAGCCTGACCACGCAGGCCATCCGGACCGATCTGGTGAGGAGGGCGATGAAGCACCTGATCGGCTAGCCACCTCTAGGGCGGCTGCCGAGCGGAGTCACACCGGGCACCAGCACGAGCCCACCCGACCCGCTCCGGCAGCCGCCCACCCCCGAACCCGCATCCCCTCCCATGCCGCGACCGGTCCCCGGCGGCGCCGTCCAGGAGCGCGCCCCGCCCCTTCCCGCGCCAGGCCCCCTCCCGGACCGTGACCCGCGCCCCGAGGCCCATAGGCTTCCCGGGTGGCGCGACGGGCACCGAGGTTCCTGGTGCCCTTGCCGTTCTGGACAGAACATGGTTCGGTTTCCCTGGACACCACTCTTCGCCAGAGGAAGACTGAACCAAGCAAGCATTCGGTCGGTAGGAGGCTCACGACATGCGCCAGCACGACACGCTCTTCATCGGGGGCGAATGGGTGGCCCCCGCGGGCACCGGTGTGATCGACGTCATCTCCCCGCACACCGAGGAGGTCGTGGGCCGGGTACCCGACGGCACCCCGGCCGACATGGACCGCGCGGTGGCCGCCGCCCGCGAGGCCTTCGACCACGGCCCCTGGCCCCGCATGACCTTCGCGGAACGCGCCGCGGTCATCGGCAGGCTGGCCGACATCTACGCCGCCAAGCAGGGCGAGATGGCCGCGCTCATCACCGAGGAGATGGGCTCACCGATTACCTTCTCCAACCTCGCCCAGACGCCGCAGCCGCTCGGCATGCTGCAGTTCTACGCCGAGTACGGCAGGACGTTCGAGCAGGAGGAGGAGCGTCCCGGCCTGTTCGGCCCCACCACCGTGCGGCGCGAGCCCGTCGGCGTGGTGGCCGCGATCGTGCCGTGGAACGTCCCGCAGTTCGTCTCGATGACCAAAATCGCACCGGCGCTGCTTGCCGGGTGCACGATCGTGCTCAAGCCCGCGCCGGAGACACCGCTCGACTCCTACATGTTCGCGGACATGGTCACCGAGGCGGGCGTCCCGGCGGGCGTGCTCAACATCGTCCCCGCGGGCCGCGAGGCCGGCGAGCACCTCGTCTCCCACCCGGACGTCGACAAGGTCGCCTTCACCGGCTCCACCGCCGCCGGCCGGCGCATCGCCGCCATCTGCGGCGAGCAGCTCAAGCGGGTCAGCCTCGAACTGGGCGGCAAGTCCGCCGCCATCATCCTCGACGACGCCGACCTGCCCGCCAGCATGGGCATGCTCGCCATCGCCTCGCTCATGAACAACGGCCAGGCCTGCGTGGCCCAGACGCGCATCCTCGCCTCCCGCAACAGGTACGACGAGGTCGTCGAGGCCGTCGCCGCCATGGTCAGTTCCCAGCCCGTGGGCGACCCGGCCGACCCGGCGACCGGCATCGGCCCCCTGGTCGCCAAGCGGCAGCAGGAGCGGGTGGAGGGATACATCAAGATCGGCATGGACGAGGGCGCCAAGGTCGTCGTCGGCGGCCTGTCCCGTCCGATGGACCGCGGCTGGTACGTGGCCCCCACCGTCTTCGCCGGAGCCACCAACGACATGCGGATCGCCCGCGAGGAGATCTTCGGCCCCGTGCTCGCCGTCATCCCCTACGAGGACGAGGCGGACGCGCTGCGCATCGCCAACGATAGCGAGTACGGCCTGTGCGGCACCGTCTGGACCGCGGACGCCGACCACGGCATGGACATCGCCCGCCAGGTCCGCACCGGCACCTACGGCGTCAACTGCCTCATGCTGGAGGCCAACGTCCCGTTCGGCGGCTACAAGGCCAGCGGCCTCGGCCGCGAACTCGGGCCCGAGGGCCTGAGCGCCTACCTGGAGTACAAGACCATCGCCCGCCTGGGCTGACCGCCACCCACAAGCGAAACCCGAACCCCCGACAAGCCGAACCTCTGCGCCAGGTCACACTCCGAGGCGGGTGAACCCAGGACTGACCTGGGGAAGCAGGGAAGTACGAAAGGGGCCCGTGACTCCACGGGCCCCTTCGCACGTCTAGATGGCACCCAGCGCGCCCCCGCAACGCTGGGCGACCGTCTGACTACATGAAGTATGTCCTACGGTCTCCACCAGGGGCGGTTTCCTTCCCCAAGGACTTTCTCCCGGCGGTTTTCTTCCATCCGCCCTAGGTAGACGCCTATTACTCAGGAAAGGTTCGAATCAATCCACTTTCCGATCCGGAGAACCAGATCCGGCCTGGCCGCCGACTCGGCGTGGCCGTACCCCGGCTCGATCCACAGCTCTTTGGGCTCCCGGGCGCCGTCGTAGAGCTGACGGGCGTGCTCCAGGGGGAAGAAGGTGTCCGCGTCCCCATGCACGATCAGCAAGGGGGTGGGCGAGATCAGGGCGGCGGCCTCGTGCGGCGGCATCGGCACCGGGTCCCACTGCCCGCGCGCGATCCGGGTCCGCTTGACCACGCGCGCGGCGATCCGGCCGATCGGCTTCTCGATCGCCCAGTGGACCTGGCGCATCGGCTTGGTGCCCCGGTAGTACCACCGCGCGGGGCCGCTCACCGCGACCACCGCGTCGATCCCCCCGTGCAACCCCGCATGCCGTACGGCGACCGCCGCCCCCATGGAGAAGCCCACCACGGCGACCTCGCGGTACCCGATGACCCGCGCGTGCCGTACCGCGGCCTCCACGTCGTGGACCTCAAGGTCGCCCACGGTGCTCTCGCCGCCCGAGTGCCCGTGCCCGCGGAAGTCGAAGGACACCACCCCGCCGAACCGGCTGAGCACGTGGGTGATCCGCCGCGTGTCCGCGCACCGCCACGACCCGGTGAACCCGTGGGCCAGCACGATCCCGACCTCGGCATCGCCGGAGGCGGAGGGCGTGTGGACCCCTTCCAGGCGGACGCCGTCCGAGGTCCTGAGCATGACGGGAAAATTCTTCGCAAGCGGCATGAATCCGAGCTTAGGCACCCAGTTCAGCGGCGCTCATCACCACCCTGATCCTGGAGTCCTGGGCGGCCGCGAGCGCCCGAGGATCGTCGGAGATCATCAGCCGCGCGGAGCTGGTCACGACCCGCTCCCAGAGGCCGTCGCCGTCGGGCGCCAGCGGCGAGACGGCCGCTCCCGCAGCCATCACCGCGTCCGCCGCCACCAGCAGGTCGGATCCGACCGGCAGGCAGATCAGCACCGTGTCGCCCGCCCGCACACCTCGCCGCCGGAGCAGCGCGGCCGCCGTGGCCAGCCGCTCATCGTGCTGTTCTTCGGTGAGCGTCTGCCCCGTCCCGGGGTCGATCATGACGATGCGCTGGTCCATGCGACCACGGTAGGGACGCCGGGATCCGCGCACATGGGGCGGATTATGCAGATGATTATGCAGAAGGAACACCATGGTCGGCGGCCCACACGGCGATCTGCGCGCGCGAGGTGTAGCCGAGCTTGTCCATGATGTTGGCGATGTGCCGGGCCACCGTGGCCGGGCTGATCACCAGTTCCTCGGCGATGGCCTTGTTGGACAGGCCGCGGGTGAGCATGCCGGCGATCTCCTGCTCGCGGGTGGTCAACAGCGAGCCGCGTACCGGCTCCACCTGGACCGGGCCCGCGGCCGGTTCCGGCCTGCGCCCCTCCAGCACCTGCGTCGCCACCTCGAACGGCGGCCGCGAGCGCCCCATCGACCACAACGACGTCGTACGGCCCTCGCCCAGCTTGGCACGGGCGGCCGACAGCAGTTCGTCGACCTTGACCGAGCCGGTCCGCTGGCCCATCGACTCGCGCAGGGCGGCCACCGCGGACGAGGCCAGCACCGCGCTCTCCAGGTCGCCCTCGGCCCGTGCCAGCGCGGACAGCGACACCAGGCAGCGGTTCATGGCCTGGCGCAGGCCGCACTCGCGGGCCGTGGCGACCGCCTCGGCCAGCCGTTCGCGGGCGGCGGCCAGGTCGCCGAGCTGCGCGCAGACGCGGCCGCTCCTGGCGAGGTTCTGGGCGAGGTCGCCGCGGTTGCCGAGCTCGCGCAGCCAGGAGATGGCCGCGTCGTAGTGCTCGGCCGCCGCCTCCAGGTCGCCGCGGGTCTCGGCGGCCAGCCCCAGGTGGGAGGCGGCCATGGCGAGGATCCACGGATGGCCGTGCGCGCTCGCCACGGTGTAGGCCTCCTCCGCGCCGCGCTGGGCCTCGCGCTGGCGGCCGCGCTGCAGCGAGTAGATGGACCCCTCGATGAGCGCCCCGGCCTCGTTGAACCGGTCGCCGTTGTCCCTGGCCACCGCCAGCGCGCCGTCGATGTGGGCGGTCGCCTCGTCGCCCCTGCCCATGCGCAGCAGCGCTCCGCCGGCCACCGTGTGGGCCGTGGCCAGGACGAACGGGTCCCCCGCCATGCCGGCCAGGCCCTCGCGGGCGGCGGCCAGGCCGCTGTCGAGGTCGTCGCGGGTCAGCAGCCCGTACGCCATGTAGCCCTTCGCCAGCCCGATCTGCTCCGGCGCCACCAGGCTGAGGTCCTGCCGCAGCAGCCGCTCGACCCAGCCGACGACCTCGGCGGCGCTGCCGCCCAGCGACAGCAGGCCGCTGCTGCGCATGCACAGCCGCAGCCCCACGGTGACGTTGCCGGAGCGCAGCGCCCACTCCAGCGCGGCCCGCTGGTCGGCGAGCCGGTCGCGGCTGCCGGTGTGGGCGGCCAGCCGTTCGCGCCAGGTGACGCCGGGCGTGAGGAACTCCGCGTCGAAGGCCCGCTCCTGAAGCTTGCACAGCACTCTCAGGTGCAGGTCGCGCACCATCCGCTCCTCGTCGGAGTCGGCCAGCCGCTCGGCGGCGAACTGCCGGATGGTGTCGAGCAGCCGGAAGCGCCCGCGGTCCTCGTCGCAGACCACCAGCGACTTGTCGACCAGCGCGCCCAGCAGCGTGACCATGCGCGACTCCGACAGCGGCGGCTCGGCGCACACCCGCTCGACCAGGTCGAGGTCGAAGCCGCCGGCCAGCACCGACAGCCGGCGCAGCAGCGTCTTCTCCGCCTCCGACAGCAGGTCGTGGCTCCACTCGACCGCGGCGGCCAGCGTCCGCTGCCGGGCGGGAGCCGTACGGTCGCCGGAGGTGAGCAGCGCGAACCGGTCGTCGATCCGGTCGGCGATCTGGCCGGGGCTCAGCATGCGGGTGCGGGCGGCGGCCAGTTCGATGGCCAGCGGGAGCCCGTCGAGCGCGCGGCAGAGCCTGGCCACGTCGGGCAGGCTCTCCTCGCCGAGCTGGGTTCCGGCGGCCCGCGCCCGGTTGAGGAACAACTGCACCGACTCGGCCGCCGACGGGTCGGCGCCGGGCAGGTCGAGCGGCGGCACGTGCCAGATCAATTCGCCGGAGATGCGCAGCGCCTCCCGGCTCGTGGCCAGCACCCGTATACCCGGGCAGCCCGCCATCAGCGCCGCCGCCGCGTGCGCGGTGGCCTCGACGAGGTGCTCGCAGTTGTCCAGCAGGACCAGGCAGCTCGACCCGGCCAGCCGGGTGACGACGGCGTCGGTGAGGTCGCGGCCGCGCTCGCTCTCCAGCCCGAACACCTCGGCGATCTCCTGCATGACCAGCTCGGGCCGGGAGATCTTGGCGAGTTCGACCGCCCACACGCCGTCGGCGAAGTCGTCGAGCAGCCGGTGGGCCACGCGTAACGCCAGCCGCGTCTTGCCGATGCCGCCGACTCCGCACAAGGTCACCGCGCGCGTCTCGTCGAACATCGCGCACAGGTCGCCGATGTCGCGTTCACGGCCGACGAACCGGTTGGGCTCGGCCGGCAGGTTGTGCCGCGGGGCATCCGCCATGACTTCACAGTGGCGCACTTGGCGCGCTCTGTCACCGATTTCTCACAGCGCGAGTGAGCTCGTGACCGCCCGGTCGTCGACCACCCGCAGCAGCGGATCGCCCAGCAGCCGCCTGGCCAGCTCGTACGGCGCCACGACCAGCGTGGCCGCGTGCTCGCTGGCCAGCACCCTGCAGCCGATCAGCGTCGGCTCGTGCGCCACGACCACGTGCGCGCCGCACATGAGCGCGAGGTCCAGCGCGCGCAGCGCCTTGAACACGTCGGTGACGGCCACCAGCACCACGTCGTCCTTGTCGATGAGCAGCCGGGCGGCGAGCCTGCGCAGGTCGCCGGCGAGCTCCTCGTGGCTCAGCACCCGCCGGCCGTCGAGGGTCAGCGCCGGTCCTGCCAGCGGGCCGAAGTCCACGCGCTGCTCGCCGATCAGCGAGGAGAACCGGTCGGGTCCCTGGCCCGGCTCGAAGGTGAACACCTTCTCCGCCCGTGTCTCGCGCGTCCGGTGGACGACGGCCAGCCGCGCGACGCCGCCAGGATTGAGCAGCGCCACCCCGCCCGACCAGGCGACGGCGTGCACCGCGCACGGCAGCGCCGCGCCCGGAGGCAGGTCGACCAGCACGTGGTCCCCGTACCTCAAGCCGTGACGGCGCAACCCGGCCGCCGCGTGAGTGACTCGGCGGACGAGAGTGGCATAGGTCATGACCTCGCCGGTCCGTACGTCGGTGACCGCGGGACGGTCGCCGCCGGCCGGAGCCGCGTTCATGACCAACTCTGTCCAGGTCATGCCGTCAATGTAGGGAGCAACGCCCGCCCCGGCATCATCATGAATGTGCAAGCGGCTATGTATCTCTACGCCGGCGCCGTGGACGAGACGGCCGATCGCATCCTCGATGCCGCTTTCGCGTGGATCGTGGAGCACGGCCTGCGCCGGACCACCGCGGTCTACCGGTTCCTGACGGAGACGACCCTGCCGCGCCCGACGCCGGAGGCGGGGCCGTACCTTAAGGTGGCGAGGGAACATCTGACCGGGCATCTGCGCGGCCCGGAATCAGAAGCGGTCGCCGAAGTGTTTATAAGGGTGACCCTGTCGTTCCTGCTCACCCCGGACAGCGTCGTACCCCTGAGCAGCGATGAGGAGGCCAGGGCGTTCGCCGCCCGGCACCTCGTGCCGCTCCTGCCATGAGCGGGATCAACTAGACTTAATAGGCCGCGGTTCGCGCGGTCTGCCTCCACGAACACAGAGCGAGACGTCATCATGCCTTTGAACAGCCGCGACGACCTGCGGAACATCGCGATCATCGCGCACGTCGACCATGGCAAGACCACGCTGGTCGACGCCATGCTCTGGCAGTCCGGGGCCTTCCGCGCCAACCAGGACGTCGACGACCGCGTCATGGACTCCAACGACCTAGAGCGCGAGAAGGGCATCACCATTCTCGCGAAGAACACCGCCGTCAAGCACGGCGACATGACCATCAACATCATCGACACCCCCGGCCACGCCGACTTCGGCGGCGAGGTCGAGCGCGGGTTGTCGATGGTCGACGGCGTCGTGCTGCTGGTGGACGCCTCCGAGGGCCCGCTGCCCCAGACGCGCTTCGTGCTGCGCAAGGCGCTGTCGGCGAAGATGCCGGTCATCCTGTGCATCAACAAGGTCGACCGCCCCGACTCCCGCATCGCGGAGGTCGTCGACGAGGTTTACGCCCTGTTCATGGACCTCGACGCGACCGACGACCAGATCGATTTCCCGATCGTCTACGCCTCGGCCAAGGCCGGGCGCGCCGCGCTTGCACGGCCCGAAGACGGCGGAATGCCCGACTCCGAGGACCTTGAGCCGCTGTTCGACATCATCAAGTCGACGATCCCGGCGCCGACCTACGACCCGAGCGCCCCGCTGCAGGCGCACGTCACCAACCTCGACGCCTCCTCCTACCTGGGCCGGATCGCCCTGTGCCGTATCCACCAGGGCAAGATTCGCAAGGGTCAGCAGGTCGCGTGGTGCCGTACCGATGGCACGATCCAGCGCGTCAAGATCACCGAGCTGCTCATGACCGACGCTCTGGAGCGCAAGCCCGCCGAGGAGGCCGGTCCCGGCGACATCATCGCGATCGCGGGCATTCCCGAGATCATGATCGGTGAGACGCTGGCCGACCCCGAGGACCCGCGCCCGCTGCCGCTCATCACCGTCGACGAGCCGGCCATCTCGATGACCATCGGCACCAACACCTCGCCGCTGGTCGGCAAGGCCAAGGGCTCCAAGGTCACCGCCCGCATGGTCAAGGACCGCCTCGACAAGGAGCTCGTCGGCAACGTCTCGCTGCGCATCCTGCCCACCGAGCGTCCCGACGCGTGGGAGGTCCAGGGCCGCGGCGAGCTGGCGCTGGCCATCCTGGTCGAGCAGATGCGCCGCGAGGGCTACGAGCTGACCGTCGGCAAGCCGCAGGTCGTCACCAAGGAGGTCGACGGCAAGGTCCACGAGCCGGTCGAGCGCCTCACGGTCGACTGCCCCGAGGAGTACCTCGGCGCCGTCACCCAGCTCCTCGCCGTCCGCAAGGGCCGCATGGAGCACATGACCAACCACGGCACCGGCTGGATCCGCATGGAGTTCGTGGTCCCGGCGCGCGGCCTGATCGGCTTCCGCACCGAGTTCCTGACCGAGACGCGCGGCACCGGCCTGGTGCACCACGTCTTCGAGGCCTACGAGCCGTGGTTCGGCGAGCTGCGCACCCGTAACAACGGCTCGCTGGTGGCCGACCGCTCCGGTCCGGTGACCGCGTTCGCCATGCTGAACCTCCAGGAGCGCGGCACGCTCTTCGTCAGCCCCACCACCGAGGTGTACGAGGGCATGATCGTCGGCGAGAACTCGCGCTCCGACGACATGGACGTCAACATCACCAAGGAGAAGAAGCTCACCAACATGCGCTCCTCCACGGCCGACGTCACCGAGACGCTGACGCCGCCGCGGGTGCTGTCGCTTGAGCAGGCGCTGGAGTTCATCCGGGACGACGAGTGCGTGGAGATCACGCCGGAGACGGTCCGCATCCGCAAGGTCGTGCTGGACGCCTCCACCCGCGCCCGCACCGTCGCGCGGGCCAAGCGCAACAACTGACACACCACGTCGAAGGGGTACGGCAGGCGTCTGCCGTACCCCTTCGACGTGTTATTTCAGCAGCAGCCGCCGCTGCTCCCCCACCGGGGGCCGGGCCCAGGTCACCTCACCGTCGTCGATGAGCCCCTGGACCACCTCCCGCATGGCGTCACCGGCGGCGTGGCGTCCGGCCGCCTTGGCCAGATCGATCATCAACGTGTTCTCGTCCTCGCCCGGGGCGATCACCGACACGTAGCCGAGTTCGGCGTCGCCGTACCAGCTGCCGAGGTTCTCGGTGACCTCGCGCACGGCGGCGAGGACCTCTGTGGAGGCCGTCCCGCGCAGGTGCAGGACTCCGGGCTGCGCGACCTCGACGCAGACCTTCATGAGTCCCTCGACCGCGCCTTCCGGGTCGCGCAGCGCGTTGTGGCTCAGGGCCGCGAAGCGCGCGGCCAGCACGTAGAGCGAGATCGCCCGCGGCGGGTCCGCGAGCGTCAGAATCCCGTGTTCCCCGTGGATGGTGAGCTTGCCGCCCCCTTCTTCATACGCGCGCAGACCGGTCATGAAGGCGGTCTCCGCCTGGGCGCTCAGTTGTAGCTGCCAGCCCCACTTCCGCTCGACCGGGAAGCGGCCGTCGTCGGCCTGTCCCTTCTGCTTGTCGCGGCGAAGCCGCCGGGTGATCCACACGATTTCGCAGTCCCCTCTCTGCTCATCGGGCACAAAGGGGGCAGATTAGCCCGATCTCCCAGTTCGCGGACCGGTGTAATCACACCGTTACCTAGGTCCGTGGAACATCAGCGGTCTCACATGAATCATCCAAGGTGTGGGCTTGATCCGGAGGATCGTCGCGTACGGGCTCGCCGCCCTTTCGGCTGCGGCGATCATCTGGTGCACCCTCACGGCGATGCCCGTGGATCGGCCGCTGTCACGGGGACAGCCCGACGGGTCGAGGCCGCTGCCCTCCGGCGCCGCGGACGAGCGCAGGGCCACCACCGACGTCACCATCGCCAGGGCCACCGCCGCCGACCTTCGCCAGGTGCCACCGGCCCGCATCGACGAGCGCCAGCATCAGGTCAGGGTGACGATCACCCACACGTTCCGCATGGACGAGGACGACCCGCTCGCCGGCTGGATCAGGGGCAGCGTGCCCCCGGACCTGCGGGCGATCACCGACAAGGGACTCGGCGCGCTCAAGGTGGGCGGCGGCTGGCTCGCGCCCACCGTCAGGTACCCGGCCGAGCTCACCACCTCCGGCGGCAAGTCCACCGCCGAGTTCCGTGTGATCGTGCTGCGCCAGCTGGCCAGGGGCGAGGAGCTGACGCTGGAGTTCCAGGCGCCCGGCGTCCAGCCCTCACTGATCAACCAGCGCACGATCACGCTCTTCCCCACCGAGTGGAGCGTGCTGCGCACCTCGGGTCTCGAACCGGAGCGAGAGGAGGCCGAACGGCTGCAGTTCACGGTGAACTACCAGGTCACCGTCACCCTCGTCCACGACTCCTACGGCTTCGTCGACCACGAGGAGGACGAGGCCTTCTCCTGGGGCAGCGAGCTGGCGATCGTCACCGCGCTCCTGCTGATCGCCTTCCTGCTGCGCTCGCTCGGCCGCCCGTGGTGGCAGCGGCTCCACAACCGGGAGCTGTTCATCGGCCTGGTGCTGGCCACGCCCGTGCTGGCCAGCCCGTTCTACGCCACCGGCCTGCAGGGCATCGCGTACGTGGTGATGTTCGGCGTGCTGCCCGCGATCGCGGTGCGCCACGCCGGCCGCATGGTGCCCACGCCCGCGCCCTGGACCAGCCGCGACGCGCTCGCGGTGACCGCGCTCGGCGTGCTCGTGGCCTTCGCCATGTTCCTGTGGTCGACCCGCCACATCCAGCTCCACCCGCCCCAGCTGATCACCGGCGTCGCCGTCGCCGCGCTGGCCGCGGCGGGCGCCGCGATCGCCTTCAGCGCCGACCTCGGCATCCGTTTCGTGGTGGTACGGCTGGCCGCCGTGGCCGCCGGGATCGCCATCGGCACCCTGGCGCTCGCCCTGTGGTTCAAGGCGCTGTTCTACGACGTCTACCCGCCCGACAGCGTCCACCTGGTGCTGGGCCTGTTCTGGTCGCTGATCCCGATCGGCGCCGTCGCCGTCGTCACCAGAACCTGGTCGCGCGGCGCCGTCGTGGCCGCGGTGATCCTCAGCCTGCTCATGCAGGGCTGGCCCACCGAATGGCTCGACGACGGCTCCTGGAGCACGCCCGTCGACCACCCCGAGCCCATGCTCGGCACGCTGGAGCTCACGCCTCTGATCCGCGGCGTGCTCGGGCTGCTCCTGCTCGGCTTCGTCCTGCTGATCCTGCGGCTGCGCCGCCTGGGCGGCGAGCTGAGTGCCGTGCACCACCGTGCCGCCGTGGCCAGCGTGACCGTCTGCCTGATGGTGCTCCACCTGTCACCCAGGGGCACCGGCAGCCTGCCCGACCTCGACGTCACCGTGCCTCTGCTCTCGGTCACCTCCGTCTTCGCGTGGATCTCCGCGTGGTGGCTGCTCGGGCCCGTGCCGGACGGGCTGGACGAGCCGCGTACCCCCGAGGATCACCGCGCGATGGTGCGCCGCGCCCTGCACAAGCGGCTGCTGCTCGTCTCCGAGCAGGAGCTCTACCGTGTCGGCCGCGGCAGGATCGGCGCCGGCGAGCTGTCGATGGGCGACTTCGAACAGCAGCGCGACGAGCTCGAAACCGCCCTGGACGGGCACGGCCGCCACCCCGAGACCGCCTTCGCCACCAGCGCCGCCTGCACGCCCTGGCACAACGGCGTGCACGCCTTCGTGATCTGCCTGCTGCTGAGCCTGCCGTTCCTGTTCATGTACGGCCTGCCCGCCGGCCCCGACCTGGCCAGCTACCTCTTCGACGCCCGCTACCTGCTGACCCTGCCCGCGTTCGGCTTCCTGTTCGGCTACTTCTACCCGCGCGTCAGGGGCACGCAGCCGATGACGAAGGTGCTGCACCTGATGGCCGCCGCCCTGGTCACGGAGCTGTCGGCGTACCTGCCCGCCTTCGCCGAGCCGGACGTCTCCGCCTTCGACAAGCTTCAGTTACTGGCGATCGTGGTCGGGCAGGTCGCGCTGGTCTACATCGGCCTCGGGCTGTTCTGGGAGTGGCGGCTCATGCACCTGGCCGGGGAGCCGTGGGGCCGGGTCAGAAACGTCCGCAGCCTGCGCAGCCTGGCCACGCCGCTGGTCGCGGTCCTGATCGCCGTGGTGACCACCGCCGCCACCTCGGCCGCCAGCCAGTCCGTCGACCGGATCCTGCGCGGCGACCAGGTGCAGACCGGCGGCCCCTAGAGTTTCGGTTCCGGGCCCGGCCGGTGCAGCACGACGAAGGCGTCCTGGCGGAACCGGATCCGATACCCGGCCGCCACCAGCGCGTCGAGCCGATCGTTCTGCTCCGCCGCGTTCTTGAACGGGAACACGCGCCGCCCGGTCTCGACCACCACCCAGGGCGCCCACCGGGGCGTACGGTCGAGCAGCAGCACCCGCGCCCGGCCGGTCAGCAACGGCCCCAGATTGTTGGCCACCTCCACCAGCGCCCCGTCGGGCACCGTGGCCACGGCGCCGGCGGCGGCCAGCTCCCGCGCATCGCGCCGGTACGAGCCGGGATCGGCGAGCCGCGCCAGCGAGAAGAACGGCACGGCGGCCAGTGCGAACACCACGATCCCGGCCACCCAGACCTTCCGCAGCCGCCCGAACCGCCGCACCGTGTCGACCCCGGCCGCGAAGATCACCACGACCAGGAACGCGTTGTAGTGGTACTCGGGCACCCACCAGTTGGGGAACGAGCTGGCCAGCATCCGCTCCGCCAGCAACGGCACCGCCATCAGCACCAGCGGCGAGCCCAGCGCCGCCAGCGCCGAGACCCCCAGCAGGAGCAGCAGGGTCACCAGCTTGACCGGCGGCGTCCCCAGCAGCCCGAAGGCCGTGAGCGGGTCGGTGACGATCGTCCGCACCGCGCTGGACACCCCGTCGCCGAGCGCCCCGTAGGCCCAGTAGTAGTCGGGCCGCCCGCCGAAGGCCGGGATGAGCACCTGCGAGGCCAGCCCCGTGAACGCCACCCCGCCCAGCACGAACCCGCCACCGAGCACCCGCCAGCCGGCCCGCGTCAGCAGCACCAGCCCGAACCCGGCGACCAGCAGCCCCATGTCCTCCTTGACGCACAACAGCCCGAGCGCGGCCACCACGACGGCGACCTTGCGCCCGGCCTGCCAGCGTTCGAGCATGACCGCGGTGAGCAGCGGCACGAACGCCACCTCGTGGAAGTCGAAGGCCACCGCCTCGGCCACCGGCCACGACAGCGTGTAGGCGATCGCCACCCCGTAGGCGGCTCCCGTCCCGAGCGCCCGCCGGGCGAACACCCAGAGCGGCACGGCCGCCGCCGCCAGCAGCACCGACTGCGCGATCAGCAGCGTCTCCGGCCCGTCGTGCAGCCAGTAGAGCGGCGCCAGCAGGGTGAGGATCGGCGACCAGTGGTCCCCGAGCACGGAGAAGCCCGCCCCGAAGTCGTTGTGCACGCCCTTGACGATGGCGATCGGCAGCCGGAACTCGGAGTAGGACCGCACCGCCTGGTCGAAGATCACCAGATCGTAGGTGCCGGCCTTGAGGGCATGGACCCGGACGAACGACAGCACCGAGTAGACCATCGCCGCGACCCCGGCGATCCCCCAGATCCACAGCCACTCCCGCCGGGAGGCCCCGGGAACGTCGCCGAACACGCTGCAACGGTACCGGTGCCGGACCCCCGCCCGGGACGCCCGTCACGGGCGGGACGGCTCAGAACCCTTGGCCGCGAGGCGGCCCCGACCCCTCGACGGTGAGGTACCTCGTGACGGCGGGACGGCTCAGGGCTCTAGCGGCGCGGTAGCTCAGAGCCCCGCACGTGCGTCGACAGCCACTCCACCAGCGGCGCGAACTCCCGCCAGGCCGTGCGGACCCGGGACTCGACCTCCGGCGTGTGGACCCACGGCTCCGGCTCCGCGCGCACGCCGGCGTAGATGGAGCGGTGGCGCAGCAGGTCGAGGCGCGGATGGTCCTCGGGCACGCCGCGCGGGCGGGTCTTCAGGCGGTCGCCGCGGATCTCGTAGCCCTGGGCCCGCAGGTCCGCGACGATCCGGGTCAGGGGCTTGCCGGACAGGTCGGCGGAGACGGCCTCTCGGTAGCGGGCGACCTGGTCGGCGGCCTGGGTGTAGATGCCGCCCGCCAGGAACAGCCCGGCGGCGCTGACCTCGACATAGAGGCCGATGCCGGGCTGAGTGTCGATGAAGGCGCCCTGGTGGGTCTTGTACGGGGACTTGTCCTTGGCGAAGCGCACGTCGCGATAGGGACGGAACAGCTGGGCCGCCCCGAACTCCGGGCCCAGCGCGTCGGTCAGGGCGAGCATCGGCGCCCTGACCGCGTCTTCGTAGAGGTGCTTGTGGCGGGTGAAGTACGCCTTGGAGTTGTCCGCCTCAAGGCCCTCGAAAAAGATGAACGCCTCGTCGGGGAAGCCGGTGAAACCCATGCCGACCAGGGTGCCAGACCTGACCGACAGTCAGCGGCGGCGGCGGGCCGTACCGAAGATGGATCTGCTGATCTCGCGCCCGAGCGAGCTGGCGGCGGAACGGGCGAACGACTTGAAGACGGACGAACCCAGCACGCTTTCCAGCAGCGTGGGTTCGGCGGCGCGCGGAGGCTCCACCGGCCGCTCAACCTCAGAGGGGGCTGCGGGTGGGGGGACCACTTTCGCGGCCAGGATCTCGTAGGCCGAGTCGCGGTCGATGGCCTGCTCGTACTTGGGACGCAGCGGTGAGGCGGCGATCACGCCCTGCACCACGGCCGCGTCGGCGGGCGCCATGCGCGAGCGCGGCGCCCGCATCCGGGTCCAGGCCACCGGGGTCGGGATGCCCTTCTCCGACAGCACGGTCACGACCGCCTCGCCGATCCCGAGCTGCGTGAGCACCTCCTCCAGGTCGTAGGAGGAGTTGGGGAAGGTGGACACGGTCGCCTTCAGCGCCTTGGCGTCCTGCGGGGTGAAGGCCCGCAGCGCGTGCTGGACCCGGGCTCCGAGCTGCGCGAGCACGTCGGCCGGCACGTCCTTGGGCGTCTGCGTGACGAAGAACACGCCGATCCCCTTGGAACGGATCAGTCGCACGGTCTGCGTGATCGAGCGCAGGAACGCCTTGGAGGCGTCGCTGAACAGCAGGTGCGCCTCGTCGAAGAAGAAGACCAGACGCGGCTTGTCCGGGTCGCCCACCTCGGGCATGCCGCTGAACAGGTCGGCCAGCAGCCACATCAGGAAGGTCGAGAACATCGCCGGACGATCCTGTACGGCCGGCAGCTCCAGGATCGACACCATTCCCCGCCCGTCCGGCATCACCCGCAGCAGGTCGGCGGTGTCGAACTCGGGCTCGCCGAAGAACTGGTCGGCCCCTTCGGCGGCGAAGTTCACCAGCGCCCGCAGGATCACCCCTGCGGTCTGCTTGGACAGCCCGCCCACGCCCTTGAGCGCGTCGGGGTTGTCGAGCAGGAACTGGATGACCGCCCGCAGGTCCTTGAGGTCGAGCAGCGGCAGCCCGGCCTGGTCGGCGAAGTGGAAGATGAGACCGAGCGAGGACTCCTGGGTGTCGTTGAGCCCGAGCACCTTCGACAGCAGCGTGGGCCCGAAGGCCGTCATGGTGGCGCGCAGCGGGATGCCCTCGCCGATGCCGCCGAGCGCGTAGAACTCGGTGGGGCAGGCCTGCGGCGACCAGATCTGGCCGATGCCGGCGGTGCGTTCCATGAGCTTGTCGGACGGGTCGCCGGGCTGGGCCATGCCGGACAGGTCGCCCTTGATGTCGGCCAGGAACACCGGTACGCCGGCGGCCGACAGCTGCTCGGCGATGACCTGCAGCGTCTTGGTCTTGCCCGTGCCGGTGGCGCCGGCGACCAGGCCGTGGCGGTTGAGCATGCGCAGCGGCAGGCGTACCTGGGCGTCGGGGCGGCCGGCGCCGTCCACGACCAGGGCGCCGAGGTCGATGGTGGGCTCGTCGAAGGTGTAGCCCCTGATGATGTCGTCGATCATCGTTCGGTGTACTTCCTGCCTGGTGCCGGCGGCTTGCCGTACAGCTCGGACACGGTGACGAACGCGTAGCCCTTACCCGCGAACACGTCGAGGATCTTGGGCATGGCGTCGACCGTGGTGCGGTGGATGTCGTGCATGAGGATGATCGATCCGGGTTTCGCCTGGGCGGCGCGCCTGGCCACGATCGAGGCGCTGCGGTCGCGCCAGTCGAGCGTGTCGACGTTCCAGAGGATCTGGGCCAGTCCCTCGCGCCGGGTCTCGGCGGCCACCGAGGCGTCGGTCGACCCGTACGGCGGCCGCATGAGCGTCATCCGCACCCCGGTCTCCCGCTCGACCACGTCCTGGGTGTGCTTGAGCTGATAGCGCAGCCCGGACTCCGACAGCGTGGTGAGCTGCTCGTGGCTCCAGGAGTGGTTGCCGAGCTCATGCCCGTCGTCGACCATGCGGCGCAGGTTGCCCTGCCTGTCGGCGGCGACCATCTGGCCGACGACGAAGAAGGTCGCCTTGGCGGCGTGCCTGCGCAGCATGCCGAGCAGCCGGGCGGTGTGGTCGCCAGGCCCGTCGTCGAAGGTCAGCGCGACGCACTTGGCTCTCTTGCAGTCGATCCGGCGTCTGCCCGGCCAGTCGAGCTGCATGGAGGTCAGCTGCCTGGCCAGGACGCCCGGGTCGACGGGGTCAGGGTCCGGCGGCCGCATCGGCAGCACCGACGTGACCCCGGCCATCGGTTGCACGTGCGCGCACCCTGCCGTCAGCAACAGCGCCAACGGCCACCCCCACCAGCGCATATTCCCCCCGGAATCGCGACGGGGGCGCTATGGGTAATCGCCGGCCGAGTCCCCCCGCAATTCCTTGGCCAGGTCTTCCCACCAGGCTGGGACATCGGCCTGTAGTTCCGCATAGCGACGCGCCACTCTTATGGCACATCCAACCGGATCCGTACCCAAATGCCGACGTTTCACCGCTCCTTCCTGCCAGCGGTAAAAACCATCTCTGAATCGCACGACCAAGCCGATCCATACGGACAGGGTCGCGTCGTCGCCCACGTCATATGCCGTGGTCACACCGAGACTTTGCAGTTCCCCGCGGAGCTTCTCAGTGGCAGCACGGGCCTCACTCACGCATACCTCCTGTTGACCCACCGCCCCTCGGAGTAATCATGGAACTCCGGGCCGTCATCCGGAAGGTGTTCGCCGTTATTGGTCGTGAACGACTCGCGGCTCGGCCACGACCATGATCATTCTGACTTCCTCCGTGCCGTCGTTGGCATAGCGGTGGGGCCGGTCGGCGGTGAACAGGGCGGCGTCGTCCGTGCCCACGCGGTGGCTCTTGCCGTACACGGTGAGGGTCAGCTCGCCCCGCAGGACGGTGATCATCTCGCGGGTGCCGGGCGGGTGGGCGTCGCCGTCGTGGTGCTCGCCGGGGGCGAGCCGCCAGTCCCACAGTTCCAGGATCATCGGCTCGTCGGCGCCGACCAGCAGCATGGCCCGCGAGGCGCCCATCTCGAAGTTGACCACGTCGGACTTGTCGATGATGCGCACGACCGGAACGTCGGACACCTCGACCAGCCGCGCCACGGTGACGCCGAGCGCGGAGGCGATCCGGGTGAGCGTGGAGACGCTGGGATTGGTTCTGGCCTGTTCGACCTGGACCAGCATGCCTCTGCTCACGCCAGAGCGGGCGGCCAGCGCGTCGAGCGTCAGGCCCCGGTGGGCCCGCTGCGCCCGCACGTTGTTCGCGATGGCCGCGGTGATCGTCTCCGGATCTTCCATGCGGTGCAGTCTAGTGAACAGATTGTCTAGTCTGTCGCACTCTGTGTACTGTACTAATAGTTCAACCGAGTGAACTGGAGAGTGTGACGTGACTGCGGTGATCCTCGCGACCGTCTGCGCGGTGGTGTACGGCACGGCCGACTTCTGCGGCGGGCTGGCCACGCGACGATCGCGCGTGCTGTCGGTGGTGGCGCTCTCCCAGGTCGCCGGCCTGGTCCTCATCCTCGCCCTGCTCCCGCTGCTGCCCGGACTGTTCGACCAGAAGGCGCTGTGGTGGGGCATGGGCGCGGGGATCGCGGGCGCGGCCGGGCTGGTGCTGTTCTACCGCGCGCTGGCCACCGGGACGATGTCGGTGGTCGCGCCGACCACGGCGGTCACCTCCGCCACCCTGCCGGTGATCTTCGGTTTGGTGACCGGCGAGCGGCCGGCGCCGCAGGCCCTGATCGGCATCGTCCTGGCGCTGGCCGCGGTGATGCTGGTCAGCCAGGACCCGACCGCGAGCAGGCGCGGCTCGCTCGGATCGGTGCTGATCGCACTGGCCGCCGGCGCCGGCTTCGGCGGCTTCTTCATCCTGCTCGACCTGTCCCCCGACGGCACCGGGCTGTGGCCGCTGGTCGGCGCCAGAATCTCCTCGGTGACGCTCGTCGTGCTGCTGGCCGTCGTCGCCCGGCGCTCGCTCAGGCCCACCGGCGGCTCGCTGCGCATCATCGCACTGGCCGGCCTGCTCGACATGGCGGCCAACGTGCTCTTCCTGCTGGCCAAGCAGGAGGGCATGCTCAGCCTGGTCGCGGTGCTGGTCTCGCTCTACCCGGCCAGCACGCTCCTGCTGGCCAGATACGTGCTGGGCGAGCGGCTGCACACCATCCAGGTGGCCGGTGTCGCCTGCGCGCTCGGGGCGGTCGCGCTCATAGCCGTTGCGTAGCCCACCGGCCGCTTGCTACGTTTCGGCCGTGCACCCTGCGCGGGCACAGGCCAATCACGAGTCGCTACGGCACATAGGGATGCCCTACGACTCCGATGAGGGCTTCCTCCGCCTCGTCCTGCCCCGCGTGCGCTCCGCCCTCCACGAGGGCCGCCGGGTGCTCGCGGTCACCTGCTCTCGCAAGCTGCAGCTCCTGGCCGACGCGCTGGGCCGCGACGCCGGCCGGATCGACAGCAGGATCGCCGCCTCCTGGTACGCGCATCCGCAGCGGACGCTGGCCGCCTACCACGAGTACGCCAGAGACCTCCCGACACTGATCGTCGGCGAGCCCTGCTGGCAGGGCAGGACCGAGCGGGAGATCCGCGAGTGGATCCGCTACGAATCGGTGCTCAACGCCGCGCTCGGCGCCGCGCCCGCGATCGTCGTCTGCCTCTACGACGTGCGCACCGCGCCCACCGCCGCGCTCGACTACCGCGCCGTCACCCACCCGTATCTGGCCGGAGTGAACGGCGAAGCCGTCAGCGAGGCCTTCGTCGAGCCCCACGACCTGATCCTCGACGGCGACCGCCACCCGCTGCCCGACCCCACGGGCCAGGTCACCTCGGTCGGGTTCACCGCCCACGAGCTCAAACGCTTCAGGCAGGCCGTGGCCGACTACGCCAAGGCGGCGGGGATGGAGCGCAACCTGGTCGCCTCGCTCGTGCTCAGCGTCTCGGAGATCGCGGCCAACTGCGTCGAGCACGGCGCGGGCCACGGCATGATCAGGATGTGGGTGACCGGCAGGGAGCTCGTCTGCGAGATCGCCGACCCGGGCGGCGTCCTGGACGACCCGCTACCCGGCTATATACCACCTGAGCCCGAATCCCCTCGGGGATACGGGCTCTGGATCAGTCGTCAGCTCTGCGATCTGGTGGAGATGCGGGACGATGCCGGAACGCTCCGGGTCCGCCTCCACCTGGGCTTAGGCGGCCCGCTGGGCGGGTAGGCGCACGGCGCCTTCCTCGACCGCGTACGCCTCCAGCATGGTGCGCAGCTGCTTGCGGCCGCGGTGCAGCCGGGACATCACGGTGCCGATGGGGGTGCCCATCCGGTCGGCGATCTCCTTGTAGGCGAAGCCTTCGACGTCGGCCAGGTAGACGGCGACGCGGAAGTCCTCGGGCAGTGCGCGCAGCGCGTTCATCACGGAGCTGTCGGGCAGGCGCTCCAGGGCCTCGGTCTCGGCGGACTTCAGGCCGGTGGAGCTGTGCGACTCCGCCGCGTGCAGCTGCCAGTCCTCGACCTCCTCGGCGGCCGAGAGCTTGGGCGAACGCTGCTTCTTGCGGTAGTCGTTGATGAAGTTGTTGGTGAGGATGCGGTGCAGCCACGCCTTGAGGTTGGTGCCCTCGCGGAACTGGTGGTAGGACGTGTACGCCTTGGCCACGGTCTCCTGGACGAGGTCCTCCGCGTCGGCGGTGTTGCGCGTGAGGCGCATCGCGGAGGCGAACAGCTGCGAGGTCACGGGCACGACATCGCGCTCGAACCAATCCTGACGCTGCTCTTCGGTCATCGTGATCAAATCATTCCCCCTTGCTATCCCCCGTCTCGGCACGAGCCGCCAGACAGCAGCTCCATGCTCGCAAAACCCCCGTAAGGGCCGCGTTAACCGGTTCTGCCTGGTCAGGGAGGTGAACAGTCCTACTGCTCGCGGCGTGCGTAGTCACGTCCACGGCCGGACTAGTCTCATTATCGTAACACTATCCACCCATTTCCGCAGATAAAGTGGCCAGAGTCACATGAGATAGCGTATGGACCATGGACTCCGTCGACCGCCACGACTCCGGCGCCCGGCATTGGGTTGCCGAGGCCGTCCGGCGGGTCGAAGCTGATACCAATCGCAGCAGTGACACCCATCTCCACGTCTTTCCGCTGCCCGCGCGCTGGGGCGTAAACCTCTATATGAAAGACGAGTCGGTGCACCCTACGGGTTCACTCAAACACCGGCTCGCTCGTTCTTTGTTCCTGTACGGCCTCGCCAACGGCTGGATCGGCCCCGGGACCACCATCGTGGAGGCCTCCAGCGGCTCCACCGCGGTCAGCGAGGCCTACTTCGCCCGCCTGATCGGCCTGCCGTTCATCGCCGTGATGCCCGCGACCACCTCCCCGGAGAAGATCGCCCTCATCGAGTTCTACGGCGGCAAGTGCCACCTGGTCGACCAGCCGTCGGCGATCTACGAGGAGTCGCGCCGCCTGGCCGCCGAGACGGGCGGCCACTTCATGGACCAGTTCACCTACGCCGAGCGGGCCACCGACTGGCGCGGCAACAACAACATCGCCGAGTCGATCTTCGGCCAGCTCGCCCTGGAGCCGCATCCCGAGCCTGCCTGGATCGTGGTCGGCGCGGGCACCGGCGGCACCTCGGCCACGATCGGCCGCTACATCCGCTACCGCCGCCACCACACCCGCCTGGCCGTCGCCGACCCGGAGGGCTCGGCCTTCTACCCGGCCTGGGCCGAGCGCGACTGGACGACCACCGCGAGCGGCTCGCGCATCGAGGGCATCGGCCGGCCGAGGGTGGAGCCGTCGTTCCAGCCGGGCGTGATCGACCGCATGATCCACGTGCCCGACGCCCGCTCGGTCGCCGGGATGCGGTGGGTCCGGGAGGTCACCGGCCGTCCGGTCGGCGCCTCCACCGGCACCAACATCGCCGCCTGCGTCGATCTCGTCAAGGAGATGCGCGCCGAGGGCGACCAGGGCAGCGTGGTGACGCTGATCTGCGACGGCGCCGAGCGCTACGCCGGAACCTACGGCGACGACGCCTGGCTGGAGGCCCAGGGCCTGGACATCCAGCCGCATCTGTCCGACCTGCGCGCCTTCCTCGGCGTCTAGACGCCCTTCGCGGGGTCCACGGAGAAGAACTTCGCCAGGTCGTCCAGAATCGCGTGCGCGCCCTGGATGCCGACGGCGCTCATCCACGTGAGGTCGGCGACGTCGTGCTTGGTGCCCTTGAGCTTGTTCCACAGCGGGTTGGTGACGAACTTCTGCTTGGGCGCGTCGGCCGTCGGGTCGGCGTAGGTGGAGACGAAGATGTGGTCGGCGTCCAGTTCGGCGATGCGCTCCTGGCTGATCGGGACCATGATCTGGTTCGGGTCCTTCGGCTGGTCGGTGGGACGCGGGAAGCCCACGTCCTTCAGCACGACGCCGGAGTAGGAGTTCTCGACGTAGAGGCGGACCGTGGGCTCGCCGGCGAAGCGGACCACGGCGACGGTGGGCAGCTTGCCCTCCTTCTCCTTGATCCCCGCGCCGATCTTGCCCGCCCGCTCCTCGAACTTCTTGAGCGTCTCCTCGGCCAGCGACTCCTTGCCCAGGGCCTGACCCATGAGGACGAGGTTCTGCTTCCAGATCGCGCCGGTGGTCTCGCTGAAGACGGTCGGGGCGATCTTGGCGAGCTTGTCGTACAGGTCCTTGTGCCGGACCTTCGCCGAGACGATCAGGTCGGGCTTGAGCGCCATGATCTTCTCAAGGCTGGGCTGCTCCAGCGTGCCGACCGAGGTGGCCTCCTTGCCGTACTCGGCCGCCACGGTGCCCAGGTAGTCGGGCAGCTTGTCCTCGATCGCCCGGTAGTTCGTGTAGCCGACGACCGGCGTCTGCAAGGTGAGGACCGCGTCGACGAAGCTCTGGTCGAGCGCGACCACGCGCTTCGGCTGCGTGGGGATCTTCGTCTCGCCCATGGCGTGCTTGATGACGCGGAAGGGCGCCTGCGCGCTCTCGGCGGCCTTGGGGGCCGCGGCCTGGCCACCGCACGCCGCCAGCCCCATCGCGAGTACGGCTACCGCGACCGCACGGAACGCTTTCATGTTGTCCCTCTCCCCATTAGGCAACCCTAAATTAGGTTAGCCCTGCCTAAGCTGGCATACTTCACCAGGATCGGGCAAATGAGTAGGAGGAAGGCATGGTGGCAACCACCGCCGTGAAGCTTCCCCAGCTCCGTCACCGCCGCCTGACCTGGCTGATCGGGCTCACGGGAGTACTCGTGCTCGCGATCGTCCTGAGCATTACCATCGGCGCCAAGGCGGTGCCGCTCACCGAGGCCTGGCACGCGCTGACCTCGCCCACCGGCACCGAGAGCGACATCATCATCCGCTCGCTGCGCCTGCCCCGCACCGCCCTCGGCATCCTGGCCGGGATCGCGCTCGGCGTCGCCGGGGCGCTCATGCAGGGCCACACCCGCAACCCGCTCGCCGACCCCGGACTGCTCGGCGTCACCCAGGGCGCCGCCTTCGCCATGGTCGCCTCGATCATCTTCCTCGGCGCCACCAGCCTGCTCGGCTTCATCTGGTTCGGCCTGGCCGGCGCGCTCGTCGCCAGCGTCGGCGTCTTCGCCCTCGGCATGGTCGGCGGGCGCGGTGGTCCCACCCCGGTCACGCTGGCCCTGGCCGGCACCGCCGTCAGCGCCTTCCTCTACGCGCTCACCTCGGCGATGGTCCTGCTCGACGAGCAGGCCATGGACGTCTTCCGCTTCTGGCAGTCCGGCTCCATCGCCGCCCGGGGCACCGAGGTGATCTGGCAGGTGGCGCCGTTCGTCGCGGCCGGGCTGCTGCTGGCCCTGTTCAACGCCTCCGGCCTCAACGCCCTGTCACTCGGCGAGGACGTGGCCCGCAGCCTCGGCCAGAACATCGCCCTCACCCGGGCCGTCGGCGTCGCCTCGGTCACGCTGCTGACCGGCGCCGCCGTCGCCGCGTGCGGCTCGCTGTCGTTCATCGGCCTGATCGTGCCGCACCTGGCCCGCCGCGTGTCTGGGACCGACCATCGGTGGCTGCTGCCGTACTCCGGGCTGATCGGCGCCGCGCTCCTGCTGCTCGGCGACGTGATCGGCCGCGTCGTGGCACCGCCCGGCGAGCTTGAGGTCGGCGTGGTGCTCGCGCTGCTCGGCGCGCCCTTCTTCGTGGCGCTGGTCCGGCGCAGGAAGCCGGTGCGGCTGTGACCTCCTACGCGCTGAGACTCGCGGGCCTGTCCTGGCAGGTACGGCTGCGCGGCGTCGCCGTCACGTTCGGCGGCCTGGTCCTCCTGGTGCTGCTGATGGCGCTGAACATGCGCATCGGCGACCTGCCCATGACCGTGCAGGAGGTGTTCAGGGACACCTTCGACGCCTCCAGCCCCGCCCACTTCGTCATCATGGAACTGCGCCTGCCCAGGGCGCTGACCGGCGCGCTGGTCGGCGCGGCGCTGGCCCTGTCCGGCGCGATCATCCAGTCGATCGCCCGCAACCCGCTGGCCAGCCCCGAGATCCTCGGCGTCACCACCGGCGCCTCGGTCACCGTGGTCGCCGGAGTGGTGGTCAGCGGCGGCGTCCACGGCGGGGTCAGCGGGCTGCTGTCCAGCGTGGGCATGCCGGCGCTCGCCCTGCTGGGCGGCCTGATCGGCGCCGTGATCGTCTACGGCCTGGCCTGGCGGCGCGGCCTCGACGGCTACCGCCTCGTCCTGGTCGGCATCGGCGTGGCCGCGGTCTTCACCAACGTCAAGTACTGGCTGATGACCATCGGCGACGTCAACGACACCGCCCAGGCGATGGTGTGGATCAGCGGCTCGCTCAACGGCCGCGGCTGGGAGCACGTGATCCCGGTCGCGCTGGCGCTGGCCGTACTGATCCCGCTGACCCTGCTCGGCACCCGCTCGCTCAACGCCCTGCGCTTCTCCGACGACACCGTCACCGCGCTCGGCGTGCGCATGAACCTGTCCAGGGCCCTGATGATCCTGGCCGCGGTGCTGCTGGCGGCCGTGGCCACCGCCTCGGCCGGCCCCGTGGCCTTCGTCGCGCTGGCCTCGCCGCAGATCGCGCTGCGACTGATCCGCTCGGCCCAGCCGCCGCTGCTGTCGTCGGCGATCGTCGGCGCCGTGCTCACCGCCGGCGCCGACCTGCTCGCGCGCACCGCCTTCTCCCCCATCGAACTGCCGGTCGGTGTCGTCACGGCCGTGCTCGGCGCACCGTATCTGATCTACCTTCTGATCCGCATCCGTAAGGGGCGCACATGAGACTGCAGGCCGTAGACGTCAAGCTCGGGTACGGCGACCGCGTCATCGTGGACGGGCTCGACCTCGGAGTCGAGGCCGGGACCGTGACCACGATCATCGGTCCCAACGGTTGCGGCAAGTCCACGCTGCTGCGCGCTCTCGGCCGCCTGCTCAAACCGTCGGGCGGCGAGGTGCTGCTGGACGGCAAGAAGATCTCCACGATCGCCACCAAGGAGGTGGCGCGGATCCTCACCGTGCTGCCCCAGTCGCCCTCGGCCCCCGAAGGGCTCACCGTCGCCGACCTCGTGGCCAGGGGACGGCACCCGCACCAGACCTGGTACCGCCAATGGTCGTCCGACGACGAGAAGGCGGTGGGCGTCGCACTGAACATGACCGGCCTTTCCGACCTCGCCGAGCGGCCTCTGGACGAGCTGTCCGGCGGGCAGCGGCAGCGGGCGTGGATCTCCATGGCGCTGGCCCAGGGCACCGACCTGCTGTTGCTGGACGAGCCGACGACCTTCCTCGACCTGGCCCACCAGGTGGAGGTGCTGGAGCTGGTGCGCGATCTGCACGCGCAGGCGGGCCGTACCATCGTGATGGTCCTGCACGACCTCAACCTGGCCGCCCGCTACGCCGACCGGCTGGTGGCGATGCGCGACGGCAGCGTGGTGGCGGCCGGCACGCCGCACGAGGTGCTGACCGAGGAGCTCATCCGGGAGGTCTTCGACCTGGATTCCAAGGTCATCACCGACCCTGTGGCCGGTACCCCGCTGGTCGTGCCCATCGGCTCACACCGCTGACGTTTATCGGGCGAGTTCGCGCTGGACGTCCGGGTCGTCCGGATCGAGCCGCGCCGCCCTCGCCAGATCCGCCCGCGCCTCCCGTTCCCGTCCCGCCGCGCGCAGCGCCAGCGCCCGGTTGAACAGCAGCTCCGCGCGTTCTCCCAGCTCCAGCGCGCGGGTCAGGTCCGCGACCGCCGCCTCGTGCGCGCCCTCCTCGAACGACAGCCCGCCGCGCCCCGCCCACGCCGCCGCCAGCCCGCCGTCCAGCGCCAGCGCGTCGTCGTAGGCCGCCCTGGCCGCCGCCCGCCGGCCCGCCGCCTGCTCGACCTGCCCCAGCACACACAGCAGGTACGGCTCCCGCGGCGTCAGCCGCAACCCCGCCTCCACGTCGGCCCGCGCCCCACCCTGATCGCCCAGGGCGGCACGCAGCCCCGCCCGGTTGACGTAGCCGGGCGCGAAACCCGGGTCGAGCTCCAGCGCGTAGTCGAGATCGGCCAGCGCTCCGGCCAGGTGGCCGCGCGCGTAGCGGACCTCGGCGCGGTTGTAGTAGGGCTCGGGGAAGGGCGGGCTGACCCGCATCGCGCTCTCGTAGTCGGCGACCGCCTCGTCGAGACGCCCCAGCTTGTGGAGGAGTGTCCCGCGGTCGAGGTAGTAGTCGGGGTAGCCGGGGTCGGCGGCGATCGCGGCGGCGTACTCGGCCAGTGCCTCTTCGGTACGGCCCAGGACGCCGAGGAGCTGGCCGCGGTTGGCCCGCAGCACCAGCCGGTGGATCGGGTGCGTGTCCGGGGGCAGGTCGCGGTCGGCCAGCTCGATGGCCTGCTCGACCAGGGCCAGGGCGGCGGTCGGGTGGCCTCGCCGTACCTCGATGAGGGCCTTGCCGTTGAGGTCGAAGCCGAGGTGGAAGGCGCGCTCACGGCGGTCGGGCAGCAGCGAGGTGATGGTGATCGCCTCGTTGATCCAGGCCAGGGCCTCCTCGGGGTCGCGCAGGGCGGGATCGTGGTGGCGGACGAACAGCATCGCGATCGAGCAGGCCACGGTGGCGCGGTGGCCGGGCTCGGTGGCGACGCGCCTGGCCCGCTCGTACAGTTCCCGGGCGGCGGGCTCGCGGCCGATCGCCTCCAGCGCGGCGGTGGTGCGGTGCAGCAGCGTCCACCAGCGTTCGGGGTCGTCGTCGTGGGTGAGCAGCTCCAGCTCGGCCAGCCCTGCCTCGGCCATGGCGTGGTGGAAGCCCTCGTCACGGAACCGGTCGTAGTCGGTGGCGAACGGCCCGCCGCCTGGCCGGCCCTCCACCTCGGTGATCACCAGCTCGGGTACGCGCCGCCGCAGCACCTCCACCAGCTGGACGTCGGTCGGGTCGGCCGCGGCCAGGTTCGCCACGGCGACGGCCAGCGGCCCGGTCCTGGCCAGGTGGTCACGGACGAACTCGGCCAGCCCGTTGGCGATCCGCAGCGTACGTCCCGCGCCCGGGATCAGGATGCGCTGCTCGCGGGGCAGGTCGTCGGCCAGGGACCCCCTGCCGCCCGGCACCCGCGGCACTCGCGGCGCGAGGTGCGGCGCCGCGGCCCTGATCTCGATGTCGTGGGCGGCCACCAGCTCGGGCCCGTACGCGAGCGCCGCGGGCACGAGGGCGTCCAGGAGCGCCGCACCGAACGTGTAGGGGCCGCGGGGACGCCGGTCGGCGTCGATGGTCGGAAGGTTCACCAGGTCCTTTCCAAGCCGAAGGGCGGCCCGCATCTCCCAGGAGAAGGAGACGGACCGCCCTTTTGAGATCAGTTCTTGTGCCGCGGCGCGTCGACGCCTGCAGGCTTGACTGTTCCCGGCTTGTGGACCACGACCTTTTTCATTCTTGCCCTTCCACTCCGCACACACCTCATGACGCGGACGTTCCGAATACGACCGCGATCTCTAGGTGACCGACTCATGTGAACACAGGGCCGAGTCGGAGATCAAGACCTGCGGGGTAAGGGTCATTACCCACCAAATAAGGAGACGCTCCACGGAACCCCATGGAGCGTCCGAAAACCCACCAAAAGCCTCAGTCGTCACCCAAGATCGCGTCGACGAAGACCTCCGGATCGAACGGCGCCAGGTCGTCCGCCCCCTCGCCCAGGCCCACCAGCTTGACCGGCACGCCCAGCTCGCGCTGCACCGAGATCACGATGCCGCCCTTGGCCGTGCCGTCGAGCTTGGTCAGCGCGATACCCGTGATGTTGACCACCTCGGCGAACACCTGGGCCTGCCGCATGCCGTTCTGGCCGGTCGTGGCGTCGAGCACGAGCAGGACCTCGTCGACTGTGGCCTTCTTCTCGATGACGCGCTTGACCTTGCCCAACTCGTCCATGAGGCCGGTCTTGGTGTGCAGGCGGCCCGCGGTGTCGACGATCACGACGTCCGCCTTCTCCGCCATGCCCTTGGCCGTCGCGTCGAAGGCGACCGACGCCGGGTCGCCGCCCTCGGGACCGCGCACGACCTCGGCGCCCACCCGGTCGCCCCAGGTCTGCAACTGGTCGGCCGCGGCGGCGCGGAAGGTGTCGGCGGCGCCGAGCACGACCTTCTTGCCGTCGCCCACCAGCGAGCGGGCCAGCTTGCCGGTCGTGGTGGTCTTGCCGGTGCCGTTGACGCCGACCACGAGCACCACCGCGGGCCGTTCGCCGTGCTTGGCGATGTGCAGCGTACGGTCCAGGCCGGGGTTGACCTGCGTCAGCAACTGCTCGCGCAGCAGCCCGCGCACCTCGTGCGGCGTCCGGCTGCCGAGCACCTTGACCTTGGTCTTCAGCTCCTCGACCATCACCTGCGTCGGCGCGACGCCGACGTCGGCGGTGATCAGGCTCTCCTCGATCTCGTCCCACACCTCGTCGTCGAGACGGTCGCGGGACAGCAGCTCCAGCAGGCCGCGGCCGAACGCGCTCTGCGAGCGGGCCAGCCGCGAGCGCAGCCGCACCATCCGGCCGGCCGACGGCGGCGGCACCTCGACCTCGGGCTTGACCGCGACCACGGGAGCGGGCGGCGGAACGGTGGTGGTGGCGCCCTCGGACTCCTCACCACCCCCGGCGGGCCGCTTCTCCTTCTCGTCGGGAAGCGGGATCGTCGCCGGCGGCTCGACCGGCGGGGCGCCCTTGCCACCCGGCCTGAACAGCAGGAAGAGGCCGCCGGCCGCCAGCAGGGCGACGACGACCACGATCACGATGATGCCCAGGTAACCATCCACAACAAGTCAGTTTTCCAGATCAGCCCGCATGCTCGCGCCCGGGGAGCGTGCCCGTCAGGCCGGTTCGCGCTCCCGCAGGCGCTGGCTGACGACCTGGGTGACGCCGTCACCGCGCATGGACACGCCGTACAGGGCGTCGGCGATCTCCATCGTGCGCTTGTTGTGCGTGATGACGATCAGCTGCGAACTCTGCCGCAATTCCTCGAAAAGCGTCAGCAGCCGCTGCGTGTTGGTGTCGTCGAGCGCCGCCTCGACCTCGTCCATCACATAGAACGGCGACGGCCGCGCCTTGAAGATGGAGATCAGGAACGCCACCGCCGTCAGCGACCGCTCACCGCCCGACAGCAGCGACAGCCGCTTGACCTTCTTGCCCGGCGGCCTGGCCTCGACCTCGATGCCGGTCGTCAGCATGTCGGCGGGGTCGGTCAGCACGAGCCGCCCGTCGCCGCCCGGGAACACCCGGGTGAAGATCTGCTCGAACTCGCGGGCGACGTCCTCGTAGGCGGAGGAGAACATCGCCTCGACCCGGTTGTCGACCTCCTGGACGACCGTCATCAGCTCACGCCTGGTCTTCCTGAGGTCTTCGAGCTGGCTGTTGAGGAAGGCGTGGCGCTCCTCCAGCGCGGCGAACTCCTCCAGCGCCAGCGGGTTGACCTTGCCGAGCTGGTTCATCTGCTTCTCGGCGATCCGGGCGCGCTTCTCCTGCTCCTCCCGGACGTACGGCACGGGCGGGTCCCCGGGGACCGGAACGGCGGGGCCGTACTCGGAGATCAGCGACTCGGCCTCCACGCCGAACTCGTCGAGCGCCCGCTGCTCCATCTGCTCCAGCCGGAGCCGCTGCTCGGTACGGGCCACCTCGCTGCCGTGCACCCGGTTGACCAGCTTGTCGAGTTCCTGCGACAGCTCGCGTACGCGCAGGCGTACCTGCTTCAGCTCAGCGTCGATCGCCACCCTGGCCAGGTCCGCCTCGTCGCGTTCGCGGGAGGCCCGCTCGATCGAGCCGGCCAGCGCCCCGAGCACCCGCTTGGCGCCCTTGGCCACGGCCTCGGCCACGACGGCCTGCCTGCGGCGCCTGGACCGCTGCGCGGCGGCCTGGGCCCGCTCCTGACGCTCGCGCTCGGCGGCCCGCATCAGGCCGTCGGCCCTGCCCTCGATGCCCTTGACCCGCTCTTCCGCGGTGCGGACCTGCAGGCGGGTCTCCATCTCGCGCTGCCTGGCCAGGTTGGTGGCCTCGGCCAGCTCGTCGCGGGTGTCGGTGGTGGGCTCGGACTCCAGCTCGCCCGCGTACTCCGCCTCGGCCAGCCGGATCTCCAGCTCTGCCACCTCTTCCAGCGCCTCGGCGCGCGCCTCCTCGGCGGCGGCGACGCTCTTGGCCAGGCGGGCGGCCTCGGCGGCGGCAGCCTCCGCGGCGGCCTCCAGCTGGGCCAGGCGCTTGGCGGCGGCGGCGTTGCGCTGGTCGGCCTCGCGCTGCCTGCCCCTGACCTGGTCGAGCGTGCCCTGGGCGGCGCTGAGGCCGGACTGGGCGGTGCTGACGGCGGTCTGGGCCTCGGTGACGCGGGCCTGGGCGGCTTCGAGCTGAGCCTGGGCCTCGTGCTCCGCCTCGACGGCGGCCTCGAATCCGGCGGCGCCGCGCTCGGCGGTGGCCTGGGCGGCGTCGAGGTCGGCGGTGGCCTGGTCGAGGGCGGAACGCATCTGCAGGACGGACGAACCGCCCACCGCGCCGCCGCCCGCCAGGTGGACACCCACCAGGTCGCCCTGCCTGGTCACGGCCCTGAGCTCGGGCCGCCGCTCGACCAGGTCCTTCGCCCCGGCCAGGTCGTCGACCACGACGACGCCGGTCAGCACGTGGTCGACGGCGGCTCTGAGATGGTCGGGAACAGTCACCAGATCGGCGGCCCAGACACCCCGCGCGTCGAGGGCGGGCCGGGACCCGGCGCGGCCCTCGCCCGCGATCAGGATGGTCGCGTGACCGCCGTCTCCGGCGCGCAGGAGCTCGAAGGCCTCCACCGCCGTGTCGAGCGACTTCACCGCGATCGCCTCGGCCACCGGGCCCAGGACGGCGGCGACGGCGAGTTCGGCGCCGGGCGCCACGGTCAGCTCGGTGGCCAGCGGGCCCAGGACTCCCGCCAGGTCGGCCTCCAGCAACGCGGCGCCGCCGTCGGCGCCCTTGCTCAGGCCGAGTTCGAGGGCTTCGCGCCGGGCCTGGAGACCGGCCACCGCGCGCTGGGCCTGCTGGTCGGCGGTGCGGGCCGTACCCACGGCGGACTTCGCGGCCTGCACGGCCGCACGCGGGACGTCGAGCCCCGACCTGGACTCCTCCACGGCGGCGCGGGCCTCGTCGGCGACCGCCCTGGCCTCCTCGACCAGCGCCTGCGCGGTGTCCAGCTCCTCGGCGAGCGCCGGGTCGACGGCGGGTTCGGCGCGCTGCTGCTCCTCAAGCTCCATCCGGCCGGCGCGCTCGCGCTCGGCGGCGTCGAAGACGCCCCGCGCCAGGCGGCCGATCTCCTCGTCGGCTGCGCGGGCGCGGCTGCGCGCCGAGTCGACCTTGCCGCGCAGCCTGGCCAGGCCCTCGCGGCGGTCGGCCTGGGCGCGGGCGGCCATGGCCAGCCGCTGCTCCTCGCCGCTCAGCTCCGCTTCGGCCTCGGCCCGGCGCTGGACGGCCTCCTCCAGCAGCTCCTGGGCGTGCTCCAGCTCGGCGTTGAGTATGAGCTCCTGCTCGCGTGCCTCCGCGGCCTCGCGTTCGAGCTCCTCGGGGTCGCGGCCGCGCCGTTCGATGGCGGCGGCGTCGACGGCGTGGCGGTGACGTTCCGCGGCGAGCTGCTCCAGCCCCGAGGTGCGCTCGCGCAGGGAGGACAGCCGGAAGAAGGTCTCCTGCGCGGCCGACAGCCGCGGCTGGGCCTGCGCCTCGGCCTCCTCCAGGGCGGCCTCGCGCTCCTGTCCCTGCGCCAGTTCGGTCTCGACCTGGGTACGGCGGGCCTGGATCGCCGCCTCGTCGGCCGCCTCCCTGCGCAGCGTGTCGCGCAGGATACCGACGTCGTCGGCCAGCAGCCGAAGCCGGGCGTCACGCAGGTCGGCCTGGATGACGGCGGCCTTGCGGGCGATCTCGGCCTGGCGGCCCAGCGGCTTGAGCTGGCGGCGCAGCTCGGTGGCGAGGTCCTGGGCCCGGGTGAGGTTGGCCTGCATCGCGTCGAGCTTGCGCAGCGCCTTTTCCTTGCGCTTGCGGTGCTTGAGCACGCCCGCGGCCTCTTCGATGAAGGCGCGGCGGTCTTCGGGGCCCGCGTGGAGCACGGCGTCGAGCTGGCCCTGGCCGACGATGACGTGCATCTCCCTGCCGATGCCCGAGTCGGACAGCAGCTCCTGGATGTCGAGCAGGCGGCAGGTGTCGCCGTTGATGGCGTACTCGGACTGGCCGCTCCTGAACATCAGGCGGCTGATCGTCACCTCGGTGTAGTCGATCGGCAGCGCGCCGTCGGAGTTGTCGATCGTCAGCGTGACCTCGGCACGGCCGAGCGGCGGCCGGCTGGAGGTGCCGGCGAAGATCACGTCCTCCATCTTGCCGCCGCGCAGCGACTTGGCGCTGTGCTCGCCCATGACCCAGGCGAGGGCGTCGACGACGTTGGACTTGCCGGACCCGTTGGGGCCGACGACACAGGTGATCCCCGGTTCGAAACGCAGAGCGGTGGCCGAGGCGAACGACTTGAAGCCACGCAGGGTGAGGGTCTTCAGGTACACCCGATGACCCCCTCCCGTCGACTGCGTTCCGGAAAGCCTACTGGTCTCTGCCCTTGAGCTCGTGCTAAGAACCAGTCTGCGATACGGCAAGGCGGGTGAGGGCGGTTATCCGCGCGTGTCTGCACACTCGCGGACCACCAACGTGAACATCATGAGAAATGTGGACAAATAGCAAGGGACGCCTCTCCGAGACGTCCCTGGATGTAGCGCTCCGACCACTCAGGTGAGTGCCGGCTCGCGCTCCTGCAAACGGCCCCGTGCCTCGTCACGGGTCTGCGCCGCAAGAGCGTCGTTCTGGGCCTGGAGCCGGATGAGTTCTGCCTCCAGATCCCGAATACGCTGTTGCAGGCGGCGCATCTCCGAGACCATCCGAGGGTCAGGACCGCCGACGTGGCCTAGTAGAGCCTTCGCCATGGTTAAGGGTCCTCCACGCTGAGTGACCAGACTGGTTCGCGCACTTCTATTCCGCGGGAGGGGTGCGCGTGGTACCTAACAAGAGTCGCACCGGCAGTGTGGGCGGTCAAGTCGAACGCACCGCAGAGACGCACCGATGGGCACTCCCGACATACAAATATACCCTATTTGGGGGGTTTAACGAAAGGGTCTACCTCTCCATAAACCCAACCAAACTACCTCGGGGTTCGCTCCACCGTTCCACTACTCCCGTCACCTTGCCCGGCGTGTCGCAACCTCGCAGCAGCTCAAGCAGCTTGACGCAGGACTCCCTGGACCCCTCCGCGACGACCTCCACCCGGCCGTCGTCCATGTTGCGCGCCCACCCGGCCAGGCCCAGCTCAAGCGCCCGCGCACGGGTCCACCAGCGGAAGCCGACACCCTGGACACGACCCCTTACCCAGGCCGTCAGCCGCGTGTCATCGCCCATTCATCCGGTCACTCTCTGTAGATTTACTACCACTTCTCCGGCATTTCGGTCGGCAGCCACCTCGGCGAACGCGGTCACCGCCGCCGTACGCCGCGTACGCTGCCACACCAGGCCGAGCACCGAGTCCGGCAGGCCCGTGACCGGCACGAACGTGACGTCGTCGCGCCCCAGATAGGCCGCCGTCGGGGTGCAGAACAACATGCTCCCGCGGTTCAGCGCGACCTCGGTCAGGCCCTCCTGGCTCGTGGAGACCGCCCCGGCCGACGGGATGGGCAGGCCGCCGGGCGTCGTCACCGGGGCCGTCAGTTCCCTCCAGCAGCGCGGCGCCGGGCCCTCCACCCCGACCAGCGGCACTCCTGCCAGCTCTTCCGCGTCGATGGACACACGCCCTGCCAGCGGATGCGCCGGTGACAGGGCCAGCTTCAACGGCACCCGGTTCAGCGCGACGCTCGTCTCCAGATCGGGCTCGGCGACCGGAAGCAACGTGAACGTGAGATCCACCACACCCTCGCGCACCTTGCCGAACGGATTGGACAGCGGGACCTCGACCAGCTCTACCGCGCACTCGGGGAAGCGGTGCTCGAAGGCGCGCACCGCCCCGGTGACGACCTCGCCCGGCGCGCTGAGGAATCCGACGCGCAGCACGCCGTACACACTCCTCGCGGCCGATCTGGCGCGGTTCACCGCGCCGTGCAGCCCCTCGTAGGCGGGGCGCACGTCGGCGAGGAAGCGCTCGCCCAGCGGGGTCAGCCGGACCCGGCGGCTCGTCCGCTCGAAGAGCCGGGCGCCGATCGAATCCTCCAGCGAGCGGACGATCTGGCTGACCCGGCCGGGAGACAGGTACAGCCGCTCGGCGGCCTTGGCGAAATGGAGCTCCTCGCTCACCACCACGAACGTCTCCAGCTGTCTGAACTCCATAGCACCCCTTAGTCCAGCTAAACCAAGGATTCGATCTTCGGCATTGTTCCCGCGGACGCCCGTTCACAGGCTTGGACCATGACGACGATTGACACATCCCGGGCATATTGGCCCGCCATCCTCGCCACGGCCGTGGGCATTTTCATCGTGGTGACCAGCGAGATGATGCCCATCGGGCTGCTGACGCCGATCAGCGGCGCGATGGGGGTTTCCACCGGCGTCGCCGGGCTGACCATGTCGGCGCCCGGCCTGGTCGCCGCGGTGGCCGCCCCCGTGCTGGCCATGAGCGTACGCGGGCTCGACCGGCGCGCGCTGCTGGCCGGGCTCATGGCGCTGCTGGTGCTGTCGAACCTGGTGGCGGCGCTCGCGCCCAATTTCACGGTGATGATGGCGGCCCGGGTGGTGACCGGCGTGAGCATCGGCGGCTACTGGGCCTTCGCCGCGAGCCTCGCCGTACGGCTGGTGCCGCCGGGCTCCGTGGGTCGGGCCACCGCCATGATCGCGGGCGGCGTCTCCGTGGCCTCCGTGCTCGGTGTCCCCACGGGCACGCTGATCGCCTCCCTGGCCGACTGGCGCTGGGCGTTCGGTGTGATGGCGATGCTCGCCCTGGCCGTCACCGCGGCGCTCCTGGTCCTGCTTCCATCGCTGCCCGCCGAGAGCACGGTGAGCCTGGGCGGCGTCTGGCGCGACCCCGGCATGCGGGCCGTGCTGATCGTCATCGGAGTGCTCGTGATCGGCCACTTCGGCGCGTACACCTATGTCCGGCCCTTCCTGGAGCAGAGCGGCGCCGACATCAGCCTCACCCTGCTCGCCTACGGCCTGGCCGGCGTGGCCGGCAACTTCGCCGCGGGCGCGCTCGCCGCGAGGCGGCCCAAGCAGGTGATCATCACGCTGGCCCTGCTCATCGCCGTGGCCACCGCGGCACTGCCCCTGACGAGCGACCCGCTTCTGCTGGTCGTGCTGTGGGGCATGGCCTACGGCGGCGTCTCCGTCACCAGCCAGCTCTGGATGATCAAGGCGGGCGGCGGCGAGTCCGGCATGGCCTGGGTGTCGTCGGTGTTCAACGCCACCATCGCCGCCGGCGCGCTGGTCGGCGGGCGGATCGTGGACAGCGTGTCGCTGTCGGCCGTGCTGTGGTTCGCGGCGGTGATGGCCGTGCTCAGCGCGGCTTACGCTGGCACGTCGGGCAGGAGTAGGACGAGCGGTTCATGAACGGGTCACGCCTGATCGGGGTGCCGCACCGCGAACACGGCAGGTCGCGCCTGCCGTAGGCCTCCAAGGAGCGCTCGAAGTAGCCGCTCTCGCCGTTGACGTTGACGTAGAGGCTGTCGAAGGACGTGCCGCCCTGCGCCAGGGCGGAGCTCATGACCGCGCGCACCCCGGCGAGCAGCTCGGTGACCTTGGGCTGGGTGAGGGTCCTGGTCGAGCGGGCCCAGTGGAGCTTGGCCAGCCACAGCGCCTCGTCGGCGTAGATGTTGCCGACGCCGCTGATCAGCGACTGGTCGAGCAGCGCCCGCTTGACCTCGGTGTTCTTCGCTTTCAGCTTGCGGGCGAAGACCTCGTCGGCGAAGGAGTCCTCGAACGGGTCGGGCGCGATGTGCGCGATCGGCTCGGGGACCCCGCCGGCCATCGGCGTGACCATGACGTGGCCGAACGTGCGCTGGTCGACGAAGCGCAGGTCGGGGCCGCCGTCGGCGAAGCGCAGCCGTACGCGCAGATGCTTCTCCAGCGGCGAGTCCGGCCGCACCACGAGCAGCTGGCCGCTCATCCCCAGGTGGGCCATGAGCGCGTCGCCGGGGCCGAGCGGCAGCCACAGGTACTTGCCGCGACGCTCGGCCGAGACGATCGTGCGGCCCTTCAGCCGCGAGGCGAACTCGTCGGCCCCGGGCAGATGCCGCCGGACGGCGCGAGGATGCAGCACCTCGGCCTCGGCGATCTCCCGCCCGGTGACCCATTCCGCGAGGCCGCGGCGGACGACCTCAACCTCGGGCAGTTCGGGCATCTCTAACCGGCCGGCTGGCTCTCGCGCTGCTCGCGACGCGCCCTGATGCGGGTCCAGGCCGCCTCGGCCGCCTGCTGCTCGGCCTCCTTCTTGCTGCGGCCGGTGCCCGAACCGTAGGACTCGCCGCCCACGCGCACCACCGCGGTGAACGACTTGGCGTGGTCGGGGCCGCTCTCCTCGACGTGGTACTCGGGCACGCCGAGCGCCTCGGAGGCGGTCAGCTCCTGCAACGAGGTCTTCCAGTCGAGGCCGGCGCCCAGCGAGGCCGAGCGCACGATCAGCGGATCGAACAGCACGTGCACGACGCGGAAGGCCTCTTCCAGGCCCTTGTCCACGTAGATCGCGCCGATCAGCGCCTCCAGCGTGTCGGCCAGGATGGACGACTTGTCGCGCCCGCCCGTGCCCTCCTCGCCCCTGCCGAGGCGGAGGAAGCGGCCCAGGCCCAGGGACCTGGCCACGTCGGCCAGCGCGCGCATGTTGACCACCGCGGCCCGCAGCTTGGCCAGCTGGCCCTCGGGCAGATCGGGGTGGTTGCGGTAGAGCGTATCGGTGACGACCAGGCCCAGCACCGAGTCGCCCAGGAACTCCAGGCGCTCGTTGGTGGGCAGGCCGCCGTTCTCGTACGCGTAGGAGCGGTGCGTCAGCGCCCGCTCAAGGATGTCGGAAGCGAGTCGCGCGGAAAGGACTCGTTCCAGTTCGTCTCTGGCGACCTCCACGGCCACCGGCTTAGGACCTGCGCCCACGTGTTTCCTCCTCGGACACCTTCACATGGCGCGATGGCTGTGGAAGATGCCCGAAAACGTGGTGGGCGTCGGGGATGGTGTCCCGGCGTCCACCACGGCCGCGGGCGAACCGCCACCGCACGCATCTCAGACGTTAACGCCGACCGGGGCACAATTGCACCCGGTCGGCATCACGTCAACTCTGCGAATCAGGCAGACGGCTCGACGACCTGACGGCGGTTGTACGTACCGCAGCTCGGGCAGGCGATGTGCGGCTGCTTCGGCGAACGGCACTGCGGGCAGCTCACCAGCGCGACAGCAGTCGTCTTCCACTGGGAGCGACGGGCGCGGGTGTTGCTCCGCGACATCTTTCGCTTCGGGACGGCCACGTCACTTCTCCTGATCGTTATCGTTCTCGGTAACCAGACCTTGCAACGACGCCCAGCGGACGTCGATCTTCTCGTGCCGGTGGTCCGGGCCGGCGTCAGCCAGCCTGGCCCCGCACTCCACGCAGAGCCCCTGGCAGTCGTCACCGCACATGGGGCTCAACGGCAGTGCGAGCACCGCCGCGTCGCGGAACGTCGGCTCGAGGTCGAGCAGCTCACCGTCGAGCAGCGAATCCTCCTCCGAGGCGTCCTCGTCGGAGTAGAAGAACAGCTCCTGCAGCGCCACCTCGATGCCCGAGGAGATCGGGTCGAGACAGCGGGCGCATTCCCCGGCCAGCGGGGCCCGCGCCGTGCCACTGACGAGCACGCCTTCCATCACTGCTTCGAACCGGAGATCCAGCTCGACTTCGGCGTCCTTGGGGACACCGATCATGTCGACGCCGAGATCCGCCGGTGCCGGGAGCGAGAGCCGGCGCTCCAGCATCGAGCCCGGTCGCTTGCCCAGGTCGTGGGTGGAGATCACCCATGGGGAGCGGGGGTCGAGGTGCTGAATCATCCTTGCTCTCGCTAGGCATGGCGAAACGATCGCCGTCGTACAAGGCCGAATAGAAAGAATACCAGGCCCTGGTCAGCCCCTGAGCCGCTCGATGAGCAGCTTGTGCACCAGATCCGGGACCAGGCCGGACACATCCCCGCCGTAGCGGGCGATCTCCTTGACCCTGCTGGACGAGAGAAAAGAGTACTCGGGGTTGGTCGGCATGAACAGCGTCTCGACCCCGGACAGGCGATAGTTGAGCTGCGCCATCTGCAGCTCGTAGTCGAAGTCGCTGACCACCCGGATGCCCTTGACGATCGCCGGGATGTCGTTCTCCTTGCAGAAGTCGACCAGCAGGCCGTGGAACTTCCGCACCTTGACGTTCGGATACTCCTTGGTCACGGTCTGCAGGACGTCGATCCGCTCGTCGACCGTGAACAGGCTGCTCTTCTCGAGGTTGATGAGCACCGCGACGGTCACCTCGTCGTAGAGCCGGGCGGACCGGCCGATGATGTCGAGATGACCGTTGGTGATGGGGTCGAACGACCCCGGGCAGACAACGCGCCGCAAGATGCCCTCCCAGGCTTACGGGTCCCTGGCGGCGCGACCGTACCAAACGGACGCTTCACCATATCGACGGACCCTCTCCTCAACGTAGCCTTCCGGCCATACCAGGGCATTTCCCCTGCTCTCGCGTTCAACCGCGATCAGGGCGTCCTCCGCGAGCCAGCCGTTGTCCCTGAGCCGGGCCAGAACCTCCAGAACATCGTCATCCGCCACCGCATAGGGCGGATCCGCGAACACCACGTCATAAGGCTCCTCCCCCGGCTTGGCCAGCACCCGCTCCACCCGGTCGTGCACCACCTGAGCGCCGTCCAGCCCGAGCGCCGCGACGTTCGCCCTGATCGTCCGGGCCGCCTTCGCGTCCGACTCCACCAGCAGCGCATGGACGGCCCCACGCGACAAAGCCTCCAGCCCGACCGCCCCGGAACCCGCGAACAGATCCATCACCCGCGCCCCGTCCAGCCAGTGAAGTGAACCGAGGGTAGAGAAGATCCCTTCCCTTGCCCTGTCGCTGGTAGGTCGCGTCCCGCGCCCCGGCGGAACCGCCAGCCGACGCCCACCCGCGCTCCCCGCGATGATCCGAGTCATGAGGGCCATTGTCCCCCATGTCACCGCAGGTCAAGAGTGGACAAGTGTCGGCCTCGACTGCGCAAGGGTCGTTCCCTTGGGGCGGGTGGGGCCGCATGATGATGACTGCGGCCTTCGAGGTGACCCAAATGGAGGCCGACCGGCGTGATCGTGAGCCCTTCCGCACGCCGGATCCCTCGGCACCTGACCCGAGGGTGGGCCCAGCCGGGGACGGCATTCGGGGGGAGGCCGTCCCCGCCGCTGGGCCTAGTTCGCTGTCAGGGGCTCTTTCTCTCTCGCTCATTCGTCGGGCTTTCACGCCCTTTCGCCGTTACGGCAAGCCGGGTTACCGCCACCCGCCGTCGTGGGTTTCACCGCCCCACACCCCACCGCGCGGCGCCACAAACCCTCGATGGCGTCCCGGCCGCGCGCCCGGAACCCGCCGCAGGCGCCTCCACGGCCTCCTCCGGCCGTGCCGGCGGCTCGGCTGCCCTTCTGGGCGTGACGCCGCCTGCCAGGCCTTCCTGACGCCACGTGCCTACCCTCCCGAACCGCCCCACAGCGCGCGGTGGCCGGGGTTGGAGGATGGAGTGGTCAGGTCTTTTCGAGGTAGGTGGCCTTTTCGTCGGCCAGGAGGCGGGCTATTTCGGCTCGTAGGCCCTCGTGGGAGGTCAGGGCGGGGTCCTTTTCCAGGAAGGCGGCCGCCTCGGCCCGGGCGGTTTCGATGACGTCCTCGTCGCGGAGCAACTGCAACATCTTCAGCGACGAGCGCTTGCCGGACTGAGCCGCGCCCAGCACATCGCCCTCGCGGCGTTGTTCCAGGTCGACGCGGGACAGTTCGAAGCCGTCCAGGGTCGAGGCGACCGCGTCCAGGCGGGCCCTGGCCGGAGTGCCCTCGGGGAACTCGGAGACCAGGAGACACAGGCCGGGCAGGCCGCCTCTGCCGACCCGGCCGCGGAGCTGGTGGAGCTGGGAGACGCCGAAGCGGTCGGCGTCCATGATGATCATGACGGAGGAGTTGGGCACGTCCACGCCCACCTCGATGACCGTCGTGGCCACCAGCACGTCGACCTCGCCCCGGGTGAAGGCGCGCATGACCGCGTCCTTCTCCTCCGGCGGCAGTTTGCCGTGCAGCACCTCCAGGCGCAGGCCGTGCAGCGGGCCCTCGGCCAGCATCTCGGCCACCTCCAGCACCGCCAGCGGCGGCCGCCGTTCCTCGTCGGACGACGTCACCGACTCCAGGTCGCCCTCGTCGCCCTCAAGGTCGCCGATGCGCGGGCAGACGATGTACGCCTGGCGGCCCAGGCCGACCTCCTCCCGCACGCGCTGCCACGTGCGTTCCAGGAAGTGGGGCTTCTCGGCCGCCGGAACCACGTGGGTGGTGATCGGGGCGCGGCCCGACGGGAGCTGCGACAGCGTGGAGACCTCCAGGTCGCCGAAGACGGTCATGGCGACCGTGCGCGGGATCGGGGTGGCGGTCATCACCAGGACGTGGGGCCGGCCGCCGCCGGCCTTCTCGCGCAGGGCGTCGCGCTGCTCGACGCCGAAGCGGTGCTGCTCGTCGACGACGACCAGGCCCAGGTCGGCGAACTGCACGTGCTCCTGGAGCAGGGCGTGCGTGCCGACGACGATGCCGGCCGTACCGGAAGCCGCGTCGAGGAGGGCCGCGCGGCGGGCCGCCGCGCCCATGGAGCCGGTGAGCAGGGTCACCGCGGTGCCGCCGAACATGCCGCCGGTGGCGAGGTCGCCGAGCATCGCGGTGATGGAGCGGTGGTGTTGCTGGGCCAGTACTTCGGTGGGGGCGAGCAGGACGGCCTGGCCGCCCGCGTCGACGACCTGGAGCATCGCGCGCAGCGCCACCACGGTCTTGCCCGCGCCGACCTCACCCTGGAGCAGGCGGTGCATCGGGTGGGGCAGGGCGAGGTCGGCGGCGACCTCCTCGCCCACCGCGGCCTGGCCCTCGGTCAGGGAGAACGGCAGGCGGGCGTCGAAGTCGTCGAGCATGCCCCCGGAGCTGCGCGGACGCGGCTTGGCCGGCCACGCGGTCGCGGCCTGCCTGCGCTGCAGCAGCACGGCCTGGAGCACGAACGCCTCGTCGAACTTCAGCCGGTCGCGCGCCCGGTGCACCTCGCCGAAGTCCTTCGGCCGGTGGATGGCCACCAGCGCGTCGCCGAGGTCGGCCAGACCGTGGCGGGCGCGCAGGTCGGCGGGCAGCGGGTCGTCGAGCGGGCCGAGCGTGTCGAGCACGATGCCGATCGCGCGCCTGATCGCCCAGGGGGTGAGGTCCTTGCCCGCCGGGTAGATCGGCACCGGCGCGGTGGAGAACTCCTCCGCGCTGGTCTCGCTCTCGTCGAACAGCTCGAACTCGGGGTGCGTCAGCTGCCAGCGCGGGGTGGCGCGGGAGCCGAACGCCCCGACCCTTCCGGCGAACATGCCGCGTCTGCCCGGCTTCAGGCGGGACTCGGCCACGTGGGAGCCCTTGCCGAAGAACGACAGGTAGATCTTCTTGCCGGTGCCGTCGACGACCTCGACCTCCAGCCAGGTGCCGCCGCGGTTGCGCATGGGCTTGCGCATGGCGCGGGTGACCTCGCCGACCACGGTGACGTGCTCGTCGACCTCCAGCATGTCGAGCGAGGTGAGCTCGCCGCGCTCGGCGTAGCGGCGCGGATAGTGGCGCAGCAGGTCGCCCACGGTCTCCAGGCCGAGCACGCTGTGCAGGAGCTTGGCGGTCTTCGGGTCGAGCGCCTTGGCCAGCGGCTCGTCGAATCGGCTTCTCCTGCCTCCTTCGTCGGAGGAGGCGGACGAAGCCATGGCGCTGTGTTCGCTCACGGTCCTATGTTCTACCGCGTGTGACCGACAGGAATCATTCCACGCCGATGAGCAGCGGGTAGCCGCCCTGACCACCGGGGTAGACGACCAGGTCGGCGTCGGGGCGGGAGATGGACAGGTGCCGCTCCACGTGCGGCGCCAGCCGTACCGGAGCGTCCTTGCCCGTGACGAGGGTCACGAGCTCGCCGCCGCCCGCCAGCATCCGGTCCACGACGAGCGTGGCGACCTCGTCGAGCGCGGCGCCGATGTGCACGACGTCGCCGTCGATCAGGCCGAGCACGTCGCCGGGACGGCACAGCCCCGCGCTGGTGACGGCCTCGCGGTCGGCGACGGTGATGTGGCCGTGGCGGGTGTGTCCCGCGGCGTCGGTCATCGCGACCACGTCGTCGTCGAAGCGGCGCAACGGGTCGTGGACGGCCAGCGCCGCCAGCCCCTGCACGGTGGCCTTGGTGGGCAGCACGCTGACCGTGACGCCGTCCTCGCGGGCGATCTCCGCCGCGGCGGCGGCCACGTCGCCCACGCTCTCGTCGTTCGGCAGCACCGTGACCTCGCCGCCCGCCTCGCGGATCGCGGCCAGCATCTCGGGCAGGGAGGGGCTGGTGCCGGGCTCGCGGCGTACCACGACGGCCCCGCACTCCTCGAACAGCGCCGCGATCCCGTCACCCGCCGCGACCGCCACCACGCCTCTGCCTGCGCCGCCTCTGTGCGTACGCTCGGCGAGGTAAGTCACCCTGATCCGGTGCGGTCGTCCCGCCTTCAGCGCCGCCTCGATCGCCGGACCGGCCTCCTCGACGTGCACGTGGACGTTCCACAGCCCGTCGCCGCCGACCACGACCAGCGAGTCGCCCATCACGTCGAGCTCGGCGCGCAGCCCGGCCACCGCCTCGTCCTCGGCGTCGAGCAGGTACATCACCTCGTAGCCCGCGCCCACCTCGGCCATCGGCGTCACGCGCCCGGTCGGGGCGGGCACCTCGAAGCGCCGCGTGTGGGTGCCGGTGATCACCGCCTCCAGCGACTCCAGGATGATCGCCAGCCCGGCCCCGCCCGCGTCCACCACGCCGCTGCGCGCCAGCACGTCGAGCTGCTCGGGGGTGCGTCTAAGCGCCGCCCGCGCCTGCCCCGCCGCCCGCCTGGCGACCTCTTCGAGGTCACCGTCCAGATCGTGTACGGCTACCGCCACGGCCGACAGCACGCTGAGCACGGTCCCCTCGACGGGCCTGGCCACCGCCTGCCTGGCCAGCTCGGCCGCCCTGACCAGCGCCGTCCGCAGGTCGGAGCCGCCCTTCAGCACCTCGGCCAGCCCGCGCAGCGCCTGGCTGACGATGACGCCCGAGTTGCCGCGGGCGCCGACCATCGCGCCATAGGAGAGGGTCTGCCAGACCACGGCCCCGTCCACGTCGTCGGGCAGCGACTCGACCGCCTCGGCCGCCGACAGCATGGTCAGGTACAGGTTGGTGCCCGTGTCACCGTCCGCGACGGGGAAGACGTTGAGCGCGTCGATCTCCGCTCTGGCCCGGCCCAGCGAGTCCGCCGCCAGCCGTGACCAACGCCGCACCGCGGGCGGCTCCAAGACCTGCATGTGGGCGATCCGACCTCCCTGAATGCGCTACCGTTAATGGAGGAGAATATCCCCGTTCGCCGGGGCGTCCAGTGCTGAGTTCGCGCCCACTGGTGCGGATCAGATATTCTCGTCTGGCTAGCCGGTTGTCCCGGCATGCCCTCCGCCCGGAATGCATCAGCGGACAGGGCTACATCGACTGTTTTAAGGAGCGATACCGTGGCTTCCGTCTGCGATGTCTGCCGCAAGGGGCCGACCTTCGGCAACAACGTGTCCCACTCGCACCGCCGCACCCGTCGTCGTTGGAACCCCAACATCCAGACGGTTCGCGCGGTCATCGGCGGCACGCCGAAGAAGCTGAACGTGTGCACCTCGTGCATCAAGGCGGGCAAGGTCACCCGCTAACACAACTTTTCTCGCAGAAGCCCGGCGCACCCCTAGAGTGCCGGGCTTCTGCGATGTCCGGCCGTCAGCGCGCCGGAGCGGACCGCGCGCGCCACTCCCATGCGTGGTCGACCGGGCCGATGCCGCCGCCCAGCGGGAAGCCGCGGGCGATGGCGCCGGTCACGTACTCCTTCGCCCTGGCCACCGCGACCGGCATCTCCTCGCCCTGGGCCAGGTGGGAGGCGATGGCGGAGGCCAGCGTGCAGCCGGTGCCGTGGGTGTGGCGGTTGTCGTGGCGTTCGGCGCGGAAACGGTATTCGGCGGTGCCGTCGGTCAGGAGGTCAACGGGATCGCCCGGCAGGTGGCCGCCCTTGATGAGCGCCCAGGTGGGGCCCAGCTCCAGGATCGCGTCGGCGGCGCGGCGCAGGCCGTCCTCGTCCTCGACCTTCACCGACGTGAGCTGCTCGACCTCCCAGAGGTTGGGCGTGACCACGGTGGCCACCGGCAGCAGCCGCGTCTTGAGCGACTCCACCGCCTCGGGCACGAGCAGCGTGTCGCCGTGCTTGGAAACCCCCACCGGATCCACCACCGTGGGCGCGTCGTAGGCGCCGAGCACCTCGGCGACCAGCTCGACCAGCGCGGGCGAGGCCAGCATGCCGGTCTTGACGGCCTGCGCGCCGATGTCGCCCAGCACGGAGTCGAGCTGCGCGCGCACGGCCTCCGGCGGCAGCTCCCAGTAACCCTGGACGCCCAGGGAGTTCTGCGCCGTGACCGCGGCGATGACGCTCATGCCGTGCACGCCGTGGGCGAGCATGGTCTTCAGATCGGCCTGGATGCCCGCACCGCCGCCGGAGTCGGATCCGGCGACGGTCAGGACGCGTGGAGGGGTCACAACCGTCATGTCCCCCATCCAATCATTCAGCTGAGCGAGCACTCCCCGCCGACCAGCCCGCAACTCTCCGGCGCCTTGCCCCTGCCGATCGCGGTGAACGTCACGCTCGCCGTCGCGCCGGTCGCCAGCGACTGGGAGACGTCGATGATCAGCAGCTGGCCGTCCTGGGTCCAGCCGGCGCCGTCCACGTCCGTGACCCGGCCGGAGACCGGCAACGACACGGTGAGGCCGCCCATCGTCTCGGTGGAGGCGTTGACCACGTCGACGCTCGCCCTGTAGGTGGTGAGGCCCTGCTTCGTGACGTCGAACCGCATGTTCACCGAACTGCCGCCCGGCGCCTGCCTGAGGCCCGAGGACTGCGTGTTCTGCGGGTTCGGCACCCCGGCGTCCGTCGGGAAGGTGCCCGAGCTCGGCTCCGCCGTACTCGTCGGCTCCGAGGTCGGCTCCTCGGTCGCCGTCGACTGCGGCGTCGGCTCGGCGTCCTCGGTGGGCTGCGTGGTCTTCTTCTGCTTCGTCTTGGTCGGGGTGGGCTTGGGAGTCGGGGTACGGCGGGGCGCACGCGCGCTGAACGTCGGCGACGGCCGCTTCGACTCCGAAGGCGTCGCCTCCTCGGGCTCTTCCGTCAGCTGCTCCTCATCCGGTTCCCCCTCGCCGGGACCCGGATCGCTGACCGACGGAACGGGCTGGCCGTCGTTCCCCGACTGCTGAACGGCCGCGCAACTCCCCTGCTTGCATTCGCCGGAGGCGCCCATCATCTTGACGCCGGCCACCGTACCGCCGAGCACCACGGCCACGGCCGCCACCGACAACAGCGCCACCCGCGCCCTGCCACCGGACGGCGGCCCGCCGGGCAGGTCGTCGCCACGGGGCGGCGGCTTGCGGCGGCCGCGCTTGCTCTTGCCCTGGGGCTCTTCGGGCATGTCACCCTCGGACGACCAGCCGGAACCCATGAAACCGTCATTGCTCTCGGCCCAGGCGGGCATCGGCGATACGACGGTCGGGGAACCGGCCACCTTGATGTCGCCGGGTTCGGGCGGCAGGCCGCCGGTGTCCCAGGGTTGGGCGGCGGTGTGCTGCGCTGCGGTGTCGTCCTGAGCCGCGAACGGATCCGGCGGTTGTGCCGCGAACGGGTCCGAGGCGGGACGGCCTTGACCCGGGAAGGGAGCGGAGGCGTCCTGCCCCGCGAAGTGCGGTTGCCCCCCGACCGGAGGCTGGCCCGCGTGCGGAGGCTGACCTGCGTGCGGAGGCTGACCTGCGTGCGGAGGCTGACCTGCGTGCGGAGGCTGACCCGCGGACGGAGGCTGGCCCGCGTGCGGGGGCTGGGCCGCGAAAGGATCCGACGGGAAGGCCGCCGTGTTCCCATCGCTCCCAGGCTGCTCCCCGAAGCGCTGAGTCTCGTCGTGCGGCCGCTCAAAGCCCCCGCCACCGACCGACCGATTGAAAGGTCCAGAGGCGGAAGGCTGAGGCGGCGGAGCGAAGGCCCCCGTGGTCTCGAACGGCTCAGGGGTACGCCCGGCGGGCCCTTGCCCGGGAGCCGCGCCCTGGAAGCCGTCGAAGGCGTCGGGACGGGTAAAGGCCCCGGTGGTCTCAAAGGGATCCGTCCCAGAGGCCCCGATCACGGGACCACCCCCGGAACGCCCCGCCATCGGCTCCGCACCAGGACGACCCGCCATCGGCTCTGTACTGGGACGGCCCGCCATCGGGTCGCCGGCTGGACGGCCTGGCATGGGCTCTGGGCCGGGACGTCCAGCCGTGGAGTCACCGGCGGGATAGCCGGGTGTCGAGCCCATGCCGGGATGACCTGATGCGGCACCCATGCCCGCGCCTCCGGGGATGGGACCCGTGTGAGCGGGTCCGTCCATCGGGCCTGGGCCGGGACGGCCCGCCATCGGGTCCATGCCTGGGCGACCCGCCGTGGGGTCTGCGCCAGGGCGGCCCATGGTGGGGTGGCCGGGCTCTGGGGTCTGGCTGGGGTGGCCCGGGGCGGGGTCGCCTGTGGGGTGGCCGGGGCGGGTGCCCGGCTGTGGGGACCATTGGCCCGTGACCTCTAGTTGGTCCGGGGGCGCGGGCCAGCCCGGCTCCTGGTCGTTGATGGCGAAGAAGGAGCTGGTGGCCGAAGGATCCGGGGCTGCTGACCAGGCGGCGGCTGGATCGGTGGTGGACCTGAGGTCCTCCTCCTGTGAGTCGTCCGGCCTGCTCATCCCCCAATCACTGCCGTCATCGGATCCACCTGTGCCGTGGCGGCCCATGGCTGCCCTTTCTGCCGGTTACAGTGGCCGCCAATCTTCATAACACCTTTACTACGCCTTTGTCACAGCTTTCACGGGAGTCACTACTCATTCCCTGAAAATTTTACGTAAAACGGGACAAGTCATCCCTGGAAGTGGTCCCAACCCCGTGGTCCATCGTCACGCCCCGTAACCGTGACGCCTTCGCCGGCCTCGATCCGGCCCACGATTCGCCACTCGGGCGGCAGCCGTACCTCTGAGGGGAACACCGCCACCAGCGCGTGATCCTCACCCCCGGCCAGCACCCAGTCGAGCGGGTCGGCCCCGAGCTCCTTGGCGGCGGCAAGCACCGGCTCGTCCACCGCGAACGCGGCCGGATCCAGCACGATCCGCACGCCGCTCGCCTTCGCGATGTGCCCCAGGTCCTGGAGGAGGCCGTCGCTGACGTCCATCATCGCGCTCGCCCCGAGCCGCGCCGCCTCAGGCCCGCTCCGGTACGGCGGGCGGGGCCGCCGATGCCCCTCCACTGCCTCAAGCAACAGCCCTTCCACCCCCACAGCTCCAGTCCCCGCCTCAGGCACGGCCTCCCCGGCCACAACCGCATGGGAAGCGATGCCACGCGGCCCGGAGCCGGCAGACCAAGCACCGGAGCGCCCTGCACCCCCAACACCGGGGACGGAGGAGCCAGGGCCCATGGACGCGGAGGTCAGGGGCGTGGGACCAGAAGGCGGGCCCATGGGGGCAGGCGGGGAGCGGTCCGGGTCCGGGGTAGGGCGGAGCGGGTCGGTGGGGTCCGGGGCGGGGGGTGATGTGTTGGCAGATCCGGAGGTGGCAGGGGGTGGGGTCGTGGGGGCGGGGGTGGGTGAGGGTGGGAGGTGGCCGGATTCCAGGAGGGCCAGGCCGGCGGCGGCGTGGCCCAGGCGGCCGGATATGGCGACCAGCTGGCCGGGCTTCGCGCCGGAGCGGGTTACCGGGGCTTGGCCGGACAAGGTGCCGAGGGCGGTTACGCCTATGACCACTGTGTCGGAGCGGGCCAGGTCGCCGCCGACCACCGAGGCGCCGACCAGGGCGCACTCGTCCCGGAAGCCCAGCGTGAGTTCGTCCACCCAGGACAGGGGGAGGTCGGCGGGCATGCCCAGGGCGACGACCATGGAGGTGGGGGTGGCGCCCATGGCGGCTATGTCGGCGAGGTTCTGGGCGGCGGCCTTGCGGCCGACGTCGTAGCCGGAGGACCAGTCACGGCGGAAATGGCGGCCCTCCACCAGGAGGTCCGTCGAGACGACGACCCGGCCGTCGGGCGCGGTGACGACGGCCGCGTCGTCTCCGGGGCCGAGCAGTACGCCGGGCCCCTGGGGCAACTGTCCGGAGATTCGGGATATAACCCTAAACTCACCGAAATTTCCGACTCTAATGGTGCACCTCCTGTGCAAACACGGTATGTGGAGGCCTGCTTCACCTGCCCGCCAGGGTGCCTACGTATGCTGAAACACACACAGGACACGCCGGGTCACGCAGGTGCGAACCCGGGCGACCGGCCACACTCCCGCACACCGGCCGGGAAAGGGTACGGTGGCCCTTCGGCGCTGATCCAATTCGCCCTGGAGGACGTCATGGTGCAGGCCTACATCCTTATTCAGACCGAAGTGGGCAAGGCCGCGACCGTGGCCCGCGAGATCGCCGGCATCCCCGGCGTCACGCAGGCCGAGGACGTGACCGGCCCCTACGACGTGATCGTGCGCGCGGAGGCCCGCAACGTCGATGAGCTCGGCAAACTGGTCGTGGCCCAGATTCAGGCGGTGGAGGGAATCACCCGTACTCTTACGTGCCCGATCGTGCACATCTAGAGCCAGAGAGACCTTCCCTCATGCGCGCCGCCGCCGTCCTCCTCGTCCTGCTGGCTGCCGCCGGATGCGGCGGCGCCGTACAGGTGGAACCGCCCGCGCCACAGGGTGCGGCGGCCACGGCGTGCGCCGAGCTCGGCCCGCTGCTGCCCCAGACGCTGGGGGGCGCGGAGCGCACCACCTCCAGCCCCGAGTCGCCCTACGTCGCCGTCTGGGGCGAGGGCGAGATCGCGGTGCGCTGCGGCGTCGGACGGCCGGCCAGGATGGCGCCGACCGACCAGCTGCAGGAGATCGACGGGGTCGGCTGGTTCGCCGACCCGGACCGGAGCACGTTGTTCACCGCGATCACCGACGTGGCCTATGTCGAGACCACGATCGCGGCCGGGCACGTCGCTCCGGAGATCCTCGCGCGGCTGTCCGGGGCGATCGGCCAGGTCACCTCAGCGAAGACCGGGTGAACGGCGCAGCGCCAGCCGCACCAGCCGGTCCACCAGCGCCGGGTAGTCGAGCCCGGAGGCGGCCCAGAGCTGCGGCGCCACCGACAGCGAGGTGAAGCCGGGCATCGTGTTGATCTCGTTGAAGATCAGCTTGCCCTCGGCCGTGTAGAAGAAGTCGACCCGCGCCAGGCCCTCGCACTCCAGCGTCTCGAAGGCGCGCACCGCCATGGCGCGCAGTTCCTCGGCCACCTCGGCGGGGATGTCGGCGGGCACGGTCAGCGACATCTGGTCGGGGTAGTACTTGGCCTCGAAGTCGAAGAACGCCTGCCCGCCCTCGACCTGTACCTCGCCGGGCCGCGAGGCGGCGGGGGGATCGTCGTCCAGCGACTCCAGCACCGCGCACTCGATCTCGCGGCCGACGATCGCGGCCTCGATGAGCACCTTGGGGTCGTGCGCGCGGGCGGCCTCGACGGCCGCCTCCAGCGAGGCGTGGTCGTGCGCCTTGGAGATGCCCTGGGAGGAACCGGCGCGGGCCGGCTTGACGAACACCGGCCAGCCGAGCTCCTCGGCCTCCTTGAGCACCCGGTCGCGGTCGAGGCGCCAGTCGCGGTCGCGTACGACCACGTAGCGGCCGACGGGCAGCCCGGCGGCGGCCATGACCGTCTTCATGTACGCCTTGTCCATGCCGACCGCGCTGGCCAGCACACCGGAGCCGACATAGCGGACCCCGGCCATCTCCAGCAGTCCCTGGATGGTGCCGTCCTCGGCGAACGGGCCGTGCATCACCGGGAAGACCACGTCGACGGAGCCCAGTTCCACGGGGATGCTGCCGGGGTCGTAGGCCACCAGCGAACCTCCGTCGGCGGGCAGCGCGAGCGCGGCCCCCGAGGTGTCGACCACGGGCAGCTCACCCGCCTCGATGGCGAAGCGCTGGCTGCCTGTGGCGAGCACCCACCTGCCGTCCTGGGCGATCCCGATCGGGATCACTTCGTACTTGGTCCTGTCGATCGCGTCCAGAACACTGCCGGCCCCCATGAGGGAGACGGCGTGCTCGGAATTGCGACCTCCGAATACGACGGCGACGCGTGGCTTGCTCATGGTGTCCGAATCTACCGGAGACAGCCGCTCAGACGCCGTAACGCTCGGGTTTGGGCGAGCGCGACATCAGCAACATCCCCGCCTCCCCGGGCGACATGCCGTCGTGCACGACACCCACGACGACCTCGGTGATCGGCATTTCGACGTCGTGCTTGCGCGCCAGTTCCAGCACCGACTCGCAGGACTTGACTCCTTCCGCGGTCTGGCGCGTCGCGGCGATCACCTCTTCGAGGGTCATGCCGCGGCCCAGGTTCTCGCCGAACGTGCGGTTGCGCGACAGCGGCGAGGTGCAGGTGGCCACCAGGTCGCCCATGCCGGCCAGGCCGGAGAAGGTGTGGGGGTCGGCGCCGAGCGCCGCGCCGAGCCGGGAGATCTCGGCCAGCCCACGGGTGATCATCATGGCGGCCACGTTGTCGCCCATGCCCATGCCCACGGCGACGCCGACGGCCAGCGCGATCACGTTCTTGACCGCGCCGCCCAGCTCCACGCCGACGACGTCGAGATTGGTGTACGGGCGAAACCACGGCGGCAGGTGGCAGGCGTCCTGCAGCCGCTTGGCCACGGCCTCGTCGGTGCAGGCCACGACGGTCGCGGCGGGCTGGCGCTGGGCGATCTCCTTGGCCAGGTTGGGCCCGGAGACGACCGCCACGCGCTCCTCCGGCACGCCGGCGACCTCGCGGATCACCTCGCTCATCCGCTTGGTGGTGCCGAGCTCGATGCCCTTCATCAGGCTGACCAGCACCGCGCCGTCGGGGATGTGCTCGCGCCAGGTGTCCAGGTTCCCGCGCAGTGTCTGCGACGGTACGGCCAGCACCACGAAGTCGGCCCCGTCCAGCGCCTCGGCCGCCGAGTCCGTGGCACGCAGCGAACCGGGCAGGGCGATGCCGGGCAGATAGTCGGGGTTCTCCCCCGTCGAGTTGATCGCCGAGACGAGTTCGGGCCTGCGCCCCCAGAGCACCGTCTCGTTGCCCGCCTCGGCCAGGATCATGGCGAACGTGGTCCCCCACGATCCGGTGCCGAACACAGCGGTCTTGGTCATGCGTTCACCGCCCGGCGGGATCGAAGGGAGTTTCCGGAGCCTTCTCGCCGCGCAGCTCGGCGAGCTGAACGGTGATCGCCGCCATGATGTCGGCGGTGGCCTCGCGCAGCACGTCGGCGTGTGCCGGCCGGCCCGCGTACTTGGACAGGTCGACCGGCGGCCCCACCGAGACCCGGAAGGTCTTGCGCGGGAACAGCCGGGGCCGCTTCTCCCCATAGGGCAGCAGTTCCTGGGCTCCCCAGTGCGCCACCGGGACGACCTTGGCGCCGCTCTCCAGGGCCAGGCGCGCGGCGCCGGTCTTGCCCGCCATCGGCCACAGGCCGGGGTCGCGCGTGACGGTGCCCTCCGGGTAGAAGAGCACGGCCGCGCCGTCGCGCAGCCGTTCCGCCGAGTAGCTGAGCGACTTGGCCGCGTCGCTGCTGCCCCGCTGGACCGGGATGGCCAGGAGCCCGCGCACGGCCGCCCCGAGTCCCGGCACCTTGAACAGCCCGGCCTTGGCCAGGATGACCGGCCAGCGGCCGTTGTTGTAGAGGAAGTGGGCGAGCAGCACCGGGTCGGCCCACGACAGGTGGTTGGTGGCGATGATCATGCCGCCGGTCCGCGGGACGCGCTCGCCGTGCCGCCAGTCCTTCTTGACCAGGAGCCACGACAGCGGCTTCACGATCACCACCGCGAGGGTTTCCCAGAAGCGCGATGGTCGCACGGGGCGGCTCATGGTCTCCTCCAACAGGTACGGAATGCGTCTCAAGTCTCCCGGTTGGCCGCACGGGATGTCGAGGCACGAGACTTAAGCCTATGAGCATCCGCTGGTCACTGGTCATCCCGGTGAAGACGCTGGTCGCGGCGAAGACCCGGCTGGCCGCCGCCACGGGTCCCCACCGCACCCGGCTCGCCGTCGCGGTCGCCTGCGACACCGTCTCGGCGGCGCTCTCCTGCCCGCTCGTGGCGCGGGTAGTCGTGGTGACGGCCGATCCCGCCGCCGCCGGTCCGCTCGGCGCCCTCGGCGCCGAGGTGGTGCACGATCCCGACCGCGGCCTCAACACCGCCCTGCGCACGGGGGCCGCCCATGCCGTACGGCTGGCGCCGCACGAGCCCGTGGGCGCCCTCCAGGCCGACCTGCCCACGCTGCGGCCGCCGGAGCTGGCCGCGGTGCTGACGGCGGCGGCCGACCACGACCAGGCGTTCGTGCCCGACGCCCTCGACGTCGGCACCACCTTCTACGGCGTACGGCCCGGCGTCCCGTTCACCCCGCGCTTCGGCGGCGAGTCGCGGGCCAAGCACCTGGCCGGTGGCGCCAAGGAGCTGGAGCTCACGGGCATCGACTCGGTCCGCCGCGACGTGGACACCCCTGACGACCTGCGCGCGGCCATCGAACTCGGCCTGGGCCGCCACACGGCCGCCGTGGTGCGTCTGATGAAGGTGCCACCCCCTTTCTGAGGTTACGGCGAGCCGCCCCACCGCAACCCGCCGTCGTGCGCGGGCGCCGATCGTGGGTGTCGCTTCTCACGTCGGACGTGGTCCCCACCGCAACGGCCCCTCTTGACCGGCCAAGTGCTCCAATCCCCCGAAGCCGGCCGGCTTCGAGCGCGTAACCCCGGCGAGAGGCGAGGGTCAGGGAGCCGGGGTCAGGTCGAGGTGGCGGATCGCGCGGGACAGGACCACGGGCAGGTGTGCGGCGGCGACCAGCAGCACGCCGGTCACGAACACCGCTCGCCCGCCGGCCCACTCCCCCAGCGCCCCGCCGAGCAGCCCGCCGATCGGCACCGCGCTCCACATGAGGAAGCGCATGCTGGCGTTGACCCGCCCGAGCAGGTGCTCGGGCGTGGTGCGCTGGCGGTAGCTGACCTGGGTGATGTTGAAGACCACGCCGATCGCCCCGGCCAGCAGGGTGAACACCGGGAACAACGCCAGCCGCCACCCGCCCTCCACCAGCGTCAGGGGCAGGTTGAGCACCATGACCATGGCCGCCGTCCCGGCCAGGGTGCGTCCGGCACCGAAGCGCGCGGTGACGCGGGTGGAGAAGGCCGCCCCCGCCAGCCCGCCGACGGCGCCCACGGACAGCATCAGGCCGTAGAGCCCGGCGCCGACGCCCAGCTCCTTGATCAGGTAGAGCGGCTGGCCGACGAACCAGACGCCGTTGCCGAGCTGTGCCAGCGCGCCGAGCAGGGCGATGACGCGCAGGACCGGCTCGGCGACCACGTACCTGACGCCTTCGGCGACCTCCTGCCGCAACCGCCGCCCCGCCTGCTTGGGCGCGGGCGTCTCCCGGACGCGTACGCGCGACAGCAGTACCCCCGAGGCGAGATAGCTGACGGCGTCGGCCAGCAGCGCGAACGGCGCGGTCAGCCACTGCACGAGCAGGCCGCCGAGGCCGGGTCCAGCCAGCATGGAGATCCTGCTGGTGGCCTCCAGGACGCTGTTGCCGCGTTCGAGCCCGTCCTTGCCGACAACGGCGGGCAGGAAGCTCATGTGCGCGACGTCGAAGAAGACCGTGCAGAAGCCGATGACCAGCGCGACCAGATAGAGCTGCGCCAGCGAGAACACCCCGAGCCACGCGGCGACCGGAACGCTCAGCAGCGCGAAGCCGCGGATCAGGTCGGTCCACACCAGGATGGGACGGCGGCGCAGCCGGTCCACCCAGACCCCGGCGGGCAGCCCGACCAGCAGGAAGGCGATCATCTCCGCGGCGGTGAGCAGCCCGAGCTGGAACGGCCCGGCGTCCAGGGTGAGCACGGCGGCCAGCGGGAGGGCGACGAAGGTGACCTGCGTGCCGGCCTGTGTCACGGCGTTCGCGACCGCGAATCGCGAGAAGTCGGCATTCCCCCGAAGGCGCATGGGTCTCGATCTTCCGGGGCTCGCCCGCGCGGGTCAAACGATTTACGCTGGTCGCGTGCAGGCGACAGTGCGTACCTACGACCCGGCCACCCGTTCGGGAACGGTCTTTCTCGACGACGGCACGGTCCTCGGCTTCCCGACCCGCGCCTTCGACGCTGGACCGCTCCTGCTGCTGCGCTCCGGCCAGCGCGTGAACCTGGCCGTGGCCGACGGCGAGGTCACGTTCATCACGCTCTCGACTTTCCCGATGCCCTGAAACGCGAGGGCCCGGACCCCGCTCAGAAGCGGGACCCGGGCCATCACGCAGAAGTGACTACTTCTTCTTCGACGCCTTCTTGCCGCCGGCGTTCACCAGCTCCTTGAAGTCGGAGCCGGGACGGAACTTAGGCGCCCAGCTCTCGGCCACCTTGATCTCCGCACCGGTCGACGGGTTCCTGGCCGTGCGCGCAGGCTTGTGAACCATCTCGAACGCGCCGAAGCCCGTGATCGAGACCTTGTCTCCGCTCGCCACAGCCTTCTGGACGGCGTCGATAATCGCGTTCACGGCCTCGGTGGCCGTCTTCTTGTCGCCCACCCGGTCAGCGATGGCGTCGACGAGTTCCCGCTTGTTCATCTATCCCCCTGTTACGGCTCGGGGTTCCAGCACACTCGCCTCACGTAGAAACCCCTTACGCGCTCGAAATTAAGGGGCTTTCCGGGGGAACTCAATCACCGGACGTGTTTTCTTGACCGCGTGGCGTGTCGTCGAGCCCCTCGACGAAGGCCTCCAGACGGCTGGCGGCGCGCTCCGGATCGCGCTTGGCCAGGTCGCAGATCGCCAGATATCTGCGGGCGACACGCTCTTTCTCGTCGGCGGGGAGCATGCGGACGCGGCGGTGCGCCTCGCGCAACCGCCGCGCCAGTTCGTCGTCTTCCAGGTCGTCGTCTAGACGGTCGTCGGCAGCCATGGCTGCCGACCATTCTCGTACGTGGCGATGTCATCGGCATGACGCAGGGTCAGCCCGATGTCGTCCAGGCCCTCCAGCAGCCGCCAGCGCGTGTAGTCGTCGATCTCGAAACTCCACGCGTCCTGGCCGAGGCGGACCTCGCGTTCCACCAGGTCGACGGTGATCTGGGTGGTCGGGTCCGCCTCGACGGCCGCCTGCAGTTCCTCGACGACCTTGGCCTCCAGGATGACGGGGAGCAGGCCCATCTTGGTGGAGTTGTTGCGGAAGATGTCGCCGAAGCGGGCGGCGATCACCACGCGGAAGCCGTACTGCTGGATGGCCCAGACGGCGTGCTCGCGCGAGGAGCCCGTGCCGAAGTCGGGACCGGCGAGCAGGATCGAGGCGCCGTCGTAGACGGGGTTGTTCAGGACGAAGGAGGGGTCCTCGCGCCAGGCGGAGAACAGGCCCTTCTCGAAGCCGGTGCGGCTGACCTGCTTGAGCCAGACGGCCGGGATGATCTGGTCGGTGTCGACGTTGCTGCGGCGCAGCGGCACCGCCGTACCGGTGTGGGTGGTGAAGGCGTCCATGTGCGTGGTCCTCTGCGGTCAGGCCGTGACGGCCAGGTCGGCGGGCGCGGTCAGGCGGCCGGTTACGGCGGTCGCGGCGGCGACCTGCGGCGACACCAGGTGGGTGCGACCGCCCTTGCCCTGACGGCCCTCGAAGTTGCGGTTGGAGGTCGAGGCGCTGCGCTCGCCCGGCTGGAGCGTGTCGGGGTTCATGCCCAGGCACATCGAGCAGCCGGCCTGCCGCCACTCGGCCCCGGCGGCCTCGAAGACCTTGTCCAGGCCCTCCTTCTCCGCCTCCAGCTTGACCAGCATCGAACCGGGCACGATCAGCGTGCGCGTCCGCACCTGCCGCCCGCGCAGGATCTCGGCGGCGGCGCGCAGGTCCTCGATGCGGCCGTTGGTGCACGAGCCGACGAAGACGGTGTCGACCTCGATCTCGCTCAGCGGCGTGCCCGCGGTCAGGCCCATGTACTCCAGCGCCCGCTCGGCGGCCGCCCGCTCGGTCGCGTCCGCCATCTCCGCCGGATCCGGTACGGCCGCGCCCAGCGGCAGCCCCTGCCCGGGATTGGTGCCCCAGGTGACGAACGGCGTCAGCACCGAGGCGTCGATCTCCACGACCTTGTCGAACTCCGCGTCGTCGTCGGTCCTCAGCGTCTTCCAGTACTCGACGGCGGTGTCCCAGTCCGCCCCGGTGGGCGCGTGTTTACGGCCCTTGAGGTAGGCGAACGTGGTCTCGTCCGGAGCGATCATGCCCGCGCGGGCGCCGGCCTCGATCGACATGTTGCAGACGGTCATCCGGCCCTCCATCGAGAGCTTGCGGACGGCCTCGCCCCGGTACTCCACGATGTAGCCCTGGCCGCCGCCGGTGCCGATCTTGGCGATGATGGCCAGGATCAGGTCCTTGGCCGTGACGCCCACGGGCAGCTCGCCGGAGACCTCGATCGCCATCGTCTTGGGCCGGTAGGCGGGCAGCGTCTGGGTGGCCAGCACGTGCTCGACCTCGGAGGTGCCGATGCCGAAGGCGATGCCGCCGAACGCGCCGTGGGTGGAGGTGTGAGAATCGCCACACACGATCGTCATGCCCGGCTGGGTCAGGCCGAACTGGGGGCCGATGATGTGCACCACGCCCTGCCCGGCGTCGCCCATCGGGTGCAGCCGGACGCCGAACTCGGCGGCGTTCTTGCGCAGGGTCTCGACCTGCGTCTTGGAGACCGGGTCACTGATGGGGCCCAGCACGGTCGGCACGTTGTGGTCTTCGGTGGCGATGGTGAGATCGGGCCGGCGCACCTCGCGTCCGGCCATGCGGAGGCCGTCGAACGCCTGCGGGCTGGTCACCTCGTGGATGAGGTGAAGGTCGATGAAGAGCAGGTCGGGTTCGCCTTCCGCGCGCCGTACGACGTGTTGCTCCCAGACCTTCTCCGCCAGTGTGCGGCCCATTGATCTCCTCCTTGAGACTCCGCGCCGACTTGCTTTCTCATATGTCGAGACGGCAGTATCGGTGTATGGACAACTCTAGCGGAGTCGGCGTACTGGACAAGGCCGTTCTCGTGCTCAATGCCCTGGAGGCCGGACCGGCCTCGCTCGCGCAGCTCGTTCAGGCCACCGGTCTGGCCAGGCCGACGGCGCACCGCCTGGCCGTGGCGCTGGAGCACCACCGCATCGTGACGCGCGACACGCAGGGCAGATTCGTCCTTGGACCGCGTTTGTCGGAGTTGTCCACAGCGGCGGGCGAGGACCGGCTGCTGGCCGTCGCGGCGCCGGTGCTGACCCAGTTGCGTGATTTGACCGGCGAGAGCGCCCAGCTTTACCGGCGCCAGGGTGACGAGCGCGTGTGCGTGGCCGCCGCCGAGCGGGCCAGCGGGCTGCGCGACACCGTGCCGGTCGGGTCGGCGCTGCCGATGACGGCCGGGTCCGCCGCGCAGATTCTGCTCGCCTGGGAGGAGCCCGACCGGCTGCACCGGGGGCTGCGCGGAGCCAAGTTCACCGCCGCCACCCTGGCCAGCGTGCGCCGGCGCGGATGGGCCCACAGCGTGGGCGAACGCGAGCAGGGCGTGGCCAGCGTCTCGGCCCCCATCAGGGGCAGCGGCGGCAAGGTGATCGCCGCCGTCTCGGTCTCCGGCCCGATCGAACGCCTCACCCGCGCGCCGGGCCGGCTGCACGCCGTCCCGGTGATGGCGGCGGCCGAGCGGATCACCGAGTCGATGCGCCGTTCCTCCTGAGGTGCCATGATCAGCTAAACCGTGTATTTGGGGAGCCGAGCGCGTCCCGGGCGCACTAGCCTGAGTGGGTGACAGATCGCATCGAGGTAGCCGCCACTGAGCTGCGACCCCTGCTCGAAGAGTTCATCGTCTGGGCGCGCACCAACGCCCCCGACAGCTCCCCCGAACTGGTGGGACCCGCCGCTCTTTGGCACCGCATCACCTTCTCCTCCAACGTCGGCACCTGGACGCGTGCCAACGTGCGGGGGGTCATGCTCGAACAGATGCCCAAGGTGGTGGACGACCCCGATGCCGCCGCCGACGGCATGGTCCCGGCGCTCGACGCCTACCTCACGTTCCTGTCGAAGTCCGGCCGCCTGAGCGAGCGCTCGGACGCGCTGGCCGACCTCCTCGGCGAGCTCGCCGACGTCGAGGAGGACTTCATCGATCTGATGGAGGACCTCATCGGCGACGAAGAGGGCGACGACGCCGACGAGGACGACGAGGAGGAAGGCGGCGACCTCGGGGACTTCGAGCCGTTCGCCGACCGCCTCGCCGAGCTCGACACGATCCGGCTCAGCCCCGACTCCGAGCTGGCCGAGGCGGTGCGGGCCGTACCGCTGATCGCCAAGGCCCGTGACCTGTCGGTCTGGGTCGGCACCGGGCGCCGGGTCGGCGACGAGGCGCTGCTGTCCGACGACGAGGTGATCGAGGCCCTCGACGTGGTCGGGCTGCCGAAGCCACAGGCCGGCGAGGACGTCCCGCAGCTGTGGAACATCTGGAACCTCGCGGTCGACCTGGAGTTCATCGAGCCGGCCGGCGACGACACCGTCAGCGTCGACGACGACACCGCGAGCTGGCCCTTCGACGACGACGAGGACGTACTCGACGCGTGGATGCTGGGCCTGCACTCGGTCGACTACGGCGACCCCGAGCTCGACGACGACGATCTCACCATGGCCCTGGCCGGCCTCACCCGCGGGCTCCTGATCAGGCTGCTGCTGGCCGGCGGCGCCCGCGAGCTCGACGGCCTCAGGCGCGAACTGGAGGAGGCCGCCGCCGAGATCGACGAGCTCGGCTCCGAGGCCTGGGCCGCGGCCGCCCGCCACTACGGCGGCGACCCGCTCGCCCCCGTGCTCGACTGGCTGGTCGGCTACGGCATGGTGGCCGTCTCCGCCGAGGTCACGCTGACCCCGCTCGGCGTGGAAGGCGTCGTGCACCTGGCCGACGACGCCGACATCGAGGTGGACGCACGGCCCGCCATCGAGTCCATGAGCGCCCTCGACCTGCTCACACTGAGCGCCGAGCTGCCGGAGGAGGAGGCCGACGCCGAGTTCGCCGCGTGGATGGAGCTGCGCGAGCCGGGCCGGGCCGCCGAGGAACTCCTGGAGGCCGCGGCGCAGGACGACAACGACGCCCTGGTCCGCGTACAGGCCGCCAGCGTCGTCGGCACGCTGGGCGAGGCCGCCGTCCCGGCCTGGCAGGAGGCGCTGAACCATCCGGCGCTGCGCCCCTACGCCGCCACCCACCTCAGCCAGCTTGAGATCCCGGACGCCCCCGAACCCACCCAGGACGACACCCACTGGCTCATCCTGGACATGTGGACCATCTCCGCGGGTCTGGGCCGCGCCGAGTTCGTGAGCAGCCTGCGGGACATCGGGCCCGAGCTCCTGAACAACCTCCTGGAGGTCATCTGGAAGATCCCCCACGCGCACGTGGAGGAGCTTCTCGACCTGATCTCCCAGGTCCACCCGGACAAGCAGGTCGCCAAGGCGGCCAAGCGCGCCCTGTTCAAGGCCCGCTCCACCGCCTGACCCCGGCCGCCCTCCGCCCCGGACGACTCAGCGGGCGGAGGGCGACTTCAGGCTCACGCGGGCGACCGCGGGCAGCTGGTCCGTCTCCAGGGCCTGGCGCATGTGCGGGATCGCCACACCGGCCAGATGCTCCTTGATCTCGTCGATCGGGGCGCGCTCGTCGGCGACCAGGCGCAGCCGTACCTCTGGACGGCGGGGTGAGCCCGCCAGGTCGGCGCTGGCGCTGAGCACGGCGGGGCTCTGCGCGGCCTCCGCCGCGACGGCCTCGGTCACGCCGCTCGCGGAGATCTCCGTGACGCCCGCGGGTCCGTCGTCGAGGCGCAGCGACGACAACCTCGACCGCCTCGCCTGTACGGCCAGCCACCGCAACCCCAGCACGACCAGCACGATCCCCCCGAGCGCCACCAGCCACCAGGCCCACGAGAAGGCGAAGAACTCCCTGACCGGCCCGTTCACCAGCGGCTCCGCGGCCGGCGCCCAGTCCTGCGGCATCAGCGCGAGGCTCCTGGCCGCCGCCGCGCCCCCGAGTACGGCCAGCAGCAGCCCGACCAGGGCCAGGCCGAGACGGTTGCCCCGGCGGGTGGTGCGGTTCACGGTCGCTCCTTCAGCCGGACGGACACCTTGTAGGGCTGGACCGGCGCGAGCCCCGCGATCCTCGCCAGCACGGCCTCGCGCACCTGCTCGCCGGTGGCGGCGTCGTTCCAGCCGCTGGTGGTCGCCGTGACCGCGACCGTGCGCCCGCGCAGCGCGGCGACGGCCGAGCGCACGCCCGGCACCTCCCCCGCGGCGTGGGCAAGGGCGTCGGAGAAGCTCTGCGGCCGGACCCCGATGACGAGCTGCGGGTCACTGGTGTGCAACGGGACCATCCGCGGCCGGCCGGGCACGAACGCCAGCACCAGCAGCGCCAGCCCGATCAGCGTCACCACGATGCCGCCGATCAGCACGGCCGGGCTCTGCCACAACGTGGTGGAACCCCACTCCAGCAGATCCCGGGCCGGCAGCCAGCCGAGCGGACGGCCGAAGAGCCAGGAGATCACCTCGGCGGCCACGACCGCGCCCAGCGCGACCAGCAGCACCGCCACGATCACCGCCGGAACCGTGCGCTGGGGCCGGAACTCCTTGAGCGCCGCCCGGTCCCCCGGCGCGGCGCTCACGACGCCGCCCCCTCGGCGTCCGGCGTCAGGTGCGTGACGATGACGTCGATCTCGGTCGCGCGCAGCCCGGTCACGCGGGCCAGCTCGCCGGTCAGCTCCTCGCGGATGTGGCGGGCGGTCGAGCGCAGCGGCGCCGGGTAGCCGACGGTGACGAAGAGCCGGACCCTGACCTGGTCGCCGTCCACCCGGGCGGCCGTGGTGCGCGTCCAGGGCAGCCCATCGTGCTCGGTGACCGCGCGTACCCCGGGCATCGTCCCGGCCAGCTCGCAGGTGATGCGGGTGGCCGCCCGGTCGGTGATCGTGGTGCGCCCGCGCGACTCCGGCGGCACCCGCTGGGCGGGCAGCAGCACGTCGGCGGGCGCCGTGGCCTCGACCGCGGTGGTCTCGGTGGCGGTCATTTGCGTCTCACGGTGAGATGGGCGACGTTCACCTCGCCGCCCTCGGCGAGGCGGCCGACGAGGAAGCCGAGCGCGCCGAGCAGCAGTACGAGCAGGAACGCCCCGATACCGCCGAAGGCCCCGGCGAGGCCGAGCACCATGCCTACGGCCATGCCGATGATGGACAGCGGGTGGTTCGTCATGGGGTCTCCTCCAGGTCGTCGATGCGGATGTTGACCGGGCGGCCGCCTGCCAGGCCCGCCACCTCGCGGCGGACCTTCGCGGCGAGCTGGGGCAGCGGATGCCCGTCGCGGGCGACGATCGAGATCTCGACGCCGTCGTCGCGCACGGCCACCCCTACCAGGCGCTCACCCGGCAAATAGGTGGACACCGTCCCGAACGGGCCGCCCGACAGGGCGGCCACCCCCGGGACGCCGCGTGCCTTCTCGGCGATCGCCCGCGCGTCGGTCATTGGACCCGGGGCTCCTTCCTGGGCGCCTCCTCGGACTTCTGGCCCGGCATGTGCACGTCGTCGACCTTGATGTTGACCTCGGTGACCTCCAGGCCGCACATGCGCTCGACCGCCGAGACGACGTTCTTGCGCACCGCTCCGGCCAGGTCGGGGATGGCGGTGCCGTACTCGACCACGAGGTCCAGGTCGACGGCGGCCTGGCGTTCGCCGACCTCGACGGAGACGCCCTGCGTGACGCTCTTGTCGGCGCCGACGATTCCCCGCACCGTCCCCATGGCGCGCGCGGCGCCCGCGCCCATGTCGTACACGCCGCTGACCTCGCGGGCGGCGAGCCCCGCTATCTTGGCCACGACGCCGTCGTCGATGGTCGTGGTGCCATTCTCACTGTCGAGCGCGCCGCTGGCGGAGCCGTTCTGGGTCCGTGCCCGCGGTACGGCCGGCGTCTCCTTGACCGTGGCTTCCGACACGATCGTCACCCCCGAGAATTGAAGTGTCACAGCATGTAGTGCCTGCTATGCACCCTAAATTTCCGACATACCGGGAAAAATGCGTCATGAGCTGTATTTATTGACAAGTCCTGACTTGCGCGGGATGAGCCACGGACCAACGTGGGCCGAGCCCCGGCACGTCGGCGATAGCCTTGTCTGGTGCGTATAGCGAGGTTCTCCACAGGCGAAGGCGTCTCGTTCGGCGTGGTCGAGGGCGGCCCTGGCGAGGAGGTCGTCTCCGCGGTCGCCGGGCACCCCTTCAACCAGGTGCAGTTCACCGGCGAGCGTTTCCCGCTGGCCCAGGTGAAGCTGCTGTCCCCGATGCTGCCGAGCAAGGTGATCGCCATCGGCCGCAACTACGCCGAACACGCCGCCGAGCTGGGCAACGAGGTCCCGGAAGAACCGCTCATCTTCCTCAAGCCGTCGACCTCGGTCATCGGCCACGGCGAGCCCATCGCCTACCCGACGTCGCTGTCCGACCGCGTCGACTACGAGGGTGAGCTGGCCGTGGTCATCGGCCGCCTGTGCCGCGAGGTCCCGGTCGAGCGGGTCAAGGACGTCATCTTCGGCTACACCTGCGCCAACGACGTCACCGCCCGCGACCTGCAGAAGAAGGACGTGCAGTTCACCCGGGCCAAGGGCTTCGACACCTTCTGCCCGCTGGGGCCGTGGATACAGACCGACCTCGACCCGGGCGACCTCGCGCTGACCACGACGGTCAACGGCGAGGTGCGCCAGAGCGGCCGCACGAACCAGCTCATCAACGACATTCCCGCGCTGGTGGCCTACGTCAGCGCCGTCATGACGCTGATCCCCGGCGACGTGATCCTGACCGGCACCCCCGCGGGCGTGGGCCCGCTGGAGGTCGGCGACGAGGTCAGCGTCGGCATCGAGGGCATCGGCACACTCACGAACAAGGTGGTTTCCCGTGACTGACCTGCGGGTGCGCTTCGCGCCCTCACCGACCGGCATGTTCCACGTGGGCGGCGCCCGCACCGCGCTGTTCAACTGGGCGCTGGCCGAGCAGTCGGGCGGCCAGTTCGTGCTGCGCATCGAGGACACCGACGCCTCGCGCAACAGGCCGGAGTGGACCGAGGGCATCATCTCCGCGCTCGACTGGATCGGCGTCAACGGCACCAACCCGGCCTTCGAGGGCCCGTACTTCCAGTCGGCCTTCGAACCGCAGCACCGCGAGGCCGTGGCCAAGCTGCTCGCCGACGGCCGCGCCTACCACTGCGACTGCACCCGCGAGGACCTGGTGGCCCGCACCGGCTCCGAGCACAAGGGCTACGACGGCCACTGCCGCGAGCGGGGCCTGACCGCGGGCGCGACGCGCTTCCGCACCCCCGACGAGGGCGTCACGGTGGTGGACGACGTCATCCGCGGCCGCGTGGAGTTCCCCAACGACGCGCAGGAGGACTTCGTCATCGCCCGCACCGACGGCTCGCCGCTCTACGTGCTGGCCAACGCGGTCGACGACATCACCCAGGACATCACCCACGTCATCCGCGGCGAGGAGCACCTGGGCAACGCGGCCAAGCAGGTCATGCTCTGGCCCGCGCTGGGCAAGCGGCCGCCGGTCTGGGCGCACCTGCCGGTGATCGTCAACGAGCAGCGCAAGAAGCTGTCCAAGCGCCGCGACAAGGTGGCCCTGGAGTCCTACCGCGAGGAGGGCTACCTGGCCGAGGCGATGGTCAACTACCTCATGCTGCTGGGCTGGGGTCCTGGCGATGACCGCGAGATCATGCCGTGGTCGGAGATGATGCCGCTGTTCAAGCTGGACAACGTCAACTCCGCCAGCGCGTTCTTCGACGAGAAGAAGCTGCGGGCCTTCAACGGCGAGTACATCCGCGCGCTTCCGCTGGAGACCTTCGAGGAGCGCTGCGCCGCCTACCTCGACCCGAGCTGGGACCGCGAGACGTTCAGCAAGGTCGCGCCGCTGGCCCAGACGCGCATCGCCGTGCTGTCGGAGATCCGGCAGAACGTCGACTTCCTCTTCCTGCCCGAGCCCGCCTTCGACGAGGCCTCCTGGGACAAGGCGATGAAGAACTCCCCCGTGGAGATCCTCACCGGCTACCTGGAGCGCCTGGCGGACGTCAGCTGGGACCCCGAGTCGCTCAAGGTCGCGCTGGAGGAGGTCGGCGCCCAGCACGGGCTGAAGCTCGGCAAGGCGCAGGCGCCGGTCCGCGTGGCCGTCACGGGCCGGACCGTGGGCCTGCCGCTGTTCGAGTCGATCGAGGTCCTCGGCCGCGAGCGCTCCCAGGACCGCCTGCGCGCCGCCCTGGCCAAGCTCCAGGCGTGAGTACGGCGCCGCCGAGGCTCACCAGAGCCCCGGCGGCCATCGACACCCACACCCCCGTGACTCCGAGCCACGAGCTCAGCGTGTAGGCGAGAAGCAGCTGCACCGCGAAGCCCGCCAGCGTGGCGGCCAGCAGGCGGCCGCCCCTCCCGCTCGCCTGCAGAACCCCGCCGGCGGCGATCAGCCCGCCGAACGGCACCAGGTAGAGCGTCATCCAGCGCAGAAACTCCACCGCCGGTCCGGGATCGGCGGTGAACCAGCCGGCGACCGGCGCGGCCGCCAGGTTGAGCACCGCCGCCACGGCCAAACCGGCGCCCAGGCCGAGCACCAGCGGCCGCCCGACCGGCTCGGAGCGGGCCGTCCTGATCATCGTGGCCTGGCGCAGCGCGTAGAAGACCATGACGCCGGCCAGCATGATCTTCGAGCCGATGCCGTATCCGGCCTGCGCGGCCACGCCGAACCCGGCGACCACGTCCACCAGGACCATGCCGACCAGCGCGCGGGCCAGGAAGTCGCCCGACATGGGCAGCCCGGTGCGCACGATCTCCCACGCGGGAGCGCGGCCCGGGGCGTCGGCCGGAGCCTGCCGTACCAGGGAGAGCAGGGCGAGGCCGAGTGTGGCCAGGCGGGCCAGGACGGTGGCCAGCGCGGCGCCCTGGACGCCCATGCCGAGGCCGTAGATGAGCAGCGGGTCGAGGACGACGACCAGGGCGTTGCAGATCAGCGCGTTGCGCATCGGGACCCGCGTGTTGCCCTTGCCCTTGAGCACGCCGTCCACCAGGCATTGGGCGAAGAAGACGGGCAGGCCGGCCAGGGAGATCAGGTAGTAGCCGGCGGTCAGCGCGGCGGTGGGGGCGTCGGCGGGCAGGAGGGCGGCCAGGGGTTCGCGCAGCAGTACGCCGGGGACGGCCACGGCCAGGCTGAACGCGGCCCAGAGCAGCCAGCCGGTCCTGACCAGGGGCGCGAGCGGCGCGCGGCCGTCGCGGCGGCCGACGAGCACGGTGAGGCCGGTCTGGACGGCCAGGAACAACCCGAGCGCCAGAAACTCGGTGGTCGTGGCCACGGTGACCGCCGCGACCGCGCTCTCGCCCAGGCCGGAGACCCAGAGCAGGTCGATCACGCTCACCGCGACGACCGCGGTGAGCAACTCCACGTAGATGGGGAACGCCAGCCTGATCATGCACTACCTCGATTCGCTATATATCGTTTAGATGTATAGCGATACGATGCGCCCATGGCAAGCGGCGGTGACCTGACCCTGACGATCCTGGGGTTCCTCGACGAGCGGCCGATGCACGGCTACGAGCTCAAGGCCAGGCTCAACGCGCTCAGCGGCCACCTGCGCCCGGTCAGCGACGGCGCGCTCTACCCGGCCATCGCCAGACTGGAGGCCAAGGGCCTGGTCGAACGGCACGAGGAGCAGGGCACGGCGGCGGCGCGGCGGCTCGTGCTGACGCTGACGGACAAGGGCAGGGAAGAACTGCTGCGCCGGCTGCGCGAGCCCACCGACATCGAGATCAGCGACCAGACGCGGTTCTTCGCGCTGCTGACGTTCCTGTCGGCGCTGCCGGACGCGGCGGAGCGGGCGCGGGTGCTGCGGCGCAGGCTCGACTTCCTGGAGACCCCGGCCAGCTTCTTCTACGACGGCGAGCGGCCGGTGCGCGCCGAGGACGAGACCGATCCCTACCGGCGAGGGATGCTCCTGGTCGCGCGGGCCACGGGCGCCGCCGAGCGGGAGTGGCTCAGGAACGAACTGGGGGCGGAAAAAGAGTGAGGAGGTACGGCAGGCCCCGCCGTACCCCCTCAGAAGGGACTTTCTACACCAATCCGCGACGTTCGAGCAGCGGGCGGATGCTGGGCTCGCGGCCGCGGAAGTTGCGGAAGGCGGTCAGCGCGTCGAGGCTGCCGCCCTTCGACAGCAGCTCGCGGCGGAAGTGGTCGCCGTTCTCGCGCTTCAGGCCGCCGTTCTCCTTGAACCACTCCACGCTCTCGGCGTCGAGCACCTCGCTCCAGATGTAGGAGTAGTAGCCGGCGCTGTAGCCACCGGAGAAGATGTGCGCGAAGTAGTTGGTGCGGTAGCGCGGGAGCACCTGCGGGAAGGCGATCCCCGCCGATTCCAGGGCCGCGGCCTCGAACACCCGCGCGTCCTCGACCGTCTCGCCCGCGGCCAGCTTGTGCCAGGCCCAGTCGAGCAGCGTCGCGGCCAGGTACTCCACGGTCTGGAAGCCCTGGTTGAACTTCTCCGTCGCCTGCATCTTCTCCACGAGCTCGGCGGGCATCGGCTCGCCCGTCTCGTGGTGCTTGGCGTAGTTGGCGAGGATCTCCGGCCAGGTCGCCCACATCTCGTTGACCTGCGACGGGTACTCCACGAAGTCGCGCGGCACGTTGGTGCCCGACACCCTCGGGTAGCGCACCGCGGAGAACAAGCCGTGCAGCGCGTGCCCGAACTCGTGGAAGGCCGTGTTGACCTCGTCGAACGTCAGCAGCGTCGGCCCGTCGGCCGGCTTGGTGACGTTCAGGTTGTTCATGACGACGGGCAGCTCGCCGAACAGGTAGGACTGGTCGACCAGGTTGTTCATCCACGCGCCGCCGCGCTTGGTCGGGCGGGCGTACGGGTCGAGCAGGAACAGGCCGAGCTGCGAGCCGTCCTCGTTGCCGACCTCCCAGACCGAGACGTCCTCGTGGTAGCCCTTCAGGTCGGTCCGCTCGGTGAAGCGCAGCCCGTACAGGCGGCCGGCCGCGTGGAAGATGCCGTCGCGGAAGACCCGGTCGAGCTCGAAGTAGGGCCGCATCGCGTCGGCGTCGAAGTCGTACTTCGCCTCGCGCACCTTCTCGGTGTAGAACGACCAGTCCCACGGCTCGATCGCGAACCCGGCCTGCTCGGCCAGCGCCTCCGCTTCCTTCTTCGCATTGCGTACGGCGGGGCCGACGAGCTGGCCGAGCATCTCCTCGACCGCCTCGGCCGTCTTGGCCGTCTGGTCGGCGACGCTGTAGGAGGCGTGGCTCGGGAAGCCGAGCAGCTTCGCGCGCTCGGCGCGCAGGGTGGCCATCCGGACGGCCAGGTCCAGGTTCGCCGGCGCCCGCTCCACCGACAGCGTGTACAGCTTGCGGCGGGTCTCCCGGTTCGTCAGCTGCGCCAGGCCGGGCTGGTTGGTGAAGTTGAGCAGCGGCAGGACGTACTTGCCGTCCTTCTCCAGCGCCTTCAGCCGCACCTCGTCGAAGCCGTCCAGCTCGACGGCGTCCTCGACGACCAGCGCCGACTCCTTGCTCGCCCTGAGCAGGTTCTGCGAGAAGTCGGTGGACAGGGTGGAGAGCTCCTCGTTGAGCCGCTTGAGCCGCTCCTGGTCGCCCTCGGACAGGTCGGCACCGGCCCTGATGAAGTCCTCGCGGTACTTCTCCAGCAGCCACGACTCCTCCGGGTCGGAGGTGTTGACCTGCTTGATGCGCGCCCACAGCGCGCGGTCGAGCCGGATCTCGTCGTTGTGCTTGGTCAGCTTCGGCGAGATCTCCTTCTCGATGGCCATGATGCCGTCGGTGGAATCGGAGGAGACGATGCTGAAGAAGACCATGCCCGTGCGGCCGAGGACACGGCCGGAGCGCTCCAGCGCCGCGATCGTGTTGTCGAACGTGGGCGCCTCTTCGCTGTTCGCGATCGCCGCGACCTCGGCCAGGTGCTCGCTCATGCCGCGCTCGAACGCGGGGAGGTAGTGCTCCTCCCGGATAGCCCCGAAGTCAGGCAGCTGATAGGGCAGGCTGCTGGGTGAAAAGAACGGGTTCTCTGCCAACGTTCGAGCTCCTCGTGCGGTGGTTTTGTCCTCCTTCAGCTTGGCATGTCACGGAGGCTGCCGGGTGCCGCCGACGCCCGGTTCGGCAATCGTTTTGGTGGTGACCGCCAAGCTGGGCTATTCTTTCGGACGTCGCCAAGGCGAGCTCCGAAGGGGTTCGTTTCGGTGGGGTATGGTGTAATTGGCAGCACGACTGATTCTGGTTCAGTTAGTCTAGGTTCGAGTCCTGGTACCCCAGCTTTGACGGATGTCCTCTCATCGGGGCATCCGTTTTCTGCTTATGGAAGAGTTTCGCATTCGCCCGGGTTCCTTCCCCCGCTTCGTGCTGGCCTTCGCCGGACCGCTGCTGCTCTTCTTCCTCGTCTGCCTGCTGCTGGGCGCCATCCTCACCGGGTCCACCGCCGGTGGCGTGCTGCTGGGGCTGCTCGCCACCTTGGCGCCGGCGGGGGTTCTCGTGGTGAAACACCGCAGGCTGGTCTCGGGGACCGTCGTGCGGTTCTCCGAGGCGGGCGTGGAGCTGAACGACGCGCGTGGCTTCTTCGTACGCCTGCTGTGGGCCGACATCACCCGGGTGGGCGCGGTGGAGACGCGCAGCGCCGATCCGCGCCGTATCGGGCGGGTGGGGGGACTTCGGGTGCGCGCCCAGCCGTTGCGGGCCACCGGCCTCATCGGCTGGGGAACCCGGCGTACACCTGAGCGACTGCCGGGGTGGATGCGTGCCCGGCTGGCCGCCGTTCCCGTCGATCCGGCGACCGGGCGGCCCGAGGTCGCCATCCCGCTGGGAGAGCTCGATCCGCTGTGGGAGCGGGGGCCGATGGGGGCCTGGATCCGGCGGTACCGGCCCGATCTCATGGGCTCTTAAGCGGTTTGGAGTGCTCCTCGGGGTGCGGTAGAGTTACCTGCGTCGCCGGGGAGACCGGCGAAATCACTTGTGGTCAGGGTCCCGTCGTCTAGTGGCCCAGGACGCCGCCCTCTCAAGGCGGTAGCGCCGGTTCGAATCCGGTCGGGACTACCACTGTCACAAGTTCACGAAGGTCCCGTCGTCTAGTGGCCCAGGACGCCGCCCTCTCAAGGCGGTAGCGCCGGTTCGAATCCGGTCGGGACTACGCCTTCCTCTTGAGATTCTTCCGTTTCTTTTTCTGTTACGGCAAGCCTCCCTACCGCCACCCGCCGTCGTACGCTCAGGCCGATCGTGGGGGTCGCTTCTCACGTCGGACGTGGTTCCCACCGCAACGGCCCACGTGAACCGGTTCCCATGCCCCACCCCGGCCACCGCCCCCCGGCGCCGCCCACCACCGCGACACACCCCGCCGTCTCGGCGCCCGGAAACCCCCCACAACCACCCGCCGCCTCTCACCGTTCCGTCTTCTCCGCGCCCCGGCGACCTGCGCAGCCACCCGCCCCCTTTCGCCGTCCCGGCGTCTCGGGAAACCGCGCAGCCACCCGCCGCCTCGCCGCTCCGGCGAGCCCGCCCTTCTTCGCCGTCCCGGCGTCTCGGGGCCGTGGCGGGCTCACCGCGTCTCCCGCTTTCTCGGTGCTCCGGCAACCCGCACAACCACGCGCCGCCGCCCGCCGCCTCGGCCGCGGGCCCAAGGGGGCCGGAGAGGCAGCCTCCCCGGCTGGGTTGGTGGGTGGGTGGTTCCTGGCTTGGGTGTTCGGGCGCGGGTGGTTAGTTCTTGGGGCCGGCGCTTTGGATTACCTCGAATGACCAGACTTGTGAGCCCGACGCCGCGGGGCCGCCCTGGCCGTGGCCATGACCCTGGCCCTGGGCCTTGGCGGCTTCCGCTGCCTGGGCGTGGCCACGTTGGAAGGCGGGGCCCTGCTGCCAGGCCACGAAGTCCTCCTCGCTGCGCCAGCGCGTGTACACGAGGTACTGGTCGGTCCCCTCGAGCGGCCGCAGCAGCTCGAACCATTCGAACCCGTCGGCCGAGTCGACCATCCCGGCGCGGTTGGCGAACCTCTTCTCCAGGTCCTCGCGCATCTCGGCGGGAACGGTCAGAGCGTTGATCTTCACGACAGCCATGGGCCCAGCCTATGCGGGCGGGGCTCCGCTCTCTTCTAGGGCTTGCGGGCCAGTCCGCAGAACTCGTCCACGGCCGGACCCGGCGTGCCGCCCGGACGCCAGCCGGGGCAGGAGACGACGCCGGGCTCCAGCAGTTCCAGGCCCTCGAAGAAGCCGGCGATCTGGTCCGGATGGCGCAGGTGGTACGGGACGGAGCCGCTCTGGTTCCAGATGGCGATGGCCGCCTCGAACTCGGGACCCTTGATGACGTTGGTGCCGTCGGCGATCGCCACGTAGCTGCCCGAGGGCAGCGCGTCGACCAGCGTGCCCACGATGGCCTTGGCCTGGTCGTAGTCGGGCAGGTGGCCGAGGATGTTGAGGAGCATCAGCGCCACCGGGCGCGACAGGTCGAGCGTGGTCTCGCTCGCCCCGGCCAGGATCGCCGCGGGCTCGCGCAGGTCGGCCTCGATGTACTGGGTGAGCCCTTCCTCGCTGCCGACGAGCAGCGCGCGGGCATGGGCCAGGACGATCGGGTCGTTGTCCACGTAGACGACGCGGGCCTCCGGGGCCACGCGCTGGGCGACCTCGTGCGTGTTGTTGACCGTGGGCAGGCCGGTGCCGATGTCCAGGAACTGCCGGATCCCGGCCTCGCCCGCCAGGAACGTCACGGCACGGGTCAGGAAGCCCCGCGACTCCTGGGCGATCGGCACGATCTCCGGGAACACGCGCGCGAACTGGTCGCCGATCTCACGATCGATCTCGTAGTTGTCCTTGCCCCCGAGCCAGTAGTTCCAGATTCTCGGCGAATGGGACACAGTTTTATCGATCACAGGACAAACCTAAATCACGCGTCGAGGAAATTCAGGGGGTTGGCGGCGAGCCTGCCCCCGAACCCGGCGCGGACGAAGCCCCCGGCGACGCTGTCCGGCTTGCGGGTCCCCTGCTCGGTCATGCGGGCGGTGAACTCCTTGACGAGGTCCAGGCGCGGGTAGAGCCGCAGGACCTCCTGCTTGACCGGCTCGGGGATCTCGTCGGTCTGGCGGCCGGAGATGTCCATGGCGGTGGAGAGCTCCAGGAGGTGGCCTTCCGGGTCGTCGTTCACGTCCACCTCGGCCCACATGTGGCGCACGATCACCTCGGCCGCCCGCTTCCTGCGCTCGGCCGGCCAGCCGGCGCCGGCGCCGAACACCCAGGCCACGTGTCCTCCCGCCGCCTCGAAGGCGACCGTGTGGCTGTCGAACTCCTTCGTCAGCCCCAGATCGTGCAGCATCGCCGAGACGTAGAGCAGTTCGGCGTCGAAGGGGACGGCGTTCTCCTGGCCGTAGGCCGCGGCGAACAAATAGGCGCGGACGGAGTGGTTGAGCAGCGAAGGCGTGTGGAACTCGGTCGCGACCTCAAGCGCGAGACGGCAGGCGGCGGTGTCCGGGATCAGGATGTCTGCGTAGTTCACGAAGACAGCATGGCATCGAGCGGCTAACGATCGCGCACCCGGCTTGACCTCTTGATCGCCGGTTCGAGAGCATGTCTCGCTCCCGTGAAGACACCCTCGGAAGGACACCGGCGTGCGCCGCCTCGCGATCCCTCTTGCCCTCATGCTCGCCACCACCGGGCTCGGGGCTCCCGCGCAGGCCGCCGACAAGGTGAAGCGCACCGCGCAGTGCCAGGGCGACTGGATCCCGGGTACGCCCACCGCCGAAGACGTGATGAACGGGGAGATCTCGCTGGTCGGGCAGCCGGCGTACAAGCTGGGCAAGAAGATCAACTGGGGCGCGAGCCCGTACCGGAACAGGTCGTGGGAGTTCGTCTTCCACTCGCTGCGCTGGGTCGGCACGCTCGTGGTCGGTTACGAGAACACCGGTGAGGCACGGTACCTGGAGCGCGCCAAGGAGATCACCAAGGACTGGGTGGCGAGCAACAAGCGCGGGGCGAGCCGTACCAAGCCCTACGTCTGGAAGGACCACCCCACGTCGCTGCGCACGCAGGCGCTCGTCTGCCTGAGCATGCACGTCAAGGACGGCTGGCTCACCGGCAGCCTGAAGGAGCACGCGAAGCTGCTGTCGGACGCCCGGCTGTACAAGAAGGGGCACAACCACGGCATCGACCAGGACATCGCGCTCATGGCGATCGGCTGCCGGCTGGGACGGCGCGACTGGGCGTCGCTGGCGATCAAGCGGCTGACCGGCACGGTCAAGCTCGACGTGGACTCCCAGGGCGCGCTCATGGAGCAGGCGCCGCGCTACGCCGTCTACGTGTACGGCCGGCTCCAGGTCGCCATGACCAACATGCGCGACTGCGACCGCAAGGTGCCCGGCGAGATCGCCAAGCGGACCGAGGCGCTGAAGTCGTTCGTCGCCCACTCCACCGAGCCCAGCGGCTACATGGTGCCGATCGGCGACGGCAGCGCCGAGACCGAGCCGAAGATGGAGACCGGCACGCCCAAGGAGAAGGTCAAGGTCTACCGGGCGGGTTACGCCTACGGGCGGACCGACTGGACCAAGGAGGCGGCGTACTACTCGCTGCGGTTCGGGCCGGGGACCAAGTTCCACGGGCACGAGGACCACATGGGCGTCACCTATTACGCCGACGGGCGCGACATCCTGGTCGACGCGGGGTTCCACTCCTACGAGAAGAGCGCCTACCGCTACTGGACCCTCTCTCCCGAGGCGCACAACGTGCCCATGGTCGAGGGCGCGCGGTTCCGGCCGCGTACCGCCACGAAGCTCACCAAGGCGACGTACGGCTCCGGCCGCCAGACTTTCCGGGTCGCCGACAAGGCGTACGGCGTCGGGCGTACCAGAAGTGTGTTCGTCCATCACGGCGAGGACGTGATGGCGGTGCGCGACAGTGCGGGCGGCGGGAAGAAGGTGCGCAACCTGTGGCGCTTCGACCCGTCGCTCACGGTCGTCTCCAACGCGGGCGGCAAGGTCGTGCTGGGTGACGGGAAGTACCGGGTCACGCTGGTGCAGCTGGCGGGGTGCAAGCCGGTCGGCGGGCAGAAGGTGGAGCGGGGCGGCAAGCGGGGCTGGGTCTCGCCGACGTACCTGTCGAGGAAGCCGGCCAGCGTGGTCGTCTCGCCGGCGGCCAAGGAGCTGGTGACAGTGGTGGTGCCGGGCACCGACGAGCCGAAGGTGTCCTGCTCGGGCGGCAAGGTGAAGGTGAACGGCGTGTCCGTGGTCTTCTGAACACGAGGGCGACGGAAAGTTTCAAGTAAACCCGGAGTGATGTCAATTATCGACATCTGTCAGGGATAGTCGTATCTTGCGGCCATGAGGGCTACTCGAACCCCCCGATTAGTGCTGCTCGTGACGAGCATGATCGCCATGCTCACCCTCGTCCTGCCCACCACGACCGCCCGCGCGAGCGCGCAGGCCGCCCCGCTCGGCGACGCCTTCGCCCAGGCCGCGCAGACCTACAAGGTGCCCCGCGACCTGCTGGCCACCATCGCCTACGCCGAGACCCACTTCGACGGGCACGCCGGCGCGCCGAGCGCCAGCGGCGGCTACGGCGTCATGCACCTGGTCAGCAACCCCACCGCCAAGGTCCTGGAGAAGGCCGCCGAACTCACCGGCCTGTCCACGCGGGCGCTCAAGCGCGACGCCGCGGCCAACATCAAGGGCGGCGCGGCCGTGCTGCGCGCCTACGCCGACGAGCTCGGGCTGGCCGCCGACGCGGCGCTCGGCGCGTGGTACCCGGTCGTCGCCAAGTACGGCAACGCCGCCGACCCGGCCACCGCCCGCCTGTACGCCGACACCGTCTACGACTTCCTCGGCAAAGGCCTGACCGGCACCGCGGGCGCGGAGCAGATCAGCGTTCCCGCCCAGATGGTCACCGCCGAGCGCGGCGCGTACGAACAGGCCCAGGACCTCACCGCGATGGCCGCCCTCAGCCCCGACTACCCGCCGGCCGCGTGGGTCGCCGCGAACTCCGGCAACTACACCGCCTCCAGCCGCGAGTCCAGCTACAACATCGACCGGGTGATCATCCACGTCACGCAGGGCTCGTACGCCGGCACCATCTCCTGGTTCCAGAACCCGAGCGCCAACGTCTCCGCCCACTACGTGATCCGCTCCTCCGACGGCGCGGTCACCCAGATGGTCCGTGACAAGGACGTCGCCTGGCACGCCGGCAACTGGAGCTACAACACGCGTTCCATCGGCATCGAGCACGAGGGCTTCGTCGACAACCCCTCGTGGTTCACCGACGCCATGTACCGCAGCTCGGCGGCGCTGACCGCGTACCTGTGCAACAAGTACGGCATCCCGAAGACGCGCACCGGCATCATCGGGCACAACGAGGTCCCCGGCGCCACCCACACCGACCCCGGCCGGCACTGGGACTGGAACAAGTACATGCAGTACGTCACCGGAGGCGGCGGCACCACCTGGTCCACCATCGTGGACAACACGACCGCCGACCGGTTCAGCTCCAGCGCCAACTGGGGCACCTCGACGTACTCCGCCCAGCGATACGGGCCCGACTACCGCTACGCCGAGCCCGTCGCCGCCAGCGACCCGGCCTGGTACAAGGCCAACATTCCCACCGCGGGCACCTACAAGGTCGAGGTCTGGTACCCGGCGCTGCCCGGCTACAACAGCTCGGCCCCGTACATCGTGGCCGCCTCCGGCGGCAACCAGACGGTCTATGTCGACCAGCGTTCCGGCGGGGGCGGGTGGCGGAGCCTCGGCACGTTCTCGCTCAACGCCGGTGACTACAACGTGGTCGGGGTGAGCCGCTGGACCTCCGGCGTCGGCCTCGTGATCGCCGACGCCGTCCGGATCAGCAAATAACGGCTTTGGGGGTACGGCGGCGCCGTACCCCCAAAAATCCTTAACACGCGGCCCTTTACGGCCTGCTACAACTCGCGGCCCGCGCGCAGCAGACCATAGGTGACGGCCTGCTCAAGGGCCTGCCAGGAGGCGTCGATGATGTTCTCGTCCACGCCGACCGTGGCCCACTCGCCCGTGGCGTCGCTGGTGGTGATGAGGACGCGGGTGATGGCGTCGGTGCCGTGGGTGCCCTCGAGTATGCGGACCTTGAAGTCGATCAGCTCGACCGCGGCCAGCTCGGGGTAGAGCTTCTCCAGGCCCAGGCGGACCGCCTTGTCGAGGGCGTTGACGGGGCCGTTGCCCTCGCCGGTGGCCACGATGCGCTCACCCTTGGCGTGCAGTTTGACGGTGGCCTCGCTGACCAGTTCACCGCCCTTGGTGCGCTCGACGATCACGCGCCAGGACTCGACCTCGAAGTGGCGCCTGCGCTCGCCGTGCAGGGTGTCGCGCAGCAGCAGCTCGAACGAGGCGTCGGCGGCCTCGAACGTGTAGCCCTGGGACTCCAGCTCCTTGACCCGGTCGACCAGTTCCTTGGACGTCTCGGCGGACAGCTGGTAGCCCAGCTCGCGGCCCTTCAGCTCGACGCTGGCCCGTCCGGCCATGTCGGAGACCAGCATGCGCATGTCGTTGCCGACGGCGGCGGGGTCGATGTGCTGGTAGAGGTTCGGGTCCACCTTGATGGCGCTGGCGTGCAGGCCGGCCTTGTGCGCGAAGGCGGACATGCCCACGTAGGGGGCGTGCGAGTTCGGGGTGACGTTGGTGACCTCGGTGATCGCGTGGGCGATCCGGGTCATGTCCTGGAGCGCGGCCGGCGGCACCAGGTCGAAGCCCCGCTTGAGCTGGAGGTTCGCCACGACCGTGAACAGGTTCGCGTTGCCGGAGCGCTCGCCGTAACCATTGGCGCAGCCCTGCACGTGGGTCGCGCCCGCCTTCACCGCGGCCAGCGTGTTCGCGACCGCGCAGCCGGTGTCGTCGTGGCAGTGGATGCCGACGCGGGCGCTGGTCTGGACGGCCGCGTTCACCACCTCGGCTAGCTCGTCGGGGAGCATGCCCCCGTTGGTGTCACACAGGGCCACGACGTCGGCCCCCGCCTCGGCCGCGGTCCTGAGGACCTCGAGAGCGTAGGCTGGATTCGACTTGTACCCGTCGAAGAAATGCTCGGCGTCGAGGAAGACCCGCTGGCCCTCCGCTTTCAGATGAGAGATGGTGTCGCGGATCATCGCGAGGTTCTCACTGAGGGTGGTGCGGAGGGCCAGCTCCACGTGCCGGTCGTGGCTCTTGGCGACAAGAGTCACGACCGGCGCGCCGGATTCGCGCAGTGCGGCGACCAAAGGGTCATCGGCTGCCTTCATGCCTGCCCGGCGGGTCGCGCCGAACGCGGCAAGCTGCGCGTGCTTCAGGTCGAGCTCTGTTTGAGCCCGCCTGAAGAACTCTGTGTCCTTGGGGTTGGCGCCAGGCCAGCCCCCCTCGATGAAACCGACGCCCAGGCTGTCCAGGTGGCGCGCGATCGACAGCTTGTCGGCCACCGTGAGGTTGAGGCCTTCTTGCTGTGCGCCGTCGCGCAGCGTGGTGTCGTACACGTGGAAGCGGTCGTCGGCCATCTGATGGGTCTCCCGTGGAAATGAAAAAGACCCCTCACGGACGTGAGAGGTCTGCGCGCTGGCGGTGTCCTTTGTCAGCCAGCGCGCCTGCCGATAATGAGCAGACCGTAGAACATGGTGATGCCGAGTGTGCCACATGGATTCACCATCTGGCACGCTGGTCTCACGTTCTGGGACATTCTTTGTACGGCGAAGCTCAGACGGTGATGCCGTCGCCGCCCGTGATGAGCTTCTCCAGGGCTTTGGGGTCGAAGGCGACGTCACCCAGCATCTGGCCGTTGAACAGCACCGTCGGAGTCCCGTCGAGGCGGACGCCGTCGTTCTGGCTGAGGTGCTGCTTGGCGAAGGCCTGCTTGGCCACGCACTCGTCCACCGAGGCGCCCGCCTTGCGCGCGGCGCCCACCAGCTCGTCCGGCGTGAACCCGCTGGCAGTGCCGTGCGGGGCGGGTTGGATGGCGTAGAGCTGGTCGCGGAAGGCCAGCCAGTTGGCCGCGGGCACACAACGGGCGGCGGCGGCCGCGCGGACGCTGTTGGAGCGCATCGGCTCGTCCCGGAAGATCGTCACCGGATGGAAGACCACCTTCACGCTGCCCGCCTTGGCCAGTCGCTGGAGCGTGGGGTCCACGGCGGCGTGGAGCTGCTTGCAGATGGGGCAGTCGAAGTCCTCGTACAGATCGAGGACCGGCGCGGTCACTCCCGGCCTGGCCAGGACCATCGAGCCGTCCGGCTGGCGGGTGAGCTGGTAGGCGCCCTGTTTGCCACCCGGCTCCGCGAAGGCCAGGACGGCGACTACGGCAAGCACGACACACGCGGCAACACATGCCGCCACCAGCCTCTTGTTCATCGCAGGCGACCCTATCATTTGCGACATATTGCCCAGTTATTCGAACAAACTTGCGAGCTCTTTTCCGGGGCATTACCTTGGGTCGCGCACCAATCACATCGCGTTCACCTCTCGGGAGGGGATGAGGGAACCATGGCCAAGCTTCTGGAGCGTCCCGCAGTCGCGTCGCCCCCGCCACTCCCAGCGAAGTATCGGGCGGCGTGCCAGTTGTTCCCCGATGACCGGGGCGAGCTCATCCACGGCCGGATCGTGGTGAACGACGTGCCCACATGGAAGCACAACAAGATCGTCTCTCGCCTGCTCAAGCAGATCGTCGCCAAGGCCGACGTCCACGACGACTACGCGATCAAACCCAAGGAATACGCGATCGCCGGAGTCCAGGCCTTCCTCCGCATCGACCCCATGGAAGCGACCGCCGGCCTCCACAGCGGACCGGCACCCGACGGCTACACCATTGTCGTGAATGTCGCCCTGGGCAACCCGCTTGAGATGCCCGCCCCCTGGAACCTCACCCTCGACACAGCCCAACTCAACGTGGCCGAGAGCTCCGGCTGATCGACAATGTCGCCATGAAGAACTTCGTGCTCGACCAGCCGATCGCCCAATACATCCACGAACACACCACCCGCCCCGATCCGCTCCTCGAGCAACTGGCCATCGAGACCCGCGCGGCCACCGGCGACCAGGCCAGCATGCAGATCTCCGCTTCCCAGGGCCGCCTGCTCACCATGATCACCCAGCTCGTCGACCCGTCGGTGGCGGTCGAGGTGGGCACGTTCACCGGCTACTCGTCGCTCTGCCTCGCCCGCGGCCTGTCCGGCGGGCACCTCTACTGCTACGACGTGAGCGAGGAGTGGACCGCGATCGCCAAACGCTACTGGGAGGACGCGGGCGTCACCGACCGCATCACCCTGACCCTCGGCCCCGCCACAGAAACCCTGCCGACCCTCCAGCGCTCCGTCGACCTGGCCTTCATCGACGCCGACAAGCCCGGCTACCCCGCCTACTACGAACTGCTCATGGAACGCCTGCGCCCCGGCGGACTGATCATGGTGGACAACACCCTGTGGACCGGCTACGTGGCCGACCCGTCGAGAAACGACGAGACCACGGTGACGATCCGCGAGTTCAACGACATGGTGATGCAGGATCCCCGCGTGACCACGACCATCCTCCCGATCTCCGACGGCCTCACCTTGATCCGCAAGAACTGACCAACACGCTGTCCTGCCACCGCCTGCCCAGCGGGGGGCTCCTTCGGCCGGCGCTCCACGCGGATGCCGGCCGGCACTGGCGCACGGGTGCGGGGCGCGGGGGTGCCGGTGCGCGGGTGCGGGGCGAAAGAGGTGCTGCCCCACGGGTGCGGGGCAGCACGGGTGTCAGCTGATCTTGTGGATCCAGCTGTGGGGGTCGGGGCGGGTGCCGTACTGGATGCCGACGAGTTCGTCGCGGATGCGCATCGTGACCGGGCCCGGGGTGCCGTCGCCCACGGTCCAGGCACGGTCGGCGCCCTTGACCGAGCCGACCGGCGTCACCACGGCGGCGGTGCCGCAGGCGAAGACCTCGGTCAGTTCGCCCGACTCGCAGCCGGCCTGCCACTCCTCGATCGATAGGCGGCCCTCTTCGGCCTTCAGGCCGAGGTCGCCGGCGAGCTTGAGGATGGACTCGCGGGTGATGCCGGGCAGGAGCGTGCCGGTGAGGGCGGGGGTGAGGAGGCGATCGCCGTACACGAAGAAGAGGTTCATGCCGCCCATCTCCTCCACGTAGCGGTGCTCGTGGGAGTCGAGCCAGACGACCTGGTCGCAGCCCTGGGCGACGGCCTCGCGCTGGGCGACGAAGGCTCCGGCGTAGTTGCCGCCGCACTTGGCGGCGCCGGTGCCGCCGGGGGCGGCGCGGGTGTACTCGGTCGAGAGCCACACGGAGACGGGCTTGACGCCGCCGCTGAAGTACGAGGCGGCGGGCGAGGCGATGACCATGAAGCGGTAGTTCTCGGACGGGTAGTTGACGCCGAGGCCGACCTGGGTGGCGATGATGAACGGGCGCAGGTAGAGGCTGTGGCCCTCGGTCGTGGGGACCCAGTCGCGGTCGGCCTGGACGAGGAGTTCGAGCGCCTCCACGAAGGTGTCTTCCGGCAGTTCCGGCATGGCCATGCGCGCGCAGGAGTGGTTGAAGCGGGCGGCGTTGGCGTAGGGGCGGAAGGTGACGATCGAGCCGTTCGCGTGCCGGTAGGCCTTGAGACCCTCGAAGAGTTCCTGCGCGTAGTGGAAGACGGAGGTCGCGGGGTCGAGCGTGAGCGGTCCATACGGCGTGAGGCGGGCGTCGTGCCAGCCGGTGCCCTCCGTGTAGTCGATCGAGACCATGTGATCGGTGAAGGCTTTCCCGAACCCGGGGCTCGCCAGTACCGCCTCGCGCTCTGCCGCGGTGCGAGCGTGGTCGGATAGCTGCACGTCGAAGCTGAGCTTCTGAGAGGTGGTCATGACGGAGATCCTTCTCTTTCTCTGAGGACTACCCTGCATCCATTCTGCGCCGGATCGGGTAGAGGGAACTTACTGCATCTAAAAGGACGACCGTTAGGGCGCAACGAAAACGCCCGGAGGCTCTCGCGAGCCACCGGGCGTGGGTGGTCAGGCGGCCGCGAGTGCGCTGGGGCGCCTGGGCCGCTTGTCAGGTCGGTACCGGGTGTTCACGAGCTGCGGGTTCGCGCGTTGCCTGCCGTACCTCCGCAGACTTCTTGTCAGACCCCGAGGGTGGGGGATCTCACGTTCTGCGGTACGGCGGGCCGCTCGTGGGCCGGTGGCCTGAGGCGTCAGGCGCCGCCGGATACTCGGGCGGCGAGGTCGTCGCCGATTTCCCGGGTGGTGCGGGCGGCGGCGTGCGAGAGGCGCTCAACGATGTCGTCGGCGACGGCCTGCTCGACGCGGGCGGCCTCGGCGGTCAGACCGAGGTGGTCCAGGAGCATGGCGACCGAGAGGATGGTGGCGGTCGGGTCGGCCTTGCTCTGCCCGGCGATGTCGGGGGCGCTGCCGTGCACCGGCTCGAACATGCTCGGCGCGGCGCCTTCGGGGTTGATGTTGCCGCTGGCCGCGAGGCCGATGCCACCGGCCACCGCGGCGCCGAGGTCGGTGATGATGTCGCCGAACAGGTTGTCGGTGACGATCACGTCGAAGCGCTCGGGCTGGTTGACGAAGAACATCGTGGCCGCGTCGATGTGCACGTAGTCGGTGGCGACCTCGGGGTACTCCTCGGCCACGCGGTCGAAGGTGCGCTGCCACAGGTCACCGGCGAAGGTGAGCACGTTGGTCTTGTGGACCAGCGTGAGTTTCTTGCGCGGGCGGCTCTGCGCCTTGGCGAAGGCGTAGCGGACGACGCGTTCGACGCCGTAGGCGGTGTTGATGGACTCCTGCGTCGCCACCTCGTACGGCGTGCCCTTGCGCATGGCCCCGCCGGTGCCGGCGTAGAGCGACTCGGTGCCTTCGCGGACGACGACGATGTCGATGTTCTCGGCCGGTGTGTCGGCCAGCGGCGTCGCGACGCCGGGCAGCAGCTTGACCGGGCGCAGGTTGACGTAGTGGTCGAAGTCGAAGCGGATGCGCAGGAGCAGGTCGCGCTCCAGCAGGCCGGGCGGCACCTTGCGGGGATCGCCGACGGCGCCGAGCAGGATCGCGTCGTAGCCGCGCAGCTCCTGCAGCACGGAGTCGGGTAGGACCTCGCCGGTCCTGGCGTAGCGGTCCGCGCCGAGGTCGTACTCGGTGATGTCGAACTTGGGACCGACCGCCTCGAGAACCTTGAGGCCCTCGGTCACGACCTCGGTACCGATGCCGTCTCCGGGGATGACGGCCAGGCGAATGCTACGCGACTCCATGGGCGGTACCTTACCGGGTCGTCTCGCCTGACGAGCAACCCATCTCATTTCCCGGACACTCCATTTTGCCCGATTTGCACGCTTTTGACTGTTTCGTTAGAGTCCCACCAGCCTAATCCGCACACCGCAGTGCGGAGCCGGGGACCCACCTCCCCCATTGGGGCGAATCGGCGCTTACCACGCCGTAGGGCGACTTCCAGGCCCGAGCCCGACAGCTAACCCGGTAGGCCTTGTGGAAGGACATTCCCCTGTCTCGCATCATCGCGACCGCTGTGCTCATCACCGTCTCCGGTGTCACCGCAGCCACCCTCGCATCCCCCGCCATCGCATCCCCCGCCTCCCCCGCCTCCCCCGTCACCACCGTCGACCCCTACGACGTCACGCTGACCAGCCAGGGCCTCAAGGAAATCCAGGAGCGGCGGACGCCCAAGCCCAGCTGGCAGAAGGCCCTGGCCTACGCCATGGACAAGCGCGGCACCCCGTACGTCTGGGGCGGCACCACCAAACGCGGCTACGACTGCTCCGGCCTCATGCTCCGCGCCTACGAAAGCGCGGGCATCGAACTACCCCGCACCGCCGCCCAGCAGTACTCGGCGTTCTCCAGAAAGATCAGTTGGAAGAACCTGAAGCCCGGCGACCTGGTCTTCTTCTCGGGACTGGGGCACGTGGGCATGATCTCCCGGCCTGGGCACATGGTGCATTCGCCGCGTACCGGTGATGTGGTCAAGGAGGAAAAGCTGAGCGCCTGGCGCCGCCGCGCCTTCGTGGGCGCCGTGCGTCCGGATCCGGCGGGCGTCAAACTCACCAACCAGCTCGAAAAGATCCGCCAAGCCCCCGCGCCCGTCATGCCCACCGCCACGCTGTGACGCGCCCGTTCTCCTGATCTTCTCCTGATCACCTGATAGCGCTGATCCCGCCGGCCCGTCGCGGCGAGCTGTCGCGGTTTCTCCCGTGCGTGGCTTCACTCACGCGCGGGAGAAACCACGGCCTCTGTCGCGCGGGCAATGTCGCGACTTTCTCATGCCGCGCGCGGGCTCTCGCGCGGGCAATGTCGCGACTTTCTCACGCCGCGCGCGGGCCCTCGCGCGGGCCCTTTCGCGGTTTCTCCCGCGAGCGGCCCTGTCGCACGCGAGCTTCTGTCGCGTGGGGTTCTGTCACTGCAGGTTCTTCTCCTACGGCAAGCCACCCACCCCCACCCGCCGCACGTGGACCTCTCTGTCCAGGGAGACGGTCGTCCAGCGGGGGTGGCTGACCGCCGTAACGAGCGCACGTACAGGCGGCATCCCCCATACCCTCGCTGATCTCAGCCCATACGGGTGGAGAAGATCAGGTCCCAGGCGCGGCCCCTCGCATGGGCGACGGCGCCCAGCAACACCCCGCTGTCACCCAGAGCGCTGGCCACGATCGTGGGCCGGAGGGGCCCCAGTTCGCCGATTCGGCGTTGGATGGCGTCGCCCAGCAGGTCGAGGTTGTGTCCTACGCCGCCGGAGAGCACGATCACCTCCGGGTCCAGGACGGCGGCCACCGCCACGAGCAGCCCGCCGATCCGCCGGCCCTCCGCTGCCACGACCGACAGCGCCGCCGGATCGCCCCGTTCCGCGGCGGCGAAGATCTCCTTGGCCGTTCCCAGGGACAGCCCGGCGGCCCGCGCCGCCCGCACCACTCCCGGAGCCGCGGCCACGGTCTCGGTTGCCCCGTGCTCCCGCACGCTCGCATCCCCCTGATCCGCGCCGACCGCCTGCACGACACCGGGGAACGCTTCTCTGGCGCCCTGGACCGACGCCCCGGCAACAGATCCGGCACTCGATACCCCGGACAGCAGATCCGGGGCGGGCGTGCGCTGGGCGTCGGGCGTGCGCTGGGTGTCGGGGTTGGGTCCGCCGTCATGGCCAAGCCGCGCCTCCGAACCCGGCCGCGCCTCGGAGCCGGCCCAGGCGTCGGAGCCAGGCCGGGTGCCGGGGCCAGGCCGGGTGCCGGGGCCAGACTGCATGCCGGAGCCGGGTCGGGCCTCGGAGTTCTGCCGGGTGTCGGTGTCGGCGCTGGGTCGGGTGTCGGGGCTGGGTCGGGTGTCGGGGCTGGGTCGGGTGTCGGGGCTGGGTCGGGTGTCGGGGCTGGGGTTGAGGCTGGCGTCGGTCGTTGGGGGGTTGGGGCTTGGGCTGGTCGTTGGGGGGGTGGGGGTGGAGGGCTCGGGGGCGGGGGTGGGGAGGTCGTCGGTGGCGGGGAGGTAGGAGACCTCGCCCGCCGCGCCCCTGGCGCCCACGTACAGTTCGCCGTTGACGACTATGCCCATGCCCACGCCGGTGCCGATGGAGACCAGGGCGAAGTTGGACTTGCCCTGGCCCTCGCCGTACGCGTGTTCACCGACGGCGGCGAGGTTGATGTCGTTCTCGATGACCAGGTCGACGTTGAGGGCGGCGCGCAGGCGGTCGGCCAGGTCGGGGCCCGGGAGGTTGGGGGCGAAGTCCAGGCGGCCGGCGTTCTGGTCGTAGACGCCTGGGGAGCCTACGACGGCGCAGACGATCGCGGACCAGTCGAGTTCGGCTTCGCGGGCGGCCGCGCGGGCCAGGCGGGCGACGAGTTCGGCCAGTTCGGCCGATGTGCGCGCGGTGTTCCGGCCGTCGGTACGGCCGGCGAACGTACCCCGGAGATCGGCCACCGCCACCCGGATCCAGTCGCGGCCGATGTCGATGCCTGCGACGTGGGCGGAGGCGGCGTTCACGTCGTAGAGGGAGGTCACGGGGCCGGGGCGGCCGGACACCTCGCCTACCAGGTGGACCAGTCCGTCCTCTTCCAGTCCTGCGAGGGCGGCGGAGACGGTGGGCTTGGACAGGCCGGTGACCTTGGCGAGGTCGGCTCTGGACGCGGGGCCCTCCCGGTGGAGTTGGTCCAGTAGGCGCCGCTCGTTCATGACCCGCAGCAACCGCGGGTTTCCCAGCTCGCTTCGCACCGCGACCTCCCCTTCACGGCAGACTCTAGCCAACGCACCAGATAGTAAATTACCTTTCTTACCAACCACCTTCCAACCATCCCGATCCACCCCGGGCGAGGGGCGACCCAAGACAAGGGACAACTCCCACGCGACACGAGAAGGCCACATGCGGGGACGGCCCAGGCACGGAGGAGCCCGAGCAAGGAAGGACAGCGCACGGCGAAAGAGGTCGGGCCACGCCAACAGGTCAGCACGCCGAGCGAACCAGGGGCCGCGCTGAGCCGACAAGAGCGGCGCGGCACGAGAAGGACGGACCTGGCAAGAACGAGCGCGCCCGCCGGAGGAGGGCAGGTCCGGCGCGGAGAAGGCAGGTCCGGCGCAGGAGGCGGGCCGGTGGAGAAGGGCTGGTTGGAAGGTAGGTGGACCCGGGGGTCTGGCTGCACTCGAGAGGAACGATGTGCGATGCACCGAGGAGTGATGGTCGCAGCCGCGATGCTGCTGCTGGCGGGATGTGGCAGCGGCGGCGCGGGTACGACGGCGAGCACCCAACCATCCCAAGCCGAACAGACAGGACAGACGGCTAAGAAGATCGCCCTCTTCCTGCCCGAATCCAAGACGACCAGATACGAGGCCTTCGACCGGCCCCTGTTCGAGGCCAAGGTCAAAGCGCTCTGCTCGACCTGCGAGATCCTCTACAGCAACGCCGACCAGGACGCCGCCAAACAGCAACAGCAGGTCGAGGCGGCCATCACCCAGGGCGCGAACGTTCTGGTCCTGGACGCCGTGGACGCCGTCGCCGTGGCGCCGCTGGTCAATCAGGCCAAGCAGAAGCAGATCCCGGTCATCGCCTATGACCGGCTGATCTCGGGGATCGACTACGCGTACTACGTGTCGTTCAACAACGTGCGGGTGGGCGAGATGCAGGGGCAGGCGCTGCTGGACGCGCTCAACGCCAAGGGCACGGCGGCGAAGGGCGAGATCGTGATGATCCACGGCTCCCCCACCGACCCGAGCTCGGCCGACTACAAGAAGGGCGCCAAGAACGTCCTGGACGGCAAGGTCAAGGTGGGCAGGGAGTTCGACACGCCGGACTGGAGCCCGGACAAGGCGCAGCAGCAGATGGAGCAGGCGATCACGGCGCTGGGCCGCGACAAGATCGTGGGTGTGCTGAGCGCGAACGACGGCATGGCGGGCGGGGCGATCGCGGCGATGAAGCGCGCCGGGTACGCGGCGCTGCCGCCGATCACCGGCCAGGACGCCGAACTCGCCGCCATCCAGCGCATTCTCACCGGCGAACAGCACATGACCATTTATCTGAACATCAGGGCTGAGGCGGAGAAGTCCGCCGAGCTGGCCGTCGCCCTGGCCAACGGCGAGACCCCGCAGGCCCCGGCCAAGGTCAACAACGGCACCGCCGACATCCCGGCCTTCCTCCTCGACCCCATCCCGGTCACCGCCGACAAGATCAAGGACACGATCGTGAAGGACAAGTTCTACACGGTCGAGCAGATCTGTACCGCCGAGGTCAAGGCGGCCTGCGAGAAGAACGGCATCCAGTAGATGATCTCCGCATCGGGGATAACCAAGCGGTACGGCGCGGTCCAGGCCCTCGACGGGGCGAGCCTGGACCTGCGTCCCGGCGAGGTGGTCGCGCTCATGGGCGACAACGGCGCGGGCAAGTCGACCCTGGTCAAGACCATCTCGGGGGTGGTCGTCCCGGACGCGGGCACGATCGCCGTGGACGGCGCGCCGGTCAGGATCGGCGGCCCGCGCGACGCCCAGGCCCTCGGCATCGCCACCGTCTACCAGGACCTCGCCCTGTGCGAGAACCTCGACGTCGTCGGCAACCTCTTCCTCGGCGCCGAGGACCGCTTCCTGCGCCACATCCGGATGGAGCGCGCCACCCGCGACCTGCTCGGCCAGCTCGACGTGCGCATCCGCGACATCCGGGTGCCGGTCGCGATGCTCTCCGGCGGCCAGCGGCAGTCGGTGGCCATCGCGCGGGCCCTGCTCGGCTCCCCGCGCCTGGTCATCCTGGACGAGCCGACCGCCGCGCTCGGCGTGGAGCAGACCGCGCAGGTGCTCGCCCTCATCGGACGGCTGCGCGAGCGCGGGCTCGCGGTGCTGGTCGTCTCACACAACCTGGCCGACGTGCGCGCGGTGAGCGACCGGGTGGCCGTCCTGCGCCTGGGCCGCAACGCGGGAGTCTTCGGTACGGCCACCGCCGCCCAGGAGGAGATCGTCGCCGCCATCACAGGAGCGGGAGCATGAACCCGGACACGACGCTGCGCACGCCGTACCCCATGAAGGTGTTGAAGCGCGGCGACATCGGCGCGTGGCCGGTCGTCGGCGCGCTCGTCGCGATCGCGATCATCTTCAGCACGCTCAACGACCGGTTCCTCTCGGCGCAGAACCTCACCACGCTGGCCCTGCAGATGGCCGCGACCGGCACGATCGCGCTCGGCATCATCATGGTGCTGCTGCTGGGCGAGATCGACCTGTCGGCCGGGTCGGTCAGCGGCCTGTGCGCGACGGTCATGACGATCGTCAACGTGAAGCAGGGCTGGCATCCGCTGGCCTCGATCGGGCTCGCCCTGGTGGCGGGGGCGGCGATCGGGTTGCTGCACGGGCTGATGCTGACCCGGCTGCGGATGCCGTCGTTCGTGGTCACGCTGGCCGGGCTGATGGGCTGGCAGGGGTTGCTGCTCTACTTGCTGCGGGAGGGCGGCACGATCAACCTGCCGTTCACCGGCTTCATCTCCAAGCTGAGCGACACCTGGCTGCCGGGCTGGCTGTCGTGGCTGGTGGTGGCGGGGCTGGTGCTCGGCTCCGGCGGCGTGAGCCTGCTGAACCGGGTCCACCGGTCGCGGGCCGGGCTGCCGGTCACGCCTGTGTGGTGGCTGGGGGCGCGCTCGGCGGGGCTGGCGGTGCTGCTCGGTGCGGGCGTGCTGATCATGTCGGCCGACCGGGGCGTGCCGTTGCTGCTGGTCATCTTCGGCACGCTGGTGGTGGGCTTCGACCTCATGCTGCGGCACACCGCCTTCGGTCGGCACGTCTACGCGGTCGGCGGCAACGCCGAGGCGGCCAGGCGCGCGGGCATCAACGTGACCAGGATCCGGATCCTGGCGTTCATGCTGGGCTCGACGCTCGCCGCGGCCGGCGGGATCCTGGCGGCCAGCCGCCTGTCCGCGGTCAACCAGCAGTCGGGCGGCAGCGACGTCCTGCTCATGGCGATCGCCGCGGCGGTCATCGGCGGCACCTCGCTGTTCGGCGGGCGTGGCCGGGCCTACGCCGCGCTGCTCGGGGTGCTGGTCATCCAGTCGATCACCAGCGGTATGTTCCTGCTCAGCGTGGACTCCTCGGTCCGCCTCATGGTCACGGCCGCGGTGCTCGCACTGGCCGTCGCCATCGACTCCCTCGCCAGAAAGGGTCCTGTCAGGTGAGCCAGGTGCTGGGCATCGACGTCGGCGGCACGAAGATCGCGGTGGGGGTCTCCGGCGCCGACGGGCCCGAGGTCTCCGCGCGTGAGCGCCTGGACACCGGTCCCGACGCGCTCGCGCGGGCGCTCGCCGCCGCCCGCCGCCTCGACCGGCATCCGGCCGCGGTCGGCTTCTCGACCACGGGGGTGATCCGCGACGGTGTGGTACGGCTGTCGCCGAACGTCCCCGGCTGGGACGGCCTGGAACTGCCCAGGCTGCTGGCCGAGGAGTTCGGCGACATCCCCGTGGCCATCGACAACGACGTCAACGCGGCGGCCGCCGCCGAACTGCGCTGGGGCGCGCTGCGCGGCGTGTCCACCGGCATCTACCTGAACCTCGGCACCGGCCTGGCCGCGGCCCTGATCGTCGGCGGCGCCGTGGTGCCGGGGGCGCACGGCGCGGCGGGCGAGATCGGCTACCTGCAGGTGGAGCCGGGTGAACCGGCGTTCGCCGACGGTCATGTGCCGCTGGAGGAGCGGGTGTCGGGCAGCGGCCTGGCCAGACGCGCCTCAGCCCTGCTCGGCCGTCCGGTCACCACCGCCCACCTCCTCACCCACTATTCCCAGGCCGGTTCCGAGGACGTCGTGCGGGATCTGGTGACGCAGGCGTTGCGGCTGCTGGCGGTCAGCGTGGCCAACCTGTGCGTGATGGTCGATCCCGAGCGCCTCGTGGTGGGCGGCGGGATGATGGGGGCGGCTGACGTGATCATGCCGGGGTTGGTGGCCGAGGTGCGGCGGGCCGTACCGTTCGCGCCGGAGGTACGGCAGGCGCGCTTCAGCGACGACGCCCCGTTGCTGGGAGCCCTCGCGCTGGCCCACGCAGCGATCTAGCCTGGCGGCATGGCGACGTTCTACCGCCTGAACTTCTAGCGGGAGGGGACGCCGCCGTTGTCGCGCCGGTCCAGGGCGAACTGGACGGCTTCGGCCGCCTCTTCCTCGTGCTCGTCGGCGTGGTTCCAGGGATACATCTCGTACATGATGCGACTCATCTCATAACGCGGGCGTACTTCGAGAAGGAGGCCGGACCCCGGTCACGGGTCGGACCGAGCCTGGTCCAACCGATCCGGGTCACGGATCCGGTGAGAGAGAAGGGTCTTAACGGCCGACGCAACGCCACACACCGCGGCGAATGGTCGACCTGCCCTAGCAGGCTCCGCCGCGGCAGGTAATAAGTACGAGAACCTGGCGCATTGCCGCCAGCGTACCTCGGGATCTCGTTGGATGTCCTAGCATCTCGCATGCTGAGACAAGAAATGCGGCCGTCGTGGAATGTTCCACGACGGCCGCTTGTCGCTACGGGCTTAGTCCTCCAGGTCCACCGAGCGGCCGCTGTCGGCGCCGATCTCGGCGACGATCTGGTCCACGACGTCGGCCGGGATGGCCGAGTCGACGGTCAGCGCGATGAGCGCCTTGCCGCCCTTGGTGTCGCGGGCCACCTGCATCGAGGCGATGTTGATGCCCTGCTCGCCGAGCAGGCGGCCGACCACGCCGACGATGCCGGGGCGGTCGGTGTAGGTGAAGAACGACAGGTGCGCGGTCGGCTCGATCTCCATCTCGTAGCCGTTGACCTCGACGATCTTCGTGACCTGGCGGGGGCCGGAGAGCGTGCCCGACACCGAGACCTGGCGGCCGTCCGCCAGGACGCCGCGGACGGTGACGACGTTGCGCCAGTCGGGGCTGTCGGAGCTGGTGACCAGCTCGACGTGGATGCCGCGGTCCTTGGCCAGCAGCGGCGCGTTGACGTAGGTGACCTGCTCCTCGATGACGTCGGCGAAGACGCCCTTGAGCGCCGCCAGCTCGACCACGCGCACGTCATGGGAGGCGATCTCGCCGCGCACCTCGATGTCGAGCTTGGTGGCGACCTCGCCGGCGAGCGCGGTGAAGACGCGGCCCAGCTTCTCGGCCAGCGGCAGGCCCGGCTTGACGTCCTCGGCGACCGCGCCGCCCTGGACGTTGACCGCGTCCGGCACGAACTCGCCGGCCAGCGCCAGCTTCACGCTCCGCGCGACCTGGGTGCCGGCCTTCTCCTGGGCCTCGTGCGTGGAGGCGCCGAGGTGCGGGGTGGCGACGACCTGGTCGAGCTCGAACAGCGGGCTGTCGGTGCAGGGCTCCTTCGCGAACACGTCGAGACCGGCGCCGGCGACCCGGCCCTCCTTGATCGCGGAGTAGAGCGCGCCCTCGTCCACGATGCCGCCGCGGGCGACGTTGATGATCCGTACGCTCGGCTTGACCTCGTGCAGTTCCTTGTCGCCGATGAGACCGAGGGTCTCCTTCGACTTGGGCAGGTGCACGGTAATGAAGTCGGCCTGCTTGATGGCCTCCTCCAGGCTGACCAGCCGCACGCCCATCTGCGCGGCGCGGGCCGGCGGCAGGTAGGGGTCGTAGGCGATCAGCTCGACGCCGAACGGCTGCAGGCGCTGGGCCACGAGCTGGCCGATCTTGCCCAGGCCGAGGATGGCCACGATCTTCTCGTCCAGCTCGACACCGGTGTACTTGGACCGCTTCCACTCGCCGTTCTTCAGCGCCGAGTGGGCCTGGGCGGTGTTGCGGGCGGAGGCAAGGATGAGCGCGATCGTCTGCTCGGCGGCGCTGGTGATGTTGGAGGTCGGCGCGTTGACGACCATGACACCGGCCTTGGTGGCCGCATCGACGTCAACGTTGTCGAGGCCGACACCGGCGCGGGCGACCACGCGCAGCTTAGGCGCCGCGGCGATGGCCTCGGCGTCCACCTGGGTGGCGGACCTCACGATGATCGCGTCCACATCGGCGAGGGCGGGCAGGAGCTGGGAGCGGTCGGCGCCGTCGGTGTGACGGACCTCGAAGTCCGCGGCGAGCACGGCGAGGCCTGCTTCGGACAGCTCCTCGGCGACCAGGACGACGGGCTTGTTCACAGTGGATCCTTAGGGCATGCGGCGGGCTGTGGAGGGGCACTGCGGCGGGCCCCTCGGGATCCCTCAGAGTGTATCCGCGCTTGTGAACGCGTTCACGAGGGTCTTGGGATCTGAGACGTACAGCACGCTGATACCGCAGCTGGGACGGGGGATACGAGGGTGACGAGTACCCCACTCCGGGGAAACTCATCCATCCCGCGGCCATCTTTGTCTTGATCGGGAGATTTATTCGCTATTAGCCTGATAAGCCGTGGCCAACTACCTATGGTTCGTCATATGAGCATCGGGAACCCCGCTCTCGCCGACGTGCTCGCCCAGCATGGCAGTCCCCATCGCCTGCTCGGCGCCCTCAGTGATGGTGGAGTCCTCGTTGCCGTGCGGCCAGACCGATCAGTCGTGCTCGGCACGACACAGGCAGGTGACCGAGTACTGCTCGGGTACACCAGCCCGATGACCTACGCCCGGCATCGAGGCAGCCATTCCCTCTCGGCGTGCGACGCCGACACCATCCTGGACATCCAGCGGGTCACCGGGGTGCGCGAGATCGTGATCGACGCTGCCGGGCCCGCCGCGGCAGCCGTACCGATCGACGATCTGCAGCGCTTCCTCAGATCCACCAGGACGGGACCCACACCGGTGCTGTCGGCCGCCGCCCCGGCGGCCTACGCGACGGGTGCGATGGCGACGGTCTCGCGCGGCTCGGACATGTTCCGGCCCGCGCACAAGACCGCCATGATGCCGGAGGCGCCCGCCCAGCCGTGGATCCCGGCGCCGCGCCCGCACCTGTCCGGGCCGATGCAGCAGGTGGATCCCGGCTACCGGCGCTGCACCCACCCCATCCTGCCCGCGCTGCGCCAGGCGATCGCCCAGCTTCTGGCCGACTACCCGCTCGTGCACCACGTGTGGATCTCCGAGGCCCGCACCGCGTCGGGCGCGACGGGGATCATGCTGCACGTGAAGGTGCACATGTCGGCGGCCGAGGACGTGGTGCGCGACCTCCACAGGGGCGCTCGGGCCAGGCTGCCGCAGTTCGCCGCCAGCGGGGCGCCGATCCTGATGGCCCGCGTGGCCGACGCGCGCAGCGAGCAGCGCATGGTGGAGATCGGCGCGCACGTGGTCTGCGCGGACGTCACCGACTGAGCGCGTTCTCCCGGGACCGGGCGGGCGCCGGTTCCGGGCGTTGGGCCTTACCGAGCAAGGGCTCGGTAGGTTTGAATGTAAGGCATGATCGCAACAGCGGCGAACGCCCCCACGGTCCCGCGCGGCGTGCGGCTGGGCTACGGTGTGGGCTCCTTCTGCACGGCGACCTTCGCCGCCGTCCCCGGTCTGCTGCTGCTGTACTACATGACCAACTTCCTGGCGGTGCCCGCCTGGCTGGCCGGAGCGATCGTGGCCGCGCCCAAGGTCTGGGACCTGGTCATCAACCCGCTGGTCGGCCGCTGGTCGGATCGCACCCGATCGCGCCTCGGGCCGCGCCGTCCGTGGATGCTGGCCGGCGCGCTCACGCTGCCGCTGGCCTTCGTCGCCGTCTTCGCCGGTCCGCCGCTGCGCGGCCTGCCCGCCGCCCTCTACGTGGGCGCCTGCTTCCTGCTCGCCGCCACCGCGTACGCGCTGTTCGAGGTCCCGTACAAGGCGATGCCCGCCGAGATGACCGAGGACTACCACGAGCGCACCTCGCTGCTGCAGTGGCGCATGGTCTTCATCGGCGCCGCCACCGCCATCAGCGGCATCCTCGCCCCCTCGATCGTCAACAGCCAGGGCGAGAACGGCACGCTCGGCAGCTACCGCCTCATGGCGGTGACGATCGCGGTGATCATGTTCGCCGCGATGCTCGGCTCCTTCTTCGGTACGGCCCGCGCCCCCATGACCGGCGCCCCGGAACCCGACGGCGGCCGCCTGTGGGAGCAGTTCAAGGCGGTCCGGCGCAACCGGGCCTTCATCTGGCTGCTGGCCCTGAGTTCCACCCAGATGCTGGCCGTCAGCATGATGCTGGCCGCCGCCCCGTACTTCGCCGCGTACACGGTCGGCAACCCCAAGGCGACCACCACGCTCTTCGCGGTGCTGGTCGGGCCGATGCTGCTGACGATGCCGCTCTGGGTCTGGCTGTCGAAGCGCTTCGACAAGCGCGGCGCGATGGTGCTGGCCGCGATGATCTACGCGGGCGGGACGGCGCTGGCCGCGGCCACGCCCGTGCTGGGGCCGGTCTTCGCGCATCTGACGTTGCTCATGGTCGGTGCGGGCATCGCGGGGGTCCAGCTGCTGCAGTTCTCGATGCTGGCCGACGTGGTCGCGGTGGACGCCGCGGTCACCGGCAAACGGCGCGCGGGGGTGTTCACCGGGCTGTGGACGGCCATCGAGAGCGGCATCGCCTCCTTCGGCGCGTTGTTCTTCGGGACGGTGCTGTCGATCGGCGGCTTCATCGAGTCGGATCCGAGCCGCCCGGTCAGGCAACCTGACACTGCGGTTACCGCAGTTTTGCTCGGCCAGACCGTGGTGCCCTCGGTAATCATCCTGTTGTCTGTTTTCATGACATTGAAGTACCGCCTGCCGAGGGACGTCCCATGGACCGATCAAGCCTCTACCACCAGGCCCGCTATGCCCTGAGGCATCCGGACCGGATCTTCCCCCATCTGCGGCGGCTGAGCCGCGACACCTGGCTACGCCTGCGCACCGACGACCACGTGGCCTACTACCGGGCGGTCATGAAGTCCGACACCGCCCGCAGCGCCGAGGCGGCCGTGGGCTCCAAGACGCACGAGCGCTGGATGAGGCTGGGCCAGATGCAGTTCGACTACCTGGTCCGCCACGGCCTGAGCCCCGAGCACCGCATGCTGGAGATCGGCTGCGGCAACCTGCGGGCCGGCCGCCTGTTCATCGACTACCTGGATCCCGGCAACTACTACGGCCTCGACATCTCCCCCGACATCCTCGTCGCCGCCCAGGAGACCCTGGTGACGCACGGGCTGCAGGCCCGCCTGCCGCACCTGACACCGGTACGCGACCTGCGCCTGGGATTCCTGCCCGACGCGCACTTCGACGTCGTGCACGCCCACAGCGTCTTCTCGCACTCGCCGCTGGAGGTCATCGAGGAGTGCCTCCGGCACGTGGGCCGGGTGATGAAGCCCGGGGGGTGGTTCGACTTCACCTTCGACCGCACCGAGGGCAGGGAGCACCAGGTGCTGCGGGAGGACTTCTACTACCGCACCGAGACCCTCGTCGCCCTGGCCGACCGCCACGACCTGGACGCCGTCTTCATGGCCGACTGGGAGAACCTCCGGCACAAGCAGTCGAAGATCCGGGTGACCCGCAGAGGCTAGTCCTCGCCGGTCTCCTTGGGCGGTGGCGGCTGCCATCCGGAGACCTTGAGGGTGAGCGCGTGGACTTCACGGTCGAGCCCCCCAAGCTTGTCCAGCCGCCGATCCACATGGTCGAACCGCACGTTCATCTCATGCCGCAGCCCACCGACCTCGGCATTCATCTCCTTACGCAGCCCACCGATCTCAGCGTGCATCTCCTTACTCAGCCCACCGATCTCAGCGTGCATCTCCTTACGCAAGCCGCCGATCTCGGCATGCATCTCGTTGCGCACACCCGCGAACTCCGCCACCATCTCGTTGCGCAGCCCGCCGAACTCGGCGCGCATCTCATTCCGGAGGCCGCCGATCTCGGCTCTTGTCTCGCCCGCCAAGCCGCTGATCTCGGCCCTGATGGTACGCAAACACAGGCCGATCATGGTGGCCAGAGCCGCCCCCATGAGGCCGATCATGGTCCAGATCTGCGCCATGGTCATCATGCTAGAACCCCCTCCGCCAGGTGTCACCGGTTGGTGACCGACTGTGACAGCCGGGCAGAGGGGGCCGAGGGACCGAACGGGGTTCTGGGGATAACTCAGGCGATGCGGCGCGACAGTGTGAGCCGGGTGCGGGTGGCCGCCCCGGCGATCATCGCCGCCACCACGGGCAGGACGATCACCGTGACGGCCAGCAGGGTCCACGGGATGGCGATCTGACTCAGGCTCATCGACTTCGGTTCCTCGCCGAAGGACCTGTTGGAGAGCTCGGACCAGGCCAAGGCGATGCCCGTGACCGTCCCCGCCCCGAGGCCCACCACGGTGCCGAGCAGCGTGATGTAGGCGGCCTGTGTGGCCACGACCAGCCGCCTGGTGACGGACGGGGCGCCCACCGCCGACATGGTGTCCAGGTCGCGGCGCATGTCGGCCGCCGCCAGCCCGGTGGCGGCGAAGGTGCCGCCGAGGGCCAGGACCAGCGCCGCCACGGCCATGGCCCAGAACAACGCCTCGAAGTCGTTGCGGTAGCCGGTCTCCACCCGGGCGTCGGCGCCCCAGGTCAACGACTCCAGCTCCTTCTTGAACGCCGTCGGGTCGGCGGGTGTGTAGGCGGCGTACAGGCTGCGGGGGCTGACCTGATAACCGGCCTTGGTCAGGGCGGAGGGCGGGACCAGCGCTCCGTTGAGCATCTGGCCGAGCGGACGCACCGTGACCGCGGGCACCGACAGGTTCGGCGCCGCCTCGCCGCTCTCTCCGAGGAAGTCGAGCTCCACCCGGCCGTCCTTCACCGCTTCGGGGTGGAAGACGATCGCCTTCCCCTCCGCCAGAGCCGCCTCGGCCTTGGCGTCTCTGCGGCCCAGGGCGAGGGCGAGCAGGTCCGCGTCACCGACAGGTACGTCGTGCAGGATGAAAGCGTCGGGACACTCCTTGCAGACCTTCACAGGATCAGAAAGCCCGAGCCTGCCGATCCTGCCTTTCTTCGTGCGTACGGCGTAGCCGGGGACGAACGTCGTCCCCGAATACCTCTTCTCCACCGACGCCCGGAGCTCCGCCCAGCCCCGGTCGTCCGCGGTGACCGCCGAGACGGAGACCGTGCCCACGGGCATCCTGGCGTCGTAACTGTCGCGTGACTGCTCGTCCAGGCTGGTGAAGGCGATGCCCACCGCCACCAGCGTGGTGGTCACGCCCATGACCGCGGCGGCGGCGGAAGCCGTACGGACGCGATGGCGGGTGGCGTCGCGGACGGACAGGCGCAGCGAGAGCGGCAGCCGCGCGGCCAGGCCGGCGCTGCGGCGGACCAGCCAGGGCATGAGGGCGACCAGCCCGAGCTGCACCAGTACGGCCGCGGCCAGGACCATCGTGTAGAACGACCGGAGCGCGAAGTACGTGGCGACCAGACCGGCGAGCACGAGGACCAGCCCGAGCACGGGCTTGCCGGCGCGCTCGCGCGGCATGACGTCCTCGCGCCCCGCGAGCACGTCGGCGGGGGACTGCCGGGCGGCCTGGACGGCCGGCACGAGGGCGGCGATGACGCCGCTGGCCAGTCCGAGCAGGGCGATGCCCGCCACGTACAGCCATGGGATGTCGATCGGGCCCACGGTCGACACGAAGGGCATGATCGACGGTCCCGCCACGCCCGCGGCGAGGCCGAGCACGAGGCCGGCGACGGTCGCGCTCCCGCCCAGGAGGAGGCCGTCGGCCAGGACGATCGTACGCAGATGGCCGGGCGAGGCTCCTTGGGCGGCATACACGGCCAGTTCCCTGCGCCGGCGCCGCAGGGAGACCGCGAAGGCGGGCCCGGCCAGCAGTACGGTCTCCAGCACGATCATGACGACGCCCGCGCCGAGGGTGATGACGTTGATCACGGTGCGGTCGTCCGGCCCGCTGAACGTGCGCTCGAAGGACGTGCCGCTCGGCGGGTCGGTGATGACGGCGCGCGAGTGCACGGCCAGGCCGGCCTGATTGAGCTTTTCCACGGCGGGCCAGAGCACCGGGGCGTCGGCGTCGAGGAGGAAGCCGGTCCCCTGGCCGTCGCGCTTGTCGAACAGGATGGTGCCGCGCGGGGCCACGAGCTCGGTCCTGTGGGGCTCGAACGGGTGCGTGACCACGCCGACCACCTTCACCGGCCGGTACCGCCTGCTCACCTGGAGGGTGTCACCGAGCCGCATCCCTCTGCCGGCGAGCGCGGACGAGACGGCGACCTCGCCGGGCGCCGCGGGGAAGCGGCCCGCGGCCAGTTCGCGCATGCCGCGGGTCATGGGGTCGCGCAGGTCGATCTCGAGCGCGGACACGTTCATGTGGGTCGCGCCCGTGCGGACGTCGACCGAGCCGTTGTCGTAGGTGATCAGGCGGCCCCGCACCATCGCCGCGAGCTGTTCGATCCTCCATTCGCCGAGCTCGGCGTCCGCGTCGTCGTCGGCGAAGGAGGCGAGGTCTCCGGAGACGTGCTGAACGACCGGCCCGCGGGTGTGCTGCGTGATGATCTGGGCGTCGGCCGACCCGAGTCGCGTGGCCAGGCCCTCGCGGAAGCTCACCTGACTCGTGTCGATGCCGATCAGCAGGGCGGTGAAGACGAAGACCGGCAGCGCGATCATCACCATGACCAGCGCGCTGCGCCCCTTGGCGCCCAGGCTGTCTCTTCGTGAGATGCGCAGCGCGGCGCGGAAGGCGCTCATCGGGCGCTCTCCAGCGGGACCGCGGTCGAGTCCGCGATCTCGCCGTCGCGCAGGAAGACCACTCTGTCGGCCCAGCCGGCGTACCGGGGCTCGTGGGTGACCAGGAGGACGGCCGCCCCGGCGTCGCAGCGCCCGCGGAGCAGTTGGAGGATCTCGTCGCCGGTGGCGGTGTCGAGAGCGCCGGTCGGCTCGTCGGCCAGCAGCAGGCGGCGCTCTCCGACCAGGGCGCGGGCGATGGCCACGCGCTGGCGCTGGCCGCCGGACAACTCCTGGGGGAAGCGCTCGGCGATGTGGTCGAGCGCCACCTCGGCCAGCACGGCCAGGGCCTCCTCTCGGGCCTGCCGGGTACGCACGCCGTCGAGCTCGCGCGGCAGCATCACGTTCTCGGCCGCGGTGAGGGCGGGGATGAGGTTGAGGTCCTGGAAGACATATCCGACGCTACGCCGCCGCAGCGCGGCCACGTCCCTCACCCCGGCCAGGTCGTGTCCCTCGATCACGACGCGGCCCGAGGTGGGCCGGTCGAGCCCGCCGGCGAGGTTGAGCAGAGTCGACTTGCCGGAGCCCGACGGGCCCATCACCGCGACCAGCTCGCCGGGCGAGACGTCGAGATTCACCCCGTTGAGCGCGTGCACCCCCTCGTGCACGCGGGCCACGTCCTGCAGACTCACCACGGTCATGCCTTCTTCTCCTTGAGAACGGCCTCGCAGTGGTCCAGCCAGCGCTGTTCCGCCTCGGCCTTGAAGATCGTCGAATCGAGGACGAGCCGCTGTGCGAGCCCGCCGGTGTGGGCCCGTTTGGCCCTGGTCAGCTCCTGCAGCGCGCGCATCGTGGCGGCGCGCTGGGTGAAGATGACGCCGGCCACGTCCGTGTCCTGGGCGGCGACGGCCATGGCCAGTTTGATCACGAGCTCGTCCCGAGGCCGGTCGGACTGGGCGACGGGGGTGCTGAACCATCGCTCCAGGTCCTCCCGACCGGCCTCGGTGATCGTGTAGACGGATCGCCCCTGGTCGTCGGCGCCGCCGGGCTCGACCAGTCCGTCACGTTCCATGCGCGAGAGCGTCGTGTAGACCTGGCCGATGTTCAGGGGCCAGGTCGCCCCCGTCGACGCCTCGAACTCCTGCTTGAGCTGGTAGCCGTAACGCGGCCCAGCGCTCAGGAGCGCCAGCATTCCGTGTCTGATCGACATGGATACTGAGTATGCATACTCAGTATGCGTATCGCAAGAGATCCGCGTATTCTGGACAGGGAACGCTCCTCAGGCCGATACTCAGGGAATGAGCTCGACGCATCCCCCGTTCCGCGCATCCGACGGGGAACGTGATCGCGCGATCAACGAGCTCCGTGACCGCGCAGTCGAGGGACGCATCTCTCACGACACTTTCGTCGGCAGGGTGGATCAGGCGTTGCGCGCGCAGAACCGCTACGAGCTCGACGAACTGGTCGCCGACCTGCCGCGCAGAGCCACCCTGCGGCAGCGGCTCACCGACATGGTCTCGGCCGTGTCCGACCTCACGACCCGCGTGCAGGCCGCGTGGCGGCGTCCGCGTCTGCCCCGGCTGGCGCTGCCGGACGACGAGCGGATCCGCTACGTCGTGGGCCGCGGCTCGGCCTGCGACCTCGTGCTCTCGGACCTGACCGTCTCACGCATCCACGCGGAGCTGCGGCGCGAGGACGACGGCGGATGGATGCTGGTCGACCTGGGCTCGCTCAACGGCACCCGGCTGAACGGCTGGCGCCTGGTGGGCCCGGCGAAGGTACGCTCGGGTGACGAGATCTCCTTCGGCGACTGCGGCTTCCTTCTGACCTCGGGTCAACCCTCCGCCTAAAATACGGATATTTGCGGATTACAGGCTTCCCGCGCTGTTCGATGATCCGAGCGAGTCCTCTCAGCTCTTTGGAGATCACATGCGGCGCACCTCCGCCTCCCTCGCCGCGGGCGCGCTCGTCGCGGCCCTCGCGTGGGCTTCCTCACCCGCCACACCGGCCACCGCGCTCGACCCCGCCGCCGGCGTGGCCGACCTGGCCACCGACATCAACAAGATCCTCGCCGACTCCCGCCTCACCGTCGCCCGCGCGGGCGTCGTGGTGAAGAGCGCGGCCAACGGCGAGGAGCTCTACGCCACCGACGCCGGCAAGTTACTCACCCCCGCCTCCAATACGAAGCTGTTCACCGCCGCCGCGGCCGCCGAGACGCTCGGTCTCGACTACCGCTTCACTACCTCCGTACTGTCCTCCGGCCGCAAGGTCGGCTCCGTCCTCACCGGCGACCTCGTCCTGCGCGGCACCGGCGACCCGACCATCCTCGCCGAGGACTACGACCGCCTGGCCGCCGCCGTAGCGGGCAAGGGCATCAAGCTCGTCACCGGCAGGCTCGTCGCCGACGACACCTGGTTCGACGGCCAGCGCCTCGGCAACGACTGGGCCTGGGACGACGAGACCGCGTACTACGCCGCGCCGATCTCGGCCCTGACCGCCTCCCCCGACCGCGACTACGACGCCGGCTCCATCGTCGTCTCGGTCGCCGCCGACGGCTCGGCGGTGAAGGTCTCCACGACGCCCGAGGCGGACTACTTCAAGATCGTCAACCGGGCCACCGTGGGCGCCGAGACCAACGTGCTGATCGAACGCCAGCACGGCACCAGGACCGTCGTCATTACCGGCACCGTGGCCGGCCCGTACGACGAGTGGGTGGCGGTCGACGACCCCACGGCCTACGTGTCCACGCTGTTCCGCAAGGCGCTGGCCAAGCACGGGGTGAAGGTCCTCGGCCCGACCACCTCCGCCGCCGCGCCCTCCGGCGCCGCCGAGCTGGCAAAGCACGAGTCGATGCCGCTGAACGAGCTGCTGGTGCCGTTCATGAAGCTGAGCAACAACATCCACGCCGAGATCCTCGTCAAGGCGATGGGCCGCAAGGTCGCCGGACAGGGCACCTGGCCGGCCGGGCTCAAGGTCGCCACCGACTTCGCCAAGGCCAACGGCGCCCAGGTCCTCAACATGCGCGACGGCTCCGGCCTGTCCCGCCGCGACGCCTTCACGCCCACGTCGATCACGCAGCTGCTGAGCGCGGTGCGGGCCAAGCCGTGGTTCCCCGCGTACTACGACTCGCTGCCGATCGCGGGCGAGCAGGACCGCTTCGTGGGCGGAACGCTGCGCAGCCGCATGCGCGGCACCCCGGCCGCCGGAAACGTCCACGCCAAGACGGGCTCGCTCACCGGCGTCACCTCCCTGTCCGGCTATGTGACCAGCGCGGACGGGGAGCCGCTGGTGTTCTCGATCATGCTCAACCAGTACCTGTCCGGGGCCCCGAAGGACATCGAAGACAAGATCGCCATCCGCCTGGCCCAGTTCTCCCGCACCAACCCCACGACGTCGGCTGAGCTTCGTTCGTCCAGCCCCTCGCCGTCCGGCGATCTCGAGTGCTCCTGGCTGAAGCCCGCCGTCTGCTGACCCCCCTCCATCCGTTACGGCAAGCCACCCCGCCCCCACCCCCCGCACGGGGCTGGGGGCATTCCAGGGTCACGGCAGGCAGGCCGCGCCTGGCGGGCCGCCGTTACGCCCGCCCTGCCGGCCGGTCGAGGCGGGCCGTTGCGGCGGGGACCACGTCCGACGTGAGAAGCGATCCCCACGATCGGCCTCCGCGCACGGCGGCGGGTGGGGGTGGGGCGGCTTGCCGTAATCCCAATTCGGGGGAGACGCGCGGCCGGGGATCTAGGTTTACCCAGGTGCGGGGGAGTTTTGTTACGAATGGGACACCTGGGACTCCAGGTATAGGACGGTTTTTCGGGACATGCCCGATGTGTGCGCACCAGAATGCGGGTTCGAAGCAGCGTCTAACCCCCCATCGGAGGACAACGTGCGCAGACAGCTCCAGGCACTTGCCTGCCTCGGAAGTCTGGCGGCATTGAGCACTCCCGTCACCGCCGCCCACGCCGCCACCCCCACCACCGGCGCGGAGCTCTGCCAGATCGTCGCGGCCAAGCCGTACATCGACGGCAAGGGCATGGTGCGCGGGGCTGCCGCGCGCAAGGGCTGCGACGACCCCGCCCGCCTGCGGGTACGGATCAAGCAGGCCCGTCCGGGCCCCGACCGCACCGTCAAGAGCGGCTCCAAGGTCATCACCAACGGCAGCATCGTGGCCGGAATCCGTTGCACCACCACCCCCCGCACCTTCTACGTGATCGCCCTCGACTCCACCGGCCAGACCAGCAGGTCCAAGCCCGTGCGGCTGTCGTGCTCCACCACCCCGACCCCGACACCCACCACCCCCGCGCCGTCGCCCACCCCCACGGGCACCCCGGCTCCCACACCCGCCCCCACGAACGGCGGCGGCGTCGGTTCGGCCGTGGAGGAAGAGGTCGTCAAGCTCACCAACGCCGCCCGTGCGGCCGGCGGCTGCAAGCCCCTCACGCACGACCCCAAGCTGAACGCCGCGGCCAGGGGCCACTCGGCCGACATGGCCGCGAAGGGCTACTTCTCCCACACCTCCCAGGACGGCCGCTCCCCCGGTGACCGCATCAAGGCCGCCGGGTTCGGCTCGATGAGCGCGTGGGGCGAGAACATCGCCATGGGCCAGCGCACCGCCGCCTCCGTCGTGGACGGCTGGATGAAGAGCCCCGGCCACAAGGCGAACATCATGAACTGCAACTACACCCACATCGGCGCCGGCCAGGACCCCAAGGGCCCGCACTGGACCCAGGTCTTCGCCCGCCGCTGACCCCGCCCCAGCCACGGGAGCGCCGGGCGGCCTCCTCCGTGCGCGAAGCGCCGGAATCCCACCTCGCCCAGGCGTTCCCCTTCATGCGGGCCCGCCCTCCGTCCCTACCGCACAGGGATCGGGGGCGGGCCCGCGCCCTCGCCGCCCCTGCCGCACAGGGGCCGGAGGGCCGTTCAAGCGGTCCGCGCCCCCGGACACCCTGCCGCCACTCCCCCTCAGCGGTACGGCGGGCGGCGCGGACCGCCGGACTTGACCCTCACACCGTGGCAGGCCGTTCACTGACCGGCATGCTCACCTACCTGGGCTCCGGCCCCTACTGCTACAGCAACTCGCTCGCGATGGCACTCGGCGAGCACGCGCCACCCGTGGCCGTCATCGAAACCCTGACCGGCTCCGCGTTCGGAGCACAGCTCATCGGCGGCGACACCCCCTTCTTCGACCCGTACGCCTGGGACCCCGAGATCGGCCTGGACACGGCGATCGACGCGCTCGGCTGGACCTGCGTACGCACCTCCGGCGGCACCCCTGCGGAAGCCCTGGCCCGCCTGCGCGCCACCGGCGGCCCCGCCCTGGCCGGCCCGCTCGACATGGAACTGCTGACCTACTCCCCGGAACCCGGCGGCGACCACTACGTCATGGTGCTCGCCGTGGACGACGACACCGTCCTCCTCCACGACCCGGAGGGCTTCCCGTACGCCACGCTGCCAGTCGAGGACTTCCTCAAGTCCTGGCAGGCCGAGTCCGTCACCTACGAATCCGAGGGCTTCGTCCTGCGCACCGGCTTCACCCGGGTCCGCGAGGTGCCGTTCATGGACGCGCTGCGCGACTCGCTGCCCGGCGCGGCCCGCTGGCTGGCGGGACGCGACGACCTGCCGGTCCCACCGGGCACTCTCGGCGGCGCCGAGGCCGTGCACGCGCTCGCCGGCCTGGTGGAGTCCGGGTTGCCGCCGCAGACCCGTGGGCTGCTGACCGGCTTCGCGATCAGGGTCGGCGTGCGCCGCCTGTCCGACGCGTCGCACTGCCTCGGCCTGCTCGGCCTGCCGGAGTCCGCCGCGGTGGCCCGCGACCAGGCCCGCCTGCTGGGCGCCTTCCAGTACCCGCTCACCACGGGCGACAACCCGGCCGCGGCGACGGCACTGCGCCGCCTCGCCCCGACCTACGCGACCCTGCACGACAAGCTGCGGGCCGGCAGGTAAAACCCAAGGTCAGCCGTCCAGGAGGGCGAGAAGGTCGCGCAGCATGGCGGGCAGTTGCTCCCGCTCCCGGCGCGGGAGCCGCTCGAACACCTCGCACTGCGCCGCCAGCCCCGCCGTGACCGCCTGGTCGGCCACCTCCAGCCCGCGCGCCGTCAGCGTGATCACGAGGCCGCGCCGGTCGTCGGGGTCGGGTGAGCGGGCGACCAGGCCGGCCTTCTCCAGCCGGTCGAGCCGCCCGGTCATCCCGCCGGAGGTCAGCATCAGCGACGCCGCCAGCGCCTTGGGCGACAACTGGTACGGCTCGCCCGACCGTCGCAACGTGGCCACCACGTCGAACTCGCCCCGGCTGATCCCGAACCGCGCATGAACCTTCTCCTGCCGGGCCCCCATCCGCTGTGAGATGCGGTAGATCCGCCCGAACACCTCCATGGCCTGGGTGTCCAGGTCGGGCCGCTCTTGGGCCCACTGCTCGATGATGCGGTCGACGTCGTCCACGGTTCCCATATTAGCTTGCATCTAAGTAGCTTAATGCTAAGATACTTAGATATGAGAGACTTTCGGCTTGTCGCCTTCACCGCGGTCGCACCCGCGCTCTGGGGCACCACCTACCTCGTGACCACCGAGTTCCTGCCCGCGAACAGGCCGCTGCTGGCCGCCGCCATCCGCGCCTTGCCCGCCGGGCTGCTGCTGATCGCCACCGTGGCCCTGCTCGCCGGACGGCTGGCGCTGCCGAAACGCGCGTGGTGGTGGCGTTCGGCCTTGCTCGGGTTCCTGAACATCGGCTTGTTCTTCGCCTTGCTCTTCATCGGCGCCTACCGGCTGCCCGGCGGCGTGGCCGCGGTCCTCGGGGCGTTGGGTCCTTTCGTGGTGGCCGCCTTGGCGTACCTGCTGCTGCGTGAACGGCCGGGCGGACGGGCCATGCTCGGCGCGGTCATCGGCGTGGCCGGAGTGGCGCTCCTCGTGCTCCGCTCCACGGTCGCGCTGGACGCGATCGGCCTGGCGGCGGCGGCCGCGGGGATGGGCGTGATGTCCCTGGGCACCGTACTGGGCCGCCGCTGGGGCGCGCCCGAGGGCTTCGCGAACCGCTCCACCGCGCTGCTGGCGCTGACCGGCTGGCAACTGACGTGGGGCGGGCTTCTGCTGGTGCCGTTCATGTTCCTGATCGAGGGCGCGCTGCCGTCCTTCACCCTCACCAACCTCGGCGGCTACGCCTACCTCACGCTCGTCGGCACCGCGCTGGCGTACGTCCTGTGGTTCCGCGGCGTCACCACGCTCGCGCCCACCCGGGTCACGGTCCTCGCACTGCTCAGCCCGGTGGTGGCGGCCGTTCTGGGCTGGGCCGCGCTCGGCCAGTCGCTGTCGCCCGGTCAGCTTCTCGGCGCCGTGGCGGTCCTGGGCGCGATCCTGCTGGGCGCCTCCCGGCCGCGCCGCCGCACCGAGCCGCCCGCCGGTCCGGCGGCCGAGCCCCTGGCCTCGGCTAAGCGAGCGTCAGCCTGATCAGCTCTCTGCGCGAGGAGATGCCGAGCTTGGGATAGGCCTTGTAGAGGTGGTACTCGACGGTCCGCGGGCTCAGGAACAGCTTGGCCGCGATCTCCCTGCTGCTGGCTCCGTCGGCCGCCAGCCGTACCACCTGGAGCTCCTGCGGCGTCAGGCGGTCGAGCAGGTCCGCGGCGGCGGGCGTCGCGGCGGAACCACCGGCGATCCGCAACTCGGCGCGCGCCCGCTCGGCCCACGGCCGCGCGCGCAGCCGTTCGAACGTCTCCAAGGCCGACCCCAGCAACCCCCTCGCGTCGGCGCGGCGCCGCTCACGCCGCAACCACTCGCCGTAGAGGAGCTCGGTCCGCGCGCGCTCGAAGGGCCGGCTCGTCCCTTCATGCAGCTGTACGGCCCGCGCGAAGTGAGCCTCGTCCTCGGTCAGCAACGCCAGGCAGCGCTCGGCCATCGACAGCGCCCAGGGCTGCCCGCCCGCGGCCGACCACTCGCGCAGCCCGCGCAACGGCTCCCGCGCCGCCTCCGGCGCGCCGGCCCTGACGGCGGCCTCCACGAGATCCCCGGTCGCTCCCATGAGCACGCCCGCGTGCCCGCCGGGCCCGCGCCGGGCGGCGAGCAGGCGGTCGAGCGCCTCCTGGGGACGTCCGAGGCCCAGGTCGAGCAGGCTCAGCATCGTGTCGGCGGCGACCCGGCCCGTGGCGGTGGAGTGGCGGGTGAGTTCCAGGCAGCGTTCCTCGTCGCCCTCGATCGCGGCGATCCTGGCCAGGACCGTGTCGAGCTGCCCGGCCCGTCGCCGCAGCCCGGTGTCGCGGGCGATCGCCGCCGCCTCGGCCACGGACGCCTCGGCGTCGCGGTGGAGCCCGGCCACGACCTGTATCTGGGCGAGCGCCTGGAGGGCGTCCGGCAGCGCGCCGACCAGGCCGTAGCGGCGGCACATGGCCACCTCCTCGGCCGCCCCGGCGAGCGTGGCGTCGTCGTCGCCCACGATCCAGCCCAGGTGCACGGCCCGCATCCGTGGTACGCCGTCCTCCCGCGCGGCGCTCCTGAGCAGGCGGACACCCTCGGAGTGGTCGCCGGAGATCAGGGCGGCCATGCCGCGCGCCGCCGGGTCCGGCCGTCCCAGGTCACGCAGCCGGTCGGCGGCCACGGCCACGATGTCCGGCATCCCGGCGAACCAGGCGTAGTCGGCCGCGGTGCGCAACATCCCGGCCGCCACGTCCACGGGCGCCGATCCGGCGGCCTCCACGAGGATGGCGGCGGCGTCACCGGCGTCGCCGCGTTCGAGCTCCACCGCGGCCCGCACCCGCGCCGCCGTCGCCGGAGCGGGCCCTTCTGAGGTGAGTGCGCGGGTCTGCCCGGCCAGGTCGGCGGCGACGTCCACGTCACCGGCGGACAGGGCGAGCGTGGCGGCCTCGGCCAGGCGTACGGCGCGTTCGTCCGGGGCGGGGGTGAGGTGGGCGGCCTGCCGGTAGAGGTGCGCGGCGGCGGCGCAGGCGGTGCGGAGCCTGGCGCGCTCGGCGGCTGCCACCAGTTCCGCCGCGGTCTCCTCGTCGGGGGCGATCGTGACCAGGGACAGGTGCAGGGCGCGGGTGTCGAGGTCGTCGGCCGCGCCCGCCAGCGCCCGGTGCGCGGCCATCCGCCGTGCCATGGGCATGCCGCGATAGGCGGCGGTGGCGATCAGCGGGTGCCGGAAGGCGATCCCGGCGCCGGTGACCCGGATCAGGGCGGCGCGCTCGGCGGGCTGCAGATCGTCGAGCCCCACCCCAAGCTCCTTCCCCGCCGCCAGCACCGCCCGCAGATCCCGCCCATCTCGCGCATCTCGCGCAGAAGCACCGGAAGGGCTTGAGTGGCCGGAAGCACCTGAGGAGTCGGCGTGGCCGGACGAGCCGGCGTGGCTGTAGGAGCCGGAGGGGCCGGCCTCGACGTGGGCGCTGCCCGCGGCGGCCGCGAGCAGCAGCATGAGCTGCGTCCGCTCCGGCAGCACCGCGATCTGCGCCCGGAAGGCCGCCAGCACCCGATCGGCCACCGGCAGCGGCTCGCCCCGCCCACCCTCGGGAGCGGCGGCGGCGAACTCCCGCAACGCCAGCGGGTTGCCGCCCGACTCGGCCAGGACACGTTCCCGCAACGCGGGCGCCAGCCCGTACGCGCCCAGCAGCCGGCCGGCGTCATCGGCCCCGAGCCGGCCGGGCCGCAGCTCGGCCAGTCCCGGCGCGTCGAACCCCTCCTGCCGCGCGGCGAACACCATGGCCACCCCGTCCGCGCCGAGCCGCCTGGCGGCGAAGGTCAGCGCGTCCGTGCTGGCCCGGTCCAGCCATTGCGCGTCGTCCACCAGGCACAACACCGCCCGATCGACGGCCAGCTCCGCCAGCAGCGTCAGCACGGCCAGCCCGATCCTGAACCGGTCGCCGGGCGCCCCGTCGGCCGCCGGACCGCCCAGGACGGAGTGCAGCGCGCGGGCCTGGGCCTCAGGCAGGTCATCCAGGCGCGACTGCACCGGCCACAGCAGCCCGACCAGCCCGGCGAAGGCGAGGTCGGCCTCCGCCTCGATGCCGGTCACCCTGACCACCAGCAGCCCGGCCGCCGCCGCCCGCTCGGCGGTCCAGTCGAGCAGCGCCGACTTGCCGATCCCCGCCTCGCCGCGCAGGACCAGCGCCCCGCTGCGTCCCTCCAGGGCATCGGTGACCAAGGCCCCGAGCGCGGCCTGCTCGGCGTGCCTGCCGTGCAGCACGTGGCCCACCGGACACCCCCGAAGTTCCGTAACCCAACCCAGAAATCCTACTGATTCGCGGTACGTAGACCTTTCCTACGGTGGTGACCAGCCGTTTTAAGGAGTTTGACCGTGAATGAGAAACGTGGGCTGAGCCTGGCTCTCCTGGCGTTCGCCAACCTGATCACCTCCCTGGATTTCACCATCGTCTACGTCGCCTTGCCGGACATCGCGCGGGAGGTCGGGTTCACCCCGCACTCGCTGCAGTGGGTGGTGAGCGCCTACGCGGTGCTGTTCGGCGGGTTCCTGCTGCTCGGCGGCCGGTTGGCGGACCTGGTGGGCCGGCGCAGGATGTTCGCCGCCGGCCTCAGCCTGTACGGCGTGGGCTCGCTGCTCGGCGGCCTGGCCCCCTCTCCCGCCCTGCTGATCGTGGCCAGGATGCTCCAGGGCCTCGGCGGGGCGATCCTCGCACCGGCCACGCTTTCCCTGGTCAACACCATGTTCCCGGCCGGCAGGGCCCGTACCAGAGCATTGACCGTGTGGGCGACCGGCGGTGCGGCGGGGCTGAGCCTCGGCTCGCTGCTCGGCGGCGCGCTCACCAACTGGCTCGGCTGGCAGTGGGTCTTCTTCGTCAACGTGCCGCTGGCCCTCATCGGCCTCGCCCTCGCGCCCGGCCTGCTGGTCGCCGACGGCGCGCGGGAGCGCGGGCGGACCTTCGACCTGCCCGGCGCCCTCACCGGTACGGCCGGCGTCACGCTCCTGGTGTTCGCCGTCGCCCAGGGCCCGGAGGCGGGCTGGACCTCGGCCCCGGTGATCGTCTCTGCCCTGCTGGCCGTGGTCCTGCTGGCGGCGTTCCTGCTGGTGGAGAAGCGCAGCTCCAGCCCCCTGATGCCGCTGAGGCTGTTCGGCAACCGGAGCCTGAGCGCCGCCGCCGTGGTCATCCTGGTGTTCGGGCTGACCCTGCAGGCGATCCCGTACTTCCTCACGCTGTACTTCCAGGGCGTGCTCGGGTTCAGCGCGCTGCAGACCGGGGTCGCCTTCCTCGGCCCGACCCTGTCCATCACTTTCGGCAACACGATCAGCGAACGCCTGATCGGCCGGCTCGGCACCAGGACCACGCTCATCGCCGGTCTCGTCGCGGGCGCGGCGGGCAGCGCGCTGCTCGGGCCGGGCATGACGGCGGACGGGTCGTACCTGACCGTGCTGGCCGGCATCGTGGTCGTCGGCCTGGGGATGGGCCTGATCTACCCGGCCATGTTCAACGCGGTGGGCAGCGGCGTGGACGGCTCCGAGCAGGGCACCGCCTCCGGCATCGCCAACACCGCGCTCCAGGTGGGCTCAGGCGCCGGGCTGGCGGTGCTGGTGGCCGTGGCCAACGCCGGGCTGGGCGGGCTGTCCGGTGAGGCGCTGCGCGCGGCCACCGCCGACGGCCTCGCGGTCGCCGCCTACGTCGCCGCCGCCGGATCGCTGGTCGGCGTCCTGGCCGCGCTGCGCCTGCCCGGTCAGTCCAGGACCCCGGTCCTGGCGGAGGAGAGCGTCTAGACGCCTGAGGGGTGGGGGGGGGGGGGGGGGCGCCCCCCCCCCCGGCGCGGGGGGGGGGGGGGGCCCCAACAGAAAGACGGCCCAGCCGCGGGCGGGCGAGAAGCGCGAGGGGGGGGCGGGCACCC